>NZ_CAUQCL010000010.1:0-64976 GCF_963516875.1 uncultured Granulicatella sp. | reverse complement strand
AAAAAGAGACGACTTAAGTCGTCTCAAAAAAGTCTAACTTTTTGGGGTCACTACAGCGAAGCTGCTGCCGTCCTTTACTACAGTACGAAAGTCTAGTTTGCTCTCTATACAGCTTTTCTTGTTAGTTTTGCTAAAAACATTTCTTTTCGTGTTGGATTTAATACAATTAAGTTTACTAAGAATAAGCCTACTAACCAAGCTAATGCTACACCAATTGTTTCAAAGCTTAATTCAAAACTCTCTTTTGTAAAGAAGTCTAAATAAACTCCCATAAATGTATAATGAGTAATTTTTGAAATATTCTCATTTAATCCAGAGAACAATGGTAAGAATGAAATTGCCATCATAGGAACTAAACCATTCACTTGCGCTTGAGATTGAGTATTAGAAAGTGAAGCAATTAATAAGTTTAATAAAACAATACATAGCCCTACAACAATTGCTACTACAAAATATTCTCCTGAATGTTTTCCAAAGTCTGCATTTACAATCATTGGAAAACTTACAATTGTTACAAGCCCAACAATGACTGGGTAAAATAGTGCAGATAATAAATATTCTCCATTTCTAACACCGCTAAGTAATAAAGATTTCAAGTTTTTCTTTTCCTTATCTTCTGCAATTGTTAAAGAAGTTAAACTTCCTAGTGAAACTGAGAATGCTAATGATAAACACATGAATACCATGTACGAAGAATGTAGTCCATCTGCATTCATAAATTGGTTGTATAACACTAACAATCCATACGGTAATAAAATAGTTGCTAATAAAACGCTGTTACTTAATAATACTTGTGTGCGTAGCCAAATTAAGGCAGTTAATCGTTTAATCATTTAATTTCTCTCCTGTCAATTGAATAAATATTTCTTCTAACGTTGGTTCACATGAGTGAATCGCAACGACTTGTGCTAAATCTGTTCGTCCTAATTCTTCAAATGTAATTTCTGTTTGTGTTTCATCTACGAATGTTAATTGAACTTTTTTCTCGTGATTATATTTTTGAATAATCGAAGCAGGTGTTCCATATTCAATTAAATGTCCTCGATTCAATAAACTTAGACGGTCACATAATAATGTTGCTTCGTTCATATCGTGAGTTGTTAGGAAAATTGTTGTTCCTGCTTCTTTTAGTTCTAATAATAATTCATGGATTTTCTTTGAAGTGGTTGGATCTAATCCACTTGTTGGCTCATCTAAGAATAATACTTGTGGCTTATTAATTAAAGCTCTTGCTAGAAACATTCTTTGTTTCATTCCTGTTGATAGTTTTTCTGCTGCTAAGTTTTTACTCTCATATAAATCAACTTGTTTTAACACTTCATCTACTCGTGCATTTGGTTTTCCATATAATTTTGCATAAGCTTGTAAATTTTTATATAGGCTTAGTTTTTCATAAAATCCACTTGTATCACTCACTAATCCGATTTGTTCTAAATCTGCTGGAGTTAACTTCTCGGATACTTTTCCTAACAATTCTGTTTGCCCGCTATCAGCATTTAATTGTCCTGTTAAAATTTTAATCATTGTTGTTTTCCCTGAACCAGATGGCCCTAAGAATCCGAAAATTTCTCCTTTCTTCACTTCAAAAGAAATTTCTTCTAAAGCTACCTTTTGTCCAAATTTTTTTGTTACATTTTTTACTACAATCATGTTTATCCCCTCTTTACTGATTTCCTAACTGATGAATTCATTATAAAAAATTTTTCTTTGTTACAGTAGTGTCTTGAGTCACTATGTACCATGACTTTCGTCACGATTCTTCATGACTTTTTGCATCTTATAATGGCTGTAATCCTAATAAAGCTACAATGATACAAATAATGAAGAACACGCCTCCTAAAATACTTGAGAATGCTACTTTAAATGTTCCTTTTGCCGTACGATTTTCTTGTACATATTGAACAATTTGCTTACGATACATTCCTAATAAAATTACGGAAACAACTGCTGCAATAGACATAATCGTTAAACTAATCGTTTCTGCTTGTGCTTCTCCAACCATACTTGTCATGAAAGTTCCTAAAATCAAATTAAAACCAAAGTTATTCAAAATATGGAAGAAAACAGCCCATCCAAAACTATATTCAATTGCGATATACGCTAACATAATTCCTACTAAGAAAGCGAACACTCCTTGAACAAAATTCATATGGAAAAATCCAAATACAATGGCTGAAAAAATAATACTAAATACTTTACCATATTTTTGTAATCGATAAGCAATTCCTCCACGCATCACTAATTCTTCAACTAGCGGTCCCATAAATGCTGCATATAAGAAATACATGATTGAATGATGTCCAACAGTTGCCAACTCAACTTCTTTTTTAGCACTGAAACCAATCACATTCAAAGCTACTTCAAAAACATTCGCTACTTGATTAAAGACAAATTGGCATCCTAATAATAAAACAATAATGATAGCTACTTGTTTAAAACTCAACTTTTGTTGATGCGTTTTAACAGTTGGTAGAAAGGCAATCTTTTGCTTTTTATAAAATACTAAAATTGCAATTGCTGAACCAAAAATATTTCCCGCATCTGTAATATTTTGAACCAGCTCTTCCGTTACAAAATCTAATGGCAGGAGCCTTAATACTTCCGCTACAACTGAAAACCCAACAACAACTCCAAGGAAAATTCCTAAATAGATTAACAATTGTTTAAAGATTTGCGTAATACTCTCCTTTAATTCCTGTTTCTGATTCACCAAGTTCTGTTCTTGAAATTCTGTTTGATATTGATTTGTCATTTGATATTCCTCATTTCTTTTATCTCTTACTGATGAATTCATTATAGGAAAAATTTCTTCTTCTCAGTAGTGCCTAGAGTCACTACCTACCATGACTTTCGTCATGACTTCTCATGCAAATCGTCACGACAAAAAAGCATACCGAAATCGGTATGCCTTTCCTATGATCTATTTAACTTTCTACCATAATGCGCCTCGATACGATAATACAATTATACTACAGTAAGAAAGTCTAGTTCGCTCTCTACACAGCTTTTCTTGCTAGTTTCGCTAAGAACATTTCTTTTCGTATTGGATTTAATACAATTAAGTTTACTAAGAATAAGCCTACTAACCAAGCTAATGCTACACCAATTGTTTCAAAACTTAATTCGAAACTTTCTTTAGTAAAGAAGTCTACATAAACTCCCATAAATGTATAATGAGCAATTTTTGAAGCAGTCTCACTTAATCCAGAGAACAATGGTAAGAATGAAATAGCCATCATAGGTACTAAACCATTCACTTGCGCTTGTGATTGAGTATTAGAAAGAGAGGCAATCAATAAGTTTAATAAAACAATACATAGTCCCACAACAATCGCTACTACATAATATTCACCTGAATGTTTTCCAAAGTCAGCATCTACAATCATTGGAAAACTTACAATTGTTACAAGCCCAACAACGACTGGATAAAATAGTGCAGATAATAAATACTCACCATTTCTAACACCACTGAGTAATAAAGATTTTAAGTTTTTCTTTTCCTTATCTTCTGCAATTGTTAAAGAAGTTAAACTTCCTAGAGAAACTGAGAATGCTAATGATAAACACATGAATACCATATATGAAGCATGTTGTCCATCCGCATTCATAAATTGGTTATATAACACTAACAATCCATACGGTAATAAAATCGTTGCTAATAAAGTGGTGTTACTTAATAATACTTGTGTGCGTAGCCAAACTAAGGCAGTTAATCGTTTAATCATTTAATTTCTCTCCTGTCAATTGAATAAATATTTCTTCTAACGTTGGTTCACATGAGTGAATCGCAACGACTTGTGCTAAATCTGTTCGTCCTAATTCTTCAAATGTAATTTCTGTTTGTGTTTCATCTACGAATGTTAATTGAACTTTTTTCTCGTGATTATATTTTTGAATAATCGAAGCAGGTGTTCCATATTCAATTAAATGTCCTCTATTTAGTAAACTTAGACGGTCACATAATAATGTTGCTTCGTTCATATCGTGTGTTGTTAGGAAAATCGTTGTTCCTGCTTCTTTTAGTTCTAATAATAATTCATGGATTTTCTTAGAAGTAGTTGGATCTAATCCGCTTGTTGGCTCATCTAAGAATAATACTCGTGGCTTATTAATTAAAGCTCTTGCTAGAAACATTCGTTGTTTCATCCCTGTTGATAGTTTTTCGGCTGCTAAGTTTTTACTCTCATATAAATCAACTTGTTTTAACACTTCATCTACTCGTGCATTTGGTTTTCCATATAATTTTGCATAAGCTTGTAAATTTTTATATAGGCTTAGTTTTTCATAAAATCCACTTGTATCACTCACTAATCCGATTTGTTCTAAATCTGCTGGAGTTAACTTCTCGGATACTTTTCCTAACAATTCTGTTTGCCCGCTATCAGCATTTAATTGTCCTGTTAAAATTTTAATCATTGTTGTTTTCCCTGAACCAGATGGCCCTAAGAATCCGAAAATTTCTCCTTTCTTCACTTCAAAAGAAATTTCTTCTAAAGCTACCTTTTGTCCAAATTTTTTTGTTACATTTTTTACTACAATCATGTTTATCCCCTCTTTACTGATTTCCTAACTGATGAATTTATTATAGAAAAAAATTCTTTTTTTCAGTAGTGCCTTAAGTCACTACATACCATGACTTTCGTCACGACTTCTCGTGCAAATCGTCACGATAAAAAAGCATACCGAAATCGGTATGCCTTCTCTATTATCTATTAAACTTTTTACCACAATATGCCTCTATACGACATTATAACCAATAGAGCATACAGTAATTCAAACCCTATAAAGAGTTTTTTTCATTTTTACACACATCGCTACATATTCACGAATAAAAGCTGATGGAATATAATAACTCGCAGTGGAGCAACCTAAGCCATCCCCCTACATTCCAATTTGACGTGCATAGGTGCTCGTACGAAACACATGATAGTCATTTGTTACAAATAAAAATCGTGGATTTTCAATCAATTGCTCTCCTAGTTCTTTAGAGAACAGTAAATTTTCATAAGTGGTTGTAGATTTTTCTTCTAATATAATAGCTTCTTTTGGCACATCTGTATGTTCCCCTAAATAGTTATACATCGCTTATGCTTCAGATATTTTTTCATCACTACCTTTTCCACCACTGGCAATAAGTCGAATATGAGGATTTTTTGATTGATGAAATGCTTGAACAGCTTTATCAATTCTTCTTTTCAATAAAGGATTGACCCCTTCCCCATTTAACAAACCGGCACCATGAATAATTATAAAATCATAATGCTGTTTCTTCGGCAACCATAAATAGACATAGGAGTACATCATAAATCCTACAAACGCAAAGCCAAAAATAATATAAGAATAAATAATGAACATGACTAGAATATTGATCCAATGGTTATGAAACAAAAATTCATTCGTTACAAGTACTGCTCGAATCCACATCAAAACAAAGAAAAATAAAATCACAATTCCCATAATCGGAGATAATAGATTTGCTTTAGAAAAATCTTCTTTTTTTAACAAAATAACGCCATTAACGATTAAAAATAAACCACTCAAAAGAATAAGAACGGGAATGAGTAAAATTCCTGCAATCATCACTAAATGTGCATTTTCATTTCCAAAACTAAAAAATAGATTTGCAACGGATAAATAGAGGAAAAATACATCAATCACTAATAAAGATGGATTCCATAAACTGCGATTATCTTTCCACATAGAAAAAAGTAAGGCAATTAATACGAAAATCGTAACCCCATATAAAAACATACTAGCCTACCTTCTTACTCTGCTAAAATTTTTTCAAAATCAAATACTTCACCTTTTTGTTTATCACTTAAAACCAAAGCAATCACTATCCCTACGAATGCTGGAACAATCCATCCTAACGATAAAGTAGAAAACGGTAATTGGTTCATCACAGTAGATAATGCCGATAATTTTAGGGTATCTCCTAATACTGTTAATACGGATACTAAAACTGTTAATCCAACTGTTAACTGCATTCCAACTTTAGAAAGTGGAACAAATTTATTTAAAATGATAAGTACAACGATAATAATTGTAATTGGATATAAAATTAGTAATACCGGTAATGAAACCTTAATAACAGTATTTAATCCTAAATTAGAAATTCCAAAGCCAATTAATGAGAAAACTGTTGCATATACTTTGTAAGAATATTTAGGGAATAACTCTTCAAAAAACTCTCCAGTTGAAACAATTAATCCAACCGTTGTTGTAAAGCACGTTAAAATAACCATTGCTCCTAAAAACACTTGTCCAAATACTCCGAAAATATCTTTTGAAGCGGCTGCCAAAATATAAGATCCTTTATTCACTGCTTTATCTGCTAATACATCTGCTGGCACTGTAAAATGATTTCCTAAATTTGCTAATCCTAAATATAACACACTAAATCCTACAGCAGTCACTAAACCTACACCGATAATCGTTTTTGTAAATTCTTCTTTTGAAGAAAAATGGAATTTTTTCAATGTATTCACTGCTACTACGCAGAAAGCAACAGAAGCTAGGGCATCTAATGTATTGTATCCTTCAATAAATCCATTCCCAAATGATCCACCATTTTGATAAGCGGTTGCTGCTTCCATTGGTGCTACTCCTGCATATTTAATTGCTCCTAATAATACTAAAACTAAAATTAATCCTGCAAATAATGGCGTTAAAATTTTCCCGATACTATTTAAAATCGTTGAGCGATGAATCGCAATCCAATACGCAGCAGCAAAATATAAAACGGTATAAATCAACAATGATACTGTACCTGAAATTCCCATTGAAGCTAAAGCTGACTCAAATGGCTGAATACTAATCGAATACGAAACAGTCGCTGTTCTTGGAATCGCAAAAAATGGTCCAATCGACAAATATAAAACAGCTAAAAATGCTACTGCAAATACTTTATGAACTTTACTTTCTAATTCATGTTTAAAACTTCCGTTACTCGTTGCGCCTACAATTAATGTAATAATTGGAATACCGACACCTGATAAAATAAATCCTGCAATCGCTGGCCAGAAATACTCACCAGAAAATAATCCTAATGAAGGCGGAAAGATTAAATTCCCTGCTCCAAAAAAGAAACCAAACAATAGTAAACCTGTTAAAAAGCCTTTTTTCATCTTACATTCTCCTGTTCTTTCTCATATATACGAAAGAGTACGTTGTAAAGCAACGTACTCTCCCTACAATAACTGTGTTCTCTATTGATTATGAAACAAATGAACCATTTGGCATTTCTTGAGGAGCTAAAACTACTTGTAATACTCCATCTTTTTCTGCAGATAAGATCATTCCTTGACTAATTTGACCTCTCATCTTACGTGGTTTTAAGTTTGCGACAATCACTACTTTTTTACCAATAAACTCTTCTGGATTTGGATACCATTGAGCGATACCTGATAGAATTTGACGATGTCCGCCAACATCTCCTGCATCTAAACGGAATTGTAATAATTTATCTGCACCTTCCACTGGTTTACAGTCAATGACTTCTGCGACTTTTAATTCCAATTTATCAAAATCATCATATTTGATGGCTTCTTTTTCAGTTGTTAATTCCACTTCTTCTGGGTTCCATTCGGTCGCTACTTCTTCTTTAACCGTTCCACCCATTTTACCTTGAATATAAGCAACTTCTTCGTCCATATCTAAACGTGGGAAAATTGGTTGTCCTTTCTCAACAACTGTTGTACCTGCTGGAATTACTCCAAATGTATGAAGCGAAGGATAGTCACGTAAAGCTTCGTCTTGAATTCCTAATTGTGCTAAGATTTCTCCTGGCGTTTGTGTTAAGAATGGTTGTAAAGCCACCGCAATAATACGTAAGCTTTCTGCTAAATAACTCATCGTACGAGCTAATTCTTCTTGACGAGCATCATCTTTTACAGCTGCCCATGGAGTTGTTTCATCAATATATTTATTTGTACGAGAAACAAATTTCCAAATCGCTGATAATGCAACTGAGAATTGCATTTCTTCCATCGCTGCTTCTACTTCTTCAATCATCACTTTTGAAGCTTCTACTAATTCATAATCAAAGCTTGAAACTGGTGCTGAATAAGCTGGAATTGTTCCATCGAAATACTTATTAATCATCGCTACTGTACGGTTTAATAAGTTTCCTAAGTCATTTGCTAAGTCATAATTAATGCGTTCTACAAATGATTCTGGAGTGAAAATACCATCTGAACCAAATGGAACTTCACGTAATAAATAGTAACGTAAAGCATCTAAACCATAACGTTCAATTAATGTATTAGGGTCGACAACATTCCCTTTAGATTTAGACATTTTACCGTCTTTCATTAATAACCAACCATGGGCAAAAATTTTCTTCGGTAATGGTAAATCTAATGCCATTAACATAATTGGCCAATAAATTGTATGGAAACGAACGATTTCTTTTCCGATAAAATGTACATCTGCTGGCCAATAACGATTGAATAACGTCTCGTCATCACTTCCATAGCCTAAAGCTGTAATATAGTTTGATAGAGCATCAATCCATACATAAATGACATGTTTTGGATCATTTGGTACTGGAATTCCCCAGTCAAATGATGTACGAGAAACGGCTAAATCTTCCAAACCTGGTTTAATGAAGTTATTAATCATTTCATTTTTACGAGATTCTGGTTGAATGAATTCTGGATGTTCTTCATAGTATTGTAATAGGCGATCTGCATATTTACTCATTCTGAAGAAATAAGATTCTTCCTTCACTAATTGGACTTCATGACCACTTGGAGCCACTCCCCCAATCATTTTTCCATCTGCATCACGATAGACTTCGACTAATTGAGATTCTGTAAAGTATTCTTCATCACTAACAGAATACCAACCTTCATATTCACCTAAATAAATATCGCCATTATCCATTAATTTTTGGAAAATTTTCTGTACAGATTTTTTATGACGAGGTTGAGTCGTACGAATAAAATCATTGTACGAAACATCTAGTTTTTTCCATAAATCTTGAATACCGAAAATAATATTATCGACAAATTCAATCTCACTTACCCCTGCTTCTTGGGCTTTTTGTTGAATTTTTTGTCCATGTTCATCTGTTCCTGTTAAAAAGTATGCATCGTAGCCTTGTAATTTTTTATAGCGAATCATCGCATCACTAGCTACGGTTGTATATGCATGCCCGATATGTAATTGTCCACTTGGATAATAAATCGGTGTTGTTAAATAAAAAGTTTTCTTATCTTCCGCCATTTGGCAGTATCCTCCTTGAATCTAAAAGATAGTGTTATTTTACCATAACGATTATCAGAATTAAACTACTAACTTTCCTACAACAATGCTTTCATCAAATACTTATCGTGTAGAAAATGCCCAAAATCTTTGTCCGATATAATTAAACCCAACAAATAAAACCATTCCAACGAATAACGCAGCATTTCCTTGTATATTTGTAGTAACACCAGAAAGCAGCCATGCAACAAATGGTTTCGCTAATCCATAGGCAAGAACATAACAAACGGAAACATTCACGATAAATTTCCATACAGTATGCCAATCATGCCCTTTTTGCTGGAAAGTATATCGCTTATTCAACAAATAACTCACGATGCTTCCCACCATGTAATTCAACGCACTTGAAATCCAATAACTCCACGCTAATATATTAAAGCAAAAAAACATAATCGCTGTTCCGACAAGTGTATTAACAACTCCTACTAACATAAATTTTAGAAAAGTTGCATCAAAAAATGATGATATAATTCTTCTCATAACTTTTCCTCCCTATAAAAAAGAGGAGCGCAACGCACTCCCACTTTCTAACTTTTTACAAATTACAAAGGATTATAATTCGTCCTCTTCTTCATAATCGCTATCTAACTCGTCATCACTAATAATAGATAAATCTTCATCCGCACTAACTTCTTCATCTAAGTCTTCGTCAGCACCTAATTCACTTAAATCAGAACGATATGCATCTAATTCTGTTTCTTCTTCATCATCTACATCATCGTCTAAGTCGATAACATCATCATCTTCTTCATCTTCTAACAAGCCATCTTCATCTTCTGGATCATCATCATTGTAATCGATAAGATCTTCTTCAGTTCCAAAGGCATTAACTTTTTTACGTTTTTTACGACGTTTTTTCAAGTCTTCATCATCCATTGATGAAACAATTTCTTCATCGATTGAATCGATTGGATACCATGAACGTAAGCCCCAACGATTTTCTCCAAGTGAAATGAAGCTACCATCAATATTTAAATCTGTATAAAAACGAGCCATACGTGCTTCTAATTGCTCATCGCTTAACTCCATATATGATTGAACTTCTACTAATAATTGATTAAAGTCCATTACTTCTTGTTTTACTTCCAAGATAGCATGTGCTACTTCAACCATTGATAATTCGTTTTTGTTGATTCCATCCAGTGCTTTTAATTCCAAAGGATACACTTCCTTTCCACATATTCCTTAACAGTATAGCATACAAAAGCTATAATACGCTACTATTGCACAATGTTTTCTTTAAGAATTTCCATATTTACTGTAAATTCTCCTAAATTTTCTCCTTGTTGAGATAATTGGTATTCAAAAGAAATTTGTTTCCAGTCCAATGAAACCTCTACATTCTTCGTTTTAATCTCAAATAAAATTTCTTGTCCTTGAGCCAATTGATAACGACCCTTTGTTTTCTTTTGATGTTGAAATATTAATTGACTAGCTACTTCGCCTTTTCGGAATAATTGAATTTCTTCACCAGATACAAGTAAATCCACTTTTGTCTGTGTTTCTTTTTCTTGATACGACAATGCTAATTGTTCGTTTTCAACTTTCCATTCAATGGATTCAATCGGTGCTTCTAATTCCGTTTGTAAGGTTTCTCCAGCTTGAATAATTTTTGTATGAACTCGAATCATTTTGACACCTCCATTCATTCTTTATGAAAAAGAGAGAAGGAGTGAATAAAAGTCGGAAATTCCGTTTTCTATTCACCCCCAGTGGTTATTTAACTGAACGCATCATAGGAACTCCCCTTCTACTGCGCTTCAGTTCTCTCAGTTATTAATATTTTGCTAATTCTTCTTGTAATAATTGGTTTACAATTCCAGGATTTGCTTTTCCTTTTGTTTGTTTCATAATTTGACCTACTAAGAAGCCAACTGCACGATCTTTACCATTTTTGAAGTCTTCAATAGACTGTGCGTTATTAGCTAACACATCTTGAATAATTGGTAATAATTGTGATGGATCACTTAATTGAATCATACCATGTTTTTCAACAACTTGACGAGCAGTTCCGCCTTCTTCAGCTAATAATAAGAATACTTTCTTCGCTAATTTAGAGCTGATTGTTCCGTCTCCAATTAGTTGAATCATTTCTGCTAAACTTTGTGGTGTTAATAATAGATCTCGTAATTCTAATTTTTTACTATTTAAGTGAGCAGAAATATCTCCCATTAACCAGTTAGAAGCTAATTTTGGATCACTACCTGCTGCAACTGTTTCATCAAAGAAATCAGACATTTCTTTTGATAAAGTTAAGACCATTGCATCATATTCTGGTAATCCAAACTCACGAACATAACGTTCACGACGAATAGTTGGCATTTCAGGAATCGATTGACGAACTTCTTCTACCCATTCATCTGAAATTTCTAAGTTTGGTAAGTCTGGTTCTGGGAAGTAACGGTAGTCACTTGACCCTTCTTTCACACGCATTAAAATTGTTTGACCATTTGATTCATCAAAACGTCTTGTTTCTTGACCGATAACGCCACCACTACGTAATACTTGAGCTTGACGTACTTCTTCATATGCTAAACCTTTACGTACATTATTGAATGAGTTTAAGTTCTTCAACTCTGTTTTTGTACCGAATTTTTCTTGACCATAAGGACGTAAAGAAATATTCGCATCACAACGCATTGAGCCTTCTTCCATTTTCACATCCGATACGCCTGTAAACATAATAATTTGACGTAATGCTTCTAAATAAGCATATGCTTCTTCAGGAGAACGCATATCCGCTTCAGATACAATCTCAATTAATGGTGTTCCTTGACGATTTAAATCTACATATGAGAATCCATCCGTTCCGTGAGTATTTTTACCAGCATCTTCTTCTAAGTGAACACGCTCGATACGGATACGTTTTGTTTTTCCTTCTACTTCAATATCAATCCATCCATCATGACCGATTGGATAATCAAATTGAGAAATTTGATACGCTTTTGGATTATCAGGGTAGAAATAGTTTTTACGGTCAAATTTTGTATGTTGTGAAATTTCACAGTTTAAGGCTAATGCAGCACGCATTCCAAATTCAATCGCACGTTTATTAATAACTGGAAGTACCCCTGGATAACCCCAGTCAATCACTGTTGTATTTGTATTTGGCTCTGCTCCAAAATGAGCTGGTGAAGGAGAGAAGATTTTTGAATCTGTTTTTAACTCTACGTGAACTTCTAGCCCAATAATTGTTTCAAAATTCATCTTATGTTCCTCCTTATACGTTTGCTTGTTTTAAGTAATAGTCATTTGCTTGTTCAAATGCAAATGCTGCTTGATAAATGGTTTGTTCTTGGAAGTAATTTCCGATTAATTGAATACCAATTGGTAACCCTTCGCTAGAGAATCCAGCAGGTACAGAAATTGCTGGAAGTCCTGCTAAGTTTACAGGAACGGTTAATAAGTCCGCCATATACATTTCAATTGGATCATCATTTCTTTCTCCAATTCCATATGCAGTAGAAGTCGTTACAGGTCCTAAAATTAAATCATAGTTTGCAAAGACATTGGCAAAATCTTGTTTAATTAATGTACGAACTTGTCCTGCTTTCTTGAAGTAAGCATCATAGTAACCAGAACTTAATGAGAATGTTCCTAACATAATACGACGTTTTACTTCCATACCGAATCCTTCTGTACGGCTCATGATGTATAAATCTTCTAATGTTTTCGCTTCAGCTGAACGGTGTCCATAACGAATACCGTCAAAACGTTGTAAGTTAGAAGATGCTTCTGAAGAAGCAATAATATAATAGGCAGGAATACCGTATTTAGAATGAGGTAAGCTCACTTCTTCTACAGTTGCTCCTAACGCACGATATTGTTCAGCGGCTTTTAAGACTGCTTTACGAATTTCAGGATCAATTCCATCTCCTAAATATTCTACTGGTAAAGCAATTTTTAATCCTTTAATATTTCCATTAATTTGTTGGTAATAATTTGGAACAGGTACATTTACACTTGTAGAATCACGGTGATCATATCCACTAATTGCTTCTAATACTAATGCATTATCTTTAACCGTACGAGTTAATGGTCCAATTTGGTCTAAGCTTGATGCAAAGGCAATTAGTCCATAACGAGATACACGACCATAAGTTGGTTTCATTCCAACAATCCCTGTAAAACTTGCAGGTTGACGAATCGAACCACCTGTATCAGAACCTAAAGTTGCTAATACTTCCCCAGCTGCAACAGCTGCTGCAGAACCCCCTGAAGATCCTCCAGGAACTTTTGTTAAATCCCAAGGGTTTCTAGTTTTCTTGAAATAAGAATTTTCTGTCGAACCACCCATGGCAAATTCATCCATGTTTAATTTTCCGACATTAACAGCTCCTGTTTTTTTCAATAAGTCCATTACATGCGCATCATAAATTGGATTGAAATCTTCCAACATACGACTTGCAGCTGTTGTGATTAAATCACGAGTTACAATATTATCTTTAATTCCGATTGGTAAACCTTGAAGAGAAAGAGCTGAATCATAACCTTTTTCATCAGCAGCTTTCGCTTGAGCCATTGCTTCTTCTTCATTTAACGCTAAGAAAGCTCCAACTTTATCATCTACTGCTTGAATTTTTTCAAATGTTGCACTTGTTAATTCTTGAGAAGTAAATTTCTTTTGAACTAAACCTTCATGCAAGCTTACTAATGTTTGATTTTCTAATAAACTCATGCGTCTTACTCCTCTCCTTCACCCATAATTGCAGGTACTTGGATAAATCCATCTTCGCTTGTTTTTACATTTCTCATTAATAAATCACGATCAGTTCCTTTTACTGGCACATCTTCACGTAAAACATTCACTAATGAATAACCATGAGTTGTAACTTCTACTCCTGTTGTATCCACTTCTTTTAATTGTTCTACCATATCGATGATATCACTCATTTGCTCTGTGAAATGTAAAATTTCATGATCTGCAAATGATAATTTCGCCAATTTTGCAACGTGACGTACTTCTGATTCTTCAATTGCCATGACTGTTCCTCACTTTCTACTTTTCTTTCTATTCTATTGTAAAAGCCACATACCTTTTATGTCAATCTTTAATCAAAAACGTGATACGTAAATATACCTTGAGTAGTATCTTGTAGTAAGAATGCTTCCATTCCATTAATCGATGAGATACGAACTTCTACCGGTGTTGTTTTTGGTAAAAATTTATTCGCAACATCTGTGACATGTTGTGCTAAAGCAATAATTTCTGATTCTCCATAAAATTGAGTCATAATATTGACCACCATTTTTTTAGCAGCATTTTCTTGATAATAAACTTTTGCCGTAACTCCTGATAAATTCGGGAAAAAATTTTGAACTTCCGTTCTAAAGTTTTCAAAAGCTGATGATTCTTCCGTTGGATTTCCATCCACTAATGGTAATACTACTACTTTTTGATTCATATTAGTCCAGTTTGTAATTTCAGTTCCTTCTACTGAAGTTGCTTCTAAAATATAAACTCCTCCACCAATATCATCCTTTGGAGCTTGTTTAAAAATTCCAAAAACAATCGGAACGGTCTTCAAAGCATCATTTTGTCGTAAACGAGTTAAAACTGTATTGGCTATCGATTTTGCTTGTTTCAACATGGCATCATTAGAAATCTGTTGTTCAGCATCTTTATCTCCAGCCGTATAATAATCGACTGTATTCATCGCAAGACCGATACTAATACCACCTAATTCATAATTGTTTTCCGTTTGAATCATGAAATCTTGTTCTAAAATTTGTGCCAAATAATACGGATTTCTCTTACTAGCATCTGTTTCACCATTATCTTCTGGATTTAATCCATCTGGATTTTTCTCAGATTTACGAGCGACCCATTGATTCGTAGTCGTAGAATCAATAACTTGTCCTTCTCTAAAGAAATATTGATTCGTTGGAAAAACTGCACGTGATAATTCAATTAATCCTGATTCAAAATTTCTTAAGTTAAAGCCCGTATTTAAACTTAATGTTGCTCCACGAGTTTTACTTACTTGATATTTTCCATTTGTGATCAACGCTCTATAATATTGATTTGAAAGTTGGTTCGTTGTTGGTTGAGCCACTTTTGCACGTGAAGATTCTGATTCAACATTTTTCTGCGTTGCTTGATTAATATTCGCACACCCTGCTAATAACATCGCTGTTACACTAGCAAAAGTGATGATTTTCTTCTTCATAGGTCTTCCTTTCCTTCAATCATTGTTCTAAATTGTTCTTCATCCCATACTAAAATTCCTAGAGATTCTGCTTTGGTTAATTTACTTCCTGCTTGAGCACCTGCAATGACAAGGTCTGTTTTTTTAGAAACGGAACCTGTCACTTTTCCACCTAAAGATTCAATCGCTTCTTTGGCTTCTTGTCTTGTCATTTGCTCTAACGTTCCTGTTAATACAACTGTCTTTCCAGCTAAAAGTGAGTCTTCTGAATGAGCTGATTTAGCTTTACCTAAATAAGTCATATTAACTCCTGCTGTTTTTAGTTCTTCTAACATTTCTTGAACAGTTTCTTGGTTAAAATAAGCAAGAACGCTATGTGCAATGACTTCTCCTAGCCCTTCAATGGCAACCAATTCTTCCGCAGTCGATTTTTGAAGGTTCTCCATTGTTTCAAAATGCATTGCTAAATCTTTTGCTGCCTTTGAACCGACATTTCGAATACCTAGACCTGTTAATAACCGCTCTAACGAGTTTTGTTTACTCGTTTCAATCGCATGTAAGATTTTCTGTGCAGATTTTTCTTGAATTTTATCGAGTGTTAATAATTGTTCCATTGTTAAATGATATAAATCTGCTACATCATGGACTAATCCACTTTCAAATAATTGATGAATGATTCTTGTTCCTACTCCAGACATATTCATCGCATCTCGAGATACAAAATGAGTTAATCCTTCTTTTAAAAGAGCAGGACATTTTGGATTCATACATCTTAATGCCACCTCTTCTTCTAAATGCACGAGAGGATTCGAGCAAGAAGGACAGTCTTTAGGAAATTCATACGGTGCTAACCCTTCTGGACGTTTGTCTAACAGCACTCGAGTCACTTCTGGAATAATATCGCCCGCTTTATGAACAACGACGGTATCTCCAATTCGAATATCTCTTTCTCGAATTAAATCCACATTATGTAAGCTAGCACGTTTTACCGTAGTTCCAGCAAGAAATACCGCATCCATTACGGCAGTTGGTGTCACTACTCCCGTACGTCCTACTGTCCATTCAATATCTCTAACAATGGTTTGTGCTTCTTCTGCAGGAAATTTATAAGCAATTGCCCATTTTGGAGCTTTTACGGTAAATCCTATTTCTTCTTGCGCTTTAAAGTCATTGACCTTTATCACAATTCCATCAATTTCATATGGAAGGTTATTTCTTTCCACTGTCATTTTTTCAATAAATGCCCATACTTCATCAATCGAATGGCACAACGCTCTTTCTTGATTCGTGACAAAGCCTAATGCTTGCATTTTTTCTAGTAATTCCATTTGAGAAGCCACTTCTAAAGCTTCTACACTAGGACTTTGATAGAGAAATACGGCTAAATTTCGACTAGCTGCCACTTTAGAATCTAATTGTCTTAAACTTCCTGCAGCTGCATTTCTAGGATTGGCAAATACTTCTAAACCTTCTTCTTCCCTTGATTGATTCAATTGTTGGAATGATTTTTTCGGCATATAACATTCCCCACGAACTTCAATCGACCATGGTTGTTCTAGTGAAAGAGGAACAGATTTAACCGTTCTAATATTATGCGTAATATCTTCCCCTATTACACCATCTCCACGTGTTGCTCCTAGAACTAATTGCCCTTCTTGGTATGTTAGTGCTACAGATAAACCATCAATTTTCAATTCGCACACATAGTCAATCGTGCGGTTTGTTAATTTTTTAATTCGATCATCAAATGCTTGTAAATCTTCTTTTGAAAATGCATTTGACAAACTCAACATAGGATTTTGATGGGTTACTTTTTCAAAACTGTCTAGCACAACTCCACCAACACGTTGCGTTGGAGAATCTGGAGTAATCAATTGTGGATACTCCGATTCTAATCGTACTAGTTCATGATACGCTTCATCATACTCATGATCCGTAACGGTTGGACAATCTTGAACATAATATTCATGACTCCAACGATTCAATTGTTCTCTTAATTGTTGGATTTTTTGTTCTACTGAAGTATCCATTTACGACTCCTCTATTCTTTCAATTGGGGCAAAACTTGCTAATAAGCGTTTAATACCCATTCCTGCAAAAGCAACATCAATTTCTTGATTCGTACCTTCACCTGTTACTTTAACGACTGTTCCAACATTCCATTTCTTATGCATGACTTTGTCGCCCACTTTCCAGGCAGCTCCATCACTAACAGTAACTGTCTGTTTACGTACCGGTTGAATACTAGAAGGCTGAACTGCTTTTGGTTGATAAGCAGTTGCCTGAGATTTCACTCTATATTTGTCAAATAATGAACCCGAAGACGAAGTTTTCGAAACAAATGAGGAAGACTCTCTAGTTGTATGTCCATAGGATTGCTGTTGTTTAGAATCAAATAATTCTTCTCCAATTTCTAAAATGAATCTTGATGGACGATTGGATTGTGTACGTCCATATAACAATCTGGAGTATGCATTTGTTAAATATAACTTTTGTTCTGCACGAGTAATTCCTACATACGCTAGACGACGTTCTTCTTCCACATCGTCGTCACTCTCCATTATACTTCTTAAACTTGGGAAAATCCCTTCTTCTAATCCGATAATAAATACAACTGGAAACTCTAGCCCTTTAGCAGCATGAAGGGTCATCAATGTCACCATACGACCATCCCCATCATCGCTATCCACATCAGAAACTAAAGATAAATCTGTTAAAAATTGTAATAATGGAGATTCTTCAGACTCTTCTTCTAAACGATCTTGTTCGAATTGTTTTGCCACCGAGATAAACTCTTGAATATTTTCAATTCTCGCATCAGCTTCCATTGTATGTTGTTGTTCTAGAGAAGTAAGATACCCTGTTTTTTCAATCACTTGTTCTACAAATTCACTAATGGATAGAAACTCTTGCATTTTTCTTAATTCTTCAATCGTTGTTGCAAATTTTTCTAAAGCCTTTGCTGCTTTCCCAGATAAAGGCGATAATGTTGTTTGCAAACTTGCTTCTAATAATGAGAATTGATATACCTCAGCAAAATCTGACAACTTCGCTAAAGAAGTAGCCCCTATTCCTCGTTTTGGACTATTAACAATTCTTCTAAAACTTAAATCATCTTGAGAATTGACAATTAAACGTAAATACGCTAGTAAATCTTTAATTTCCAGTCTTTCAAAGAATCGTTGCCCACCTACTAATCGGAATGGGATATTTGATTTTAGTAAATTTTCTTCCATGACACGAGATTGCGCATTTGTACGATATAAAATAGCAAAATCATCATAATGATAGCCATCTCTTAATAGACTTTGAATTTGTGACAATACATACCGTCCTTCATCTTGCTCCGATTGAGCACGGTAATACGTAATAGCTTGTCCCTCTTCATTTTCAGTCCATAATTTCTTCACTTTACGATTAACATTATTCTCAATGACATGATTAGCTGCTTGTAAAATCGTTTTTGTTGAACGATAATTTTGTTCTAATAAAACAACTTTTGCGTTTTGATAATCTTTTTCAAACTCTAAAATATTGCTCATGTCAGCACCACGCCAACCATAAATACTTTGGTCTGCATCCCCAACGACACAAATATTTTTGAACTTCTTCGCTAACATCGTTACTAATCGATATTGAGCATGGTTTGTATCTTGATACTCATCCACATGGATATATTGGAATTTTTGTTGATAATACTGCAATGTTTCCGGATGTTTTTGGAATAATTGCACCGTCAACATAATTAAATCATCAAAATCTAGCGTCATACTTTTGGCTAATTCTTTTTGATATTCACGGTAGCATTTTGCAATAATTTGTTCCACATATCCCGTATATTTCTTATTAAATTCTTCCACATCTTCTAAATCATTTTTAGCTTGGCTAATTCGATTTAAAATCATGCGACAATCATATTTTTCACTATCAATATCTAATTTCTTTAAAATTCGTTTCATTGCCGTTTGTTGTTCACTCGGGTCACAAATTGTAAAAGATCGTTGATAGCCTAGTAATTCGATATCCCTTCTTAAAATACGCACACACATCGAGTGGAAAGTAGATACCCACATATCTTCTGCTTGCGGGCCAACTAATTGACTCACCCGCTCTTTCATTTCACGTGCTGCTTTATTTGTAAAGGTAATCGCTAAAATATTCCAAGGATGAACCTCTTCTTCTGCTAAAATATACGCCATACGGTGCGTTAATACTCTCGTTTTCCCACTACCAGCACCTGCCATAATCAACAATGGGCCTTGAGTATGTTGAACCGCCTCTTTTTGACGTTCATTCATTCCTTCTAGTAATTTCGCTGAAATACTCACAAAGTCATCCTTTCTATTGTTACATTCTAATCGTGTAATCCACTTAATTCTAATTCATTGACTAAATCCACACTTGAAGCACCTGTTAATCGAATCACTCCGACTGCTTCTTGGAGGTTTCCACCTTTAACTTGGAAATATTCAAATTCCCAGTGTGGTTTTAAAATTGTTAAAACATGCGCCTTTTCTAGCATTTCTCGATAAATCGGAACAATTAATGCTTCTTCTACTAAACTGCATTCCAACACCCCTAATCCAGTTGATAACCGTAATAACACTTCACTAAACGAATGTGCCATCTGTTTACTACTAAATTGATGTTGAATCAATGGAATTTGATCTACCTTTGTAACATAAAAAATACCATTTTTTGCCATGACAACTTGAATTGATACTAAAGTCGATCCCGAAATAGAACGCATCATTTTTGAAGCAATCGTTCTTAATTCTCCGACCCATTCAGGATTCATCCGTTTTGATGCAATCGAATATTTTAATGTTCCATCTACATAAACATCTTCTGTAATCGGCAATATTGTAATATGATCTTCATAATCACGAAGAATGGTTAGGCTAAAATGACGTTGCGCAGGAACAAAAGCTGTCACCATACAAGATTGTTCCTCTACTAATTGAAATACATGATCATCCATATCATGGTCATAAATTATCATTTCCTTTTGTTTTTTATCGAAACGATTTGTCTCTAATACAGCAGGAAAACCAATACTTGATAGTAAACTTGGTAATTCACCAATACTTGTAATCATTCCATAAGGTGCTACATTAATTGCATGTTCTTCTAAAAATAACTTTTCAACCATACGATTTTGAGAAATTTCTGCTAATTCAAACGATTGATAATAACGAGTTTTTCCACTTAAGGCGATAATCATATCTATTTCAATTTGATTTGTTAAAACATAAATCGTATCCACTTGCATGGCAAAATCTGATAATGCATGTTTATTAGAATAACGAGCAATCACTTCTTTATCTGCTAATAAAACACTTGGTTCATCTTCTTCGCGGAAATGGTGAACACAATACCCTAAACGTTTCGCCATTAAAATAACGGATGAAATTTGAGAATCTCCACCAATAATTCCAATAATACTTCCTGGTAATAATTGACTCATGTGTTTTCTACTCCTTTACAGATTTTTCATGAAGTTGATCATATTGTGATAAATGATATGTTTCAATAACCGTAATAATTTTTTGTGCATAAGTTGGATCTGTAGCATATCCTGCTTTTTGAAGGGCATGTGCTGCTTCTTTATAATTTTTTGCTTTTAAAACAGGCTCATATAGTTTAGGATTCCAGTCCACTCCATACGTTAATAACTTAGCGTGAGCTTCCACGGATTCTGCCCAACTATTATAAACTCGAAACGGTGCCATAATCGTAATCCATTTTCCATTGACATATTCACTCGTTTCTAATTGGACACTGGGTTCTGCAGCACCAGCCTTCATGCCATATAAATTATAATAATCTTTTGACAGTCCACTTTCTCCCCAATCAGACTCTAATATAGCCTGAGCTAAACTAATACTCGGTAAAACTTTATATAATTGATATGCTTTTTGAGAAGACGGGACAAGCGTTTGAATAAATTGTTGGTGTGCGATTTCTGTAGGATCTTGTCTTGTTTCTTGAAACTGTAATGTCCCCATAATAATCACACTACAAATCGCTACGAATACTAAAACGATTCCTAACGTCAATCTCTTAACCCCTAATTTCATATGCGATTTCCATTTGATTGATTTTCGTCTTCCCACAGCAACACCACTTTCTATACATACCTCTAATTCTATCATAAACCTTAATTTTACGCTTGAATTTTCCATGTTTTTTATAAAATTAATTACATTTTCAATCTGACTTTAATCGACATTCTTACTCGTTGTCGCTTTATACAATTTATGATATGATATTCAAGAATTTTAAACAACGAGGTGAAAGTGTGCCTAATCAACAACAAAATCCTTTTCACATTGGACTAAGAACTTTCAAAACAGCTGTATCAGCTTTTATTTGTATTGTACTTTTTAAGGTACTCCATCGTGGTTCTCCAATGTTAGCTGTGTTATCGGCAGTATTTAGTTTAAGAACAGACCATAAACAAACTTGGAAGTTCGGAATTGCTCGTTTCTTCGGAAACATGTCTGGCGGGGTATTAGCCATTATCCTTCTTCAAGCATATCAACATTTTACTCTTCCAGATTACACAGACTTACTATTAGTTCCTATTGGAATTATTTTATTAATTTTATTTTGCAATCGATTCAATAAAACTGCTGTCATTAATTCGTCAGCGACTTTCTTAGTGATTTTTTATACGATTGAAGCAGCTGTGAATGTAGAATATGCGATTCAACGTGTCTTGGACACTTTAATTGGAGCAGTCATTGCCATGATTGTTAACCGACTATTGCCAAGTCCACATTTACAAGAAAAATAGAGCATCCCAAACGGAATGCTCTTTTTTGTTAACGATAATTTCTAAATTATTGATTCGACAAGTGTGTAAAAAATCCTGTAGCACCAAATAACGCAATTACAGCGATAAACACAACAAATCCACAAAAGAATGATCTTGAAAAGTTTCTACGATTGATATTTGAATCGTTAAAACTAAAAACAATCATCATAATAAATCCAATTAATGGAATACTGTAAAGAATGGAATATCCAAAATATTCCCACGCACCTAATGGTCTAAATTGTTCTGGGCCTTCATAATTTACTTTTGCCATATTGAATTCCTCCTTTTTCTATCCTCAAGGTTATTATCGATATTTTATAAAGTTTTCCCTTTATACATCTTTCACAAAACATAGAAGAAACAACTAGAATCAGGGTAAAATTGTAATGATTAAATAGCTACTCTTTTTTACCTTCATATACTTTATATCCATCCGAAGATAGTTGAGCTCTTAATCCTTCTAAATCTTTAGTTCCCCAATGATCTGAAATTTTAGAAGCTGTGTCTATATCTAAATTACCATCTTTTAATAGATATGCTGAGTAACCGTAGTATTTATATTTCACAGATTTATTATCCTTACTATCAGTTTTTGTTACTTTATAAATAGTAACTAAAGAAATACTTCCTTTGTCGTAATTATTGACATTGATTCTCATATAACTTCCTTGAGATTCTATTGTATAAGTATCATAAGAATCATTTTTATGTTCTGATTTAACATAATCGTCATTTTTCTTGATTAAATCTTCAAAATTCTTGATGTCTTTTAATTCTTTTAATCCAGAAACTGTAATATCTACATTTTTGTTATCAATAATTTTTCCACTTTCTTTTAAAGTTTTAATATAACTGTCATTTACGGTTAAAGTGATTTTATCCCCATTTTTTAAATTAGAATAACTATTGCTTGTATTTAATTGGAAATAATTTTTAATACTATTCCCAAATGAAACTGTACCATATCCATTAAATCCAGAGAAAGTGACAGTCACTTCTTTTAACAAGTTTTCTGCAGAAACTTTTTCATATTCTTTTAAATTTTGAACTTTAAAAGCTTTCTTTTCTGCTTTAATTGGAGAATTTTTTGAACTAGTTGTAATTGTAAATGTAACTTCTTCTCCATTTTTTAGATTATTCGTTTTATTAAATTCATAATGGATAGTTTTAAGCATAGATTCAGCTTTCATTAATTTTAATGATAATTTTCTATCTTGTGCAAGCATAGAATAAGCTACAGGATCATCTTTCGTTAATGCCTTAGCTTGATCTTTATCAAGTCCCACTTTTTTATAAACTGCTTCTTCTACTAAAGATGCAATATCTTCACTATTATACGATAAATTACCAGATTCATCATATCCGGTGAAATCAACTTTAACTTCATTTATGATACTTTTTGGAAGTGAATTATAATAACTGTATCCGAAATATGCTACAAGGGCCACTGCAAGAATTACTAAAGCTCCAATTACTTCTTTTTTCTTTTTTTGAAATATCTTTTGTACTTTTTGTAACAATTGATTCCCATCAAATGAAGCAGTAGATTCAAAAGTTGTATCTGTATCCTTTTCTTTTTCTTCCATTACTACTTCTTCATTCACAATATTGTTCTCTGATTCCGTCATAAAAAATCCTCTTTTCCATTTTTATTATAAATATCAATCAAATAAAGCCTTTACATAAAAAGATTAAATACGATATTACGAATAATTACTGCTTAAGATTTCCTCCTTAAAACTATAAGCAAGCTAATTATACAATATTTACTTTAAATAGCAATAAGTTCGATAAAATTATAACAAATCAATCGCATTCAACTGAAACACTTTTTATAGAACATGATTCTTAAAATATTTCAAGTTTGAAAAACGCTGTTAGTTAACTATCAAACTTTAAGTCCTAAAATTTAAATATTCCTTCCCCACATTCATTGTTTGTTAATTGAACCCGTAAAACAAAAAAGGCACCCCATACGGAGTGCCGTCAATAAATAGTCGAACGGAGTCGCACCGTCATCCTTCTTGGACAACCGCCCTATTTATCTTAAACAATAATGCCTTAGTAAATCACATATTCACGTTTTCTTTGGAAATATAACTTCGCATCTGCTTTTGGTGTGATTTTTGCTGAGAAAACTTCTTCTTTCTTATTCAAATCAAATACTCGAAGTGCATTTTGACCTTGATCGAGTCCTACATAAACTAATGTATCCTTATTTAAAACTTCTTCTGAAGAATATGGATCACGTTGTAGTGTTCCAATTTTTTCTAAAGATAAGTCCGCTGTAGCACGATACACGGTTTCTAACTCTGCTTGACGGTCTTTCGTTGCAACATATTCCGGACGTTCAACCGCATGGTCTCTTCCTGATTTTCTACCACTTACTCTTGGATGAGTTGTTTCTACTGCATAAATTTGAGAACCTGAAATGTAGAAGTTTGCTGCATTATTTAGTGAACTAATATCCAACTTACGGAATGCATTTGTAAATAAATCATATTGATAATACTCTTCTTCTGATTTTTCAGAAGATTTTCCCCCTTCTTTTGTAGGAAGTACATTAAACACAATTGTTTCTGGATTATAAGAACGATTCCCAAATGCTGCATTGAAGATTAAACCATCTTTTTCAAGTGTTAATTCTCCCACATCTTTCACAGTACCTTCTTCAAAGGAAACAACAAACTTCACGAATTTTCTTTCACTCGATTTTCTTTCTACAAAAGGAATAATGACTCCTAATTCTTTTCCCTTACGTTGGAAGATTGGTTCTTCTCCCCAGCCAAATGATGAATCTAAATGAATTGGAATTTGTTTTTCAATGATTCGTTTATTTTCATTCGAGTACATCGCATAATTAAATGTAAAGTCTCCAGTATTACTAAAATATGAAGCCCAATGAATATCATAAAATAGTGAAGAATTGTCTAATTGTAATACATGTCTATGACTGACAAGCAATGAACGTTCTAAAAGAGGAATACGACTTAATATCGCTTGTTCTCTCGCTTGCCCATTCCAAGTTCCTAATGTTTGGAATAGTTTTTCCACTTTCCCATCAACAATGGATGATGTCGAAACACTATTACTGATTTTTCCTGCTCCTTCTTTTCCGACTTCAAAAACTGTCCCTTTTAAATATTGATTGGCTTCTGCTGAAGATTCTATGGTGTAAGGAGCATCCGACATTGACGTCCAAACCATATTCCCAATTCCTAAAACTAGAAATCCAACAATAATTACGAGTAATCCCCATGCAAATTTAATTGATTTCATATGCTCACCCCCATTAAACACTGACTTTACGTTCTAATAAATAATAATCAACTAACCAATGAATGCCCATAAATACGACTGCATACAAGATTGTCATAAAATATTGTTCCGTTTGAGTAAGAGATAAATGCAGCATCAATTGCATATAACTTGCTAAAATACCACAGCAAATAACAAAGTAAACGACTAAAGACACCACCATCAAAGCCCAACCATACGCTTTCAATCCTTCTTCTAAAATGGCTAATTGGAAGAAGAAAACAATGACAACCATTAAAAATGCCATACACCATGCATAAGCAGTTCCATTTAACGGTAATAAATATTGTAACATTGAACCCGAATTCAAGAAGTCCGTGTAATGAATATGGTCTGCTAAAACTGGAAATCTCCAAAGCAATAGCGCCTTATTCACTCCAAGAATGATAAATTGTGTTATTTGAAGTACTAAAATGTAAGATAAAATCGTTAAGAATTTTGCAAAATACACTTGCATTCGATTACCAGGTAAAATGAATAATCGATTAATAAAATTCCCCTTACTACGAAATTCTTTGACCCAAATATAAACAGAGGCAATGATAATAATGATAAATGCTGCCATCAGCGCTAAATTCATTCCCAATCTTGATTGCACTAAATCCGTCACACTTCTTGTATCTTCGACATTTATATTTTTAGGATCTATTCTTAAAATGCGCATCAGATGAACTAATACTTGAATGACAAAAAACACAATCGTTAGAAATCCTAACATAAATTTACTTTTTCCCAACTCATACAACCATAAATTAAAAATCTTTTTCATGATTGATACACCTCCCTCATCACATCTACAATGGATTTACCTTCTTCTTCACGCACTTGTTCTGCGTAAAATTCTTTAATTACTTTTCCTTCATCTAATAAAATGGCTTTATCAACAATATATTCAATATCTTCGATTTCATGAGACGTTAAAACAACTCCAATTCCTTCTAATAAATCTGAAGTAAATAATTGTACAATTTGTTCTCTTGAAAAAATATCAATTCCGGAAAATGGTTCATCCATTAATACAAAATCAACATCTAGGGATAAGCCTAATAACAGGTTAACTTTTGCAACATTTCCTTTTGATAATTGTTGAATCACTTCATTCCCTTTGAATTTGAAGAAATGTAATAATTTTTTAGCTTTCTCATCATTCCAATTCGGATAAAAAGTTCTCATAAAAGCCATCGCTTCAAAAATCGTTTCGCCTTTATTGACGACAATTTGATCACAAATGTACGCTAACTTCTTCGAGCGATCTCCTTTGATCACCTGTCCATCAATACTTACTTCCCCTTTTTGGATTGGAATTAACCCCATCATCATATTCATAATCGTTGTTTTCCCAATCCCATTCACTCCGATTAATACGGTAATTTCTCCACGTTCTGCTGTGAAAGAAATTCCATTTAGCACGGATTTGTTGCCAAATTTCTTATGTAAATGTTTTACTTCTAACATGCTACTCTCCCTCTCTTCTCTTCATCGCTTGTTCCAACTGTTCCATGATTTCCTCGTTTGAAACATGTAATGGATAAATCGAATCCGCAAAAATTTGTATTGCTTCTTGTAACATTTCTTGCTTTAATTGCCCAATTAATTCGGGATTATCTGTCACTCGACTCATGACATTATTTCCTGTTGAAATCAACCCCATCTCCTCCATTTCTCGAAATGCCCTTTGAACAGTATTCGGATTGACTTGAATTTGGCTAGCAAATTCTCTTCGACTCGGCAATTCACTTCCTAATTCCCATTCACCCGATACAATTTGCCTTTTTACATAGTCAATAATCTGTTCATATACCGGCAATCGTTTATCAAACTGAATCATAACATTTCATCCCCTCCTTGTACTGTTGTGTTAATGCATTAATACACTTTGCTTCTTGACTGTATTATACTCTTGATACACTCATTTCGTCAATCATTTTTTGAAAATATTTTTATAAAATCCGAAAAATTCTTTTGATGGCTATTTTTTGTGATAGATTCGTCGATTGGATAGCGATTTTGACAATAAAAAAACTTTAGACAGGAAATTCCCATCTAAAGTTTTCACTAGGCATTATCCACGTAGTTGACCGTTTTGCCCTAAGTTTTCATGTTTGATTTCTTGAATAATAATATGAATATGTTCTGTAGGAGCACCCGTATTTTTCGAAACAACTTCTGTTACTTCTTTGACAAGTGCTTCTTTTTGTTCACGTGTACGTCCTTTTAACATTTCAATATGAATAAATGGCATGGCTATCCCTCCTTATTGTAAGAATAGTATACGCCTATACTCGATATTTCTCAATGATCTGTTGCATGGTTTTATTACGAAACAGCACATATAAAATCACAGTATTCAACGGTAAACTGATGATATTTTTCAAAATTCGAAGTCCCATAAAGGCTGAAAAAGCTTTTTGCGTCATCATATAAATCCAAAGCGAATTCAATCCTAAATTAATCACAACTGTAATGATTAATACCGTCACAAAAATACGTGGAAGTGTTAATTCTTTACGATACAGGCAATAGCCATAAATTAATCCACCTAAAACGGCTGTTAAAGTAAATCCAGGGAAAAAGGTACTCGCTTCCCCTCTTAGGAAATTTCCTAAAATATCTACAAAAAATCCTACAACAGCTGCTCGATAAGGGCCTAAAATCACCCCAGCAAGTGCCGCTCCGATAAATCCGAATCCAATTTGTACGAGATTCCCCATTTTAATCGATGGAATCATCTCAATAATTAAACGCATGGCAATCATCAATGCGGTTACCGTTAATGTTTTTGTTAATTGTGTTTGTTTGTTCATATTAGCATCTCCTTTTAACTGTCATAAAGAGCTGCTCCATTTAATAAATGGTCTGTCATTAAATGCAGCGAATGCGAATACACTACCGCAAAGAGTTCCCTTTTTCGTCCAATCGGCAACATCCCATCCGTTTGGCACTTAACGCAATGTATTCTACTCTGATTTGTAGTGGTTCATCTCTTAAATTGACGAAACCTTTTCCATGCACTCCTTTCTACCTGAAAATAGCATACCTGTTTTTATGACTGCCGTCAACGAAACTGATACTTCCTTCCATTCAAACTTCTACAATCGATCATTTTTTCTAAAGGGAATTGCTGAAAAATACGCTTTCAAGTATAATATAAGTATCAGACAAGGGAGAGTGCACTATGAGTAATGAACGTTATTTAGTGATCGAATCCAATATGAGAAGCTTATCCTTTCATTTAGAATCGATTACAAAATCAAAATATGATAGCGATTGGCATAGTACCTTACATTCGCATCCTTTTATGGAATTATTTTATGTATTAGATGGAAAGGGAGAATTTTTAATTGAAAATCGACGTTTTCCTGTAAAAGCACAAGATTTCGTCATTATTAATCCTCAAGTAGAACATACAGAAGTTTCTTCTCCAGATTCTCCACTAGAATATATCGTTCTAGGAATTACAGGATTATCCTTCTCCAACTTTTTTAATACTCAAACAAATATTGAACAACCTTTTTCATTTTTCAACTTACGGGATGAACAAAAGGATATTTTAGTATATTTAAATGCCATGGTTACCGAAGCCACTAATCATTCCATGAGTTATGAATTAGTTTGTCATAATTTATTAGAAATATTACTGATTAAAATTCTTCGAAATAAATCTTTTGAAATTGATGTAAGCCCGATTAATAAAACAACCAAAGATATTAGTCTCATCAAACATTATTTAAAAACACATTATCGAGAACAAATCTCTTTACAAGATTTAGCTAATTTAACACACTTAAGCCGATTTTATATTTCTCATAGTTTTAAAAATGAAATGGGACAAACGCCAATGGAATATTTAACCGATATCCGAATTGAAGAAAGTAAAGTACTACTTTCTACAACAAACTACTCGATGTCACAAATTGCATCCATTGTTGGATTTTCAACTCAAGCTTATTTTTCAAAACAATTTAAACAAAAACTCGGTATGACACCACTCGCATACCGAAAAATACAATTAGAATAAGGCGCACCAATGATACGACAACCAAACCCAGAAGAAAGAACACAAATAATTCCGCTCATCCAAACGATTATGGAAGATATGGAATTACCGATTTTGAAAGAAGTTTCTCCTAGCACTCTTCATGCAATGCTAAAAGAAGCTATGCTACAAGAAAACTTTCGCTACAGCTTAATCAATACACTCGTTTATATCGAAGACGGAAGCGTTGCAGGAGCCGTCTTTGGCTACCATGGACATCTCGAACCACAAATTGATGATCCATTTTATCAATTATACGAAGCCTACAATATTCCTTCTTCCATTCGTCTCTATGAAGATTCTGAAACACAAGCTGGAGAATGGTATATTGATATTCTCTCTGTGCATGAAAATCACCGAAGAAAAGGAATTGGGATAAAATTACTACAAGCCGTTGAAGACTTAGCCAAGCAACAAGGAGCTAGTGTCATTGCTCTCAATTGCGAAGAGATGAATGACAAAGCATATCAGCTCTATCAAAAACTAGGCTATACTGCGACTAGTACAAAGAATTTAAGCGGACATTCTTATTATCATATGACAAAAAAACTTGAGTGACTCACATCACTCAAGTTTTTTTAATATTTCTTTTATTGCACACTCGCTTGACGTAAGTTCACTGTACGTCCAAATGGCAATACTTCAAAGCCTTTTACATTTTCAGCTAATAAATAACTTTGAGAAGCTTGGTAAATTGGAGCTACAACTGCATCATTCATAATGATTTTTTCTGCAGCAAGCATTTGATTCCAACGGTTTTCTGGTTGAGTGGCATAAGTAGATTTCACAGTATCTACTGCTTTATCATATTCAGGATTAGAGTATTTCCCAAAGTTAATACCGCCACCTGTAATATATTGCTCTAAGAAGTTCAATGGATCTTGATAATCTGGAGCCCAAGTTCCGTAAAAAATATCATAGTCGCTTGCACGTTGTAATTCTAAGCGATTTTTCAATGGAACAGGTTGTAATTTAAATGTTACACCTGGTAAGTTCTTTTGAATTTGCGCTTGTAAATATTCCCCTACAAGTTTTGAAGTTCCTGTATCAGAAGTTAATAAAGTAACCGTTACTTCACTAACACCTAATTCTTTTTTCGCTAATTCCCATTCTTTTTGAGCTTCTTGTACATCAAACTTCAAGAAATCGCCTGATTCATCTACAAAATCTTTTCCAGTGACTTCATTTGTTGCAAAACTTTTTGGAATTAATCCTGTTGAAGGGATTGAACCATCTTTTAAGACATTATTTGTTAATGCTTGTTTGTCATAAGCCATCGCAATGGCACGACGGAAGTGTTGATTTGCTGTTGTTGGTTTCAATGTATTAAAATTCATATATCCCATTGTTGCTTTTGGTTGCGCATGGAATGTTGGTTGAGATTTATATTGATCCACAAATTGGTCACTAATCGTTGTATATTGAACTTGTTTTGAATCAAATAATTGAACAGAAGTTGCTACTTCTTTCGATACATTCACTGTTACTTCGTTTAAAGCAACATTACTTGCATCCCAATAATCAGCATTTTTCACTAATTTCCAAGTTAATTCTGAACCTGTCCATCCTTCTAATTTGAATGGTCCATTTACGACTACATTCGAAACATTTGAACCATATTGGTCCCCTAATTTTTGAGCCACTGCTTCAGATTGTGGTAAGAAACGTGAACCCGTTAATAATTTTGGTAAATATGGAGCTGGATTTTCAAGTGTAATTTCTAATGTTTTATCATCAAGAGCCTTAACTCCTAATTCTTCCACTGGTAATTCTCCACTACGAATTTTTTTCGCATTTTTAAACACATCCGCTGATTGCGCTACATGTCCTTCTTGTGGATTCACTAATTTACGATAAGTAAATACAAAATCTTGTGCTTTTACAGCAGATCCATCTGACCATTTTGCATCACGTAATGTGAAAGTATAGACTAAACCATCTTCACTCACTTTAGGTTCTTGCGCAGCCATTCCTAATTCAACTTTATTGTTTGCTGCTACACGATATAATCCTTCAAAAATTTGTCCCATCATATCTGAGCTTGGAACATCATCATAATCTGCACTATCTAATGTTGTTAATTCGCCAAAGGTTGTCATTGTTAAGCGATTCGCAGCATTCGTAGAACTTGATGAATTGCTGCCACAAGCAGCCAAACCTACCGCCACTAATAAACTGGTCATTAACATTTTGGTTGTTTTTTTCATAACAATTCTCCTTTTCATTTCATTCATCGTTTTCACGATAGAGTTATAGTAACAGATTTTATCCGATTTCCCAATTATTCTGCTCAAAATTTTGAAAATTTTCAGAAAATAAAAAAGGCTGCCTCTAAAGGCAACCCTGATTAATATTATTCATGATAAATACTTTTTGTTTTATTTAAGAATGAGTACGCTAATCCAACGATTACTCCACCACCAATAGTGTTCCCAACGAAAACGACAATCCAGTGACGAATTAAGTTGAACCAGTTCATAAAGTCTAAAGTTGAAGATACAGGTGCAAATTTAACAATTGAGAATGAAGCAAAGTTTGCTACCACGTGTTCTTCTCCTAAGAATACAAACATGAAAATTGCTGAAATAATAATCCACATTTTAGCAGCTTCATCTTTAATTAATAAGAATGCTAAAGTTGCTACATTTACAAAGATATTCGCTAAAATACCTTCTAATAAAATTTGACCATTTCCTCTTAATGCCTTTAATTGAACTAATCCAACAATAAAGTTCTGTGCATCAATCGAATGGAATGACCAGCTATACGCAAACGCTGCTCCGATAAGCATTGCTCCGATTAAGTTGAAGAATCCACAATACAATAGAATGGCTACAGCTTTTCCTAATCGAATATTTTTTTGATAAACCCCTGCTGTTAAATACATCATATTAGATGTTGCTAGTTCAGAATTTAGGAACACAATATAAACTAATCCCCAAGTAAAAATAAATGCAAAGAAAAATCTGCTTAATGCTGGACTTAATCCTGCAATTACTTGTGCTGCTGCCGCTCCTGCTGCTGTACTCATTGTTAGAAAAGCCCCGGCAAACATTGAACGTACTGCATAACGCGCTTTACTTTCATCAAATAATGCCTCTTTTTTCTGACAAGCCTTTTCTACTTTCTCTGAAAATTCATAACCTTGTGCCATATAGGTCATTTCCTCCTTTTAATTATTATTCCCTATTAGAATGAAACAATCTGAGTATATCACTTTTTTCACAATGTGAGAAGATAAGATTTTATATTTTATTCTACCTTCTAAGAAACACAAGTGAAAATGTCCCACTTAAGGTTTCAATCTAGGAACTAATTTTTTCAGTACATTTTAACTTGCGCTTGACAGTTACGTTTTCATATTTTTTACCCGTCTTCTATGGAAAATCACTTTACATTCTGACAAGCTTTCGCTATGATGGTATAGGTTTAAATAAACACCATAGGAGGATTTTATGAAAAAATTATTAGCATTAGCCTTATTAACATTATCTTTAGGAGCATGCGCACAACCAGCAGCCCCTGCAAAACAAACATCTCAAGAAACAACAACTACTGTAAAAGTAGAACAAACGATTACAGTAAATGTTAAAAAAGATGGAGAACCAATTTCAGGTAGCCCATTTACCTTAACATTTAAAGATGGCGATAAATTATTAACCGTTATGAAAGAACAAATGCAAATTGTTGAAAAAGACGGATTCGTATCTGCAATTAACGGTATCGAACAAGAACCTGCTAACCAAAAATATTGGTTATTCGATGTTAACGGAGAAATGAGCCCAGTCGGAGCGAACCAAGTTAACTTAAAACAAGGTGACGTGATCGATTGGAAATTAGAAGCATTTAAACAATAATGAAAAATACAGCTATTTTTTCCATTAGAAAAATCACACTGATCGCATTACTATCAACACTAGCCTACATTGGTAGACTCCTATTTGCCTGGATTCCAAATGTTCAACCGGTGACGGTGATTCTATTAATCATTACCCTTGAAATGGGATTAGTAGAAGGAATTTTGACTGCCAGTTTATCTATGATACTGTCGAATATCTTTTTAGGCATGGGACCTTGGACCTTGTATCAAATTGCTAGTTTTGCGATTGTCATTCTTGTATTTTCTTGTTTGAAACCTTTGTGGAGACAAACTTGGAAACAACCCTTATTGAAATTAGCCTTTTTTACAATAATGGCTGGTTTGACGGGATATTTATACGGATTGGTCATTTCAATCTTTTCTGTATATTTTTATCATATCCCTAAATTTTGGGTATATTACTTACAAGGATTGCCGTTTGATACGTTACATGCTTTTGGAAATATTGGCTTTTGGATTATTTTATCTCCATTATTACCACGTATTATTCGTAAGTATCAACATAAATTTCAATAAACCAAAAAGGAGATTGATGACGTTCAATCTCCTTTTTCTATTCCTAAATAGAAATACTATGGTTAAACCATTAGAAATATTTCATAATGGATGTCATCCAATTCGACTTCGCAGGAAGTAGACGTAAGACATCCAGTTCTTGATTTTCCTTCGACACATCATAAAACAAAATATAATCATCTTTCACCTGATAACGAATGCTTGTTTCAACATTCAAACGATAGGATAAACTAACTCCAATCATTGGACTTTCAGCTAAATCATCATAAATTAAACGATCTAACTCGACTACAAATTTTCTTATGTTTTCAGTATAAGTTCCTAACTTTTCTTTGTAAAAAATAGCTTCATCTATATCTCTTAATACTTGGCGAGCAACATTCACTTTATAACTCATGATCAAATACCCAGATTTCTTCTAAACTCATCTCGTGTTACATTTTTTTCATTTTTTAAAGATTGATAACCTTTTTGAAGCTCTTCAAATAATATAAGTTTCGCTTGTATTTCTCGCCATTCATTAATAGCGACCACAGCATATTTTGCTACACCATTCTTTGTTAAAATAACTGGGGAGCCCTCTACAACATCACTCAACGATTGATTATAAAATCTCATATCTGATACAGGAATAATATTTTCCATAACCTTACCTCTTTAATTAAATTTTTAATTAATCTCATTATATCACAAGAGCTAATTGTATTCTATGTAGACGCTGAAGAAATCTTATCAATCAAAGTCACCAAAGCTACGGTTGGTACGCTTCAATTCTTCTATCTCTTTCTATTTATTGATCATATGCTCATTTTCTTATCAATATAAAAAACTAAAATCTCCGTGACTCACAGAAACTTTAGTTCTTCGATTTTTAATCTATTTATTTTTATCACTTATCTTTTCGAGCATTAATAGTTCTTGTTCAACAGTTTCGCAACAACTACATCGTCTCTTTTTCCGATAATCTTTATGTCGTCTTAGTGTAAATTCATCTGGAACGGGATCTTGCCCTCCTAAAATAAATGGATGACATCTTAGAATTCTTCCAATCCCCATCGTTACGCCTTTGATAACGCCATGCTTTTCAATTGCTTGAATCATATACGTTGAACAAGTTGGTCGATAAATACAAGTTGGTGGAAATAATGGAGAAATCCACTTTTGATATCCTCGAACCAATCCAATCATTATTTTCTTCACTAAAACACCTCTACCCTTGAATCCATTTAAAGAGAACTTGTACTCCTTCTGCTGCAATCAATGTATAAACATATAGTGTGACAGGCTTTGCCACTAAACAAATTGCTACGAATTTTTTAAATGTCATCTTCCCTAATCCTACTACCATACATAAGAAATCATCAGGGAACCCCGGCAGCACTAATGCCCAGAAGAAGAAACGTTCGAATTTCTTTCCATCGTTTAAATAGCTAATATATTTATCATAAGTTTCTTGAGAAACAAATGCTTGAACAACTGCCTCTCCATACCGTCTTGCTAGCCAAAAATTAATCATTGAACCAATCATAATGCCAATAAAATTATAAATAAACCCATATAAAGGCCCGAATACAAGATGCCCTACTACACAAGTTAAGCCACCTGGAATAATCGGATAAACGACTTGTACAATTTGAATGAAGATAAAGAATAGAACTCCATACATTCCCCAATTGCCGACCAACTGCTGGAATGCTCCTCCAACTTCAAAATAATGATGTTTGGCAATGATGTATCCTAAATAAATCGTAAGGATAATCCCTGCTATCGTTAATAATTGAATAATTTTTCGATTTAATGCAATGGCACTTTGTTTATTCATAATTTCCTCCAGTAATCTTTTTCCGTGTGAATCATTTGATAAGACTACTTTAACAAATCAAATATGAAAAATCCTTGACTTTTTCTAACAAAAACGGTGATAATCTTACATTACTGTCACAATGATTCCATCCAAGGTTTTTGAATGGAAACATGATTCATTAATTCTTCTTGTCGTTTCAATTGTTCTAATCGAGCTAAACGTCGATCTTCATAGCCACTACAAATGAATTTCTCTTCTGCAGTTTCCGGTTCAATTGCTGGAACTGCAAAATCCGTTTCCCCTTCACGGGGCATTGCAACAAATGTCCAAAAACTAGTTGCTGCTAAATAACGTTCACCTGTTAAAACATCTTCCCCTACCACTTTACAAAAGACTTCCATACTTTTCTTTCCAACTCCAGAAATATAAGTTTCCACACACACAGAATGTCCTAATGGTAATGGTTTTAAATAATTCATCGCATCAACGGAAGCTGTCACTGCTAAACGACGACAATGACGAGATACGGTAATCGATGCACAGTCATCAATAATTCGTGTTAAATTTCCTCCAAATAATGTTTGATGCATATTCACATCAAATGGAAAAATTCTTCTAGATTGAATCGCACGTGTTTGTGCGCAAGTTTTGATTGTTGTGTTCATAATAACTCCTCTAACATTCGATAACGCTATTGTACCATTCCTTTTCTTCTTTTCAAAAAGTATGGCTTTGAGATAATAGTTCCTTTTTTTATTTCTCACCACTCTACAAAATTAGAATAAAAATTATTCGGACATTTTTACTTGTGTTTAATTGGGACATAATCACTTGTGTTTGACATGGGACATAATCACTTGGATTGGCGAAGTTTGCAATTCGTTTTGTTTTTGGTATAATGAAGATGCAAAAAGAGCCGAGCGCCAACTCGACTCTAATGTAGCCCGTTAAAAAGACGGTGGCTTGTTAAAAAGTGTTATAATAACACCGCTAACTCTCCAAAGTTAGAGCGGTGTTATTTTTTTGTCACTAATTCTATTAGTTTGACAACAAGCGATATCAATGCAACTAATAAAGATGCAAAAGAACACACTAATGGTTCTGTTCCACTTGGACGAACAAGCACACGTCCATTTCCTGCCATTTCAACTTCTACTGTGTCGATAATTTCTTTAATCGCTGGAACTTCCACTGCACCATTTTTATTTACTGCCGTTCGCTCCGAATTTAATTCATTCTATGATACTCTCCATGAAAAAAACAAAATCTTTAAATCCCCCTTACCATTTGATCTATTATCTTAACAACCTCTATCGTATCCTTAAATTTCAGTTCTGTTATATAAGGATTATCTTTTAAATAAATTCCCCATAATTGCTCTAAATAAGGATCCTCTTCGATATCTTTTATGATTTCATCTGCCTCTTGTATCAAAGATATACTACCTCTTTTTTCTGCTGTTGATAAAATAGCCTGTTTAAGACTGAAACTATCAATTTCCTCTTTTCTTAAACCATACAAAGTATACAAATCGTAAAAATCTCTCATTCTTGTTGTCGATATATTTCTTTTTATAATACTCTCATATTTTTCTGCAAGTATTGTTTCAATAGGATATGCAAGGACGTTGATTCCTACTTCTTTAAACATACACGGATATACATATTCTATTTCTTTTGGGGTAATAACGTCCCCTGTTGTAATATCAATTTTCATTGTATTTCTTATTTTCCCAAAAACTGCTATCAAATGTACCCTAAAGTTTTCATACTTATCCTCATCACGAATGTTAGTAATATCCATAAGTTTAAACTCTATTCCATCACTAACTTCTATACTTAAGATTTCTAACATAATATTCTTGATAACTTCTTTCTTTAAGGGAAATCCTTTCACAGTTGTATCCAAATCCATAGTCGTCCTATTATCTATGCCAATCATTGATGAAATAAGCAATCCTCCCTTAATAACAAAATTCCATTTATATCGAGAGTTAGATAATCTTTCTAAAAATCTTTCAAAGAAAAACATTTGCAAAACTTCCTGTGAACTTAATTGTTTGCTTTTAGCGATATGTTTTACTTTCCCTTTTAAACTCTCAGAACTAATCATGTACTAACACCTCCATATATTTTCTTATTTCCTCTTCAATACCTAATATTCTGCTATATTTAATAAGATTTCTAATATTTTTTTCTTTACAACTAAAATATCGAATTATTGCATCTATGAATATTTGTTTATCAATACGTTTTCTTTCTGAAACAATATCACAAATCGTTCTTTCCCTATCATAGCATTTTACTTCATTTCCCAAGGCTGTTTTAACAGTTATAATACCAATATCAAACTTCTCTTTTTTAATATAATGGACTTCCAAATGATTGATCCATTTTTTTATATGCCTAACATTATAACCTTGAGGGACGCTGATATGAAATGAATTTGGAGTTCTATCACTAAGTTCTAATAAAAACAAAGCTGTGTGAAATGAGAATACAACTTTTTCATTATTACAAGAGATTCGTATAAACTCATCCTCTAAATCATCTTTTTTCTTATATACTCCATTTTTTACTCGTTCAAGTTTCTTTTTATGGACCAATTCAGCAAGCTTATGCCTCTTAACCCCTAATTTTTCGGCTTCTTTATTTGTAATCACTCCGTTTTCTTTAAAATATTCATCCAAAATATTCATCATATAGAACACCTCCTTCTTTTACATTTGCACTTTTATTTTATAATATTAAAGAGTATTTGTAAAAGTTTTCTACTTTCTTAATTCCCCACACAAAAAAGAGAGCAACTCTCGTTACTCTCCCTTGATCAAACATAACTTCTTAGTCTAAACCAATTTCTTGACGAACGACATCTGCGATACGTGTTACATAATCATGACATAATTCATCTGTTGGTGCTTCTACCATGACACGTACTAATGGTTCTGTTCCACTTGGACGAACAAGCACACGACCATTTCCTGCCATTTCAGCTTCCACTGTGTCGATAATTTCTTTAATCGCTGGAACTTTCATTGCACCATTTTTATCGCTCACTCGAATATTCACTAATTCTTGCGGATAAGTTGGCACTTCGCTAGCTAATTCGCTTAATTTCTTACCAGTTTGTTTCATAACATTCATTAATTGAATTCCTGATAATAATCCATCACCTGTTGTATTTAAATCTAAGAATACAATATGTCCTGATTGTTCTCCACCGAAGTTATAGCCATTTTTACGCATTTCTTCTACAACATAGCGATCTCCTACAGCTGTTTGAAGAGCAACCATTCCTTCTTCTTCAACTGCTTTATGGAATCCTAAGTTACTCATGACTGTTGACACAATAGTATCTTGGTTCAATTGTCCTACACTGCGTAAATATTTTCCACAGATGAACATAATTTTATCTCCATCCACGATTTCTCCGTTTTCATCAACCGCAATACAACGGTCTCCATCTCCATCGAAACTTAAGCCTAAATCTGCGCCGTTTTCTTTTGCAAATGCTGCTAAAGCTTCTGGATGTGTTGAACCTACTCCATCATTAATGTTCACACCATTTGGTTTATTCCCCATTGTGTAAAATTCTGTTTCTAAATCTGCGAATAAACGATTTAATACTGCTGAAGTTGCTCCGTTTGCACCATCTAATGCTACTTTCATATCTGTTAGTGGACCATCAATCGTTTGTTGTAAAAATTGACTATACTTCATAGTTCCTTCTAAATAAACATCCACTGTTCCTAATTCATCTGTTGAAGGACGTGGTAATGTATCTTCTGGACTATCTAATAAAGCTTCAATTTCTGCTTCTGTTTCATCAGATAATTTAAAACCATCTGATCCAAAGAATTTAATTCCGTTATCTTGTGCTGGATTGTGAGATGCAGAAATCATGACACCCGCCACTGCTCCTTGCACTCGTGTTAAATAAGAAACTCCTGGTGTTGGAATAACTCCTAATTGCATGACTTCAATCCCTACAGATAATAATCCAGCAATTAACGCATGTTCTAATAATTGTCCTGAAATACGAGTATCTCTTCCGACTAACACACGTGGATGTTTATCTCCACCTGCTTGTTGTAATAAGACATAGCCACCAAAACGTCCTAATTTAAATGCTAATTCTGGTGTTAATTCTGCATTTGCTACTCCTCTTACACCATCTGTTCCAAAATATTTGCCCATATTCAATCTCCTTTAAAATTCTATCATTTTTTATTGTCTTGTTGTTTGTGTTGTCTGTGTGGTTTCTGTTGTTTGTGTTGTCGTAGGTGTGACTACAACTTCTACAGATATGTTCTCTGGATTGACACTATCGACTCCTGTTGGTAGCGTTAATTTTACTACTTGTGTCGTTGTTTTTGTGATTTGACTGACATCAATTACTACAGGAATGGCTGTCAATCGATCTAATATTTCTTGAGCTCCTAAAATTGTAACCTCTTTGATATCGGATTTCAACTGATAGGTATATTGGGTTCCTACACTACCAGTAGTTGTTAATACTAAAGGTACTTTCTTACTATTGGTTGTAATTGGAATTCTCACTTGTACATGATCAGGTTCTACTTTAACAGCTAAAGGTTTTCCTGTTGCATCTATTGCTTGTGCAACAACTGAAGCTGTAAAATCTGCCTTTGTACTTTCCGGAACTGTAACAGTTGCTAACACATTTTCAACTTGATTCACAAGTGATTCTGGACCAGAAATGGTTACTCTAGCAGGATTTACCATAGCTTGTCCATTTTTATAAGCTCCTGGTAAACTTCCACGATTAACATTTACTGAAACCGGTAATTCAATCGTTGCCTTCTTCTCTATTACAATTTCCACTGTTTCCGGAGAAACTGTCCCTTTTACTCCTGGGGGTAATCCTGTTACTTGTAGTAATATCGTATGTTTTCCAGAACCTAATTCATTTAAATTAGGAGTTTTAACACGATACGAACCATTCCCTACAACTGTTAACAAGGAACTACTCGAACCTTCAATTCTTAGAGTAACCGATTCTGGTAAACCCGTCACCGTATATAATTGACTATCCATATCTACATATACTGGCACATTTCCAATCGTATTAGAAGTAGTTTGAATAGATACCGAAGATGATTGTCGATTCGGACTTAAATCACTTGCATATACAAACAATGCCATTGTTAAAATAAAAGATAGAAATACTAAAAATGATTTCTTCGTCATCCATTTACTAATCATTCATACGACCTCCTCTAAAGAAATCGATAATCATTGTTAAAATGGTTGAATCCTTTTGAGAAGTTTCTGTTGCAATTAAATGTTCACTTAAAACTTCAACAAACTGATCTGGAGTTAACTCCCGTAATAATTTTTCACGTAAAGCCACACTAACTTTCCCTGTTTCTTCTGAAATTACAATAATCAACGCATCCGTTACTTCACTTAAACCGATAGCAGCACGGTGTCTTGTCCCTAATTCTTTTGGAATAAATTTACTTTCAGATAATGGTAAATAACAAGCTGCTGCTTCCACTTCATGACCACGAATAATCACCGCACCATCATGAAGAGGTGTATTCGGAATAAAAATTTGCGTCATTAATTGATTTGAAATTCGTGATTGTAACGCAATTCCTGTATTAATATACTCTTCTAAAGAATTCGATTGTTCAATACAAATTAAAGCTCCAATTCTTCGTTTTGCCATATATTGTACAGAAATATTTAACTCTTCAATCATTCTTTGAGCTTGATTCGTTCCCGAAGATTTTCTAGAGAAAAAGTTCGAACGTCCAATATGTTCTAAACCTCTTCGAATTTCTGGTTGAAAGACAATAATCGCCCCAACAACTCCCCATTGAATTACCAAATTCATAATCCAATCCAAAGTGATTAACCCAAACATATAACTAATAAATTTTACTCCAGCAATTACTGCTAATCCTTTCATTAGTTGAACCGCTCTTGTACCTTTAACAATGAGTAATAGATTATATAATAAGTACCAAACAATGACAATATCTACAACATTACGAATACTGCTCCAGGCACCTAGACTACTCCAATTAAATTGCATCACTCAACCCCCATTTCTATATCCTCTTTAGTTTATACCTTTTCTGAAAACATTACAACTGACGTCATCCATTCGTCTGATATTTTACCTTTTCATAATTTTTTGACAAAAAATCTTCCTACATGCTACACTACACACAACTAATGAAGGGAGGATTTATTATGCAAAAAAGTTATTTTGATGGTGGAATGTTAACCTATATTCTAAGTTATATCATTTCATTTTTTATTATTACACTTACCTTTGGACTAGGAACTCCTTGGGCAATCTGCATCATGTATAAATGGGAAATTGAACACACCGTGATTGAAGGTCGCCGACTTGGATTTGATGGTACTGCTCTTGAATTATTTGGGAATTGGATTAAATGGTTTTTCTTATGTATTATTACATTTGGAATCTACGGTTTTTGGATTCGTATTAAAGTACTAGAATGGAAAACTAAACATACGTATTTCTTAGATTAAAGTAAAAACCACTCCGCTATACGTTACGGAGTGGTTTTGCTATTAAGCATTCTTTTCTTTTTGCTGAACTCGTTTAGCGATATACGCTGTTAAGATTGGTGTTAAAATAGCCGTTACAATAACAGAAGCTGTAATTTGAGTTGTAGCAGTTGCTTCAATGGCTTTGAATGAAGCATCTACTGCAGAAAGTGCCGCTGGTGTTGCAATGGCACTTGCAGCTGTACTAGAAATCGCAGCACCGGCAACTCCATTTCCTCCAGATAATTTATCTGCAGCAATCGCTGCAACCCCACCAATTAAGGTTGTAATTACTCCTAGTAAAATACCAGGCAATCCACCTTCAAGAATTTGTCCAAAGTTCATATTTGCCCCTAAACAAAATCCTACAACAATTATAATTGCTGTAATCCCATTTGAAAGAACTTTCTTCATATAAGGAAGAGCATTTCCTAAAATAATCCCAATAACTAGTGGCAAAATCGTTCCAATCAAGTTCCAAATAGAAATGTTTGCAAGCCCTGCTGTACTTAATACCGCCATTGTTACCATTGGGCCAACACTTAAAGTAGTAATTCCAACCGCACCAGCATCAATTTCATCACCGTAAACTTCGACAATTCCAGCATACATGGCATTATTCGCTACTGAAATTGCCCCAATCACCGCTACTGCACTCAATCCTAAGAAATTATCATTGAACACTTTCGCTACTAATAAACCTAGAATAATTGATACAATAATTTTTGCGATAATAATGGACGCCCCACGAACAACAGCCTTTGGTGTATTTTTAAGGGAAATCGTTCCCCCAATGACAAATAAGAACGCCCCAACTAACGGTCCTGCACCTTTTACAATCGGAGTGGTAAAACCACCAATTTGCAAGATTTGAGGAATAAATGTATTAATAAAACATCCAATAAACATTGGAACAATAATAGTATCCCCAGGAATTTTAATCTTTTTCATTGCATTCACATACCTTTTTAAAAATTTTACTGAACGGCAGAAAAATCAACCATCTAATGTAATACCGCCATCGCAGTCTCCGATTTCTCCAGTAATAAAGCTTGCTAAATCACTAGCAAAGAATAAAATCATTTGAGCAATTTCAACAGGTTCAGCACGACGTCCTAAAGGAATCATACTAATCACTTTTTGACTCTTTTCTTTATCTTCAGAAAGTACAGTTGTCATATCTGTTCTTGTAAATGATGGACAGACTGCATTACAAGCAATATTGTATTTTCCGCCTTCTTTAGCAACTGCTTTTGTTAAACCATTCAAACCTGCTTTAGAAGAGGCATATGCCGCTGTCCCTAGAAGACCTCCCCCTAGTTTTGCAGCAACAGAAGAAACATTGACAATTCTACCACCTTTATTTTCAATAAAGTGAGGGAAAATAGTGCTAATCGTTGAGAAACATCCAGAAAGATTAATACGAATGGTTCTTTCCCATTCTTCATATGTTAATTGATCAAAAGGTTTCGCACTAATAACTCCTGCACAATTGACTAAAATATCTACTTTACGTTCGGATAGAATCTTGTTCATGCTTGCAACAATGGATTCATGATTTCCTAAATCCATATATTCAAACACAGTATGTTCTACTCCAAACTCGGCTACTGTTTTTGTAGCAGCAGCTTCATTAATATCTGCAATAACTACAAAACCTCCACCTTCAACAATACCTCTTACTACTTCTTTTCCAATCCCATTTGCTCCACCTGTCACGATAGCAACTTTTCCTGAAAAATTCATAAAAATCACTTCCTTTGATTGATTGTTTACATTCTATTCCTATGAAAAAATCAGGTTGTTATCATTTGTTACTATTTTCACAGTTTTTATTCAATTTTTATTGAAAATTCCGTAAAAACAAAAAAACCTGCTGGATTCACCAACAGGTCACAAAATTATTCAAATTAGTCTAAATATCTTTCCGGTACTTTTAGAACTGCACAGATTTTCTTCAAGTCTTCTTTTGATAGAACATTACTTTCATAAATGCTCTTACCACTAACTCTTTGAACATCTAATGCAATATGGGCTGCTTTATCAGCAGTTTCAATTAATCCGAAGCAATCTTGATAATCTACACCAGTTGAAAGAACTCCATGTTTACTCCAAACAACTAAACGATGAGTTTCTAATTCTTTTGCTGTAGCAGAACCAATTTTTTGAGTTCCTGGTACTTCCCATGGTAGAACAGCAATTCCATCAGGGAATACTACGATTGATTCAGTTAAAACTGACCATAAATCTAATGATAGAGATTCAGTTGTTACATCATTTAATAAGCAGTATGTCACAACATTTGTTGCATGATTATGAATTACTACTCTATGATTTGGGTTTTGTTTTAATCTAGCTGCATGAGATAATACATGCATGAAAATTTCACTTGTAGGACGTTTTCCAGTAACAAAACCTGCAACTACTTGATAACCTTTATCTGTTAATTGAATAATCCCAGTATCCGCATGTGGTTGTGAATGTAATGTTCTAAAATGACTTCCAGAAGCTGTAATTAAGATATATTCTCCTCTTACATGTTCTGGAACATCTAAAACTTCCACTTCTTTTCTATTTTCAGCATAGTACGTATATTCTGTACCAGCCAAGCTGCTTTCAAGATTTTCAGCTTCTTCGACTGTTAAACGATAACTAACGTTTCCGCCGTTGTACTCGTCCCAGCCTTTATTCCACATGTCATATGTTACTTGACATAATTCTTCAATAAACTTAGGATACCCCATAATTATTCCCCTTCTTTAACTGTAATAATATTCAGCCGTACTTGAAAAAATTTTGTTTATCCAACATAATAGTAACCGTTTTCCTAACTGACGTCAACCTAATTTGATTATTTTTTAATAAATTATGCGTATTCCGTCTCAATTGCTAGAAAATATGATTTTTTTCTTCAATTTAATATTAAATTAAACACATTAGAGAATTAGTTCCTAAATATGCTTTCTTAAAAAGAACGAATCCCATTGAATGAAATTCATTCTTTTATTTTTCAAACCTTATCTATCAAATCTATCGATTTTTAATCTAACTCTCTAAAATTCCATCATATTTAAGATTCTTTTTTTGTATTATGGAATTGATTCAATCTTCTTTCATCAAATTCACTGAATAACTTCTGCTTATCCAAGTAAATAGCAACAGGTAAAATTAAAATTGTTAACCAAACTATTTGAGTGATAATAGAATAGACAAAAAGTATTCCTAATACTAAAACAAGCAACTTCTTCATTCTATTCGCCTGCTTCTAACATTTCATTATATTTCTTTCTATCTTTTAGTAACCATACATAAAGAGCTAACCATACAACTCCTAATACAATAGCAATAACATCACCATTAAATCCATTTGCTAAAATATAACGAATATCTGGCCCTTCAAAAGTTGCCCATGAAATTAAACCACTTTGATTTAACGTTTTTGTTTCTTCTGCTAAACGAGTCATATATGGAGTGAAGTAAGTTGCTCCATATAAGAATAAAGGAGTAGAAATTAAACCATGAATAATCATTCTTAATACATTACCATTTGTTAATAATAGCGCTCCTACAACAAATGATAAGTTAATAATACCTGCAAAAGGCAATACAATATTATTAGGTAAAACAATAGATCCTACTAATAAGAATGGAATTGTAAAGATAACTGCTACCCATAATTCATTACGTCCACCAAGAACTGGCCAATCTAAACCAATATAAACTTCACGATCTTCAAATTTTTCACGCATAAAGTCAGATACTGCTTCTGAAATTGGCGATAAAGCTTGAGAGAATAATTTTGACACCATTGGGAATAAAGTTAAAGCTGTAGCAGCTTGAACTGAAAGAGTTAATGCATATTTAATACCATTACCAGATGCTGCTCCTAATGCAAATCCAATAATAGCTCCCATTACTGCATTTTCTCCAAATACTCCAATTCTTTCTTTCAATGTATCAGCATCAAATTGTTTATTTAATACAGGAATTTTTTTCAATAATTCGTCAATTGGATGTAAAATTACTGCAATCATACAAATGAAGTGAGGGACTGTAATTCCTGGTACTCCAGTTAAACGTTCTACTTCTGGTGCAAATACATCTCCAAGTTTTAGTTCTAATACAATAATAATAGCTGCTGCAATAAATCCTAAGAAAATATTATTTGTAAAGTATGTTACAATTACTGCTGTAAAAATTTTATTCCATACATTCCATAAGTCTACATTTAATGTTTTTGTTTGTTTAGTTACTAACATTACAAAGTTAATCGCTAATTGTAATGGGAACACTAAGAACGCATATGGCCAAGCCCAACTAATTGCAGCCGCACCAGGCCAACCAATATCTACTGCTGGTAAACTTAACCCAGTATGAGTTGTTAAATCATTTGCTGCTGCACCCATACTTGTCATAATAAAGTTTACAAGAATTCCCATACCCGTAAATGCAATCCCTAGAGTTAACGCTGCTGTGAAAGCTTCTCTAAACTTCATTTTCATTGCTAATCCAACAATTAGCATTAAAAATGGAACAAATACTGCCGCTCCTAAATCCAAAATATATTGAATAATGACTTGCAAGGTTTCCATATTATTTCCTCCTAACTATTTAAAAAATCAATAATTTTTTGTAACTCTTGCTTTTGACCCATTCCTGTTAAAAATGCAATTCCGTTAAATACTGGAACACCATAATCTTTTTTCGCTTTAACGATTGAAATATATCCGTCTGCTGATTTCAAATGCGTTTCTAATGCCTTCATATCTACAGCTTCAATCTCGCAAGGTACATTGGCTTCTTTTAATAATCTCTCAACTTTTGATGCTACTGTTTGAGAAGTAGCCACTCCTGATCCACATGCAACAATTAATTTTTTCATAACTCTTCCTCCATTTCTACTGTTACAAATAATTGATAAACTTCTTCTTCCGATTTTGCATTTTGCAATTTTGTAATAAATTCATCTTGTCCAAAAATATTCATTAGTTCAACTAACAAACCTGTTTGATTTTTTGGTTCAGAAATTCCTAATACAATCACAAAATTTACAGGAACCTCTTCATCCGATGTCCCCATCTGAATAAAAGTTATAGGTTTTGATAATTTAACAATGTAAATAAAAGGTTTTTTTACATATTCACTATACGTATGCGGAATTGCTACTGCTGTTTTTTCTAATCTTAATCCTGTCGGAAATTCCTCCTCTCTTTCCACAATTGCAGATGCAAATCCATCTGTTACAAACCCTTTATCAAACAAAGTTTTAGACAATTTTTGAAGCAATTCTTTTTTGTCTTCACCCACTCCTTCTAAATTAATTAATTGTTTATTGACTAACTGTGATATAATTGTCATTTTTTTCACTCCTTATAATATTGATTCAAAGTTAGCTTCTGAAAATAATGCTGTTATAAAACTTTCATGATTTTCGCTCTCCCATAATTTTTGTATATAAGAAGAACTATCAATCTTAGAATAAATAACTTTTAAAGCATCTTTATAAAATTCTAATTCCTTTTCCGCAATTGCAATTAACATTACAACTTTAACTAAATTTTGTCCCCAATAGATTGGTTTCTCTAATGTCATCATAATTAGTTCACTAGTTTTAACCTCTTTTGGATTTGCATGAGGAAGTGCTATACCTGTATAAGTACTTGTAATTCCTAAATTTTCTCTATGTCGTATAGTCTTTTCAAATTTTATATTTTCAAGATTTTTCTCATCAGCTAATTGAATAATCTTTGATAAACACTTTTCAACACTGCTTACTTTTTCTCTGATATATACTGATTTTCCAAGTAATTTTTTTATGAGTCGATTCGTATATTCTTCATCATTTTTTGTTAAAAAGTTATATTGTGTTTGCTCCATTGTATTAGCTAAAAATTTCCTTTGGATTTTTAATAAATCATCTTCTTTCATAATCGTTCCAACATGAATGTAAGGAAACGACACATTCTTTAATTCCACAGAACTAATCACTAAGTCGTTTATGCTAATATCTAAAGAGCTTGCTTTGGAATACTCAACTTTATGAATATGTTCGTACTGACCTGTTATTTTTCTAACTTGATTCAATAATAATTCCGATGTTGCTAAACTATGTGGGCATATTACATAAATATTCATTGGTTTTTTTATCTTTTCTACTGATATCTCCAAATGTATGGTTAAAAGCGCCGCTTCGTTATCTGTTAATTCAACATTGAAATTATTCTTAAAAACTTTTCCTGATAACCAAACAAAGTTATACAAGACTCCATACTGGTACTTAATTTCTTCCATCAAATCACTTTTCAAATGAATTTTATTTCGCAATCTCATAATCATTGCTGGAATATGATTGATTAACATTCCTCTTAAATACTCGTCTTGTTCAAAATGAATACCCGCTAACTCACCAACTAATGCTATAAATTCATCCACCGTTTTCTCAATTTGAACATTGGACTCTAAATAAGAATTTTCATAATTTCCAATAGTAATTAAACTTTGGCAAAGAGAAATAATCTCCTTTTCGGCAACTTCTGTTCCAGAAACTTCATTCAACAAATCTCTAGCCAATAAATATGTTTCAATTATTTTAGGATTATTGCTATCTAAATCATTTTGTTGATCTATAAAATATCCGTATTTCCAACGAATATCAAAAATTACCAAGTCCATTAATAAATAATGACGATATTCATAACAAACTGAAAATTTATATTTTTCTAACAACTGATTCATAATTTGGATAATTTCTTGAACTCTATTCTGATTAATACATCCATAATTCGATAATCCTGTTAAATTAAAATGAATTAATCCACTTAACAACTTATTACGAAAGAATTTTCTAATATTGTCTTCCAAACCATCCAATGAAATTTTCCCTTGATGTTTAATCAATTTGATTCCATTCTTATTAATTTCTTTTTCTAGTTCATGAATTTCTCTTCTTATAGTTGATTCACTCGTGAAATTTTCAATTGAACAATCTAAGATATCAATTTCATTTTTCAACATAAATGTAGATAATAGTTTATACTCTTCATTTTGCTTATTCGTCTTTTGTGAAGTTTGAAAAGTTTTCTTCAATTGTTCTTTGTATTTTTCATCTATTTCAATATAAATCCCCGTACTAGGTTTTTCTTTATTTCTGAAGAAAAAGCTTTTAAATATTGATTAATTACTGAAATATCATTGTAAATCGTTTTAGTGGAAACCAGATACTGTTGAGCTAACACCTTTCCTGTCACAGGCTCATTTTCTTGAATTAACCGATTCAATAGATCCACCTGTCTATTATTCATTAAAATCACCCTCCAACCATTTCCACATTTCCATTTTAAACCGCTTGCAATATAATATTAAATCAACTTTTTTCCAGAACATTGTGGAAGTTTTATTTCCCTTTTTTAAATTACAAATTTTAATTATTAAAATATAGATTTATTTCCTATTATTTTCCTACTTTATCCGTATGTAATCAATACTCTCTTAAAGATTTTTAAAGAAAATAAAGGTATCTAATATTATTTTCTCTCGAATTTCAAATATTCAAGCTCCTCTTCCTCCTCCTATACACACAGCCTAATTTTTGTTAAGATAATAACAAAAAAGTACATCTAGATAGCAAGCTAACTATAGGAGACATGATGACAGAGAGCATTAAACGACAAAAAACGAAACAAGCGATTGAAGATGCTATGGTACGATTACTAGCAGAACAGCCTTTTGACCAAATTACTACTGTAAAATTGGCTGAAATAGCTGGAATTAGTCGTTCTAGTTTTTATACGCATTACAAAGATAAGTACGACATGATTGATCACTATCAAAGTAATTTATTTGGAAACCTTGAAGATATTTTTGAGAAATATGCTAATAACAGGCAACAAGTTCTCTTAGAAATTTTTAAATACTTACAATTTGAACCACTTTTGGCAGCCCTATTATCCGAAAATGGAACAAAAGAAATTCAAAATTTTCTTCGAAATAAATTACTCATTTTATTAAAATCCGATTTTCAAAATCATTCTACGAATCACCCTTTAAATGAAACAGATTTAGAATATTATGGGGTTTATTTAGCGAATGCATTGTTTGGTGTTTGTCAAAAATGGATTGCAAACGGTAAAAAAGAAAGTCCACAAGAAATTACAGAATTCCTATTCCCATTAACAAATGCAGTTAGAGAAGTTTTCTCTAAAAAATTAAAAAACGCATGAATCGTGAGCGCACGATTCATGCGTTTTTTATTACTTTTTCAAAAGATTAATCTTCACTAAATACTCTCTAGCAACTTCTTCAGCAGGTCTTCCATTTGCCCCTACTTCAAAGTTCATTTGGCTCATTTCTTCTTCAGAAATTTTTCCAGCTAATTGATTTAAAATCCCTTCTAATTCAGGATGTTTTTTCAACAATTCTTGTTTCATTAAAGGAGCCCCTTGATACGGTGGGAATAATTGTTTATCATCCTCTAATACTTTCAACTGGTAACGTGAAATTTCTGCATCTGTTGAATAAGCATCTGTAACTTGAATATCACCAGATTGAATAGCTTGATAACGTAATGCAGGTTCCATTGTGGCTACATCCAATTGTAAGCCATACATACTTTGCAATCCTTTATTCCCATCTTCACGATCATTAAATTCTAGTGTAAATCCAGCTTTTAATGGACGGTTCACTTTTTTCAAATCAGAAATTTTTGTTAATTTTTCAGCTTCTGCTAATTGTTTTGGTACGGCAACTGCATAAGTATTTTGATACGCCATTGGTTTTAAAAATACAAAACCATCTTGTTCTAAAATTCCTTTACGAGCTACTTCATACACTTCTTCAGGTTCATGACTAACTTTTGGTTTATTTTTCAATAAACTTTCTGTAATGGTTCCTGAAAATTCTGGGTAAATATCAATATCTCCCTTTTTCAATGCTTCATATAAGAAATTCGTCTTCCCGAAGTTTGGCTTCACTTCAACTTTTAATTTCGTTTGATCTTCAATTAATAATTTATACATATTCATCAAGATTTCAGGTTCTGGTCCTAATTTTCCTGCGATAACTAGCTTATCTGATGTATGCATTTTAGCAATTGTTGGAGCATAAGAAGTTCCTAAGCCAATAATTAAGACTAAAAATACTGCCAAAATCGTTCTTAATTTTGCAGTTTCCATCCATTTTAATAAGAAGTTGAATAAAATGGCTAAAATCGCAGCAGAAATCGCTCCAATCAAGATAAGACTTGAATTATTTCGGTCAATTCCTAATAAAATAAAGCTTCCTAATCCTCCAGCACCAATTAACGCTGCTAAAGTTGCTGTTCCAATAATGAACACAGCTGCTGTACGAATTCCTGACATAATGACAGGCATTGCTAGTGCAATTTCAAATTTTTTAAGACGCTCGAATTTTGTCATTCCAAAAGCAATTCCGGCTTCGACTAGACTTTCATCAATTCCTTGTAGCCCTGTAATTGTATTTTGCAAAATCGGGAATAGCGCATATAACACTAAAGTCGTTAAAGCTGGTAATGTTCCAATCCCCATTAATGGAATAAATAATCCAATTAACGCTAAAGATGGTAATGTTTGAATAATTCCTGCAATTTGTAATAAAAATCCAGAAATCTTTTTTGACGGACTCACTAATACTGCAACAGGAATAGCAATTACTACTGCTAATAATAACGCTAATAAAGAAAGTTGAAGGTGTTGCCCAAGAGATAACATCCATTCACTATTTCTCTCTTGAAATGTTCGAATCAATTCATTCATGATGTTCTCCCCCTTTAAATAATTCTTTGACGAACGCATTAACCGGATTTGTTTGAATTTCATAAGGAGTGTCTACTTGTACAATTTCTCCATCTTTTAATACAGCAATTCGATTGGCTAACTTTATAGCTTCATCTGTGTCATGTGTGACAAATAGTGTTGTCATTTTAAATTCTTGATGTAACTGTTTTGTTAAATCTTGTAATTGTTTACGGCTAATGGCATCTAATGCTGAGAAAGGTTCGTCCATTAATAATATTTTCGGAGTCGCAATAATTGCTCGAACGATCCCTACTCGTTGTTGTTCTCCTCCGGATAATTCTTTTGGATAACGATGTGCATAATCTTCAAAAGAAAGTCCAACCTTCTCTAATAGCACCTTCGTTTGCTCTTGAATTTGTTCTTTTTTCCAACCTTTCATCTCAGGAATTAAGGCAATATTTTCAGCTACCGTTAAATTTGGAAAAAGCGCAATTTGTTGCAAAACATATCCTGTTTCTAATCGTAATTCTCTTTGATCATGATCTTTAATACGCTTGTCATTTAAGTAAATATTTCCATCTGTTGGTTCGATTAATTGGTTAATCATTTTCATCATTGTCGTTTTCCCCGAACCAGATGGTCCAACTAAGACCATAAATTCACCGTCTTCAATACGTAAATTAACATCTTTTAAAACAGTTTTTTCATCGTAGCGCAATGCTACATTTTTATATTCAATCATTTTAACTCCCCCTTTTAGCAAAATCAGATTGTCTCTACAACAGTCACTCTAATTTTTCTCCAGTTCTCCATTTTTTAAGTTTTGCAGAATTCGATTTAAATAGTTCTCTACTTGAACGATTTCTTCTTCCTTAAATCCTGTATAGAAGATTTCTCCTAACGCTCGGCTAACTCTTTCTCCGATTTCTTTTTGAGATTTTCCTAATTCCGTTAAGTTCACATATTTTCTACGTTTATCTTTCGGACAATCTTGCAGGCAAACTAAACCTTGTTCTTCTAATTTTTTTAGCATACTCGTTAATGTGTTGTTCGCTAGTCCAGTTCTACAGCTCAATTCTGAACAGGTAATATACCCTTCCGTATCATTCCATAAGATCGACAATATTTTCTCTTGTTCACTTCTAAAAAGAGCATCTGGTTCTTTACTCAACAATTTTTGATAAAGTCTTCCATTTAATAAACGAATATGGTGAATTAAATATCCCCCATTCTTTTTACAATCCATAAGCATAAACTCCTTTTTTACTTCTATATAGAAATATATTCCTTTTTATCCACTTTGTCAATTGTTTCTATATAGAAATTTTATAAAAATTAAAAAAAGAAGAGTATTCGTACTCGAACACTCCTCTTCGATTCATTAATCTACTTTTTTCATTTCTTCAAACATTTCATCGTTAACATAACATCCAAGAGCTGGATTTTCTGATGGGTTAATGACCACATCAAAAGCTTTTGTTACTTGAGATAAAGTCTGAATCATTCCACTCCAGCTTTCATCATATATTTCTCTCAATCTCTTCCAATCTGTATAGAAGACCATTGCTTCTTTTTCATCTTTCCCTGGTAAAATCGCAATATTCATTTTTTCACCAGCTTCTAAGTCAACTGGAACATTTGGATCTGCATTTTCTAATTTAATTGGTGTTAAGAATTTTGCTTTTGGTAATTCCAAACATAAGAAACGATAGTATAAGCCGTGCATAATTTTTTGCTCTTCTGTTTGTGGGAATCCTAATTGTCCTAATAACAAGATCCATCTCATCGCATCAGGATTGGTCACAGGAATATCTTCTTCTGCTACTCCTGTAAAATCAGGCGCTGCAATAATTCCTTCAGCTGCAAGAGATGTTTGTTCTGTTACAAGATGGACACCTGTCGCTCCGTTTTGGTAGAACGTTTCTAAGAAGAAATTCTCAATACCTTTTCCATCTTCTCCTTTGTGAATACGACGTAATTCAAAAATTTCTTCATCTGCAAATCGAGACGCTAATCTTTCTTCATACGCTACTGGAGCAATAAAGATCATTGGTGAACTACAAATAAATCCACCTTCTTCTCTTTGTTGTGTTTGAGAGAATAAATATGGTTCTTTTGTTTTTTTAGAATAAACCGTTACTAATTCATCTGCCTGTAATAATTTATCTCGTACAGCAATCATTAGTTGTTCAATTTTGCCGATATTTTCAGTATGCTCTTCTGGTGTTTCTTGTGAAGCATTCATATGACAGTATAGTAAAAATACACGTGCAATTTCTGATAAATCTGCTAAGGTTAATATATCAAGATCTCGTTGCGTTAAAACTCCTTCTTGACGTCCTACAAAGACATTTCCTATTGTGTTAACAAAAGTTTTATAAATTTCTTCCTTGTCGGCACCTTCTTCATGTAATACTGTTCCTTTTTTAATGCCTAAAGGCATTGCATCTTCTAACCAAAGAGCCACTGGTTCATTTGTTACTTCAAACACTTTTTCTCGCTGAGCATTTTCCATTGCATAAATCGCAGAAGTTCTTACAGTTCCATTATCATCCCCAAGATTTGTCAACCAAACAAAGTCTCCTACTTTTAATGTTCCTTCAAGATTTCCTGTTACTACTAGGTCTAGTGAGTCGTCACTAATTTTATAAACATCTTCTACCCCTAGTTTGAATGTTGGTTTTTCTTTTGCTGTTTCTTCTTTTTGTTGTTTGTTAAATAAATCTTTTAATCCCATTTTCTTTCCTCCGTCGTTAATTCTTTTCTCCAACTAATATCCATAAATGTACCGTAATAGTTTCTAAAGGATGATTTTTACTATAGTCTTGATCTTCAATACTCGCTCCCCAATATAAAGGAGTCATTTGTAATAAGTGTCCATACATTTCTTTTGTAAGTGTCACTTGATAAGAAACTTCTTTCATCTTCATAGATGGATATTCTTGTTTAAACCGTTCTACAATATCCTCATTCGAATAGTGTTGTTTTTCTTCATTACTTTTATATAATTGTTGTCTTAATTCAATTAAATAATTACTTCCAGGAATAATTTTAACTAATGTTCCTCCTGGTGCTAGTACACGGTTGAACTCCTTATAATTCGATGGAGTTAACATATTAATAAGTGTACCACAGGATTCATCCCCGAAAGGCAGTTGCGCTAAATCTGCCGCAATCCACAAAGCTTTTTGAGAGTGATGAATGCTAGCAGCCAGAATTCCTTCTTTAGCAATATCCATTCCTACTAAAGGAATACCTTCTAAAAATGACGATAAATAAGCAAGCGGGCTTCCTTCTCCACAGCCAATATCAAGAATTAGTTGATTCTCCTGTTTTAAAATCAGTAACAAAACTTCATCTAATAAAGGATTAAAGAAACCACTTTGCGCTAATTCATAACGATGCGTAAATAGCTCAGCATCATAATCCTCATTCGCTTTTTGTTTCATCAAATGGAGAGTGCCTTTTTTATTAATATCAAAACGATGACGGTTCGTACAAACCAGACTATACCCATCTAACGCTTCAATAGCTGCATGACAATAGGGGCATGCAAATAACTGTTGATGTTTTTGTATAAACTCTCGACTCCAGTCGATTTTCTTTTGCATCATTCACACTCCTACTCCATTTATTCCTAGTTTTCAGTATACCATAAAATTACTTTTCTGTTTGCTTTTCTTTCCTTCTCCATCAAAATAACCGATTTTTTATTTTGACATTTTTCCCTGCAATGATACAATAGAATAGAATCGTAATTATGCCGATTTAATTACATGAATGGAGGAAAATAAGATGAGTAGCAAAATTCCAGTAACCATTGTCAGCGGATTTTTAGGAGCAGGTAAAACAACGCTCATTAACAAAGTATTAAAAGAAAAACACGGTGAACATATTGCCGTAGTTATTAATGAATTTGGAGAAATTGGTGTTGACCATCAATTTGTATTAGATGTAGAAGAAGAAATTTATCAAATGGATAATGGCTGCTTATGTTGTACACTTCGTACAGATATTGCAGACATGTTAAAATCTATTTTAATGGTCAAAGAACAAAACGGTATTAAAGTAGACCGTGTATTATTTGAAACAACTGGTTTAGCAGATCCTGCACCAATTGCTCAAACATTTATCAATGTACCATTTTTAAATGAACACTTTATTTTAGACGCTGTTTTAACAGTTGTTGATTCAAAAAATTTCTTATATCAAACCACTCATCAAACTGAACCAGCAAAACAAGTTGGTTTTGCAGACAAAATCTTTATGTCTAAACATAGTTTAGTAGACGATACAATTTATGCAAAAGTCATTAACGAAGTTCGTTCTATCAATCCTTTTGCAGAAATTCAAGATTTAGATGCTCGTCCAGTTGAAATGAAAGATATGTTTGGCCTTGAATTATTCTATGCTTCTGAAAAGAAAATTTTAGAAATGCAAGAAAATTCTGAAGAAGAATATTGTGAAGCTTGTGGACACACTCATGCTCATGGGGAACATGATCACCACCATCATCACGATGAAGAACACTGCGAAGAATGCGGTCATGCTCATGCACACGGTGAACACGATCACCACCATCATGATGGAGAGCATCACCACGATCACGACCATGATCATCACCATCATGGACATCATCATCACAAACATCACCACCACAGCGGTATTAATTCATTTGTCATTGAAACAGAGAAACCTCTTGTTTTAGCTCATATTAACGAATGGTTGAATGAATTAGTTTATATTTATGGACCTGAATTATATCGTTATAAAGGGATTTTAAGCGTAGAAGGTTTAGATTATCAAATCATTTTCCAAGGAGTTCAAATGAGTTTTGATATTTCTCGTGGACGTGATTGGAATGATACGGAGCGTAAGTCGACTTTAGTCTTTATCGGTAAGAACTTACCAGAAGATACGTTAAGAGAAAGTTTCGTTGCTTGTACAAATAAATAAATTCCGTAGAATATGACATAAAACAGAAAAAACATTTCTAGCCGTAGCATGGTCGCCAGCAGCCTCGCAACTGCGAGGCTCATGGCTAAAATTTGAGCCTTGGTCTCAAATTTTCCCTGTACTATAAGCCAAAGGATTATAGTACTTTTGCCACGGAAAAATGTTTTTTCTGTTTTATTTAATTCTCCAAAAATTCTTCTCACTTTCTTATCGGAGTCTTCATATTATTTTCAAAATTTCACTCTATACTTTAGTCATTCCCAAATAAGAAATATTATCCTCCCAAATTAAATATTTCAAAATCCTTTTTTCCACCGACCTCTGTGTCGGTGGTTTTTTAATATTCTTGGAGGATTATCATCATCTCATCCTTTAAAGAATTTTCCCAAAGGTTTAAAGCTTCCATCCTAAAATAGATTGTCGCTAAAAAACTTTTGTACATTGCTAAACGTTGATAACTTTCACGGCTTCCATCTAATTCTTCAAATCTTTGCTCTTTCATCCACTCACACAATAGTTTTTGTGAAAGATTTCCAGACTCTATTCCAAAAAAGATTGCTAATCCTAATCGTTTTTCTTCTTCATCCATAAATGGTTGTTTACTCTTTTGAAAAATATCACTAATGACTTCTAATACTTCTACTACATCTTCTTGGGTACAATTTGGATGAGCAATAATGGTTCCTAATAAATCTGCTCCATGAGCAAATGCGTGTACCCATCCTAACTTCTCATCATATCCCATTCTATCTTGTTCCCTTGTCAAATAACGAATTCCATTTCGCATCCAAGTGACTCTCTCTGAATTTGTTAAACAGGAATCATACCCACTTGTTTGATCCCCATCAACTTGTAAAATCATTCCCATTACAAGTGCTGAGAATGAACGATATGCTGTTGCACTACCGAATTCTTCGATTCTATACTCCAAAGGATTCATAACATTCACTTTTTCAATGATCCATCGTAATTGTTCTTTTGTTATCAGTTGTTCAAAAATAAATTGTCCAAATAAATTAAAGACTAAGCTATCTCGAATTTCTGGATTCGGATTTCCTATATTCTCCCATAACCATTCTAATTCTTCTTGTGTTAATGCTATTTTATTCCCTTGTTTTATTTTTAACTGAGTAATCATTTCTTGTTCTAACATGGTATTCACCTCTCTACTAGAAATATTTTAGCACAAAATAAAGAGGCTAAGCATTTCTACCTAGCCTTCTTTCGATTTTTTCTATCTCAAACTTTTTGCTTTTGACAACACTTCACTTGCGATAATCGCTTTTTTCCATTGTAAGTGATGTTTTAATACTCGATTTTTCTTTGTATAATTTGTTGCACTTTTTACAGTTTCAACGACTAAATCGCCTTTTGAGCCCATATGTTGAACTTCTTCTTCCTGTAATTGGATAGCTTCCATTTCTTCTACAAAAGTTCGAAGAGATTCTAATAATTCTTCTGGCAAATTCGGATTATTTAAGTATAATCGTTTTAATTTTTCAGTATGAATTAAAATGGCACTTCTTCTCATCGTATCAATTTCTTCTGAAGAAATAATCGACACTCTTTGAATGAGTTCCTTATCAAATACGGATAAAGAATAATCCTCTGGTGAAAATTGTTGAAACACTTGTACCATCTTTAAAAATTGTTGTCTCATTTTCTCTGTATGAGATAATGTCGCTTTTGTTTCAGGCATTTCTTCTACGACAACATCTTCCACTTTTTGATTTGTTGGATGATGATGTTGAGACAAAACTGGTGTTTCTTGAAAAGAATGACTCAACCAATCGTGCAGTTGGTTAAATCCCTTTTCTTCACTCTTTAGTTTTAATTGAATATAACTAGCAGCAGACATGATCACAAGAATTACTACATACAAGAGAAAGATTACAATTTTCATGATTCACTCTCAACAGAAGATTTGCTAATCGCTTCTCTCATATCTGTATCCGATTGAATATTTTTCAATTGATAGTAGTCCATGACTCCAAGTTTTCCATTACGAAGAGCTTCTGCCATTGCTAATGGAATTTGCGATTCAGCTTCTACAACTTTTGCACGCATGCGTTGTACTTCTGCTAACATTTCTTGTTCTTGCGCTACAGCAAGAGAACGACGTTCTTCAGCTTTAGCTTGTGCAATTTTCTTATCTGCTTCTGCTTGTTCTGCTTGTAATTTTGCTCCGATATTTCTACCGACATCAACATCTGCGATATCAATGGATAGAATTTCATATGCTGTACCTGCATCTAATCCTTTTCTCAAAATCGTTTGGGAAATAGAGTCCGGATTTTCTAAAACTAATTTATGGTGAGCTGCTGAACCAACGGTAGTAACAATCCCTTCACCAACACGGGCAATAATAGTTTCTTCACCAGCACCCCCAACTAATCGTTCAATATTGGCACGTACCGTTACTTTTGCTTTTGCTTGAACTTCAATCCCATCCATCGCAACCCCTGCAATAACAGGCGTTTCAATTACTTTTGGATTAACAGACACTTGAACGGCTTCAAATACATTTCTACCTGCCAAATCAATGGCAGCTGCTTGTTCAAATTCTAAGTCAATGTTCGCACGTTGTGCTGCGATTAATGCATCAATGACTACATTGACATTCCCTCCTGCTAAATAATGGGCTTCTAATTCATTAATATCGATTTTCAACCCTGCTTTTGTTGCTTTAATCATTGGACGCACAATATATTGAGGAGCTACTCGACGTAATCTCATCCCTACTAATGTGCCTACTCCAATTTTTACATCAGAAAAATACGCTGTAATCCATAATCCAATTGGTACAAATCTAAAAAATAACATGACCACTGTTAAAATTAGAAATAGTATCACAATGAGTCCAATGACTCCTGTTGGATTATTTAATAAACCTTTTTCTAACATGTTACTCCCTCCTACTCATTATTGTTCTCCAAAACTTGTACGACAATTTTACTTCCTTCTACTTTGACAACTTGTATCATTGTATCTTCTGGAATGACAAATCCTGTACTCACCACATCAACGATTTCACCGTCTAGTTCAGCCTTTCCACTTGGACGTAATACCGTTAGTGTTTTCCCTATTTTATTGACTAAATCGTCATATACTTTTGAGGTTGAATAGCCTTTTGATTTTTTTAGAGAAGAAAGTAATACTAATCCTTTCTTATGAGAAAAATGATTTCCCCTTTTTACCAATAAAACTAACAAGACGATTGCCAACAATAGTGACATTAAGATTAAAACGACTAAATCCATGACAGCCTGGTTTGCCCAGTACATCCCTCCTAGAACTAATACTGTTCCTAACACTCCTAAAGCACCAATTCCTGGAATTAATACTTCCAATCCTAAAAATAGGAAACCAAATACAAATAGGATGATAACGAAGAAATTCCAGTATGGATGAAGGAAAATGTAGGTCGCAAAACTTATTACTGTTAGAAAACTACCGAGTAGGTTCCATTTGGAGAACAAAGATATGAAAACACCCCCGACAGCTACAAACAGTAATAATAAGTCTACATACAAAAGACCACCCCCATTCGTTGCCATCATTATAGCACTTTTCTTTTTAAATACAACCGAATAATTCTTAACAAATGCTTAAATTTAAAGGATGAAAACCATTTCTAGAATTACGATGAATAGTCTTCCATTTTAGAAAATTCTTTCGCTTGTTGTAGTTGTTTTTCAAACAAATCTATATCAATAAATCTCGCTTGGCGAGCAAATTCTTTTTCTCCTACAAACACAATCGCAACCGGAACTGTTAGTACTTGATACTGACTTGCCACTTCAGGATGCTGAGTGACATTAATGATTTCTAACGCTACTCCTTCTTGCTCTGTAACTTCTTCTACTCGTGGCTGTAATACATGACAAACACCACAAGTTTCACTTCCTAAATAGATTACTTTAATATTTTTCATAAACTCACCTCCCCTATAGTGTAACATTTTTAGAAAAATTTTCTTGTAAAATGCATTTCTGAATAGAAAATACTTAACAAACCTAGCTTCCATCTGTATAATGAAGAATGTCTTATAGATATTTTTAGAAAGTGAGTGAGAAAATGGGACGTAAATGGGCTAACATCGTAGAAAAGAAAACTAAACTCGATGCTAACAACAGTAAAATTTATGCGAAATTCGGAATTGAGATCTATGTAGCAGCAAAACAAGGTGAACCAGATCCACATTCTAACCAAAAATTAAAATTCGTAATTGACCGTGCGAAAACTTATAATGTACCTCGCCATATTATCGAACGTGCAATTGAAAAAGCTAAAGGTGGCGGCGATGGCGATTACCAAGAATTACGTTATGAAGGATTCGGTCCTAACGGTTCTATGATTATCGTAGACGCACTAACAAATAACGTAAACCGTACTGCTGCAGATGTTCGTGCTGCTTATAGCAAAAACGGAGGAAACATGGGTGCACCAGGTTCTGTAACTTATTTATTTGACCATACAGCAATCTTCGGTATCGCAAACAAAGATGCAGATGAATTATTAGAACAATTAATGGAAGCAGAAGTAGACGTTCGTGACGTTGTACAAGAAGACGACCAAGCAATCGTTTATGCTGAACCAAACGACTTCAACACAGTTCGTACAGCATTAGAAGGATTAGGAATTTCTGAATTCACAGTATCTGAAATCGAAATGATTCCTCAATCAGAAGTAACATTAACAGGCGATGACTTACGTTTATTCGAACGTATGATTAACGCATTAGAAGATAATGAAGACGTTCAAAAAGTTTACCACAATGTAAACTTAGAAGACTAAGCTTTGTTGATTTTTCAGAATAGAATAAAAGTCTGTCCTAGGAGAGTTTCTCCTGAGACAGACTTTTTTGATTGGTTAGAGATGATTTAGGGTGTACAGCTTTTTGTAAAACCCTTACAAAATTTAATTATACATCATTTTTCCTTGAATGATAAGTCTGTTTTTTTCTAAAATTATATCTTAAAATATTGATACGATAGGAAAACTGGATACCTAATCAGAGTGGAGATGAATAAAAATGAGTAAGTTTTTATTTAGTAATTATTTATTTTATGGAGCTTTTTTCGGTGTAGCAACACTACTTCTTATATATTATTTCTTACCTGACTTTTTATTATTATTTGCTCATCTATCGACTATTTGTTTTTATCTAGCATTACTGTATGCTTTTTTAAAATTTATGTACAAAAAGATCAAACATAAATCTTAAAAACGAATAATTGAAGCAACCCCAAAAAGTTTAACTTTTGGGGGTTGCTTCATCTTGTTTATTTTTCTAATTTCAACAATTTATGATTCAATCTTAATGCATTTAGCACTACTGATACGGAACTGAAACTCATCGCTGCTCCTGCAATCATTGGACTTAATAATGGACCTCCAAAGAAGTGTAAGACACCCATTGCTACCGGAATTCCAATTACATTATAAATGAATGCCCAGAATAAGTTTTCTTTAATCGTCATCATTGTCATTTTACTTAATTGAATAGTTTTCGCCACTAATCTTAAATCATCTTGCATCATAACCATATCAGCAGTTTCAATGGCAACATCTACTCCTGATCCAATCGCAATTCCAACTGTTGCTTTGGCAAGTGCAGGAGCATCATTAATCCCATCTCCAACCATGGCTACTTGATAGCCTTCGCCTAATAATTGTTGGACAACACTTGCTTTTTCATTTGGTAATACTTGGCTATATACTGTCTCAATTCCTACTTCATTCGCAATCGCTTTGGCTGTTTTTTCATGATCACCAGTGACCATTCTAACTTGAAGTCCTAATGCTTTCATTTGTTGGATTGCTTCTTTACTAGTTGCTTTAATCGTATCCGCAACTACAATAATTCCCGCTACTTGTTTTTGAATGGCTACAAACATTGCTGTTTGCCCTTTAGAAGCGACTCCATCAATCACAGCATTAAATTCATCTACCGCAATCCCTTGATTTTGTAATAATAAATAATTTCCTAATAGCACTTCTTTTCCATCTACGATCCCTTGAATTCCCATACCAGAAATAGATTGGAATTGTTCAATTGGTAAAACGTCAAATTCTTGTTTTTCAGCTTCTTCCACGATGGCTTTTCCTAATGGATGTTCCGAATGTTTTTCGATTGATGCTGCTATTTTTAGAACTTCTTCTGTTGAATAATCATTAAATACTTGAATATCAACCACTTTAGGTTTACCATTTGTAATCGTTCCTGTTTTATCTAGCAATACAACTCCTACATGTCCAGCTTCTTCTAAAGCGGCACTACTTTTAATTAAAATTCCTCTTTTAGCACCGAAACCTGTTCCTACCATAATGGCAGTTGGAGTTGCTAATCCTAATGCACATGGACAAGCAATGACTAATACAGAAATCATCACCGTCACAACAAATTCAAAAGATTCTCCACCAATCAATCCCCAATATAGACCTGCTAATAGAGATAATCCCATCACGATTGGAACAAAAATTCCGGCTACACGGTCTGCAATGGCAGCGATTGGTGCTTTAGATCCTTGCGCTTCTTCTACTAAACGAATAATTTGAGATAATGTTGTATCTTTCCCAACTTGGGTCACTTCAACTTGGAATGAACCGGTTGTATTCAGCGTAGCTCCAACTACTTTGCTTCCTTCTTTTTTGAAGACTGGTACACTTTCCCCGGTAATCATGGATTCATCAACAAAGCTTTCTCCAGAAAGAATAACTCCATCCACAGGAATTTTTTCACCTGGTCGTACGAAGACTACTTCTCCAATTTGTAATTCCTCTACTGGAACTTCTACTTCTTTTCCATCACGAATGACTGTCGCTACTTTAGGAGATAAAGCGACTAATGATTGAATCGCTTGAGAAGTTCTTCCTTTTGTTAAAGTTTCAAAATATTTTCCTAAGGTAATAAAAGCTAAAATGACTGCTGCTGATTCTACATAGAGATGCATTACATAATGATACTCTCCTGCAAAAATACGAATCGTACTCCATACACTATATAAAATCGCAGCACTTGTTCCCAATGCAACTAATGAATCCATATTCGGATGCTTTCTAATCAATGCCTTAAATCCATTCACAAAATAACTACGACTCACCCATAAAACAGGAGTGACTAAAATCAATTGCGTTACAGAAAATACAATTGGATGTTCCATCGGCTGTAAAATTTGCGGAAGAGGAAGTCCAATCATTTCACCCATCGCAATATAAAGTAATACAATGGCAAACACACCTGATACCCATGCTCTTACTTTAAGTGATTGTAATTGTTTTTCTTTTTTAATCGCTGTTTTTTCTAACACATCTTCTTCATCATTTATCAATATAGCCTGATATCCAGCTAGAGAAACAGTTTCCATAATTTTTTGTACATCTGCTTCCTTTGGATTAAATTGCACCATCATTTTTTCAGTCGCTAAATTCACATTGGCTTCTTTAACGCCTGGAAGATCTCGGACAACTTTTTCAACCGTACTGACACAACCCGCACATTGTAATCCTTCTAATGCAAATTCTTCTTTCTTCATGATTAACAACTCCTTCTTACTATTATGCTAATTCAGCTTGATATCCTGCTTTGGATACAGCTTCAATAATTTTTTGTTCTTCTACTTTATCTTGTTGAAATTCTACAGTCAGCTTTTTAACTTCGAAATCAACACTTGCTTTTTCAACACCTGAAACAGCACTTACTGCATTTTCAACAGCTTTCGCACAACCTGAACATTTTAATCCTTCTACTTTAAATTCTTTTATCATTTTAAAAACCGCCTTTCTCAAATTTACATTTGTAAACTTCATAAATTGATTATACCTCTTATTTTGAAAAAGTCAACACAAAAAAAGGAAGACTAAAAAGTCTTTGTCAAACACAAGTGATAATGTCTCAATTAAACACAAGTAAAAATGTCCCAAA
>NZ_CAUQCL010000009.1:0-68478 GCF_963516875.1 uncultured Granulicatella sp. | reverse complement strand
AAGGTCTAGTACAAACAGGAACACCAACATTTACACCGAAGACAGTCGAAGTAGAGGGAGTTCAAAAAACGATCACGGTTCAACCTAATAGTTACAAACTTGTAAAAGGTGAAACAGAAAGTGAATCACTTCCAGCTTATAAAGCAGGGACAACAGTAGAAATTGGTACGTATACAATCAATCCAGCAACTGGAGTGGTAACATTTACACCAACAGATAAGACTTATACAGGAGCAGTAGAACCAGTATTTGTACAAGCAACAGGCTCAAATGGTGTGAAAGTTCAAACAACGTATACACCAGAAATTACTCCGGTTACTCCAACAAAAGAACCATCAGCAACAACTGATGTACAAGGTAAAAAACAAGTATCGACTATTGTGTTAGATACAGTAGAAACAGATGCTAACAAAGATAAAACAGTGAACTTCAATAAGGGAGCTGAACGAGGTAACAATGGAGAGCAAGTCGAATTAGATCCAAATACACTAACATTGGTGAATGATGCAGGAGCTGAAGTGCCTACTCTTACAACAGCTGATGGGGAGTATGTTTTAGATAAAACAAATAGAACAATTACATTTACTCCGAATAAAAACTTTGTAGGACCAGCAAAAGCTGTAAAAGTACAAATCAAAGACGTAAATGGTACAAAAGTAGAAACAACTTATACGCCAACCGTAACTGACGTTACAATAACACCTAAGGATAAAACTTCAGAAGGAAATCTAGGAAAAACACAAACTGGAACTCCTGAGTTTGAAGTTTCTAGTCCAGATGTTCACATTACAGGATACAAATTATTAAATCCAACTGGTGATACACCGATAGAAGGAACTGAATATGAAGATCCAGAACAAGGAACATACCGTATTAACCCAACAACTGGTCAAGTAACGTTTATTCCAAAACCTGGATTCCAAGGGGAAGCAAAAGGAATTAAAGTACGTGCTACAGATGAAAATGGAGAAACAGCGGATGCAAAATATACACCAACAGTTAATCCATTTGTTGTGATTGCTGTTGACCAAGAAAGTAAAAATATCCAAGGATTGCCACAAGAAGAAACACCAACATTCACTCTTCCTGAGGATGCTTCTAATGCAACTATTACAAGTCGTAAACTAGTTGATCCAGCTAATCCAACTAATCCACCAAAAGATACAGTGACATTAGATGGTAAAGGAACATTTAGAATTGATGGAAATGGAAAAGTAACCTTTACACCTGAACCAGCCTACACTGGAGATGTACCATCCATTACTGTAAAAGCTACTATAACAGTTACAAATGATAAAGGTGAGTCAGCTACTATTGATTCAGAGGCACATTATAAACCAGTAATTGTACCGTTAGAATTAGAGAAAGCTCCTGTCACGACAAGAAACTTACAAGGGTTAGAACAGAAAGGAACACCAACATTTACACCAAAAACAATTGAAGTAGATGGGGTGCCAAAAACAGTTTCAATTGAACCAGGTAGCTATAAACTTGTAAAAGACAATGTAGAAGTAGCAGAGACTACAATTCCTGCATACAAAAAGAATACGACAGAACAAATTGGTACGTACACGCTTAACCCAAGTACTGGAGAGGTAACATTCACACCAACAGATAAGACTTATACAGGTGAAGTAGAACCAGTAGCGGTACAAGTAACAGGAACAAATGGTGTGAAAGTTCAAACAACATATACACCAGAAATTACTCCAGTTACTCCTACAAAAGAAGCTTCTGAAACAACAGATGTTCAGGGTAAACAACAAGTATCAAGAATTGTGTTAGATACAGTAGAAACAGATGCTGACAAAGCTAAAACAGTGAACTTCAATAAGGGAGCTGAACAAGTTAAACTTAACCCAGATACTCTAACATTATTGGATGCTTCAGGTGCTGAAACAAATAGAGTTGCAACAGATGATGGTGAGTATGTATTAGATAAAGTAAGTAATACAATTACATTTACACCTAAGAAAACATTTACAGGACAAGCAAAACCTGTAAGAGTACAAATCAAAGATGCGAATGGAACAAAAGTTGAAACAACTTATACACCAACAGTAACTGATGTTACAATGTCTAGTACGGATGCAACTTCATCAGCATTACAAGGACTTACTCAAACTGGAAGACCATCATTTACAATTTCAAGTACAGAGGTTTCTATTGCAGGATACAAACTATTAAATCCAACAGGAAATACTCCAGTAGATGGAAATGAAGTCGTAGTTCCAAATGAAGGAACGTATCGTATAGATCCGACGACTGGAGAAGTAACATTTGTTCCAAATCCAGGATTTACAGGACCAGCAACTGGAATTTCTGTTCAAGCGACAGATGCAAATGGAGAAACTAAAGATGCAAGATATACTCCAACAGTAAATCCATTAAAAGTAACTCCAAAAGATAAAACATCGATGAATATTCAAGGTGAACCTCAAGATGGAACACCAACATTCACGCTTCCAGCAGGGGTTACAAATGCAACAGTTACAAGCCGTAAACTAGTTGATCCAGCTGATAAAGTAGAGAAAGATACTGTCGTTTTAAGTGGAAAAGGAACTTTCACAATTAATAGAAATGGGAAAGTAGTCTTCACACCAGAACCAAACTATGCAGATGATGTGCCTGCAATTACTGTAAAAGCAACGATAACAGTGACGAATGATGATAACGATATTGCTAAAATCACGTCTGAAGCAACATATAGACCAATTATCATTCCAGCAGAATTAGAAGCAGCACCAGCAAAAACAGCTAATGTTCAAGGTGCAGAACAAACAGGAAGACCAGAATTTACACCTCATACTGAAGTAGTAAATGGAGTAGAAAAAACTGTTTCAGTTCAACCAAATAGTTATAAACTTGTAAAAGACGGAGTAGAAGTTGAAGGAAGAACAACTCCAGCCTATAAGAAGAATACTCAAGAAGTAATCGGTAAATATACAATTAATGTAGAAACTGGAGAAGTAACATTTACTCCAACTGATAAATCTTTCAAAGGGGAAGTAGAACCAGCAACAGTACAAGCAACTGGATCAAATGGAGTAAAAGTAAAAACAAGTTATACACCAACAATTATTCCAGTGACACCAAGTGCTACAGATGCATCAACTACAAAAGTACAAGGTGCAACACAAGAAGGAACTGTAACATTCACACCAGGTAAAGCTACAATTGGCTCTGAACAAAAATCAGTACCAATGGATATAACAGCTTATAAACTATTAGGTGGAGAAAATGGCACAACCCCATTAGATAAAGTTCCAGCAATGTCAGAAGATGGAACAAAACAAGTGGGTACTTATACGATTAAAGTCGTAGATGGACAACCAGTAGTAACATTTACACCAACTGATAAAGCTTATGCTGGAAAACTAAAACCAGTAACAGTACAAGGTAAAGATACAAATGGTTCAGAAGCGACAGCAACCTATACACCGGTAATTACACCAATCGTACCAACATCTGAAAACGGAACATCAAGTGGACCACAAGGTGTTGAACAAACAGGAAGTGTAACATTCAATCCAGGTAAAGAACCAGGAACAGAACACACACCAGTAGCCATTGATAAAAAGACGATGACTCTACTAGGAACAGATGGAACAACACCAGTAGAATCATTAGAAGTAAGTAAAGACGGTAAAGTAATTGGTACTTATACACTTGTTAAAGATCCAAATGGTGTGCCAACTGGAGAAGTGAAATTCACTCCAACAGATAAATCATATGTAGGAGAAGTTCCACCAGCAACAGTACAAGTAAAAGACGCAAACGGCACACCAGCTAAAGCGACTTACACACCAACATTAACGGAAGTAGTACCAAAAGCAAAAGCTTCAGAAACTACAGGTATTCAAGGTCAACCACAAACATCACGTGTTGTCTTAAACCAAAAAGATGAAACAGATAATACAACTGTTAACTTCGATAAGGGTGATGACAAAGTAGCCTTAGTTGAAAGCTCATTAAAATTAGTTAATGGAGCTGGAGAAAAAGTTACACGTGTAACGGTGGAAAATGAAGGGACTTATGAATTAAGTAATGGCGCAATTACATTTACACCACTACCAACATTCCATGGAAAAGCTTCAGGAGTAAGTGTTCAAGTTGAAGACATTAATGGAAAAGTAGCTAAAACTACGTATACTCCAACAGTGACAGAAGTAACACCGCAAGGAACTAATGTAGGTTCAGAAGGTATCCAAGGTGCACCACAATCAGGAACACCAACTTTCACATCAGGACATGAAAGTGTAACGATGACAATTAGTGAATCAAATCCTGCGAAGTTAGTCGTAGATGGACAACCAGTAGCTGATACTACAATTCCTGCAAAAGATGCCCAAGGACAACAAGTAGGAACATACACAATTGAACCAGCAACAGGTAAAGTAACGTTTACACCAAATCCAGGATTTACTGGCACACCAGTACCAGCTACAGTAGAAGCTAAAAACTCAAATGGAACGCCAGCAACTGCAACATATACACCAGTTGTAAAAGAAGCTGTACCATCAGGAAATAGCCAAGTATCAAGTGGTATTCAAGGTGCAAAACAAACAGCAACACCAGTATTTACACCAGGTAAGAATACTGTGAATGGTCAAGACGTATCTGTACCATTTGAACCAACAAGCAAAGCGAAACTAATCGATCCAAGTAAGACTGGAGAAGAAGCAGAAGTAACAAGACTTGTAGTTGAAAACCAAGGAACATATACAATTGATGACAATGGTGTCGTAACGTTCACACCACTTCCAACATTCAAAGGGGAAGCGACAGAAGTATCTATTGTACGTAAAGATAAAAATGGAACACCAGCAACAGCGAAATACAAACCAACTGTTGTAGGAGTAACACCATCAGCAACTGAAGCAACAAGTACAAAAGAACAAGGTGCAACACAAGAAGTAACTGTAAGCTTCACACCAGGAAAAGCAACAATTGGAACTGAAGAAAAATCAGTCCCAATGGATCCAAATGCTTATAAACTATTAGGTGGACAAGAAGGTAAAACACCATTAGATACAGTCCCAGCGATGTCAGAAGATGGAACAAAACAAGTAGGTACTTATACAATTAAAGTCGTAAATGATCAACCAGTAGTAACATTTACACCGACTGATAAAACTTATGTTGGAAAACTAAAACCAGTAACAGTACAAGGTAAAGATACAAATGGAACAGAAACGACAACTACCTATACTCCAACAGTTACAGAAGTTAGACCAGAAGGAACTAATGTAGGTTCAGAAGGAATCCAAGGTGCACCGCAATCAGGAACACCAACCTTCACATCAGGACATGAAAATGTCACGATGATAATTAGCGAAACAAATCCAGCGAAATTAGTCGTAGATGGACAACCAGTAGCTGATACTACAATTCCTGCAAAAAATGCCGAAGGACAACAAGTAGGAACATACACAATTGAACCAGCAACAGGTAAGGTTACCTTTACACCAAATCCAGGATTTACTGGCACACCAGTCCCAGCAACAGTACAAGCTAAAAACTCAAATGGAACACCAGCAACAGCAACGTATACACCAGTTGTAAAAGAAGCTGTACCATCAGGAAATAGCCAAGTATCAAGTGGTATTCAAGGTGCAAAACAAACAGCAACACCAGTATTTACACCAGGTAAGAATACTGTGAATGGTCAAGACGTATCTGTACCATTTGAACCAACAAGCAAAGCGAAACTAATCGATCCAAGTAAGACTGGAGAAGAAGCAGAAGTAACAAGACTTGTAGTTGAAAACCAAGGAACATATACAATTGATGACAATGGTGTCGTAACGTTCACACCACTTCCAACATTCAAAGGGGAAGCGACAGAAGTATCTATTGTACGTAAAGATAAAAATGGAACACCAGCAACAGCGAAATACAAACCAACTGTTGTAGGAGTAACACCATCAGTAACTGAAGCAACAAGTACAAAAGTACAAGGTGCAACTCAAGAAGCAACTGTAACATTCACACCAGGTAAAGCTACAATTGGTTCTGAAGAAAAAATAGTACCAATGGATCCAAATGCTTATAAACTATTAGGTGGAGAAAATGGAACAACTCCATTAGATACAGTTCCTGCAATGTCAGAAGATGGAACAAAACAAGTGGGTACTTATACGATTAAAGTCGTAGATGGACAACCAGTTGTAACATTTACCCCAACTGATAAGGCTTATGCTGGAAAACTAAAACCAGTAACAGTACAAGGTAAAGATACAAATGGAACAGAAGCGACTACAACGTATACACCAGTAATTATACCAATCGTACCAACTTCTGAAAATGGAACATCAAGTGGACCACAAGGTGTTGAACAAACAGGACGTGTAACATTCAATCCAGGTAAAGAACCAGGAACAGAAAATACACCTGTAGCGATTGATAATACTAAGATGACATTACTAGGTGGAACAGATGGAACAACACCAGTAGAATCATTAGAAGTAAGTAAAGATGGTAAAGTAATTGGTACTTATACACTTGTAAAAGATTCAAGTGGCGTACCAACTGGAGAAGTGAAGTTCACTCCAACAGATAAATCATATGTAGGAGAAGTTCCGCCAGCAACAGTACAAGTACAAGACGCAAATGGAACACCAGCTAAAGCAACTTACACACCAACATTAACGGAAGTAACTCCAAAAGCGAAAGCTTCAGAAACTACAGGTGTACAAGGACAAGCACAAACATCACGTGTTGTCTTAAACCAAAAAGATGAAACAGATAATACAACTGTTAACTTTGATAAAGGTGATGAAAAAGTAGACGTAGTTGAAAGTACATTAACATTAGTGGATGCAAGTGGACAAAAAGCTACACGTGTCACAGTAGATAATGAAGGAACGTATGAATTAACTAATGGAGCGATTACATTTACACCACTACCAAGCTTCCATGGAAAAGCTTCAGGAGTAAGTGTTCAAGTAGAAGATGCAAATGGAAAAGTAGCTAAAACTACCTACACACCAACAGTTACAGAAGTAACACCACAAGGAACTAATGTAGGTTCAGAAGGAATCCAAGGTGCACCACAATCAGGAACACCAACCTTCACATCAGGACATGAAAGTGTCACGATGACAATTAGCGAAACAAATCCTGCTAAATTAGTCGTAGATGGACAACCAGTAGCTGATACTACAATTCCTGCGAAAAATACCGAAGGACAACAAGTAGGAACATACACAATTGAACCAGCAACAGGTAAAGTTACCTTCACACCAAATCCAGGATTTACTGGAACACCAGTACCAGCTACAGTAGAAGCTAAAAACTCAAATGGTACACCAGCAACAGCGACTTATACACCAGTTGTAAAAGAAGCAGTACCATCAGGAGATAGCCAAGTATCAAGTGGCATTCAAGGTGCATCACAAACAGCAACACCAGTATTTACACCAGGTAAGAATAATGTGAATGGTCAAGATGTATCTGTACCATTTGAAGCAACAAGCAAAGCGAAATTAATCGATCCAAGTAAGACTGGAGAAGAAGCAGAAGTAACAAGACTTGTAGTTGAAAACCAAGGAACATATACAATTGATGACAATGGTGTCGTAACGTTCACACCACTTCCAACATTCAAAGGGGAAGCGACAGAAGTATCTATTGTACGTAAAGATAAAAATGGAACACCAGCAACAGCGAAATACAAACCAACTGTTGTAGGAGTAACACCATCAGCAACTGTAGCATCAACTACAAAAGTACAAGGTGCAACTCAAGAAGTAACTGTAAGTTTCACACCAGGTAAAGCAACAATTGGAACTGCAGAAAAAACAGTCCCAATGGATCCAACAGCTTACAAACTACTAGGTGGACAAGAAGGTAAAACACCATTAGATACAGTTCCAGCAATGTCAGAAGATGGAACAAAAGAAGTAGGTACTTATACAATTAAAGTTGTAGATGGACAACCAGTAGTAACATTTACACCAACTGATAAAACTTATGCTGGAAAACTAAAACCAGTAACAGTACAAGGTAAAGATACAAATGGAACAGAAGCGACTACAACGTATACACCAGTGATTACACCAATCGTACCAACATCTGAAAATGGAACATCAAGTGGACCACAAGGTGTTGAACAAACAGGAAGTGTAACATTCAATCCAGGTAAAGAACCAGGAACAGAAAATACTCCTGTAGCGATTGACAAATCGAAGATGACTTTATTAGGAACTGATGGAACAACACCAGTAGAATCATTAGAAGTAAGTAAAGATGGTAAAGTAATTGGTACTTATACACTTGTTAAAGATCCAAGTGGTCTACCAACTGGAGAAGTGAAATTCACTCCAACAGATAAATCATATGTAGGAGAAGTTCCACCAGCAACCGTACAAGTACAAGACGCAAATGGAACACCAGCTAAAGCAACTTATACTCCTACATTAACGAAAGTAACACCAACTGGAAAAGATACAACATCAACAGGACTTCAAGGTAAAGTTCAAACAGGAACACCAACGTTTACACCTGGAACTCCTGAAGTACCAATGGATGATGAGTCACCTGCAACATTTGAAGATGGTAATATTACTAAGACAATCGATAAAGTTGGAACATATACGGTAGCTAAAGACGGAACAGTAACCTTTACACCGGATAAAGACTTCGTTGGTGAAGCACCAGAAGTAACAGTTAAACGTGTCGATAAGAACGGAACAGCTGTAACAGCGAAGTACAAACCTATAGTAGCTAAAGTATTACCAACAGGTGAAGGATCAGAAACAGAAGGTGCAAAAGGGAAACCACAAACATCAACAGTTGTCTTTGATAAGAAAGATGAAGATAAATCAACAGTTAACTTCAACAAAGGTGATGAAACAGTAGGATTAAATCCATCAACATTAACATTAATCGATAAAAATGGAAATCCTTCTACGGAAGTGAAAGTTCCAGGTGAAGGAACCTATACATTAGTCAATAATGTTATTACATTCACACCAGAAAAAGACTTTGCTGGAAAAGCTACTGGAGTAACAGTACAAATTAAAGATATTAATGGTACTCCATTAGAAAAAACTTATACACCAACAGTTCGTCCAGTTACAACATTTGTAGATCCAGCAGGTAACCTTATCACAGTTGATAAGAACAATAAACCTGTTGAAGGTGAAGTAGATGGCTCTAAACAACCAACGAAAGATATCTATGGATATAAATTTGTTCGTACAGAAACAGACAATAAAGGCAATACAAAACATATTTATGAACAAGCTGAAGGTAAATCAGTTAAAGTAACTTATGTATCAACTGCTGGTGAGACATTAAGTGATTCACAAACAGTAGAAACAAAAGATAAGTTCATTGGAACAGATTACGATGCATCGATTGAAGCATTGAAACTTGAACGTATTGAAAAAGACGGTAAAGTATATCTATTGAAAGAAAGAAAAACTGATTCAGCTTCTGAAAATGGTAAACTAAGTGATCAAGAACAAACTGTTACTTATGTATACGAAGAAGTACAAGAACCAGCTTCAAATCAAAAATATGGTAATGTAGTGGTTGTCTATAAAGACAAATTTGGACGTCCAATTTCAGGTACTACTGATTCTGGTAAAGAAGTTGCAAGTACAGTAATTGATACACCAAATTCACCATTAGCGACTAAATATGATACGACTGATCATAAACCTCAAACGATTACGACAAAAGATGGTAAGAAGTACAAACTTGTTAAAGTATTGAAAACATCTGATGCAGAAAAATCAGGGGTTAAAGCTAGAACTTCGGTCATTACGTATGTTTATGAAATGTTAGATAATACAACAGAATACCCAGAAGCACATATCGGATTAGTTTTAGTAAACTATTTAGATGTAGAAGGTAACCCAATTTCTGGTAAAACACCAGAAGGCAAAGTTGTACCAAATATGGTAGTCGATACAGAAGCTGAATTAGTTGGTAAAGATTACGATACAACTGATCATAAAGTATCAACGATTATTGTAGAAAACGGTGATGTATTTGAACTTCTAAAAGTTTCAGAAACATCAGTTGAAAAAGGTAAACTTAAAGAAGGTACAACAAATGTTGATTATATTTACCATAAAGTCGTTACAAAATTTGTTGACGAAAATGGTAAAGAAATTCAATCACCAGAAAAAGGAAGAACTGATAAGAAAGATATTCCTGAATATACTTTCAAAGAAACGAAGAAAGATGAAAATGGAAATACAGTACATGTATATACTAAGAAATCTTCTTCAACACCTGTTACTCCAACACCATCAACTCCGGAAAATGGTTCATTAACAATTTGGAAAGATGGAGATGGTAATAACATTAAATCACCAGAACATGGTAAGAAAGAACATTCAACAATTGACGGTTATATCTATGAACGTAGTGAAGTAGATAAAGATGGAAATACAGTTCATATCTATCGTAAAGTAAGTTCAGAAACTCCTGTAGTGAATGAAAAAGAAACTTTATTTGTAGATGGAAACGGTAAGCCTCTTCAACCAGCTAAGAAGGGTCAACATCCGCATGAAACTATTCCAGGATATGAATTTGTTCGCACAGAAACAGATGCAAATGGTAATGTACGTCATGTATATCGTGCAATTGCACAGTCACAAGAGACAGTGAACCCATCACCAACTGTAGAACAACGTAAGAATGAATTACCAAATACAGGTACTGGAGATGAATTTGTAATATTTGGAGCAGCAGCAGCTTCAATTCTTGCAGGATTAGGAATTGCAATTCCAGGTAAGAAAAAAGAAGAAGAGAAATAATCATACTGTTAAAATAGTGAGAATAAAATTTCTTCTTTAAAGAGACACAATGAAGTAGGAAACGGCAAATGCTGTTTCCTACTTTTCGTTTCAGTGGATATCTGTTGCACATCATCTCTTATGGGTATAGAATAGAGTGTAATTTTGAAAAGAAGGAGAGATGGCATGGAAGAAGGTATAAATCAGAAGTTCAATAAATCAGAGTTAAGAATGAATATTTTTCAAATTGTATGGCCTGTCTTTATTGAAGTGTTATTAGGCTCTTTATTCGGAATGGTCGATATGATGATGGTAGGTCGAATTCCAGAACATGCAGCTCAAGCAGTATCTGCTGTAGGGATGACGAATCAACCCGTATTTTTAGGATTGAGTTTTGTTCAAGCATTGAATGTAGGTGGAACTGCCATCATTGCTCGTTATTATGGAGCAAAAAAATATAAAAATATTAGTTTAGTATTAAAACACGTTATGTTACTGGCAACGTTAGGATTTGTCATTCCGATTTCGATTTTAATGATTGTATTAGCGCCTAATGTGTTATCTTTTTTAGGAGCGGATTCTTCTGTTATTGAAGTTGGGTCAGGATATTTTAGGGTGATTATGATTGGATTTGTTTTTCAATCATTTTCGTTTACGATGACAGCAGCATTGCGTGGAATTGGTGAAACAAAAATTCCGATGCGGAATAATTTAATTGCGAATAGTTTAAATGTACTTGGAAATGCTGTATTAATTTATGGTTTATTTGGTTTCCCAGTACTTGGAGTGACTGGAGCAGCGATTTCAACTGCATTGAGTAATGTTATTGCGATGTCGTTAAACTTAAGGTATGTGTTATCTAAAAAGAGTGTTTTATATTTGGATTTTAAAGAGAAATTTGAATTTCGTTTTGAAATGATGAAAGATTTAATCCGAATTGGGTTACCGACTGCTTTAGAACAATTAGCATTAAGAGTAGGAATTATTTCATTTTTAAATATTGTTTCTGGATTGGGGACAAATGTTTATGCAGCTCATCAAATTTCATTAAATATTTTAAATCTAACTTATTCACCTGCCCAAGCTTTTGGGATAACGGCTTCCACTTTAATGGGGCAATCTCTTGGAGCAAGAAATGAACAATTGGCAAGAATGTATACAAGAATGTGTCAACGAATAGGCTTTGTAATTGCCATCGGGATGTCACTATTTATCTTTTTCGGTTCGAAAACTTTAGCAGAATTTTACTCTACAGATTTTGAAATTATTCGTAATACAATGATTGCTTTAACAATTGTAGCATTTGTTCAACCGTTCCAAAGTCATCAATTAATTACTTCGGGTGCATTAAGAGGTGCCGGAGATACTGTGTGGCCTCTGATTGCGATTTTTGTAGGTTCGGTGTTGATTCGTGTTAGTTTGGGCTATGTATTTGTCAATATGATTGGGTTAGGCTTAGCAGGAGCTTGGTATGCAGTATTTATTGACCAATTTATTCGTTGGCTCATTATTTTATTTAGATTTAAATCAGGAAAATGGAAGAATATTCGCATCAACTTAGATTAGTAAATGAAGGATATACCTTTTTATTTTAACGAAAAAGGTGTATACTAAGCAGTGTACTTTTTTGAGGAGGGACTTATTTGGCAAATTATAGTTATCCATTAGACTTGGATTGGACTCACCAAGAAATGTCTACGGTTATTGCTTTATGGAATGCTGTAGAAGATGCTTATGAACGTGGAATTGAAACGCAAGTATTTATGAAACGATACAAAGATTTCAAAACGATTGTAAAAAGTATTGGCGAAGAAAAAAGACTTGGGAAAGAATTTGAATCGGTTTCTGGATATAGTTTATATCGTGTCGTTCAAATGAGTAAAAATACTTCAAAAAGAATTAAAATGGAACAGTAGAAAGGATGTTAGTTATGGATTTATTTGCAACACATTTATTAGTCAATGATTGGATTATGGAGGCTGGAAATAAAATTCGTCATAGCTTTGGTGAATCCATTACAGTGGATACAAAATCTAGTCGAAATGACTTAGTAACGAATGTTGATAAAGAAATCGAACAATTTTTAATTTCAAAAATTCGTGAACAATTCCCAACACATAAAATTATGGGTGAAGAAGGATTCGGTGACGAATTAACTTCAATGGACGGATATGTATGGTTAATTGATCCAATTGATGGAACATTAAACTTTGTAAAACGTCAAGAAGATTTTGGGATTATGGTTGCTTTATATAAAGATGGCGTTGGTTTGTTAGGATATATTTATGATGTCATGCGTGATCGTTTTGTTTATGGTATTAAAGACTATGGTGCTTACTGCAATGGACGTCGTTTATCTAAACCTGAAGTTCATAGTATTGGTGATAGCTCTATTAACGTAAACGGATTTATGTTATTAGAAGCAAATGAAAAAGAAGCATCAATGATTCGTAAAGCAATGGTTACTCGTACTTATGGAGCTTCTTCAATTGAACATATCCAAGTAGTATTAGGAAAATCTGTCGCTTATGTTTCAACATTATTAGCACCATGGGATATTGCTGCTGGTATGGTAATTGCAAAAGAATTAGATTTACACTATAGTACAGTAGACGGAAAAGAAGTAGACTTCTTAGTACCAAACAAAAAGACTACAGGGGTTATCTGTTCGAAAGAGATTGCTGAAGAAATTATTGCAGCATTTAAATAATCACAATAGAGTCGTAAAATTTTACGGCTCTTTTTTATAAGGAGAATTTATGAATATTGCAGTTTATTGTGCCGCTAGTCAGAGTAGTCTTAGTTTTGCTGAAAAAACTGAAGAACTAGGACTTTGGATAGCGAATATGAATCACACACTTGTTTACGGTGGAGGAAATACTGGCTTAATGGGAGTGATTGCAACTTCTGTTATGAATGCAGGTGGACAAGTCATTGGCGTCATGCCACAATTTTTTGTGGATCGTGAAATCGCAAAAAAAGATATCACCAAACTTCATATTGTTGAAACGATGTCAGAACGTAAAAATAAAGAGATTGAATTAAGTGAAGTGTATATTGCACTTCCGGGAGGTCCAGGAACACTCGAAGAAATTGCAGAAGTCGTTTCATGGGTAAGAGTTGGTCAAACAAATGGAATCTGTATTTTTTATAATATAGAAGGGTATTATGATCATTTAGAAGCTTTTTTCAATCATATGGTAACAACAAATCTACTAAGCGAAGAAGATAGAAGTCAAATACATTTTGCAAAGTCACTAGAAGAAATTGAAAAATTAATCGAAAACTACGAAAAGCGTTAGATGTGAGTCTGACGCTTTTTAATATTTGATTAAAAAGTTTATATTATCAGTTTTTTGAATAGTATTGAGGTTATAATAATGAGAGAAGGAAAGGGTTAGAGTTATTTTTTCGAGTTGCAAAACGAGGTGGATATTCAATGAAAAAAAGTATTATTTTGTTATTGTTATTAGTAACCTGTATCTTTGCCTTTTATAATTTGCTAGGGAACAATAGAAATGAGCTTTCTGAATTAGGGACTTCTGTTCAAAATGTAAAATTGGACTATAAAAGTGAGAGAGGATTTGGAAATGACCGATTTGATATTTACTCTTTTTCTTTAGAGGATGAAGTTAACTTTAATAATGATGATGCTAATCTTGAAGTGATTTATCAAAAAGAATTTAGTAATATCTTTAATACTGAAAGTAAAAAGAACCAAATATTAAAAGAAAAGCAAAATCAAATAGAGAATTTGTTAAAGGAGAAACGTTTTAGTTATAAATACGTTGTCCTAAAAGGAACTAAAAAATTGTATTTGTATGATGCGGTATCAAACAAAGGATATTGTTTCATACTAACGATTTAATATTTGTTGTATAATCATTAAAGGAAATTTTAAATAAAGGAGATAGTAAAGTGAGATACATTCTTTTACTACGTGGAATAAATGTTGGTGGTAAGAATAAAGTAGCAATGAGTGAATTGAAAGTATTATTAGAAAGTTTAAACTTTGAAAATGTTCATTCATATATTAATAGTGGGAATTTATTTTTTAGCAGTAGTGATACATTCGATACTTGTATTTGTAAAATAAAAGATTTACTAGAAAGTCATTATGAGTTTTCAATTTCTTTTGCTCTATTGACGAAAGAAGAATATTTAAAAGAAAAAGCAAACTTACCAGAGTGGTGGAATGAAGAGTTGGCTAGAAGAGATGTATTATTCTTTTCTTATCAATTAGATAAAAGCTCGATATTAGAGTTCCTTAACAAAGCAAACTTTCATAATGAGGTAGTATATATAGGGAATCATGCTGTGTTTTGGGGAAAATTCGATGAAGCAGAGTATTTAAAGACAACTTATCATAAACAGTTATTAAAGCAAGATTTCTATAAAAACATTACAATTCGAAATGGAAACACGTTTGAAAAAATAGCTCAAATTTTAGAGGCTGAAAAATAGTTCTAATTTTCATCGAAATTGATATTATAGATAATTCTAATAATTTGACATTTAATTTTTTTATCGTTACAATTTATTTAAAGATAGAAATATCTCAAATGCTTGTTGCTCCTTAAAAGGCAACTAAAATAAGTTTAAGCTCAAATATCTGTCGCTTCTCGATATGCGACTCATAAATAATCGAGTTCAAATATTTAGACTTTTAGAATATAAAAATAATAAAAGCGTTTATGCCATTTATTGCACCATGTTTTCATAGCAATTGGCATAAACGCTAGTTTTTGTTATAATTAGAAAGTGAGTTTACAAGCAGGAGGATGGCAATGGAAATTGAAAAGACAACTCAGATGAATTTGTTGTTAGAATTTTATGGCAAACTTTTGACTGAAAAACAACTAGGATATATGGAATTATATTACGGAGAAGATTATTCTCTTGGAGAAATTGCAGAAGAATTCGAGGTTAGTCGACAAGCCGTATATGATAATATTCGACGATCTGCTCAATTATTAGAAGATTACGAACTGGAACTACATTTAGTGAATGATTTTTATAAAAGACAAGCTATCTATGATGGCATTGAACAGCATATCAAAAAACATTATCCAAATGATCGTCAATTGCAACAATTGATGACAGACTTACAAGAAATGAATAAATAAGCCTGATTGAGGAGTGAGAAAATGGCATTTGAAGGATTATCAGATCGCTTGCAAAATGCGATGGGTTCGGTAACGAAAAAAGGAAAAATTACCGAAGCTGATTTAAAACAAATGATGCGTGAAGTTCGTTTAGCTTTATTAGAAGCGGATGTTAACTTCAAAGTTGTAAAAGATTTTGTACGAAAAGTAAATGAACGTGCTTTAGGTTCTAATGTATTAGAAGCTTTATCTCCAGCACAACAAGTTGTAAAAATTGTTAATGAAGAATTAACAGAATTAATGGGGGGAGAACAAGCTCCATTCCAATTTTCACCAAAACCACCTACTGTTGTGATGATGGTCGGTTTACAAGGGGCAGGTAAAACAACAACTGCTGGTAAATTAGCTTCATTCTTAGCAAAACATGAAAACAAACGTCCATTATTAGTAGCAGCCGACGTATACCGTCCAGCCGCTATTGATCAATTACAAACGTTAGGAAAACAATTAAATTATCCAGTATTTTCATTAGGAACTGATGTTAATCCTGTTGAGATTGCTAGACAAGCAATTGAACGTGCGACTATTGAAGGTCGTGACTTAGTTATCATCGATACGGCAGGTCGTTTACATATCGATGAAGCTTTAATGGAAGAATTACAAAATATTAAAGCTGTTGCAAATCCAAATGAAATCTTATTAGTTGTCGACGCAATGACAGGGCAAGATGCTGTGAATGTTGCTGAAACATTTAATGAGCGTTTAGATATTACTGGGGTTATTTTAACAAAATTAGATGGGGACACTCGTGGTGGTGCGGCACTATCAATTCGTTCTGTAACAGGAAAACCAATTAAATTCTCTGGTCGTGGTGAAAAATTAGAAGATTTCGAAATTTTCTATCCTGAACGTATGGCTTCTCGTATTCTTGGTATGGGCGATATCATGACTTTAATTGAAAAAGCTCAACAAGATTTTGATGAAGCAAAAGCTCAAGAAATGGCAGATAAAATTAAAGCTAATACATTTGACTTTAATGATTTTATCGACCAATTAGATCAAGTGAATAAAATGGGACCTTTGGAAGATATCTTAAAAATGATTCCAGGGTTAAATAAAATTCCAGGATTAAATGATTTAAAAGTGGATCCAAAAGATACAGCACGTATGAAAGCTATTGTCTTATCAATGACGCCAGCAGAACGTGAAAATCCAGATATTTTATCTCAAGCAAGACGTAAAAGAATTGCAGCAGGTTCAGCTCGTCCATTGGCAGAAGTAAACCGTTTGATTAAACAATTTAATGAGTCTAAAAAAATGATGAATCAAATGTCAAACGGTAATATGCAAGCAATGGAATCGATGATGGGACAACTAGGCATGGGTGGAGGCCGTAATAAATTAGGTCAAATCGCTATGCAACAATATGCTCGTCGCCAAAAACAAAATAAATTGAAAAAATTAAAGAAAAAACGTTAATAAATAGAAGGAGAGTTTGCAATGTCAAAACAAGTATTATTCATTAATGGTTCATTGAGAAAAGAATCTTTTAACCAAACTATTATTGATTATGTACAAGACAGATTAGTTGAAAAAGGCTATCAAACAAAACAAATTAGTTTTAAAGATGTACCATTTTTCAGTCAAGATATTGAATTCCCAGCTCCTGCTATTGTAGAAGAGTATCGTGGAGATTTTGAAGCATCTCAAGCTATTTGGATTGTGTCTCCTGAATATAACGGAAGTTTACCAGGAAGTTTAAAAAATGGTTTAGACTGGATGTCTCGTTCATTAGATATTACTTCTTATGCACCTCCTGCTTATATTGATAGTAAATTAATTGTTTTCAGTAGTGCAGCAGGACATTCTGGCGGAGCAAATGTTTTACGCGCTCTAACAGAATTAGCCACTAAAATGCGCATGAATCCACTAGAAAAAACAGTGGGACTTCATATCGGAGCAGGATTCCAAACAGGTGTTTTAACTCTATCAGATGAAGATAAATCTGAATTAGATACACAAGTGGAATTGTTAGTGGAAGCATTAGAAAAATAAAGATTGAATGAATAGAAATGGCCAGGCTTTTGTCTGGTCTCTTTCTTTGTTCTTAAAATAGTTATCATTGGCATTTTAAGAATAAATTATGGTAAGATATTTGGCTATGGATTTTTAGTGAAATGTATAGCAATAATTTGAAAGGATGTAACATGAATGAATAATGAAAAATGGCATGTATTGCCAGCAGTAATTGCGACAGCCATTATGAGTTTCTGTGGTGTATTAATTGAAACGGCAATGAATGTGACATTTCCGACATTAATGCAAGAATTTCAGACAACTTCTTCTGGAATTCAATGGGTGACAACGGGTTATTTATTAGCGATTGCTATTGTTGTTCCTATTTCTGCGTATTTAGTACGTAATTTTACAACAAGACAATTATTTTTAGCTTCGAATTTAATTTTTATTTTAGGAGTTTTAATCAATTGTATTTCTCCAAATTTAATCATGTTGTTATTTGGAAGATTTTTACAAGGAGTCGGTACGGGGATTGCTTTACCATTAATGTTCCATATCGTATTAACGCAAGTTCCAATTGAGCAACATGGTACAGTGATTGGATTAGGTTCTATGACGACTGCCCTAGCACCACCGATTGGGCCAACTTTTGGTGGATTAGTTTCAGCTGCTTTAGGATGGAGATTTATTTATTGGATTTTAATTCCATGTTTAGTGATTTCTTTAGTCATTGGTTTATGGGCAATTCCAAAAGAGAAGAGTATTCAAAAATCTCCATTTAATCTACTAGCATTTTTCTTCTTAGCGAATTGTTTAGCTAGTTTATTAATGGCAATTGAACATTTATCTCTTGTATGGCTATTAAGTGCAGTAGTAACGGGTGGATTATTTGAATACTTCAATCGTAAAAATGCTTTATTATCTTTTGCACCATTTAAAAATCATACGTTTAATGGAATGTTGTATGTAGTGTTAGCATTCCAAGCAACAGTTCTAGGTTTATCATTTGTATATCCAAACTATTTACAATTAGGGCTAAATCAAAGTGTGACAACCGCTGGACTATTTATGTTCCCTGGTGCAGCAATGGTTGCATTATTATCTCCTGTTTCAGGTAAATGGTTTGATGTGAAAGGACCGTTGAAGCCTTTATTAACAGGTTTAATTCTAGCAAGTATTGGTGGAGTATTGATTAGCTTATTCTTTGAGCATTTAGCTATTCTTCCATTATTAGCATTGAATATTATTTTAATGAGTGGTAATGGATTAGTAATGGGAAGCAATGTAACATTTTGTTTAATGCAATTAGATAAAGATGTTCAAGCAGATGGAAATAGTATCGTCAATACTTTACAGCAGTTTACTGGGGCTATTTCTACAACAGTCGTAGCAAGAATTTTTTCCGTGAATATGGATCGATTACCATTTGCTGGAAAATATAGTTTAATGTTTATTACAAGTTTAATTTTATTAGCTTTAGTAATCTTTGTTGTTCAATATAAGAAGACAAGAAAGCCTAGTGAAGTATAATTGACAATAGTTTTAAATGATTGATTAGTATAAATAAAATTTAAAAAGAAAAATTTCTTTGTAGCTAAAGTGAAAAAATCCATCGTGAAGATGGATTTTTTTACAGGCAAAATTCGAGACCAAGGCTCGAATTTTAGACATGAGACTCGCTATGCGAGGCTGCTGGCGGCTTAGCCTACAAAAGGAATTTTTTTTTGAATTTTATAAGAGATGAGCATAATTTTTCAATTGTTTTGATAAGTATACAATTCTGTTCTAAAACTTAGATAGGGGAAAACTAAATTATAAATCGAAAGATTAAAAATAGAGCTATTCCATTTTAGAAATGTTTATGGTACAGTATATGCGTAGAAAGTTTGAAAGCGGTGGCAATCTCTTAATAAGGTAGGTGATGCTTATGAGCATTGAATTAAATCTACTAGGAAGGAGGTTGCGATTTGTCAAACTATGAAGTAATGGCATTGATTGGTACATTTGCCATGGTACTATTGGCATTGTTATCATTGATTGTCAAAATCATAGAAATAACGACAAAAAAATAACACCGCTCACAACTTTGACGAGTTGAGTGGTGTTATTTATGTCATTCAATAAGCCACCGTCTTTTTAACGGTCTACAAGAGAGTCGAGTTCCCGCTCAGCTCTTTTTGTATCTAAAGTATAACAGAATCTAAAAAATATGTAAATAATTCTAACTATATCTTACTTTTTGTTCAACAAATCCTATTGGTGTATCAGTTTAAGAATTGAAATTCCTTTATGGATTAAATAAAAATTTAAGAAGAAAAAATTTTCTTTGTAGCTAAAGTAAAAAAATCCATCTTTTAGATGGACTTTTTTACAGGCAAAATTCGAGACTGAGGCTCGAATTTTAGCCATGAGACTCACTATGCGAGGCTGCTGGCGGCCTAGCCAACAAAGGGAATTTTTTCTTTTTAAATTTTGTAAGAGATGGATAAGTGTATATTTGTTTGCAAGAGTGAAGAGAATCTGTTACTCTAGTTTTGAATTATAGAAATAAGATAAAAGGAGTAAAAAATGCCGCTTATTTAGGCGTATAGTTCGCGTTTAATACCTTAAATACATTTTATAAGGAGATATGCTTATATGGAAATTATAGATTTAAATGAAGAACAGGTTGAGAACATCGAAACGAGACTGAGTTTATTTGATAGAAACTATATAAGTTATAAAATGAACGGATACATCCGGATCGGTGTTGAGATTGATGGTACACTAATTGGTGGATTGGATGCCTGTGTTACCGCATTTAAAATCCTCTATGTATCAACTGTTTTTGTTGACGCAGAATACAGGAGAAAAGGAATAGGTACCCAGTTAATCTGTGAGATGGAAAAACGTGCAGCTGCAATGGGAGTTAATATCATCCGGTTAGATACCTTTAACTGGCAGGGAAAAGAGTTTTACGAAGCATTGGGATATGAACGTGTTGGTCATTATGAAAATGCAGAAGATAACTATTCTGAATATTTTTTCGTGAAGAGAATTAATTGATAATTCTGTATTTTAACTTTGTTTGACAAATCCTATCGGTGAATCAGTTTGAGTATCGAAATTCCTTTAAGGTGCAAATAAAAATTTAAGAAGAAAAAATTTTTTTACAGGCAAAATTCGAGACCGAGGTTCGAATTTTAGCCATGAACCTCGCAAAGCGAGGCTGCTGGCGGCCTAGCTAACAAAGGGAATTTTTTCTTCTTGAATTTTGTAAGAGACGGATTCATCTAAGCTTTTAAATTAAAATAATTCATTAAGTAATGTGCTAACCCATCTTCGTTATGTGGAAGTGGAGTAATGTCGTCAGCAATTTCTTTTAAACTATCGATAGCATTATTCATCGCGACTCCAAGACCTGCATATTCAATCATTTCTAAATCATTGTCTTCATCACCGAATGCTAAAATATCCTCTCTTGGAATTCCAAAGTATTTAGATAAATGTTCGACAGCAGTTGCTTTATGCACCCCATTTGTGACGATTTCTAAACATGGCATCTCTCCGCCCCAAGTACGAACATCAATAGTTTTACCATAGCGTTGAATAATTCTTTCCTTGATACTCTTTTGTTTTTCAACACTTGAAAAAACAGTAATGGCTGTTGGCTTTTCTTTTAACTCAGTATCTTTTTGTAATAAAATTGGTTGTTGATCTTTTGGGTAGTATGGAGAGTCAGGAATGTTCTCAATGGTAGCATATAAATGATGCTTTCCTTCCACCATGAAATAGTCACAGTCTAATTCTTTATGAAAATCTAACATATCAAAAACAATAGATTCATCTAATGTCAAATGATATCCACCATCCCATTCTTCGTTAGAAGGAATATGGCATAAAGCGCCATTAAAGTTAACAATAGGTCCACCTAATCCTAAATCTTCATATAAATGTTTTGAACTTCTATAAGGACGTCCCGTTACAATCGCAACTTTGTGACCAAGTTCTGTTAAACGATGTAATGTTTGGATGGTAATAGGATTAAATTCAGATTGTCCATTTAAAGTAGTCCCATCTAAGTCAATAGCAATTAATTTTGGTTTCATTTTTTCCTCCTAAAGTGATTTATCTAATCGATTTTAATTGACGGCAACTTGTCAATTTAGTTACAATATCCTTATGAGTGTACCATATTTTTTATAAAATATGAAGAAAGAGGTTAGTTATGATAATAATTCAAGAAAAAGTGATTGAAAATATTCCAATTTTAGAAATTGTTCAAGAAGAAAATAAAGATAAGAAGATTCCGACAGTGGTTTGTTATCATGGTTGGACTGGGAGTAAGGAAAATTGTATTCACTATGGAGCAATGCTTGCTAAAAATGGCATGCGCGCCATTTTACCAGATCAGCTATATCATGGAGAGCGAAAAACATCTGAATTAAATGGCTTTGAATTATGGGAAATTATTGGGCAAAATGTTAAAGAATTTCCAACATTAGTCGGAGCTTATCAAAAAGAAAATTTAGTCGATAATAAAATTGGAGCAATTGGTTTCAGTATGGGTGGAATGACAACTTACGCATTATTAAAACATTTTCCATTTTTATACGCTGCAGTTAGTTTAATGGGGAATGCAGATCCAGTTGAATTTGCAAAATGGTCGCTTACTTCTACTTGGATGAAAGATAAACCAGCAGTAGAATTAACTCCTGATTTAATGGATAAATATATTCCAATGTTACAAAGTTTATCATTAGCAGATAATCCTGAAACAATTGCAGGTCGTCCAGTATTAATTTGGCATGGACTAGAAGATAAAAAAGTTCCATATGCATTAAACCGTGCATTTTACGAAAAGATTAAAGATGAACCGTATGCGGGTCGTGTGAAATGGATTGAAACACCAGAAGTGCCACACTTTGTTACGTTTAAAGCCATTGAAGCATCTGTAGAATTTTTAAAAGAATCATTAGTAGAGGAGTAATCGTATGAGTGAAACACCAGAATCAATGAAGGAAAAAATTTTAGAAGCGTTAGAAACAGTGATTGATCCTGAATTAGGAATTGATATTGTTAATTTAGGATTAATTTATGGAGTAGAGCTAAATGAAGAAGGACATTGCCAAGTGAATTTAACACTAACAACAATGGGATGTCCATTAGCAGATATTATTACAGATGAAATTCATCGTGCATTAAAAGGAATCGAAGAAATTAAAACGATTGATGTTAAATTAGTATGGTACCCAGCTTGGTCTCCAGAAAAAATGTCTCGTTATGCGAGAATTGCATTAGGAATTCGATAATGAAATAGAAAAGAAGGCTTAAAATCATGAGTAGATTTTAAGCCTTTTAGTTTGTAATTTTATTTAATCTTCTCCTGGTCTCATTGGTCGTTTATATTTACTTTTTACTTCTTGACGAATGACCGTTTGAGGACTTTTTCTTCCAGAGTTATACGATTTAAAAATTTCTTGCATCCGTTGATCATCAAATAGTTCTAAATTTTTATCAACAAAATGAAGGGCATCTTGCTGCCAATCTGAATGATAATAATTAAATAATTCTGCTACAGCCATTCTTTTGTCTGTAGCACTTCCTTGGAAGTTTGGATCTGTTATTTCTGCTAAATATTGTTGCATTTTTGCAATTTTTTCTTTATCAAATTCAACCATAAATCTTCGCCTCTTTTCGTTTGTATTGTAACATACTTTGTAGGGCTAAAAAAGAGAAATGTTACCGCTATTTTTTGTAAGTTTTTAAATTTTCTGATGGTATGACTGTTATATTATTGTAGATTTTAGTATACTATGGAATTGAGTATGTATAGAAAAGAGGAGTAAAATGGCGAAGGATATGACATCTGGAAATCCGATGAAATTAATTTCTCGGTTTACGTTACCCTTATTAATTGGGAATGTTTTTCAACAATTTTATAATATGGCAGATACTTATTTTGTTGGTAGATATATTGGGGTACAAGCACTTGCAGCAGTTGGTTCTACTGGAAGTATTGTTTTCTTTATTATTGGCTTTGCCATCAGTATGACCGCTGGATTAGCGATTCCTCTTGCCCAGAAATATGGGGCTAAAGATATGCAAGGAGTAAAAAGAAGTTTCTATGTTTCTACTTTAATTTCTATAGGAGCAACGATATTATTGACGACATTCAGTATGCTATTTTGTCGTCAAATATTAGAAATAATGCAAACTCCTCCAGAAATTATTGACTATGCTTATGAATATTTAATGGTGATTTTTGCTGGTATTTTTGCTCAAATTGCTTTTAACTTACTATCGAATATTATTCGTGCTATTGGAGATGCAAATACGCCACTTTATTTTTTAATCTTATCATGTTTATTAAATGTCTTTTTAGATTATGTATTTATCGTTTATTTTAAGATGGGAGTTGGAGGTTCTGGATTTGCGACTGTAGTAAGTCAATTATTCTCTGCTGTTTGTTGTTATATTTATATTAAAAAGAAAATTCCAATTTTACATATAGAAAAGGATTCAGTTTATTTTACAAAAGATTTTTTAGTCCATCATATGAATATTGCTTTTCCAATGGGATTTCAATCGTCTATTATTGCGATTGGAACGATAACTGTTCAAATTGTTTTAAATCAATTGGGGCATGAAGCGGTCGCTGGATACACTGCTGCACAAAAGATTGACCAATTAGGAATATTACCAATGATGTCATTTGGAATTACAATGGCAACTTATTCAGCTCAAAATTATGGTGCAAAATTATATGATCGTATTTGGAAAGGTGTTAGAGATTGTATTAAGCTTTCCCTTACATTTAGTTTTTGTGTAGGGTTTATTTTAATCCTTTTTAGTCCACATTTTATGAGAATGTTTGTTGGTGCTGGTCATGAATCGGTAGTGGAATATGGAAGACTTTATATTTTAGCTAATTCTTCTTCCTATGGTATTTTGTCATTATTATTTATTTATCGTTATACATTACAAGGAGTAGGAAAAACTGTGATTCCAACCTTTGCAGGAATCATGGAGTTAATGATGCGTGTGTTTGCAGCATTAGTATTAACAAAAGCTTTTGGCTATATAGGGTTAACAACGGCTAATCCTTTAGCGTGGTTTGGTTCCTTAGTTCCATTAGCAATTACTTATTATGCATTTAAAAGAAAATTTCAACGTTACAGTTAATTAGAGGAGGGATAAGGATGAAATCTGATATTCAAATTGCTCAAGAAGCTGTTATGAAACCAATTATTGATATAGCTTCAAGTATTGGCTTAGAAGAAGAACAAATCGAGTTTTATGGGAAATATAAAGCAAAAATTGATATGAATCGAATTTCTAAGGAGCAAAAAGGAAAATTAGTATTAGTTACTGCGATGAGTCCAACTCCTGCAGGAGAAGGGAAATCAACCGTTACAATAGGATTAGCAGATGCTTTTACAAAATTAGGGAAAAAATCCATTATTGCGCTTCGGGAACCTTCGTTAGGACCTGTAATGGGAATAAAAGGAGGAGCTTGTGGCGGAGGATATGCACAAGTTGTTCCAATGGAAGAAATTAATTTACATTTTACAGGGGATATGCATGCATTAACTTATGCAACAAATGCATTAGCAGCATTCATTGACAATCATATTTATCAGGGAAATGAATTACAAATTGATAGTAGAAGAGTCATTTGGAAAAGAGCTGTAGACTTAAATGATCGAGCTCTACGACAAGTTATTGTAGGATTAGGAGGTCCGATTCAAGGTATTCCTCGTGAAGATGGATTTGATATTACTGTTGCGAGTGAAATGATGGCAATTTTATGTTTAGCAACAGATCTAAAGAACTTGAAGCAACGTTTAGAAAATATCGTTATCGGCTACACTTTTAATAAAGTTCCAGTAACAGTGAAAGATTTAAATGTTCAAGGGGCTTTAACATTATTACTAAAAGATGCCTTAAAACCAAATTTAGTTCAAACATTGGAACATACGCCTGCTATTGTACATGGTGGACCGTTTGCTAATATTGCACATGGATGTAATAGTGTAATTGCGACCAATACGGCTTTAGCACTTGGAGAAATTGTTGTAACAGAAGCAGGTTTTGGAGCCGATTTAGGGGCTCAGAAATTTTTAGACATTAAAGTTCCTCAATTACAAAAAGCACCTGATGCAGTTGTCATTGTAGCAACGATTCGTTCGCTTAAAATGCATGGAGGAGTTTCCCTTTCTGGATTAACAGAAGGAGAAAATTTAGAAGCTTTAGAAAAGGGCTTTGATAATTTAGAAAAACATATTGAAAACATGACAGAACATTATGGACTTCCAGCAGTGGTGGCATTAAATGAATTCGTGACGGATACTCAAAAAGAAAAAGAATTAGTTCAAACACTTTGTCAGCAAAAAGGAATTTCTTGTATTTCGACTTCTGTATGGGAAAATGGTGGAAATGGTGGAGTAGCATTAGCAAATGAAGTGTTACACTTATTAGAACATTCAACACCTCAATTCCATTCAGTCTGTGAAGAAAATAGTACGATTGAAGAACAACTGGAAGCTATTGCAACTAAAATTTATGGAGCAAGTTCTGTTCAATATACAAAAGAAGCAAAATTACAATTAAAACAATTAGAAAAAAATGGTTGGAATCATTTGCCAGTTTGTATTGCGAAGACGCAGTATTCTTTCTCAGATGATGCGACTTTATTAGGAAGACCAAAGGGATTTGAATTAACGGTTCGATCTCTTGTTCCTAAATTAGGGGCAGGCTTTGTTGTAGCTTTAACGGGTAATATTTTAACAATGCCAGGACTGCCAAAAAAACCAGCTGCATTAGAGATGGATGTATTAGAAGACGGAAGAGCGACCGGTTTATTTTAATCATAAAAGGAGAGTATTATGAAAGATTTTCGTGTAGATCATTTGAAAAAAACATATGGTGCTAAAACATTATTAGCAGATGTTTCGTTCATTATTAATGAAGGAGAACATGTCGGCTTAATTGGTCAAAACGGTACCGGAAAAAGCTCGCTATTAAATATTTTAGCCGGAATAGATGAAGCAGAAAGTGGTACGATTACTTGTTCAAATGATTTTAGAATTGGGTATCTTTCACAAAATCCTTCTTTAAATCCTGAACATACGGTATTTGAAGCCATTTATGAATCAGACAATCCATTATTGAGATTAGTTCATGATTATGAATGGAGTGTCGAACAATTACAACAGCATCCACAAGATGAAAAATATTTAAAACAATTTGAAGCGTTGGAACAAAAAATGAATCAAGTGGATGGATGGCAATATGAAGTAAAAATTAAATCCATTTTACAACACGTGGGAATTGAGGATATTCATCAACAAATTTCTACATTATCTGGTGGGCAAAAGAAACGAGTAGGTCTTGCCAAAGTTTTAATGGAAGAGCCGGATTTATTATTATTAGATGAGCCGACAAACCATTTAGATATGCAAGCAATTCAATGGTTGGAACAATATTTAGCTGCGTATAAAGGTTCCTTATTATTAGTAACTCATGATCGTTATTTCTTAGAACGTGTTGTAGACCATATGTTTGAATTAACTCAAGGGAGAATTGAAGCATATGATGGGAATTATCAATCCTATTTAGAACAAAAATCTCAACGAGAACAAATTGCGCAAAAAATGTCTCATAAACAACAACGGTTATACCAACAAGAATTACAATGGATGAGACAAGGTGCTAAGGCTAGAACAACAAAACAACAAGCTAGAATTCAACGATTTGAACAATTAGAAAAAGAAGTGAAACAAACAGATTCTAAAGAATCTTTAGCCATTCGTTTTGATCAAACAAGAATTGGAAAACGAGTATTTCAATTAAAAGATGTCAGCTTACAAATTGGAGATAAGTCAATTGTTCGTTCTCTAGAATGGATTATTCAAAGCCAAGCTAGAATTGGAATTGTTGGGGAAAATGGAGTTGGAAAATCTACTTTTCTAAATGCTCTTGCAGGTCTATATCCATTTAGTGAAGGAGAACTGACTGTAGGAGATACAGTTCGCTTAGCTTACTATAAGCAACAAGATGAAGATATTCCAATGGATAAGCAATTAGTGCAATATTTAAGAGAATATGCCGAAGAAGTTCGACAAAAAAATGGTGAAGTAGCTTCGATTACGGAATTATTAGAAACATTTTTATTCCCTCGCTATATGCATGGAGCATTAATTGGTACGTTATCAGGTGGAGAAAGAAGAAGATTATATTTATTACGCCTTCTAATGACAAAACCAAATGTATTATTACTCGATGAACCAACGAATGATTTAGATATTGATACATTAACCGTCTTAGAAGATTATTTAGATGAATTTAATGGTGCAGTCATTGTAGTTTCTCACGACCGTTATTTCTTAGATAAAACAATGGATCAATTATTTGTGATTAAAGGACAAGGAAATACTGAATTGTATTATGGTTCTATGAGTGATTTCTTAGAAAAACAAGGTGAGTTAACAGTAGAAGAAACTAAAACTGTTGAAGCTCCAAAAGTAGCTGAAACACCGAAATCTTCTACTCCAGAAAAAGCTAAAAAGATGACGTACCATGAGAAAAAAGAGTGGGAAGAAATCGAAGGAAAAATTGCTGGATTAGAAGAATCAATTGAAGAAATTCAAGAAGCAATGAACCAACAAGCACAAGATTTTGCTAAATTACAAGAATTACAAACACAATTAGAAACATTAGAAGAAGAGTTAGCTAATGCCTACGAAAGATGGGAATATTTAGCTGAATTAGTTTAAATAGTAGGGAGCTTATCAGATGAAACAGTATTTAGAATTATTAGAAAAAATTAAGCAAGAAGGAATCGAAAAATCAGACCGTACAGGTACAGGAACAAAAAGTATTTTTGGCTATCAAATGCGATTTGATTTATCAAAGGGATTTCCAATTTTAACGACTAAAAGAGTTCCATTTGGACTCATTAAAAGTGAGTTATTATGGTTTATTAAAGGAGATACAAATATCCGTTATTTATTACAACATAATAATCATATTTGGGATGAGTGGGCTTTTAAACGTTATGTAGAATCTCCTGATTATACTGGAGAAGATATGACAGATTTTGGTCGTAGAAGTTTACAAGATCCAGTTTTTAAAGAAGTATATGAAAAAGAATTAGAAACATTTTGCCAAAGAATTTTAAATGAGGACGACTTTGCTGCAAAATATGGAGAATTAGGAAATATTTATGGTTCTCAATGGAGACATTGGAAAACGACTCAAGGAGAAACAATTGACCAATTAGCGCAAGTGATTGAAATGTTGAAGACATCTCCTGATTCAAGAAGATTATTAGTATCTGCATGGAATCCAGAAGATGTTCCTAGTATGGCATTACCTCCATGTCACACAATGTTTCAATTTTATGTGGCAGATGGTAAGTTAAGCTGTCAATTATATCAACGTAGTGCAGATGTCTTTTTAGGTGTGCCATTTAATATTGCAAGTTATGCATTATTAACGCATTTGATTGCTAATGAAGTAGGATTAGAAGTTGGAGAGTTTGTTCATACTTTAGGAGATGCCCATTTGTATTTAAATCACTTAGAACAAGTGGATCTTCAATTAAGTCGTGAAACATATGAGTTACCTCAATTAGTGTTAAAACATCCTGAAAAATCATTATATGATTTAGAAGCTGCAGATGTTGTATTAGAAGGATATGAATGTCATCCAACGATTAAAGCACCGATTGCTGTTTAGTTTAAAGGAGGAAATTGCATGTTAATTTATATTTGGGCACAAGATGAAAATGGTGTGATTGGTAAAAAAGGAGTTTTACCATGGCATTTACCAAATGATTGGAAATTTTTTAAAGAAGTAACTTTAGATCAAACGATTGTAATGGGGCGCAATACATTTGAAGGTATGGGAAAGAGATTGTTACCAAGAAGACATAGTATTGTTGTTTCCAATATTGAGGATTATGAGGCTAATGGAGCAGAAGTGATTACGGATGTTGAAACGTTAATCGAAGATGCCAAACATGAAGATATATACATTATTGGTGGAGCTGTATTATTTGATTCTTTAAAACATCAAGTGAATACACTTTATTGCACAAAAATTCATGAGCAATTTGATGGTGATACTTATTTTCCACAAGATTTCCCATGGGAAAAATTTGTAAAAGTCAAAAGTATGGATGGAACAGTGGATGAAAAAAATATTTATCCACATACATTTGAAATTTATCAAAAAATAGAGGATGAATGATGACGACTTGGAATGAAATTTTAGCAGAAGAAATGCAAAAAGACTATTATCAGGAGTTACAAACTTTTGTTCAAAAAAGAAGAGCAGAAGTCAGAGTATTTCCTGAAGAAAAGAATGTTTTTAATGCTCTAGAACTTACGCCATTTGAATCGGTGAAAGTCGTCATTTTAGGACAAGATCCTTATCATGGATTTGGTCAAGCGCATGGATTAAGCTTTTCTGTTCAAAAAGGGATTCCACTTCCTCCATCCCTCAGAAATATTTATAAAGAATTACAAAAGGATATCGGGGGAGAGCTTCCAACAGAAGGGGATTTATCTCATTGGGCAAAACAAGGAGTATTATTGCTAAATACCGTTTTAACAGTAGAAGAAGGAAATGCGAATAGTCATAAAGGAATGGGATGGGAAACATTAACCAATCATCTTATTGAGTCTTTAAATGAATTGAAGCATCCAGTGATTTTCATCCTTTGGGGTAAACCAGCTCAGGATAAGGAAAAACTAATTACAAATCCGAATCATGTTATTTTAAAAGCTCCGCATCCAAGTCCATTATCGGCTTACCGAGGATTTTTTGGAAGTAAACCATTTAGTAAAGTGAATGACATTTTAATTCAACAAGGACAAACTCCAATTCGTTGGTAGGAATGAAAATAAAAGGAGAATGATATGAAAAATCGCTTCTTTAAACTTTTTCTTTTATGGATGACCTCGTTAACATTCGTTGCTTGTTCATCGAATACTCAAAAAGAGAAGCAAGAAGGAACCAATAAGACAACTGCTCAGGTTGAGCAATCACAAAATTTACCTGAATCTCTATTACCATTTAAACGAGCAAAACAATTAGTATTAGGAGAATTGGATTCTTATAAACGCTCAACTCAGTCACATATTCAATTACGATATGATGACAAGCCAACAGAACAAAGAGAAAGCAAAATTAATGTTGATCCAGTTGGTTGGCATAACTTTAAATTCCCAGTAGATTATTCAGGAAAAGAAGCATGGTTTATGAATCGTGGACATTTAGTCGGATATCAATTTAGTGGATTAAATGATGAGTTGAGAAATTTAACTCCGATGACTGCTTATTTAAACACGGGAAGTATGACAGGTACGGATGAAAAAAATCCTGTAGCAATGTTATTTTATGAAGAAAAATTAGCAGCATGGTTAAAACAAAATAAAAATGCATGGCTTGATTATCGTGTAACACCACTTTATACAGATTCAGAATTAATTCCACGCCAAGTAGAGTTGCAATATGCAGGAATTTCTGCCAATGGAAGATTGATTCCAATTCAATTTAATACTTCTCTTGAAGAAGTGAATGAAGATGGAACTACACGAGTTATTTTGAATAATGATGCACCAAATGGAACATTGGATTATCAAACTGGCTTGGCAGAAGCGAGTATTCAAAGTGAGAAACAAGAAAAAACTCGGTCTGAATCTAAGAGTAAAAATGACCGTACAGTTTACGTTGCTAATGAAGGAAAAGCAACAGTTTATTGGTACGATAAAAATCGTATGCCTGCAAAAACGAACAAAGAAAAAGTAGTTGAAATGAGTGAATCTCAAGCAAAAGCACAAGGGAAGACTCATGCAGAAAAAGAATAGACTTTTCGAAGGTAGCAAAGGACGCTACTGTTCTGAATGTTATTCTTTTTACTTGGCATTTGAATGATAATTTTGTATACTTTTATTGAGTCGGAGTAGAGACGTTAAACCTACTTCCAGAGGTCGGAATGGAGACTGAAAACCCATATCCAGTGCAGAAGGAAACTGTGAAAAACCAAAGGAGGTTGATTTTTCATCCTCCTTTTTTGAGGTAGACGATGGTAGAACAATCATTTAAAGAAAGCGTACAATTAAAGTTGATGGACTGTGCAGTGTTATATTATGAGCTGTTAGTTCAGAAAGATTACCTTATTTTCTCTAGAAATTTTAGATATCGAAAATATTATATAGTTTCTGCTTTTGAGGATAATTTTTTGCATTTGACAGGAGTTCAGACAAGTTTAGAAGCCAAAACTTTTTTTGAAAAATGTTATCAAAAGACTATAAAAATTACAGATTTTGAATTAGGCGGAAAGAGTCAGAAAGGTTCTATTCGTAGGAAAATCAGTGTTTTAGAGAATGCTATTAAAATATTTTTATCAGAAGCTATTGTTGTGGAAGAAAGGTTTCATAAAAATAGAATTTCCTGTTCTTTTGCGGCTGCAGAGAGAGTGTGTACCATCGGCTTTACAAATACAAAGCTAACAAAGCCCCAAACGGTACTAAAAGGTTATCAATTACAGAGTGAAATAGAAGTTGATTTTATTTTATCTAGGGATAAAGGAAAAAAGGATTTTCAGAGAGTTGTGTATAATGCTTTGGGTATGAAGTTAGAAGAATGTTTGGAATTAATAAAATGATATAAAAGTTACGAGACAGTAGGATGATTTCTATTGTCTCTTTTCGCTTATTTTACAAATTTTGCTCTTGTAATAATCATAATATATGATATTATTACTTTTATAGTATTAAATTTCTAATATAACGAGGTAAATATATGAGTCAACCTTTAATCGAAGTGAAAAATATTCATAAACGATATGCAAAACATCATGCCTTAGATAATGTATCCTTCAGTATTCATGAAGGTAGAATTTGTGGGCTCATTGGTGAAAATGGTGCAGGAAAAACAACGTTAATTCGTATTATTTCAGGATTAATTAAACAAGATTCTGGGGAAATTATTGGACTAAAAGGATGTAAATTGAGTTCAATCGTTGAATCACCAGCTCTTCATTTGAATCTTTCGGCATATGATAATTTACAGTATCAATTATTACTTTGTGGAGAAACGCCTTCTCATGAAAAAATAGAGGAAGTATTAAACTTAGTAGGGTTAGCCAATGTGGATTCAAAGAAAAAAGCCAAAGATTTTTCTCTAGGGATGAGACAACGATTAGCGATAGGGTTAGCCATTATTGATTCACCAAAATTATTAATTTTAGATGAACCAATTAATGGATTAGATCCAAAAGGAATTAAAGATATTCGTGATATTTTAGCAACGTTAAAAAATGATTTTAATATTACGATTTTAATTTCCAGTCATATTTTATCTGAATTGGATCTTATTGCTGATGATTATGTCATTATGAGTAAAGGAAAAGTTATTCAGGAAGACTCAAAATCAACAATCTTATCTTCATTAGCAAAGAAAGTTATCGTTTCAACAGCAACAAATGATACAGCGATTGAAATTTTAACAGCAAATGATTGTGACTGTACTCTTTTATCTGACAAAATTGAAGTGACAAATACAACACTGACGATTAATCAGATGATTGATGTATTAAGAAAAAATCAGATTGAAATTTTTGAAATTTATAAAGAACAAGTTTCTTTTGAAGAATATTATTTTAATTTGGTTGAAGGAAGGTAAGAGCAATGATGTCAAATTTTAAAGCGGATATTTATAAAATTAGAAAAGAAAGAATCTTTTCGATTTCAATTTTACTATGTGTCTTATTAGAGTTCTTGTTTACATTTGTAATGAGAGAAAAGAGTGGTGACATTGGTGTTATTATGACTTTATCGACTTCAACAGCTTTTCTCCCATTATTTTTCATCGCAGTAGATTTATTCGTTTGGGGAGAAGATTTTGTATCTAGAACGATTAATACACAGATTATTAAATCTAAAAATCGGTTGTCTTTATTCATTTATAAAGTTGTGACGACAGTTTTATATTCAACCATCCATTTATTTGTAGGTTATTTATCTGTAGCTGTATTTAGAGGGATTTTTGCAGATAGTGCTTCTTTATCGACAGTGTGGAATATAGCAGTGTACCAATATCCTTATTTTTTATGTATTATGTTCCTGTCTATTTTCATTTTTAACTATGTCGATAAGGTCAGTTATGCGCAGTTAATTTATGTAGTGATTGTCATTTTATTTGATAATTTAATGAGTTTTTCGATGGCAAATGTTATCGACCCTGAATTGTTGGAACACTTTTTACTCTTCAACCAATTAAAGGCTATTACAGGTAGCGGAGACTTTTTAACACCATCTGTTATAATTGCAATTATTTTTAGTGTTTTATACATTATTTTTAGTTATTATTTATTTAATGAACGAGAATTTAAATAAGGAGAAAGCTTATGAAGAAAATTTTACCATTTATCGTTTTTTTCCTAGTCATTGTAGCTTTTGGATTTTATATGACTTATAGCAATGCAAAAACAGATTTTGATTTTACACAGACTTGGGAATTACAAGAAAATGCGAAACAAAAAGTAGAAATTTATGGAACAGAGCAAAATGTGGAATTATCGATTATAGAAACTTCTAATCCTCAAACAAAAGTAACTGTATCTGGAAAAATTTCTAAAACTTCAGTAAATACGATTAAAGACACAAAATCAAACGAGGAAGGATTATATATTCCAATTTCAAAACATGGATTTAGATTATATACTTCTCAATTTGGAAAAGATACATTAAAAGTTACAGTTGAATTAGCGAAAAATGCTGACCCATATGAAGTGTTTTTAGATACCGTTAGTGGGGAAGTAAAAGTGAATGTTCCTCAAACATTTGATGGGAAATACGACATTATGTTAAATAATGGTGCTAAAATAACAGAAAAACCTGAAACAAAAGAAACAAGTGCAAGTGTTATTAAAGTAGATGCTTATACGGACGTAACGATTGTAAAAGGAAAATAAATTGAAAGAGCCTTTCGAAGAGAAACGAAAGGCTCTTTTTATGTTGCTACTATTCCATTTCTTTTCTAAAGGCCTCAATTTCTTCAATCGATAATCCTGTATGCTTTTGAATTTCTTCCATTGGTAAGTTTAATTTGAAGCACAATAGGAGTTGTCCTTTTGTTATCCCTTGTTTTTCGCCGATTTCAATTCCTTCTTCACGACCATTTTCATAATAAAATTCTAATACTTGATTAAATTCGTTTTGTCTTCTTTCAATTTCTTCTGCAAGTCTAATTTCTTCTTCCGTTAAATTGTTTAACATTTTAGCTGCTGCTTTTAACCCCTGAGTTGTATGTTGCATTTTTTCTCACCTCCTTGAAATTGCTTATTTACTCCTTACTTATTATATACGAAAAATTTTCTAAAATTAATCTTTTTTTCTGTAACTTTTTCAAATAATCCCTTGTGTATTTATTGTTTTGCGCTGGTGTGCTATAATCATCAAGGAATATCTGAATAAAAGAGGATTTTTAAATGAAAAGATTAACGATAGATGAAGTTAAGCAAAGAGAATTAGCTATTCTTTTAGCAGTGGATGAGTTTTGTAAAAAAGAAAACCTTCATTATTTTCTTAATTATGGAACATTAATTGGTGCGATTCGTCATAAAGGATTTATTCCTTGGGATGATGATATTGATATTATGATGCCAAGAAAAGATTATGAACGTTTTAAATGTGAATTTAAGTCAAACCAATATGATATTTTATCTTTAGAGACAAACCAAGAGTATTTTAATAACTTTATCAAAGTAGTCGATAACCAAACTGTTATTACTGATACGAGAAATCGTAAAACTTATAAGAGTGGAATTTTTATCGATATTTTCCCTTATGATCGAATAGATGATTTAAAAGCAGTAGATAAAACTTATCAATTAGAAAGTTTTAAATTATTATCATTCAGTAAGCACAAAAATATTGTGTACAAAGATAGTTTGATAAAAGATATCATTCGTACATTTTTCTGGACTGTATTATTACCTGTGTCTCCAAGAAGATTTGCGTATAAAATTGAAGAAGTGATTCAACAATATACAAGACCGAATGGAAAATATGAATGCTTATTAGCTTCTAAATTAAAAGAAAAAGAAGTATTTGAAGCAGGGATTTTCGATGAAGTGGTGGATGGAGAATTTGAAGGACATATCTTCCCGATTCCGAAAGAATATGACCGATTATTAACACAATATTATGGAGATTATTTAACATTACCTCCAATTGAAAAACAAACCAATCCACATGAATTGGAAGTTTATTTAAAAGAAGAGGAGTAGCATGATGCCAAAGTATTTAACAAAAGAAGAATTAAAGCAAACACAATTAGACATTTTAAAATATATTGATCGTATTTGTAAGGAAAATGATATTCGATATTTTGTAAGTTATGGAACATTATTAGGGGCTGTTCGTCATAAAGGATTTATTCCATGGGATGATGATATTGATATTTCTATGTATCGATCTGAATATGATAAATTTATTCAAGCCGTTGAAAAAGATCAACATCCATATTACAAAATTTTAAGTAAGGAAACTTCTGATTGGTATTTCCAAAACTTCTTAGTAGTGACAGATGAACGTACGGTTGTAGAAGATCATATTAAAGTGGATCGTCATGATACAAGTGTCTTCGTAGATGTTTTCCCAATCGAACGTTATGATGATGTGACATTAATCGACAAGGCTCATTTAATGGCAACGTTACGAATGATTGCATACATTAAATTACAATATGTCCAATATGGCGATAGTCAGTTAAAAGATATTTGCCGTAAAATCATGTGGTATGCACTACGAATCGTAAATCCACGTTGGTTTGGAAATCGTATCGATGCCTTAATTAAAAAATATCGCAAAGAAGATGGACAATATGAAGGGCTTGTTGGTTGCGGTAAAGATGGTAGAAAAGAAGTATTCCCTCGTGGAACTTTTGAAGAATTAATTGAATTACCATTTGAAGATATGATGGTTCCTGTGCCAAAAGAATATGATGTATTTCTTTCTCAATTTTATGGGGACTATATGACAGTTCCTTCTCAAGAAGAAATTGATTATAAGAGTCATCTATTACAAGCTTATCGTAAAGATGAACAATAATGGAGTTAAGTCTAAGAAGAGGTTGGACGTTTATCCAGCCTTCTTTTTATGTCTATGAAAGTGTAGTAAAAGAAGGTGAGTAAGGGAAAATTTTCCTTAATTCTTATGAATTGTTTAATATCTAGAATATTTGTTTCTATCTTTGCATGAATTTGCTATACTATCTCCAGTAAAATGAGGTGAATTATGAAAAATATTAAAGTAAATGCTATCGCAAATCTTTTAATGCGAGTATTAAATATTGTTTTTCCACTAATTACAGGTCCCTATATTGCCAGAATTTTAAATAAAACAGAGTATGGGTATTTTAATATTACGAATACTTTCATCGGATTATTTATCCCTTTTGCAACGTTAGGAATTTATAATTATGGAATTCGAGCGATTAGTAAGGCGAAGGAAAATAAGCAAGAGATTAATCGAATCTTTTCGTTACTCTTTTATATTTCCTTATTTTGTACAGTTATAACAACGATTGTCTATTTTATTATTACTTTCCAAATGGAAGGTGCTCCCGTATTAAAAATATTGTATTACATTATGGCGATACAAGTGTTTGCACAGTTTTTAAATATTGAATGGATGAATGAAGCTTTTGAAAATTATACATTTATTTTGTATAAGACTTTATTTATTCGAATCTTTATGCTTGTTTCTATTTTTACATTTGTAAAAACAGAGCATGATATTGTGCCGTATGCCTTTTTAATGTCCATTGCGACACTGTTAAATTATTTAGCAAGTTTCTTCTGGATTAAAAAAGAAGTCCACTTTATTGGGGTTCAATGGAAAGATGTTAAAGCAGTCATTCAACCGTTAATTGCTATCCTTTTATTAGCAAATGCAGGTATGCTGTATACGTATTTAGATAGAATGTTCCTTTCTTCTATCGCATTACCAGAATATGTATCGTATTATACGATTGCTCAAACATTAGTATTCTCTATTTCTGGAGTGATTAGTGGAGCGGTGAGTGTTAGTATTCCAAGGCTGGGGTATTATCTAGGAATTAATGATAAGAAAGCTTATGATGATTTAGTTAATAAGGGCGGAAGAATTTTTATGTTCTGTATTACGCCTTTAAATTTTGGACTAGCTATTTTAGCAAGTCATGCAACTGTATTATATGCAGGGGAGCAATATTTAGATGCTAGCTTTAGTGTATTCCTATTTGCTCTTCGTTCTATTCCATGGGCAATGGCATTAATTTTAGAAAATCAAATTATTTTTGTACAAGGCTATGAAAATAAATTAACGATGTTCTACTTTATTGGTGGAGGACTTAACTTAGTATTGAATTCTATTTTAGCTGCTGTCGGTATTACAAAACCAGAATGGTATATTTTAACAACAATTATTGCTGAATTACTAGTCATTGCATTAGATATCTTATTAATTAATAAGAATCAATTAATTGATTTAAGAAGACTGTTTATTCATGCTGGTAAATACGTTTTCTATTCATCAGGATTTTTCATTATTAATGGGTTGATTTCTTGGATTCATCCTATTCAAATGGTTGTGAATGGGGCATTACTCATCAATATTTTTGTAACGATTATTAGCTGCGTCATTTATTATGTAGTTGTATTAGCACTTGTCAAAGATGAAATTTTCTATGAAGTGATTCATGCAGTAAAAAATAAAGTGTTGAAGAGAGGATAAGCTATGAGTGAATTAATTAGTGTCATTGTTCCTGTATACAATGTTGAACAATATTTAGAAAAATGTGTACAATCGATTCAAACACAAACTTATTCTAACTTAGAAATTTTATTAGTCGATGATGGTGCTACCGATTCAAGTGGACATCTCTGTGATGAATTAGCAATTCAAGATGAGCGAATAACAGTTATTCATAAAGAAAATGGAGGTTTGTCTTCAGCAAGAAATGAAGGACAAAAGAATGCTAATGGTGAGTATGTAATATTCGTAGATTCAGATGATTACATTCATGAAGAAATGATTGAAAGCCTATATCAGCAACTCATTGCTGAAAATGCAGATGTTTCAAGTTGTAATGTCATGAATGTTTATACGACAAACCAAACTCCTCAATGTGATCGAGATGATTTGTATTTAGTATTAAATCAGGAAGAGTTTTTAAGAGAATATTTAATTGGACAAAAAGTTCCTGGAACGATTTGTAATAAATTAATTCGAAAAGAGATTGCTGACAAGATAGAATTTCCAGTCGGAAAAATTTATGAAGATGCATTTTATCACTATCAATTAGTTCAAATTGCAAAAAAATATGTCGTGAATACAAAACCGTATTATTATTATTATCATCGACAACAAAGTATTACGACAAATCCTTATCGTGAACGTGATTTAGTATATATTACGATTTATCAACAATTTTATGATTTAGTAAAACAGCAATTCCCTAAATTGGAAGAAGAAGCATTCTTTCGATTATCATACGCACATTTTTATATTTTAGATAAAATGCTAGTGGAAGAGAATTTTGAATCGTTAGAAGACTATCCAAGAATGCGTAACTATTTGAAACAACATGCTTTTAAGATTGCAAAAAACACTATTTTCCAAAAAGGAAGAAGAATTGCTGCATTAGCACTGAAAATCAATATTCATTTGTATCGAAAATTGATGCTAGCGAATATGGAGAAAAATAAGAAAATTCATGATTAATGAAGAAACGAAGACTTTTGCGACTGCAAAAGTCTTTTTTTACGTTTTTAATTGTAAAATACATCGAAATTAAAAAAACATTAGAAAAATTACGTAAAAATTAAAAAAGTAATTGACAAAAATTGAAAAAGTGATATTCTATAGGAAAATTTATTGGGTTTGAAAAAGAAATGGAGGAATTACAATGCAAGATTTAATAACAAAGGAAAAGAAACTACAGATGATTCCATGGTTGTTGATTGGTATTTTTGGGAGTTTACTAACATTAGGAATTCCTTATTTAGTACAGTCATTATTAGATAATGGAGATGGGAAAAATATTTTTCAAAATATTATGCTCATTGTTGCACTTCTCTTTGTACAGTTATTATTATCATTCAGTGCCCATTATGGATTGTTAAAAATTGGGGAAAATATTGTACTTGATTTTCGTATGAAAGCTTATGAGAGTGTTCTTTATAACGAACAAGAATCTCAAAAAAGAAGTGGAGAATCAGCTGGTGAAATTATTGAAGTAAGTAAAAAATTAAAAAACTTTATCGTTTTCCAATTGCCAACTTTTATTCAAAGTATTGTAACCATAGTAGGTATTTTAATCTTCCTATTTATTCTAAATTGGAAATTATCTGTCGTAATTATATTAGGAATTCCTTCAATCTTTTTAGTCTTAAATCCAATGAGTAAGGTGCTTTCGAATATTAGTCAATCTGAACAAAAAGTAACGATTAAAGTGATTGGACAATTAGGAGAGTACTTTAGAAATCGTACCTTCTTTTTAGCGAATAATGCTACAGATCAAAGTAAACAAAAGATGAAAGAGTCATATTTAGAATTGTATCAACAATCTGTAAAATTAGGATTTTTTGAAGCGTTAATGCAGCCTTTTTCATTATTTTTTATAACGATTGTATTAAGTTTCATTTTCCTATTTGGTGGCTTATTACTTTCTAGTGGTGAAATGACGATTGGAACATTTATTTCATTCTTAATTTACATCTTTATGTTATTAACACCTGCAAGTTCTGTCGGTAGTTTTTTAGGGGAATTATCTAAATTACAAGGATCAATGAGTGATTTATTAGAATTGATTCGTAAACCAATTACAGCTCAACAAAATACTGGAGATGTGGTTGATTTATCAAATGCAACCATTCAATTATCAGATGTTTCATTTAATTATGAGGAAACAGAAGTATTAAATCATATTTCAATGGAAATTCATTCTGGTTCAACCGTAGCGATTGTTGGGCCATCAGGAGCAGGAAAGAGTACATTGTTAAGTCTTTTATTAGGAATGATACAACCAACTAATGGACAAGTTTGCATTGATTCTATTGATTTAAGTGGAGTGAATTTACAAGAATATAGAAATCAAATAGGCTATCTTGCACAAAATGAAACATTATTAGCAGGAACAATTTTAGATAATTTAACGTGGGGATTGAAGGAAACGGTTAGCCAAGATGCTATCGAACAAGCTTTGAAAGATGCGGAAATCTATGATTTTGTAACAGCATTACCACAAGGAATTCATACAAATGTATCAGAATTAGGGGATAATTTTTCAGGAGGGCAACAACAACGATTGGCATTTGCTCGTATTTTACTAAGAAATCCAAAATTAATTTTCTTAGATGAAGCAACTTCTTCATTGGATAGTATTTTAGAGCATAAGATTATTCAAACACTAGAACAGGAATATCGTCATCTAACAAAAGTGATGATTGCTCATCGATTATCGACGGTTCAAGACGCTACTCAAATTTATTTCTTAGAAGATGGAAAGATTACCGGAGTAGGGACTCATTCTGAATTATTGGAATCACATCCTCACTATCAAGAATTTGTAAAAAAACAAATGATTCATCAATAGTAAGTATATATTAGTCTAGTGCAAATGGTGATGTTATTACAACTGCACTAGGCTTTTTACTGTATTGCATTTAAATCGTTTGACAAAATATGTTTTATACGTATGATATTTAATGTAATGAGATAGAAATCTGGTTAACTTTTAATAGGATGTAGAGGTGAAAGTATGTTGAAATCATATCCTGCAATATTTCATAAGGAAGATGATGGTAGATTTTGGGTAGAATTTCCTGGATTTCATGGTGGAACACAGGGAGATTCTCTTGAAGAATCTATGAAAAATGCGAAAGAAATGTTACAGAGTGTGTTAGCATTGTATATTGATGAGGGAAAGGAGTTACCAATTCCAACAGATATTAATACTTTAACAGTAGAAAATGGATTTGTTAGCATGATACTTGCTGATCCAACACCCTTTATAAGAAAAAATAAGGCAATTCGAAAGAATGTTACAGTACCTGAGTAGCTAGTGAGACTTGCAGACCGTCAAAGTATTAATTACTCAGAAGTTCTTACACAAGCATTACAGAATCAGTTAAAAGTATAAAGAATAAATTGAAGGAGACTTTTACGATGGCAAAAGTCTTTTTTATCTTTTTCTCTCAATAACAAAGCAAATGGGTGGTTGGTTTTGTTGGTTTATAAATTGATATTGTAATACTGTCCATTCATGTTGATCTAATGTCGGAAGAAACTGTTGTAATTGTGATAATTCTGTATCTCCACCTTCATGTCCCCAATAACAAACTAATACGATGCGACCACCAATTTTTAATATTTCCATCATGGATTCAATTGCACGAATAGTAGAGTCGGGAGTAGTAATAATTGATTTATCACTTCCAGGTAAATATCCTAAATTAAAGATAGCAGCTTGAATAGGTTGTTGAACATAAGTAGATAAATTTGCATGAGAGTTACAAATGAGCTGAATATTTTCTTTTGTATCTAATGTTTGAATCTTTTCAGTTGTTCGGATTAGTGCTGCTTCTTGAACATCAAAAGCGAAGACTTTTCCTTCTGATTGAACCAGTTTTGAAAGAAAAATCGTGTCATTTCCATTCCCCATTGTTGCATCTACTACACAATCTCCTGGTCTGATACATTCCTGTAACATGGAATGACTGAATTTTTGGGCATTTTGAATCATTTGTAGAACTCCTTTACCAAATCTTTAACATTTATTACAATAACTTTACGGTTGTTAAGAGTATACAACGAATGCAGTGTTCGTGCAACGTTCCCCTATGAATCAAAAAAGTTTCTCCTATAATGGATAATGAATGAAGTAGGAGGAATCGAGAAATGTTAGAGAGTAGAAATGCAAGACTGTTAAGAATCAAAAAAGAAAAACAATCACAAAAAGTACAAATGATGAATCAATCGTTAAAAAGATCATTCATCGTAATGGGGACAACAGCCTGTGTGGGGTTATATGTGTCTCCTGTTGATCAATTATTATCTGCAAATTTTACTGTAGTAGAAGCTTCAACTGCTGCTACTCAATTTTTACGAAATATTATTCCTGCGGCACAAAATGTTGCAAGAGGAAAGGATATTTACGCTTCAGTTATGATTGCTCAAGCTGCGCTTGAATCAGGTTGGGGAACAAGTGCTTTATCGAAAGCACCAAACCATAATTTATTTGGTGTAAAAGGAAGTTATAATGGACAATCTGTTAATATGCAAACATTAGAAGATAGTGGTGGACAAAACTATTACAGTATTCAAGCAGATTTTAGAAAATATCCTTCTTATCAAGAATCATTAGAAGATTATGCCGATAAAATTGTGAATGGTATTTCTGGTGCGCCATTATTTTATTCTGGTGCTTGGAAGAGTAAGACGAATAGTTATCAAGATGCTACTGCTTATTTAACTGGTCGTTATGCAACGGATACTGCTTACGGTTCAAAATTAAATCGTATTATTGAACAATTTGGTTTAACAAAATATGATACAGAAACTGCTGTAAATATGGCGGAAGAAATTGTAAGTAATGAAACAACTATAACAACTGGAAATAGTTATACAGTTGTCAGTGGGGATAGTTTATATGCAATTGCTCGAAAAACAGGAACAAGTATCCAAGAGTTATTAAGCTTAAATGGATTAAATTTAAACTCCATTATTCATCCTGGACAAGTGTTAGCATTATCTTCCAAATCAGAAACAACTGAAACAAAACAAGAAGAAAGTACTCCTAAAGAAGAAAAGGCAAGTGCAGAAACTACAGAAAGTGCTAAACAAAATTCAACAGGTGGAACGTATATAGTCGTAAGTGGAGATGGTTTATACGCTATTGCTCGAAAAACAGGGACAAGTATTGATGATTTATTAAGCTTAAATGGATTAAGTTTAAATTCAACCATTTACCCAGGACAAGTCTTAACCTTATCAGCAAGTAGTGAATCATCTGCAAATGAAGAAACTACTTCAACAGAAGAAAGTTCAAGTTCAACACAAGAAACACCAAGTGAAGAAAGTGCAGCAAGTTCAGAACATACATCAACAGGTGGAACGTATACAGTAGTCAGTGGTGATGGCTTATATGCAATTGCTCGAAAAACAGGAACAAGTATTGATGATTTATTAAGCTTAAACAGATTAAGTTTAAATTCGACAATTTATCCAGGACAAGTGTTAACATTATCAGGAAATAGTGAATCTGCTCCAGCTGCAGAAAGTACAGAATCAACTGCTGAGGAGAGTCAAGAAGAGGTAGCTACACCAGAAGAAACAACTCCTTCAACTAATGCAAAAATGTATTATGTTCATAGTGGAGATTCTTTATACCGTATAGCGCATAATCACGGAATTTCTTTATCGACTTTATTAGAATGGAATAATTTAAGTGTCGACAGTATCATTCACCCTGGTCAAGGTTTGATTGTTTCTGATGGATCAAGTCCTTCATCTGAACAAGCAGAAGAGTCAACTAGTTCTTCAGAAGAAACAGCAAGTGAAAGTACTGAAACAACATATACCGTTCAACCCGGTGATGGTTTATGGCGAATTGCAAAAAATCACGGATTAACATTAGATGAATTAAAATCATTGAATCAATTAACATCTAACATTATCCAACCAGGACAAGTCTTGATTGTTTCAAAATAAATTGATATAATGCTAGTAAATATTAGCAAACAAAGGAATAGTAGAAATTTGGATTGTAGTAGAGAGTGCATGGTTGGTGAAAATGCATCATGAAAAGTTTTGAACTCGCCTTTTAGCTGAATTTCTGAAATGAAGTAAGAAATTCCGTTTCACTCGCGTTAAGAGTATGTTAAGTATAAAATTAGGTGGTACCACGTGGAAACGTCCTATTGTCTTTAGAGACATTAGGGCGTTTTTTAGGTATTTCCAGAAAAGAGGGGAAAATTATGTCATTTAATCATCATGAAATCGAACCAAAATGGCAAAAATTTTGGTTAGACAATCATACATTTAAAACTACGGAAGATAAAAATAAAAAGAACTTCTATGCATTAGATATGTTCCCATATCCATCAGGACAAGGTTTACACGTAGGGCATCCAGAAGGATATACAGCAACAGACGTTGTTTCTCGTATGAAACGTGCGCAAGGATATAATGTATTACACCCAATGGGATGGGATGCATTTGGATTGCCTGCAGAACAATATGCATTAGATACAGGGAATGACCCTGCTGAATTTACATTGAAAAATATTGCAACTTTCAAACGTCAAATTCAAGAATTAGGATTTAGTTATGACTGGGATCGAGAAATTAATACAACAGATCCAAATTACTATAAATGGACTCAATGGATTTTTACAAAATTAGTAGAAAAAGGTTTAGCGTATGAAGCAGAAGTACCGGTTAACTGGTGTCCTGCTTTAGGAACAGTATTAGCTAATGAAGAAGTTATTGATGGTAAATCAGAACGTGGTGGACATCCAGTGTACCGTAAACCTATGAAACAATGGATGTTAAAAATTACTGCTTATGCAGATCGTTTATTAGAAGATTTGGATGATTTGGATTGGCCAGAAAGCATTAAAGATATGCAAAGAAACTGGATTGGTCGTTCTAAAGGGGCACAAGTAACGTTTAAAGTAAAAGGTTCAGATGAAAGTTTTGAAGTATTTACAACTCGTCCTGATACATTATTTGGCGCAACTTATAATGTATTAGCTCCAGAACATGAATTGGTTCAAAAAATTGTAACTCCAGAACAAAAAGAAGCAGTGGATGCTTATATTGCTTCTGTTTCTACTAAATCAGATTTAGAACGTACAGAATTAGCAAAAGAAAAAACAGGGGTATTTACAGGAGCTTATGCGATTAACCCTGTTAACGGAAAAGAAATTCCAATTTGGATTGCAGACTATGTATTAGTGAGTTATGGAACAGGAGCAATTATGGCGGTACCTGCTCATGACGAACGTGACTACGAATTTGCAAAAGTATTTGGTCTAGACATTATTCCAGTTATCGAAGGTGGAGATGTGACTCAAGAAGCTTATACTGGAGATGGCGTTCATATTCATTCTGAATTTTTAGATGGCTTAAATAAAGCTGATGCAATTGAAAAAATGAATGAATGGTTGAAAGAACAAGGCGTTGGAGAAGCAAAAGTAAGTTACCGTCTACGTGACTGGTTATTCTCTCGTCAACGTTATTGGGGAGAACCAATTCCTGTCATTCATTGGGAAGATGGTACAATGACAACTGTTCCTGAAGAAGAGTTACCATTAGTATTACCAAAAACAGATAAAATTAAACCAAGTGGTACAGGTGAATCTCCATTGGCAGCTATTGAAGAATGGTTATATGTTACGGATGAGAAAACAGGATTAAAAGGACGTCGTGAAACAAATACAATGCCACAATGGGCAGGAAGTTCATGGTATTTTGTTCGTTATATTGATCCGCATAATCAAGAACAAATTGCAGATCCTGAAAAATTAAAAGAATGGTTACCAGTTGATTTATATATCGGTGGAGCTGAACATGCAGTGTTACACTTATTATATGCTCGTTTCTGGTATAAAGTATTATACGATTTAGGTGTTGTTCCGAATAAAGAACCATTCCAAAAATTATTTAACCAAGGAATGATTCTTGGTGAAGGTAATGAAAAAATGTCTAAATCAAAAGGAAATGTTGTGAATCCAGATGATGTTGTTCGTCAATATGGGGCAGATACATTACGTTTATATGAAATGTTTATGGGACCATTGGATGCTTCAATTGCTTGGAGTGAAAAAGGTCTTGAAGGAAGCCGTAAATTCTTAGAACGTGTTTGGAGATTACTAGTCGATGAAGAAGGTAAATTACGTGACCGTATTACTACTTTCAATGATGGTTCATTAGATAAAATTTATCACCAAACAGTTAAGAAAGTTACTGAAGATTATGAAGCATTACGCTTTAACACAGCAATTTCTCAAATGATGATTTTTGTAAATGAAGCGTATAAAACAGAAGCACTTCCAGTTCAGTATATGAAAGGTTTAGTTCAATTATTAGCACCAATCGCTCCACACTTAGGAGAAGAATTATGGTCTAAACTAGGCGCAACTGAATCTATTAGCTATGTTGCATGGCCAACTTACGATGAAAAATTCTTAGTAGAAGATGAAGTAGAAGTTATCTTCCAAGTAAATGGAAAAATTAAAGCTCGTGTAATGGTTCCAGCAAATAGTGATGCAGCATCAATGGAAGAAATTGCAAGAAATCATGAATCTGTAAAAGCCGCAATTGAAGGCAAAACAGTTCGTAAAGTTATTGCAGTTCCAGGGAAATTAGTAAACATTGTAGCTAACTAATAAAATTTAAATATATTTGATGGCAGGAGGGGTTCTTTTAAATAAAGAGCTCGCTCCTTTTGCCGTTATGAGATGTAGAAAAGGAGATATCATGATTTATTTTGATAATTCAGCAACAACAAAAATTGCTCCAGAAGCATTACAATCGTATGTTCAAACAAGCGAGCGTTTTTGGGGAAATCCTTCAAGCTTACATCGACTTGGAGGACAAGCCTTTCAAGTATTAGAAAAAGCAAGAGAACATATTGCGACTCTTTTAGGTGCTAAAACAGAAGAGATTTATTTTACTTCTGGTGGAACAGAAAGTAATAACTGGGCGATTAAAGGAACGGCACTGGAAAAAAGAGTGTTTGGAAATCATATTATTACGACAAAAATTGAACATCCTTCCGTTTTAAATACGGTGAAACAATTAGCTCAATTAGGATTTGAAATCAGTTATTTAGATGTCAATGACAAAGGTGAAATTTCATTAGAACAATTAGAATCCATGCTAAAAAAAGAAACAATTTTAGTTTCTGTAATGGCAGTCAATAACGAAATTGGCGTGAGTCAAAATATTGCAGAGATTTCTCGTATTCTTGAACAATATCCATGGGTTCATTTTCATGTTGATGCGGTTCAAGCTTTAGAACAAGTTCCAGATTTATTAGCTCTTGGACGAATTGACTTATTAAGTTTATCTGCTCATAAATTCCATGGACCACGTGGAGTTGGAATACTTTATAAAAAAGCTGGAAGAAAAATTCAGTCGTTATTAACAGGTGGAGGTCAAGAAAAGACTGAACGTAGCACAACTGAGAATTTACCTGGAATTGTTGCTACTGCTAAAGCAATGCGTATGTATTTAGAAGCTCCACATCCAATGAAGGAAATTAGAGACTATTTGTGGAATTTCTTAGATCAACAACCGCAAATAAAAATTTTCTCTCCAAAAGAGGGAGTGGATCATATTCTATGTTTTGCTTTAAAAGGAGTTCGTGGAGAAGTGCTAGTTCATGCTTTTGAAGAGGAAGAGATTTATATTTCAACCACTTCTGCTTGTTCAAGTAAAAAATCAGATAGTTCTAGTACCTTAGCTGCGATGAATGTTCCAGATTATTGGGCAACAAGTGCAGTTCGTGCAAGTTTTTCATATTTGAACACAATGGATGAAGCAAAACAATTTGTAGAAGTATTAGAAAAATTAATGAAAAAATTTGAATTTTTAAAATAAAGGAGTGAAAAAGTGAAAGTTAGATTATTAGTAAGATATGGTGAATTATCGACTAAGGGTCGTAATAAAAAAATGTTTACGCAAAAATTAGCCAATAATATTAAAAAAGCATTGATGAATTACCCTCAAGTTCGAGTTTTTCCAGATTATGATTTTATGTATTTAGACTTAAATGGAGTTCCTCAAGAAGAGATTATTCCATTATTAAAACCAATTTTCGGTATTCAGTCATTTTCTCCTGTTTATATTTTAGAAAAAGACATGGAGAAAGTGAAAGAAGTCGTATTGGACTTAGTTGGAAAAGAAAATCCTAACGGAAAAACTTTTAAAATTGCTACAAAACGTAGTGACCATGAATTTGTGATGGATACGAATGACATTAATTTATTTTTAGGAGATGCAGTATTAGAAGCATATCCTGAAATTCGTGTACAATTAAAACAACCAGATATTACGGTTCGTGTAGATGTACGTCGTCAACATATTATGGTGAGTTTACAAACAATTCAAGGTGCCGGAGGGTTACCTGTTGGAACAAGTGGTAGAGTATCGTTAATGTTATCAGGAGGAATTGATTCTCCAGTTGCCGCTTATCTAGCAATGAAGAGAGGTATGGAAGTACAATGTGTGCATTTTGCTAGTCCGCCTTATACAAGTCCTCAAGCATTAGTAAAAACAAAACAACTAGCTGCTAAAGTAGCAATCTATGGGGGAAGTCTACAATTCTTCACAGTACCATTTACAGAAATTCAAGAAGAAATTAAAAAAGCTGTCCCTGAAAATTACTTGATGACAGTAATGCGTAGAATGATGTTAAGAATTACAGATCAACTACGTGAGAAAAATCATGGCTTAGCCATTGCGAATGGTGAATCAGTAGGACAAGTAGCTTCTCAAACATTAGAGAGTATGATCGCGATTAATGATGTAACGAATACACCAATCATTCGACCAGTTGCTACAATGGATAAACTAGATATTATTGCAATCGCACAAGAAATTGATACATTTGAATTATCGATTCAACCATTTGAAGATTGTTGTACTGTTTTTGCACCACCAAGTCCAAAAACAAAACCAAAATTAGAAAAAGCAAGAGAATACGAAGCAAGATTGAATATTGAAGAATTAGTAAATCGAGCAGTAGAAAATACAGTAGTAGAAGAAATCACTCCAAATTATGTAGCAGAAGAAGTAGAAAACTCTGTTGAGATGGATGATTTGTTCTAATAAAAAAAGATACAGGCTTTTTCGCCTGTATCTTTTTTCTATTGTTGGAAATATTCTTTCAAAGCACTTGCGATACTTTTTGCAATATTTTCTTGATATTCCGTTGACTCAATTAATTTATTGTCATCCGGATTATTTAAATAACCTAATTCTAACAGAATAGAAGGTTGTTTATTTTCACGTAATACTAAGAAGTTTTGGAATTTTGTTCCTTGGCTCTTCAATGTTAAATTACGTGCAATATATTTATTAACGGTTTGTCCTAAGTTTTCACTTGTTGATGCAAAGTAATATCCCGTTGTTCCTGATGCATTCGAATTTGGACCGGAATCAAAGTGTAAACTAATGAAGGCATTCGCTTTTTCTCGATTACTCAATTGAGCACGATTTTCTAAGCTAACACTCTTATCAGATTCGCGAGTTAAAATAACAGTTGCCCCTAAATTTTCTAATTCTTTTTTCAATAATAGGGCAGTTGTTAAGGTATGATCAGCTTCATGTTTCTCACTAAAAGTAACAACAGCACCTGGATCATCTCCACCATGACCTGGGTCAATGACAATTTTTGCATGCTCAATTCCTTGTGGAATTTGAGAATCTGATTCTATCGTAGCAAAGTTTGCATTCACTAACCAATAAGGGATATACGCTTTTTTACTATTCCCAATAGTTACTTTATAAAAATCATTTTCACGATCTTCATAATTAAAGATTGTTCCTGCATTTACAGTACTAACACGTTTTGAAAATGCATCAGCAGTTTCATATAAAGGTGTTTCTTTTAATTTTGTTGAAATCATCTTTTTAGCATCTAATGTCTGAGGTAATCCTGCTTGTAATTTATACAATTCATTCATATGGTCGACTGCATAGTTTAATTGATTATTGTCAACATAACCTTCTTGTCCATTATAGGATACTTTAGAAAAGTTTGATTGTTGATCATCTAATAAATAAAATAATTGTCCATATGGAATGGAAGTAATCACTTGTGATTGATTATTTGCTTCTTTATACAAAGAGACAGCACCGCTTGAGTGCCCAATCATTAAATGTGTTAAGAGGACATCTTTTGTAGGCATCCAAGCAACTTGTTGATGAAATTGAATTTGAAACCATTCATCATTCACTTTTTTTAATACTAGAACAAATTCTCCTTTTTTAACTTCCGCAATTGGAAATTGTTGAGTATTTGGTTCTTGATATAATTTGACAGAAGTGTCACTTTCTACAGCAGCTACTTGAGCCACTAGAGACTTGTCAAGTTTTTCATTATTTTGAGCTTCATCTTCATGAGTATCATTCGAAGAAACCGTTGATTGAAGTTGCGATGAAATTGGAGAAGGACTCGCATCTAATATTGGAATAATCGAAAAACCAAAGGCAAGAAGGAAAGCACTAAAAGTGATGAAATATTGAACGTTTTTATTTCGAATAATAGAGTTAACGTTTTTCATAGGCGCTCCTTTTATAATCCTATTTTAATCTTATATATTTCTTATTATACCAATTATGAAAGTGTTTGAAAAGCAAAAGGTAAGGCTTTAATGTTCAGGATCTGATGGAAATTTAATAAAAGGGTTAATGCTTGCTGAATCTTGATTTGTCACGTAAAATAAAAAGTGATTTTAACAAGGAGGAAGATAGATGTTATTAGGATCTCATGTTTCCATGAGTGGAAAAGAAATGATGTTATTATCTGCAAAAGAAGCAGCAAGTTATCAAGCAAATACGATGATGGTGTATACAGGAGCACCACAAAATACACGAAGAAAACCGATTGAAGAATTAATGATTTCTCAAGGACAAGCATTTATGCAAGCAAATGGAATTGAAGAAGTAGTGGTGCATGCACCTTATATTATTAATTTAGCCAATACAACAAAAGAAGGGTATTTAGATTTTGCGATTGAATTTTTAAGAGAAGAAATTCGTCGTGCAGAAGCTATTGGTGCTAAACAAGTGGTCCTTCATCCAGGTTCTCATGTAGGAGCAGGAGTCGATGTAGGTATTGCACAAATTGTAAAAGGATTAAATGAAGTCCTTGATAAAAATCAAAAAGTTCAAATTGCACTTGAAACAATGGCAGGGAAGGGGACTGAATTAGGTCGTAGTTTTGAAGAAATTGCACGCATGATTGATGGTGTTACTCATAATGACCGTTTATCTGTGACATTAGATACTTGTCATATTCATGATGCAGGGTACAACTTAAAAGAAGATTTTTCTGGTGTAATGACGGAATTTGATAAAGTAATTGGATTAGATCGCTTAAAAGTATTGCATATCAATGATTCTAAAAATGTCTGCGGAGCTCAAAAAGACCGACATGCAAACTTTGGATTTGGTGAAATTGGTTTTGATGCTCTAATGCAAGTAGTATCAGAAGAAAAATTTAAAAATATTCCTAAAATTTTAGAAACTCCTTATGTTGGGGAAGATAAGAAAAATCAAAAAGCCCCATATTTATATGAAATTCAAATGATTCGTCAAAATCAATTTGACCCAGATTTACTTTCAAAAATTATTAGTCAGTAATAGGAGGAAGTTTTATGCCACACAATCACGAACACGAATGTTGTCACTATAAAGAAAATCACAAAAAAGAATGTTGCCATCACCATGGAGAAGAGCATACTCATCATGAACACGATTGTTGCCACAAACATGAAGAAAAACACCAACATTCAAGTAAAAGTGAAAAACAACATCATCACTGCCATTGTCATCATGGACAAATTGAGCAGGCGATTCAATTATTAAAACAGGCAGGCTTCAAATATACGAGTAAACGAGAAAAAATTATTGAAATTTTTAGTCATGAAGATCGCTATTTATCTGCTAAGCAAGTACAACAACTATTAGAAGCAGATTTTCCAAATATGAGTTATGATACCATTTATCGTAATTTATATGATTTTACGGATTTAGGTATTTTAGAAACAACGGAATGGAATGGTGAAAAATTATTCCGTTTTGGTTGTAGTCATGAGGGACATCATCATCATTTTATTTGTGAAAAATGTGGAAGAACGAAAGAAATTGAGTTTTGTCCAATGACTTATTTTGAGACACAATTGGAGGGTTGTGAAGTACATTCGCACCGATTTGAAGTGTTTGGATTATGTGAAAAATGTGCCCATACAGCTTCTTAAAATAGAGTCAAAATTGAATTTTTTCGGTAAAATTTTTAGACTATCTAATTGACAATTGAGCAAACCTTTTCTATAATAAAAAAAGGACATTTCGTTTGTTTGGTTATTCTATTCAAAAGAAAACAGTTACTTTTAATGCTCGGAGGGAGGGAATAGGATATGTCAAAAACAGTTGTTCGTAAAAACGAATCACTTGATGATGCTCTTCGTCGCTTCAAACGTACTGTTTCAAAAACTGGTACTTTACAAGAGGCTCGTAAACGTGAGTTTTATGAAAAACCAAGTGTAAGACGTAAGAAAAAATCAGAGGCAGCTCGTAAACGTAAGTTCTAGTCAACTCTGTGTATCATATGACTAAGTAAAGGCTGGGATTTACGTCTCAGTCTTTTTCGTATTTTTAAGGAGTGAAAATCATGAGTTTAAAAGAAACATTGAATAATGATATTAAAACTGCTATGAAAGCAAAAGATAAAGAAACTTTAGCAGTATTAAGAATGATTAAAACAGCTGTTCAAGCAGCAGAAATCGATAAAAAAGAAGAATTAAATGCTGAAGAAGAATTAACGATTTTAGCACGTGAAGCAAAACAACGTCGTGAATCATTAGCAGAATTTGTTAAAGCAGGTCGTGATGAATTAGTTGCAAAAACTGAAGCTGAAATTGAAATTGTAGAACGTTACTTACCAAAACAATTATCAGTAGAAGAAGTAAAAGAAGTGATTGCAACAGTAGCTGAAAAAATTGGTGTAACAACTCAAAAAGAATTCGGTAAATTAATGGGAGCTGTTATGCAAGAATTAAAAGGAAAAGCAGACGGCAATGTCATTAAAGAACAAGTAAAAGCTCATTTAGGATAATAATGGTTTAAACAGACTTTTATTAATTTCAGAATGAACGAGAAGAAGATTTCATTTTCGGAATAAATTTTGTCTAAAAAGGTCACAGTGTAAATGAGTCTAAGATAATATGCTTGAAAAATAACGATTAGAAAGCTAAAATTGAATCAAAGATGAGCGGTCGGCTCATGGTCAATCTAATATTAAACTTGAACATAAGGGTCAAGCGGGTGGCGGACACCAAAAAATCCGAAATTAAACTTGAATATAAGGGTCAAGTGGGTGGCAGACACCAAAATAAACCGACTAGAGAACGTCCCAAATTGTTGGGACGTTTTTTTACTAAGCATGATTCATGCGCAAAAAAATGTTTAATGCTAGGATTACAGTAATCTTAATGAAGGGCTGAGGTTCAGCCGGCAAGGAGTCACAAGTTTTTTTGTGGCTTTTTTGTGTTCTATAAGACAATAATCAAATCACACTAAATTCATAGTAAGAACTGTCAAAAATATGCTATAATGGTGCTACATACAGTAAATGGAGGTTAACAGTGTGGTAGAACAAAACTATAAACAAGCGTTAGAAATCCAAGATCATCCACAACTCGTTCAATTATTTGGTTCACAGGATCAACATTTGAGATTATTGGAAGAAACGTTTGAAACACTCATTACTCATCGTGAAGAACAATTGTTAATTTCCGGTGAAGAAGAGTCTGTAAAACAAACGATAGTGTTATTAGAACAACTACAGGAATTAATAGCCCGTGGTATTTCAATCTCTCAAACAGATATCGTCACAGCCATTAAAATGGCGAAAAGAGGGACATTAGATTATTTCTTAAATTTATACAATGAGGAAATTGGTCGAACATTTTCTGGTAAACCGATTCGTGCAAAAACATTTGGACAACAACAATATATTCATGCGATTAAGAAAACGGATATGGTGTTTGGTATTGGACCTGCAGGAACTGGTAAAACTTTCGTCGCAGTTGTAATGGCGGTTCAAGCTTTGAAAAAAGGTCAAGTGAAGAAAATTATTTTAACACGACCAGCGGTTGAAGCAGGGGAAAATTTAGGATTTTTACCAGGGGATTTAAAAGAAAAGGTCGATCCATATTTACGTCCGATTTATGATGCGTTATATGCCATTTATGGAGTTGAACATACCAATCGTTTATTGGAACGTGGAGTCATTGAAGTAGCTCCCCTTGCGTATATGCGTGGACGTACATTAGAAGAAGCATTTATTATTTTAGATGAAGCACAAAATACAACAAGAGCTCAAATGAAAATGTTCCTAACTCGTTTAGGATTTGGTTCGAAAATGATTATTAATGGTGATAAAACGCAAGTAGACTTACCAAAGGGAAGTCATATGAGTGGTTTAGTGGATGCTGAAAATAAACTAAAAGGCATTAGTGGCATTTCTTTTGTGGAATTTGATGCATTTGATGTCGTTCGTCATCCATTAGTGTCAAGTATTATTGATGCCTATTCAGAACAAGGTGAATAAGTAAGGAGTAAATGAAAAATGAGACAGAAACTGCGAAAATTTCAGGAAGTTTTGGGCATTTTCTATTTGCCCTTGCTTCTTTTTTTAACATTCATCGCATTATTAGCGATTGGGTATAGTAGTGTTAAACCAACGACTTATACTGTTGAATTAAATCAAGTTGCTAAAGAAACAATTCGAGCACCAAGAACTTTGGAAGATAAAGCTCAAACAGAAAAAAATCAACAAATAGCAATGGATGCTGTTAGCGATGTATTAGTGTTTGACCAAGAACGTATGACAAAGCAATTGACAAATATTCAGCAATTTTTCCAAGCGATTAAGTCAGTTGCATCCAAAGCATCCGCAGAAATTATTAAAACAGATCAAAGTAATTCTTCTGAAGAATCTGTGACAAGAGTAGCAACGACTCAAGAAAGAGTTCAATATTTTAAGAAATCTCTTGAAAAAGAGAATCAGTCTATTCGAGAGTTTGCGATTTTTATTCCGGATAAATATATTTCTCAATTATTACAAGCTAATAATGAACAGTTGGCTTCTTATGAGAAGACGTTAAAATCAGTTGTTGAAACTCAAATGAAAAATGCGATTAGTGAAAGTACGGTTACAAAAGCGCAAGAAGAAGCGAAGAAAACTTTATTCTATAGTGACTTTTCTGATACGGAAAGAGATTTATTAGGGCAATTAGTCACTGTGTCAGTCATTGTCAATAATGTCGTAGATAAGGAAGCGACTCAAAAGGCAAAAGAAGTGGCTAAGGCAGCTGTAAATCCTGTGAAAATTTTGCAAGGTCAAGTTCTTGTTCAAGAAGGGCATGTGATTTCGGATCAAGATATTCGTTTGTTGGAATTGTTTGGCTTAAGTAATAGTAAGCCTAATTACCATGAATTATTGAGTTATATAGTGTTTCTTTTTGCAATAGTAGTTTTTCTAGCAGTTTATTATCGTCAAACGATTGCATTATCAAGCGATACGGTGACTGTAATGTCAGTATTTGCATTGGTTTTTGTTTCTGGAGTATTCGTGTTAAAAATTTTAGCACTAGTACAACAGAAAGGTGTAGAACATATTGGATTAGTCTTCCCAATATCAGGATTTGTTTATCTCCTATATCGTTTAACAAAGAGTTTACGATTAACAATTGTGTCAATCGTATTAATGCCAATATTTTCATGGTATTATTTTTCTCAGACAACGAATATTTTACACTTAATATTAACAACCGTCTTTCTTTCCATTATTGCATGGATTGGAATTATTCATGAGGAAATTTGGAAAAATCAAATATGGTTGAAACGATTTATGAAGCATTTGTTTTATCCTGTATTATTAGGGATTCCATTTGTTTTCTACAGTAATTATGAATTTCAAACACAACAAACAATGTTTATCTTTTTATTTTTACTATTAAGTGGATTTTTATCATTCTTATTACCAGTGATATTAATGCCTTATTTATCGTATGTGTTTGAAGATAGTTCGGTATTATTATGGGCTGAATTATCGAATCCAAATCAACCATTGCTAAAAGACTTGATCACACAAGCTCCAGGAACGTATCACCATAGTCTTATGGTGGCAAATATTTCTGCCAACTGTGTAGAAGCAATTGGTGGTGACTCTCAATTAGCCAGAGTAGCCTGTTATTATCATGATATTGGAAAATTAGAGCATCCATTATTCTTTATTGAGAACTTACCTGGAAATATGGAATCACCTCATAAAATGTTAAGTGCGGAAGAATCGGTTCATATTATTTTTAACCATGTGACAAAAGGGGTAGAAATTTTAAAACAACACCAATTGCCTCAATCAGTCATTGATATTTGTGCACAGCATCATGGAACAACATTGATGAAATATTTTTATGCAGAAGCATTAAAAAATAATCCGGATGTAAAAGAAGAAGATTTCCGTTATCCAGGACCAAAACCTCAGACAAAAGAGGCAGCGATTATTAATATCGTGGATAGTGCAGAAGCAGCAACTCGTGCGATGAAGGAACCAAGTTTGGAAAAAGTAGAAGCGTTAGTTCATTCTATTATTATGAATCGATTGGAAGATGAACAATTTGTAGAGTGTGATATTACGATGAAAGAAATTGCGATTGTTGAAAAAATGATAGTGACTTCTTTAAATGGAACATTCCATTCAAGAATTGAATATCCAACAATCAAAAAACAAGAAGCGAAGTAGAAAGGAAATATTATGTTTATTGAATTAATAGACGAAACCGAAGTAGTAAAAGAAGAATATCAAAAATTAGTAGAAGATGTCGTGTCATTTGCAAGCGACTATTTACATTATCCTGAAAATCGTGAATGCTGTATTTCATTTGTTTCAAGTGAAAGAATTCGTGAGATTAACCGAGATTTTAGGAATATTGATAAAGTAACGGATGTTATTAGCTTTGCACTTGACGATGAAGAGGAAGATATGGATCCAATTAAAAACTTTATGGCTTCAGATGAAAATTTTGTGACTTCTATTGGAGATATTATTATCTCAGTGGATCGTGCAAAGGAACAGGCAGAAGAATATGGACATAGTTTGGAACGTGAATTAGGATTCTTAGCATTACATGGTTTCTTGCATTTAAATGGTTATGATCATCAAACAGAAGAAGAAGAAAAAGAAATGACAGGCTTGCAAACAGAAATTTTAACAGCCTATGGTTTAACAAGAAATGCATAAACAAGTTGGAAAAAATCACCATTTCAAACAATCATTGCAACATGCTATCAACGGTATTAAAACCGTATTTCAAGATGAACGAAATTTTAGATTTGATGTTGTTGCTGCAATAGGAGTAGTAATACTAGGATTTTTATTAAACATCGAAAGAGTTGAATGGTACTGGATTGTATTTTGTATCTTTTTAATGTTTATTTTAGAAATGTTAAATACCGTTGTAGAACAATTAGTTGATTTAATGGTAGAACACAATTATCATTTAGCCGCTAAAAAAGCAAAAGATGTAGCAGCAGGCGTTGTATTAATGGGATCTATTTTTGTTCTCTTAATGGCTTTTGGAATTTTTATTCCAAAGATTTTACAAATATTTTTATAAGGAGAGTCATATGTCAAAACAATTTAAATCAGGTTTTGTAGCAATTGTTGGTAGACCAAATGTAGGGAAATCTACTTTTATGAATTATGTATTAGGTCAAAAAATTGCGATTATGTCGGATAAAGCTCAAACAACACGTAACAAAATTCAAGGGGTTTATACAAATAAAGATTGTCAAATCGTCTTTTTAGATACTCCAGGAATTCACAAACCAAAGCATGAACTAGGGAATTTCATGGTGGAGAGTGCTTATTCTGCATTAAAAGAAGTGGATGCTGTATTATTTATGGTGAATGCTGCAGAAAAAAGAGGTCCTGGTGATGACTTCATTATTGAGAAATTAAAGAAAATTAAAACACCTGTATTTTTAGTGTTAAATAAAATTGATTTAATTTCTCCAGATGAATTGTTAGACCGAGTTGAATCGTATCAAGAGACGATTCCATTTGCTGGAATTATTCCAATTTCAGTTTTACAAGGAAATAATGTTCAAGAGTTAATGACAACGTTAACGAATCATTTACCAGAGGGACCTCAATATTATCCAAGTGATCAAATTACAGACCATCCAGAATATTTCGTTGTATCGGAATTAATTCGTGAGAAAATCTTACATTTAACAAAAGAAGAAATTCCTCATTCAGTAGCTGTTACTGTAGATAAAATGCAAAAAGATGAGTTTGATAAAGTGCATGTTTATGCCAATATTATTGTGGAACGTCCAACTCAAAAAGGAATTATCATCGGTAAAGGTGGTAAATTACTAAAAGAAATTGGCGTGAGAGCGAGAAAAGATATCGAACAATTACTCGGAAATAAAGTCTATTTAGAATTATGGGTTAAAGTAGAAAAAGATTGGCGTAAGAAAAAGAGTCATTTACAAGACTTTGGCTATCGTACAACAGACTATAAAGATTAAGGTGACTTTATGGAATACTTTCAAAAGTTTACCGGCATTGTTTTATTTCGACAAGAATATAAAGAACACGATATGATTGTTAAGATTTTCTCTCGAGAATTTGGTAAGCAAATGTTTTTTGTAAGAAATTTACAACGATCGACCCATCCTTTATCTGCAGCAACCTTACCCTTTACAAGAGCTGTTTTTATTGGAACGATTCATCAAAATGGATTTAGCTTTATTAGGGAATGTCTTGAAGTACAAAATCATCGACGTATTTATGAACAAATTGAAGTTCAAGCAGTCATGACGTATATGATGCAATTGGTGGATGCAGTGATGGAAGACCGAATCGTGAATACAGAGTTGTATGATTTATTAGAAAATTGCATTCGTGCAGTGGAAAATGATCTAGATCCATTTATTTTAATGCATTATTTTGAATTGAAAATGTTAAAATATTTTGGAGTGGCATTTCAATGGCAACAGTGTTGTTTTTGCGAAGAGTCAGTCGGACCGTTTGATATTTCGTTGAAACATCATGGATTATTATGTTCAAGGCACTATGATACAGATGAAAAGAGATTACAATTAAGTCCAAAAGCAGTGCATATAGCTAGACTTCTTATTGCGATGAAATCACCTTTACAAATTCAATCATTGAGTCTATCTACTGAAACAAAAACTGATTTAAAAAGACTTTGTGACTCATTAATGGACGAATATGTAGGAATTCGATTAAAGGGGAAAAAGTTTATTGATCAAATGCAAGACTGGCAGACTCAATTGCAAATTCGGCGGAACAAGACAGAAAACAATCAATAAAGAGGAGCTAATATTATAAGAAATATTGTTTTATGATTGAGTAAAGATACTGTTGTAACTCTCAATTGTTAAGAAAAATATTTTTAGTATTTGACTGTATTCTTGATTGTAAAGAATATTGAATAATAACTGTAAAATCACTTAATGATCATTAGGTGGTTTTATTTTTTCTACAAAAGTTAATACTGGAGTTTTTACTTTTAGAATTTTGTATAAGATTGATGTAATATTTTTACTTTCACGCTTATATAATGTATAATAAGAGCGTGAAAGGAAGTGAGTGAGTGGGTCGATTTGAACAAATTAAAGAAATTTCAAATGTAAGTAATGGAGTTATAAGAACATCAGAAGTTGTTAGTAAAGGTATTTCTAAAACCACTTTAGCAAAATTTGTGGAGAAATATAATTATGAGCGAGTTTCAAAGGGAGTTTATTGTTCTCCAGATATATGGAAAGACAAGATGTATTTGTTGCAAATCCGGTGTCCAAAAATTATCTTTTCTCACGATACAGCCTTATTTTTACTTGATATGACAGATCAAGAGCCATTACAGCTTACCGTTACGGTAAAAAGTGGATATAATGCTACTCATTTAAGAGAAGAGGGAATCAAAGTATATGCTATCAAAAAAGATTTCTTTGAACTTGGGACTGAAAGAGTAAAAACCCCTTTTGGAAATGAAGTTTTAATATATAATCCTGAACGTACTATTTGTGATATGATTCGTAATCGTTCGCAAATTGAAATTCAAGTTTTTCAGGATGCATTGAAACAATACGTCAAGTGTAAAAATAAAAATTTACATCTTCTAATGGATTATGCAAAAAAACTTCGAGTTAACAATGTGTTAAGCAAGTATTTGGAGGTGTTACTATAATGATTTATTCATCAAGGCAATTAAAAGATTTAATCCGAAATTTATCAAAAGAAGTAGAAATTGAGCCTTATGTGTTGATTAGAAAGTATATGATGGAACGTTTCTTAGAGAGGGTATCTAAGTCCAAATATAATGGCAGTTTTATCCTAAAAGGAGGAATGTTAGTATCAGCTTTTGTTGGAATAGAGTCGAGAGCTACAATGGATATTGATACAACCATTAAAGGTATTCCAGTAACAATAACTGAAATGAAGCGTATGATTACAGAAATTTCAGACATATATTTAGAGGATAATGTGAAATTTAGAACCAAGAAATTATCAGAGATTATGGATGAAATGGAATATACAGGAATCCGATTTAGTATGGAAGCTATTATGGATGGAGCGGTTATTCCTTTAAAGATTGATATTTCTACGGGAGATGTAATTACTCCAGGAGAAATATCATATTCTTATAAATTGATGTTTGAAGATAGAACAATTCCAATTATGACTTATCCTGTTGAAACTATATTAGCTGAAAAATTAGAAACTGTAATTTCAAGATCTATTACCAATACTAGAATGAGAGATTTCTATGATATTCATTTACTATTACAATTACATAAGATAGATTATGATATATTTGCGTTAGCGTTAGAAAGAACTGCAAAAAAACGAGAAAGCTTACTCCTTTTAGAAAATGCAGAAAATGTATTAAAAGCAGTGAGTTCCAGTAATGATATGAAAAAAATGTGGACTACCTATCAGAAAAAATTTAAATATGCTAGATCATACACTTGGGATGATATGATGTGGTCTATTAGAAAATTATCAGTAGAAGCTAAATTAAATGTTGAAAGTCCGTCTGATTTTGAAAAGTAAATATAGAAACAAGAAAACTATAGTATCAGTATAATAGCGATAGAAAAAGAACAACTACGATTAATCATTGTAGTTGTTTTTTCACCTACAATGAATTCCGAAATTTTTCATGATGGGTAATCTCATAAATTTTTTTCTTTAAAATTGTTAATGAACGGGAAGAGTTTTTCCAGTAGATTATTAGAATTTAAGCCGTTTTCGTGATACACTTAATAGGATGAAATAAAACGGAGGTAAGAGATGTACGAATATCTTAAAGGAGAATTAGTGGCTATTCAGCCAACGTATATTGTCGTAGAAAACCATGGGATTGGATATCAAATTATGTTTGCCAATCCTTATCGTATCCAATCAAAGTTGAATGAAGTGATTCGAGTAGAACTTCAACAAATCGTTCGAGAAGATTCGATTACATTGTATGGTTTTTTAAGTGATGAGGAAAAAGAATTATTCCAAAAATTAATTAGTGTTTCTGGAATCGGACCAAAAAGTGCCGTATCGATTTTAGCAAATGATGATGTCAATGGTTTTATCCAAGCTGTAGAATCCGGCAATATTACGTATTTAACAAAATTTCCTGGAGTTGGTAAAAAAACTGCTCAACAAATTGTATTAGATTTAAAAGGGAAATTCACGAATATTGTAGTGGAAGAAGTAGCTGCTCCAGAAGTAGAGACTGCAACTGGAATGAAACATCTAGAAGAAGCAAGAGAAGCATTATTAGGATTAGGATATTCTGCAAAAGAAATTACAAAAGTTTGGAAAGAGTTGGAAACAGCAGCTCCTCAAACAACTCAAGAAGCATTATCCATTGCCTTTAAATTATTGATGAAATAGAAAGGAAGAATTGTGTGGAAGAACATCGATTTGTAGATGGTAGTCCGTTAGACGAACAAGAAGTTTCAACGGAATTATCATTACGACCGCAAAATTTACAACAATATATTGGTCAACAAAAAGTAAAAGAAGAGTTATCCATTTATATTCAAGCAGCACGTAGTAGGCAAGAAGCTTTGGATCATGTCTTATTATATGGCCCACCTGGATTAGGGAAGACAACTTTAGCGATGGTCATTGCAAATGAATTAGAAGTAGGAATTAAAACAACGAGTGGTCCCGCAATTGAACGACCTGGAGATTTAGTCGCATTATTAAATGATTTAAATGCTGGAGACGTTTTGTTTATCGATGAAATTCATCGCTTACCTCGTGTAGTAGAAGAAATGCTCTATTCTGCAATGGAAGACTTCTTTGTTGATATTGTAGTAGGACAAGGGCCAACAGCCCATCCTGTTCATTTTCCATTACCACCTTTTACTTTAGTAGGTGCGACAACTCGTGCGGGTGCATTATCTGCTCCGTTAAGGGATCGTTTTGGAATTGTGTCTCATATGGAATATTATGATGAGGAATCATTAACAGAAATTGTTAAGAGAACAGCTAGCGTATTTGAAAGTGAAATCCATGAAGAAGCTGCTCGAGAAGTTGCCCTTCGTTCAAGAGGAACACCACGTATCGCCAATCGTTTATTAAAACGTATCCGTGATTTTTCTCAAGTTTATGAAGAAGGTGGCATTTCAAAAGAAATTACGCAAAAAGCTCTTAAAGTCCTTCAAGTAGATGAAAAGGGATTAGATGCAATTGACCGTAAATTATTAAATGCCATGATTGATTTATATGATGGTGGGCCAGTCGGATTGGGAGCGATAGCTGCTAATATTTCTGAAGATGCTGAAACAATCGAAGATATGTATGAACCATATTTATTACAAATTGGATTTATTAAGCGAACGTCAAGAGGAAGAATGGTGACACCAGAAGCTTATGTTCATTTGAACAGAAGATATTAGAATAGAAAGATGGAATAAGAATGAATTATACAACTCAAGATTTTGATTTTGATTTACCAGAAGAACTGATTGCTCAAACACCTTTGAAAGATCGTACTTCTTCAAGATTACTAGTCGTTAATAAAACAGAACATAGTGTAGAAGATAAACATTTTTCTGAAATTATTGATTATTTAGAAGAAGGCGATACATTAGTTGTCAATAATACAAGAGTATTGCCAGCAAGATTATACGGCGAAAAAGAGGGAACAGGTGCTCATATCGAAGTGCTACTATTGCACAATACGCATGGAGATTGCTGGGAAACTCTTGTAAAACCAGCCAAAAGAATGAAGGTAGGAACAGTTGTATCGTTTGGTGATGGACGATTAAAAGCAACTGTAACAGAAGAATTAGAACAAGGTGGAAGAATCATCGAGTTTCAATATGATGGGGTGTTTTTAGAGATTTTAGAATCGCTAGGTGAAATGCCATTGCCACCGTATATCAAAGAACGATTAGAAGACCAAGAACGTTATCAAACCGTTTATGCGAAGGAAAATGGATCTGCAGCTGCACCAACAGCCGGTTTACATTTTACAAAAGAATTAATGGAAAAAATTCAACAAAAAGGTATCCAAATTGTTCCAATTACGTTACATGTTGGATTAGGAACATTTAGACCCGTTTCTGTTGACCATTTAGAAGACCATAAAATGCATTCGGAATATTATCATATTTCAAAAGAAACAGCAGAGGTCATTGCAGAAACGAAGAAAAATGGAAAACGAGTCATTGCTGTAGGGACTACTTCGATTCGTACATTAGAAACAGTAGGTTCTGCTAATAATGGAGAAATTGTTCCATGTAGTGGATGGACAGATATTTTTATTTCCCCGGGATATGAATTTAAAGTAGTGGATGCTTTTATTACGAACTTTCATCTTCCAAAATCGACATTAGTGATGTTAGTAAGTGCCTATTTAGGGCGTGATTTTACATTAGAAGCTTATCATCATGCGATTAGCGAACGTTATCGTTTCTTTAGTTTTGGAGATGCTATGTTTGTTCATCGATAAAGCAACAGTAGAAAATTGAGAGTTATGTTTGTTCATCGTTAAAGTAACAGTAGAAATTTGAGAGCTATAATTATTTATCGTTAAAGTGAACAGTTGAAATTGGAGATGATGAGATTGTCTTTTGAACAATTAAAAGAACAAATCATGCAGGATGAAGAAAATCAATTCTATACTAAGCAAGGAATTGAACCATTATTTTGGATTCCTGAAACAGCTAAGATTTTAATTATTGGTCAAGCACCTGGATTAAAAGCTCAAGAAAGTCGTAAATTTTTCTGGGATAAAAGTGGAGATCGTTTAAGAGAATGGCTGGGTGTTGATGAATCTTTATTTTATGAGTCAGGTTTATTTGCAGTCGTTCCAATGGATTTCTATTACCCAGGAAAAGGAAAAAGTGGAGATAAACCACCTAGAAAAGGATTTGCCCCTAAATGGCATCCATTAGTGTTACCGTTATTAAAACAAGTTGAGTGCATCTTATTAGTTGGATTGTATGCTCAAAACTATTATTTAAAAGATACGAAAAAAGAGAATTTAACAGAAACGGTAAGAAGTTATACTGAATACTTGCCAAAGTATTTCCCATTGGTACATCCTTCTCCTTTAAATATCATGTGGATGAAGAAAAATCCATGGTTTGAAGAAGAAGTATTACCAGAATTGAAAATGATAATAAAAAATATAATAAAAAAAGGAGAATAAAATATGTTTATTACACGACACAATAACCCATATGAATTAAAAGGAGAGTTACCAATAGTTGGAGAAAAAGCTCCTCACTTCTCATTAGAATGTATTCATGGAGAGATTAAAACACCGGAATCATTTGCTGGAAGAGTAACATTAATCAGTGTTGTTCCAGATATTAATACTCGAGTTTGCGATATTCAAACAAAAGCCTTCCATAAAAAAATGAAAGAACATCCAAGTATTCAATTAGTGACGATTAGTAAAAATAACAAAGATGAATTTAAAAATTGGTGTTCGGCAAATGATGTTGCAATGGAAATGTTATGCGATGTTGATTTTACATTTGGAGAAGCATATGGCATTTATGTTCCTGAATTAAGTGTAGACCAACGTTCGATTTTTGTATTAGACCAAAATGGAACCATTGTGTATCAAGAAATCGTTCAAGAAATGACAGACGAACCGAATTATGATGAAGCTATCCGAGTAGCATTAACTCACTTATAAGAGGGGGAGATATAATGGAAACTGAAACTCTATTTCCACCAATTGAACCGTATAATGAGTTTTACTTAGAAGTCTCCTCGATACATCAAATATATGTAACGGAATCAGGAAATCCAAATGGTAAGCCGGTGATAATTGTTCACGGTGGTCCTGGTGGAGGTTCAAGTCCGATAACACGTCAATTGTTTAATCCGGATGTTTACCGTATGATTCAATTTGATCAACGTGGTTGTGGGAAAAGTTTACCTTTTCTTTCATTAGAGGAGAATACAACTCAACATTTAGTTTCGGATATGGAGAAAATCCGTGAAAAGTTAGAAATTGATCAATGGCTTGTTTTCGGAGGAAGTTGGGGAACGACTTTATCCCTTCATTATGCGATTCAATATCCAGAGAGAGTTAAGGGATTAATTTTACGAGGGATTTTCTTAGGAAGACAAGAAGATACTGATTGGCTTTACCAAAAAGGAGCTAGTGATTTCTTCCCAGATCAATTTGTACCATATTTGAACCATATTCCAGTTGAGGAACAAGATGATTTAGTTACTGCTTATTATAAGCGATTGACAAGTGACGATGCATCAATACGTTTAGAAGCTGCTCGTCAATGGGCTAAATGGGAAGGCGGCATTGTGACCTTATTACCAAGGGAAACTATTGGCGAGGAATCAGATGAGGACATGCTTGCGATTGCTATTATGGAATGTCATTATTTCTATCATCGCTGTTTTGTAGAAGATGATAATTATATTCTTAATCATGCTGATAAATTAAAAGATATTCCAATTAAAATTGTTCATGGTAGATATGATGTTGATTGTCGTCCGAGTGGAGCATATGACTTACATCAAAAATTACCACATACCGAATTAGTCTTTTCTACTGCGGCAGGACATGCGCAAATGGAACCATCAACGGTGAAGGAACTCTTGAGATTTGCCAGAGAATTTGAATAAGTTCGTGGTTTATTGAAACCCTAAAATCTACCGTGAATTTATCGTTTGTGGTAGATTTTTTTGTATAAAAATATAGTGATAGAGTTACTAGGAGATGAGAAGGGGTTAAAAAGGTTTGAAGTTCAAAACAAATGTTGATAAATCAAGGTTTTGACGTGATTTTTTTATTGAATAATTACTAGAAAAATAGTAAAATGAGGTGCTTGGATATATTATTTTTTGTGAAATTTTTATTTTAAAAATTGTATATATAATCCTGGCAATTATTATGAACGTGAAAGGAGAAAACTATGAAAAGAAAACATCATAAAAAATCATTCGATTGGTACGGAATGAAACAACGTTTTTCGATTCGAAAATATCATTTTGGTGCAGCGAGTGTATTAATTGGGACAACATTATTTTTAATGGGAAGTCCAAGTGTATTAGCTAGTGAATTGGGTACAAGCCAAGGAACTAATACAGAATTAATTAGTAAAACAGAAAAGAAAACAGAAACTCCTAAAGAGGTAGTTTCAAAAGAAAAGTTACAATCATTACTATCAGAGTTGAAATCATTGATTACAGAAGTGTCTGCTTCTAAATTAGGTTCAGTTGAAAACCAAGAACGAATCTATCAAAAAGCAGACTCTATTTTGCATGAGAATGAAGCAACGCAAGAAAGTGTGAATGAACAAGTATCCCTAGTTCAAAATTCAATTGACTCATTAAAACGATTGAAAGAAGAAAAAGCTCAGTCAAAATCTAATGAAGAAACAGTTGGCAAAAAGGAAGTTGCAGAAAAAGAGAAAGCTGAAACTGTAACGAGTGAAGAAACAAAAAACGAAGATTTATCAACAGGTAGAAGAAGCCGTTCTAAAAGAGTTGAGGAAAAAGCAGAAACTGCTATTTCAGTCAATTCAGAAAAAGAAGTAAAACCTGAATATCAAAATGGAGCGGATACCTATAAATTATCTGAAGAATTACATGATATTATTACATATCTTAAAAAGAATGGAATTGAAGCAGATAAGATTTCAGGTATTAAAGCAAACTATGATAAGTTGAATGAGACGCTAGGTGCACATGAAGATGGTGTATTAGCAGAAGAAGACTATCATACTGCCTTAAATACATTAAAAGAAGCAAGAAAATATAAAGAAGAAATTGTTGAGAAAAGTTCTCCTGCTACTGAATCTGAAGTAACTCTTCGTCGTGAAGAACGTGCTCCTAACACAAGAGAAGGAGCTAATACGGAGTTTGGGAATGCTTATACAGCATGGATGATTACAGATGCTGATGTTAAACGATTCCAATCGGCAAGTACTACTGATGCAAATTATCATGGATATAATTATAAAGTAGGGACATTCTTATATAACTCGAATAATGCTGAAAATAGCCCGATTAACAATAACAATATGCAAGGGCCTCAAAGAATTACATGGACTAGAAACAGGGTTTATGTACAGGTAAACCGTGTATCAGGTAATGAACAATCTGGTTATGAGTTTAACTGGAAGATTCAATTTAACGCTGGTCGTGAACCTCACCAAAAACCATTCTACTACTTTACATTGCCGGATGGGCATGACTTTAGTAGCTCTGTTGTATTAAAAGAAAATGAATCTCAA
>NZ_CAUQCL010000008.1:0-71306 GCF_963516875.1 uncultured Granulicatella sp. | reverse complement strand
GTAGTTGGGGGTTTCCCCCTGTGAGGGTAGGACGTTGCCACGCTTTTCAAATATTATGGAGGTTTAGCTCAGCTGGGAGAGCACCTGCCTTACAAGCAGGGGGTCAGCGGTTCGATCCCGTTAACCTCCATATCATAAAGAGTGATTAGCTCAGTTGGTAGAGCATCTGACTTTTAATCAGAGGGTCACAGGTTCGAGCCCTGTATCACTCATTCTCAAGCGAGAATTCGCGGGTGTGGCGGAATTGGCAGACGCACTAGATTTAGGATCTAGCGCCGAGAGGCGTGGGGGTTCGAGTCCCTTCACCCGCACTTATTGAGAATTAGCCGGCTTAGCTCAGTTGGTAGAGCATCTGATTTGTAATCAGAGGGTCGAGGGTTCAAGTCCTTTAGCCGGCATTTAAATGAATAAATTGCGGAAGTAGTTCAGTGGTAGAACACCACCTTGCCAAGGTGGGGGTCGCGGGTTCGAACCCCGTCTTCCGCTTTGCCAATGATAAACCATGGCCCATGCCGGGGTGGCGGAATTGGCAGACGCACAGGACTTAAAATCCTGCGGTCAGTGATGACCGTGCCGGTTCGACCCCGGCCCTCGGCATTTTCAATACAATTGAATAAAAATTGCACCCATAGCTCAATTGGATAGAGTACTTGACTACGAATCAAGCGGTTACAGGTTCGACTCCTGTTGGGTGCATTTTTTCTATATATAAGTGAATAAGTAGCACCCATAGCTCAATTGGATAGAGTACTTGACTACGAATCAAGCGGTTACAGGTTCGACTCCTGTTGGGTGCATTATCGGGAATTAGCTCAGCTTGGTAGAGCACTTGGTTTGGGACCAAGGGGTCGTAGGTTCGAATCCTGTATTCCCGATTCATCGGCAAGTAAGTGCTAGCTTACTTGTCTTTTTTTGTATATAATATAGTTATTAAATTATTGGAGGAATTATATATGGTATTAGGTAGTATCGAAGCTGGTGGTACAAAGTTTGTTTGTGCAATTGGAAATCATAATATGGAAGTTTTAGAAAGAATTTCAATTCCAACAACTACTCCAGAAGAAACTTTACCAAAGGTTTTTGAATTTTTTAAAAAGTATGAAAATGAATTAGAAGCAGTTGGAGTAGGCGCTTTTGGACCTATTGATAGTAATAAGAAATCTGCTACATTTGGTTATATTACTTCTACTCCTAAATTAGCATGGCAAAATTTTGATTTCATTGGTGAATTAAAACGTCATTTAAATGTGCCTATTAATTGGACTACAGATGTGAATGCTGCTGCATATGGAGAATATTATTTTGGTCATGGAAAAGACTTAGAAAGTTTAGTCTATTATACATTTGGAACCGGTGTTGGTGGCGGAGCCATTCAACGTGGGGAATTTGTTGGTGGAATGAACTTCCCTGAAATGGGTCACATGATTGTAAAACGTCATCCAGAAGATACAGCTAAATGTGTTTGTCCTTTTCACTCAGACTGTTTAGAAGGGTTAGCAGCTGGGCCTGCTTTACAAGAAAAAGCTGGTCGTCCTGCATTTGAATTAGAGCCTACTGATCCGATTTGGGATATTGAAGCTTACTATGCTGCTCAATGTATTTATAATACAACATTAATTTTAGCGCCTGAAGTAATTGTTTTAGGTGGTGGAGTTATGCAACAAACTCATTTATTGAAAAAAGTGAAACAAGAATTCGAGAAATTAATGAATAGTTATGTTGGATATCCTTCTGTGGATGAGTATTTACAGACTCCAGCTTTAGGAAATAATGCAGCAACAATTGGTTGCTTAGCAATGGCGAAGGCTCTTTTAAAATAAGGAAAAGACTAGAAACTGACTTCTTATACTGTAGCAATGGACGGTAGCAGCCCTGCGGTCTCATACCTAAAAATCGAGCCTTGGTCTCGATTTTTCCAGTAATATAAGCCAAAATGGCTTATATTACCAATGCTACTGTAAGAAGTCGTTTCTGTTTGAACGGAAATAATAAGAGGGTACGTTAAAAAGTCCGACTTCTTATACTGTAGCAAAGGACGGCAGCAAATCTGCGGTTTCATGGCTTTAGTGCACTATGTATGCTCATTTTCTTTATCTATTCGTATGAACTCTATACATTGTATAGGGTTCTTTTTTTACTTTTTTAAAATTAAATTGTTGACTATTACTAAACTTAGAGTATAATGAGTCATAGTGTTATTAAACTTTATGTTTAAATGAAGGAGGGGTAAGATGGAAATTGGCAGTCAATTAAAGGCACTTCGTGTTCAAAAAGGACTGACTCAAGAAGAATTAGCCGAGAGGACGGATTTATCAAAAGGATATATATCCCAATTGGAAAATGATTTAAGTTCGCCTTCAATGGATACATTTTTCGATATTTTAGAAGTATTAGGATGTGCACCGAAGGATTTCTTTGAAGATGGTCCAGAAGAGGCATTAACCGTTTATAGTCCAGAAGATATGACCGTGATGGAAGATCCTAAACATAAAACAATCGTGACTTGGCTAAATCCGGATTCAAATGAACATGAGATGGAACCTGTAATTTTGGAGTTTCAACCGAAAGGCGAATACAAAGTGTTCGAACCATCATTATCCGAAACTTTTGGATATGTTCTAGAAGGTAAAGTTCAGGTAAAAGTAGGAAAACAAATAGAAGTTGTCTCAAAAGGAGAATCTTTTTATTTTGAAGCTTCTGCTAAACACCAAATAAAAAATGCTGGCAATGAAACTGGTAAGGTCTTAATTGTCGCAACTAATTCATATTTATAATAAAAAGGAAGGATTGGTACAAAACATGTCCAACAATACAATTATTACATTTGAAAATGTTACAAAATCTTATGATGATACTCAAGTTTTAAAAAATATTAACTTTGAAATTGAGAAAGGGAAATTTTATACATTATTAGGCCCTTCAGGATGTGGAAAAACTACCATTCTTCGTATTATTGCAGGTTTCACTGATGCAACAACTGGAAAAGTTACATTAAATGGAGAAGATGTTACAGATTTACCACCAAATAAACGCAAAGTAAATACTGTATTCCAAGATTATGCATTATTCCCTCATATGAATGTGTTCGAAAATATTGCATTCGGTTTACGTTTGAAAAAATTACCTGAAGATGTGATTAAACAAAAAGTTTCTGAAGCGTTAAAATTAGTTCAATTATCAGGTTATGAAAAACGTGAAATTGTTCAAATGTCTGGAGGACAACAACAACGTGTAGCGATTGCTCGTGCCTTAGTGAATGAACCAGAAGTTCTATTATTAGATGAACCATTATCAGCGCTAGACTTAAAATTAAGAACAGACATGCAGTATGAATTACGTGAATTACAACAACGTTTAGGTATTACATTTATTTTCGTAACGCATGATCAAGAAGAAGCTCTTGCAATGAGTGACGAAATCTTTGTATTAAATGGCGGAGAAATCATTCAATCAGGTACTCCAGTAGATATTTATGATGAACCAATTAACCGTTTCGTTGCGGACTTCATTGGAGAAAGTAATATCGTTGCTGGTGTTATGAAAGAAGACTACTTAGTAGAATTTGTTGGCAAAGAATTTGAATGTGCCGATGCCGGTATGCGTCCAAATGAAAAAGTTGAAATCGTTATTCGTCCGGAAGATTTATCTCTAACTAGTGTGGATAAAGGGAAATTAACGGTTGAAGTCGATACTCAATTATTCCGTGGTGTTCACTATGAAATTATTTGTTATGACGAAAATAAAAATGAATGGATGATTCACTCAACGAAAAAAGCGGAAGTGGGAGCAAAAGTTGGTTTATACTTCGAGCCACAAGATATTCACGTAATGCGTTTTGGTGAAAGTGAAGAAGAATTTGATGCACGTCTAGAAAGCTACGAGGAAGTGGAGGACGATAGCAATGACTAAAAATTCTCGTATGTTCTTTTCTATTCCATATCTTTTATGGTTAGCATTATTTGTAGTGACTCCGTTGGCGATGATTTTTTATAAATCATTTTTCAATATTAATAATCAATTAACACTTGGAAATTATACGAATTATTTTACTTCTGGTAATTATTTAGAAATGACATTTAACTCAGTGTGGTATGCATTTTTAGTTACATTAGTAACTTTAGTTGTGAGTTATCCAACAGCTTACTTTTTAAGTAAAACAAAACATAAAAATTTATGGTTATTATTAATTATTTTACCAACTTGGGTGAATTTATTATTAAAAGCTTATGCATTTATTGGTATTTTTAGTCAAACGGGTACTGTAAATCAATTTTTATCATTATTTGGAATTGCTCCTAAAGAATTTTTATTTACGGATTTTAGTTTCCTAACAGTAGCTGCATATATTGAATTACCATTTATGATTTTACCGATTTTCAATGCAGTACAAGAATTACCAAGTTCATTAATTGCAGCTAGTCGTGACCTTGGTGCAACTCCTTGGCAAACATTAAAAAATGTTGTCATTCCATTAACGATGAGCGGTGTAAGAAGTGGTGTTCAAGCAGTATTTATCCCATCACTATCACTATTCATGTTAACTCGTTTAATTGGAGGAAATCGTGTGATTACATTAGGAACTGCTGTAGAACAACATTTCTTAGTAACACAAAACTGGGGAATGGGTTCAACAATTGGGGTTGTCTTAATTGTAGCGATGATTGTATTAATGTTTGTAACACGTGATCGTAGAAAAGGAGGAGAAGCATAATGAAGTTAGAAAAAAATCATTGGTTATCAAATGCTTATTTAGTATTTGTATTTGCAGTACTATATGCTCCAATTTTCTATTTGATTTATTATTCATTCAATAGTGGTGGAGGAATGAATGATTTCCAATCGTTTACTTTAGAGCATTATCAAGCTGTTCTTGGGGATACAAGATTAATTGGAATCGTTATTGATACTTTAATTTTAGCGTTATTATCTGCGCTATTTGCAACAATTATTGGGACTCTTGGGGCAATTATGATTGATTTCATTCGTTCAAATAGAAGAAAACAATTTGTTCTTGGAATGAATAATATTTTATTAGTTTCTCCAGATGTAATTATCGGGGCAAGTTTATTAATTTTATTTACATTTATTGGTTTTAAATTAGGATTTTGGTCTGTACTACTTTCGCATATTGCTTTTAATATTCCGATTGTTGTATTAATGGTGTTACCAAAATTAACAGAGATGAATCGTTCGATGATTACTGCAGCACGTGACTTAGGGGCAACAAGTTCACAAGTATTAACACGTATTATTTTACCATCGATTACACCTGGTATTTTAAGTGGATTCTTTATGGCATTTACGTATTCGTTAGATGATTTTGCAGTAACTTTCTTCGTAACAGGAAATGGATTCTCAACAATTGCAGTTGAAATTTATTCAAGAGCTCGTCAAGGAATTAGTTTACAAATTAATGCATTAAGTACATTAATGTTCTTATTCTCATTAGTTTTAGTGATTGGATATTATTTCATTCAACAATACCAAGCAAAACGATTAAATCAAAAGAATGCTGAGAATGATTTAGTGAAGGGGGTAGCTTTATGAAGCGATTAATGATGTTTATTGGAGCAATTTTAGTCGCAAGTTTAGGATTGTTTCTATTTAGAAAAAATTTTGAAACAGCTATTGCTGGTAGCCCTGATACGATTATTGTTTACAACTGGGGAGATTATATTGATCCTAGTTTAATTACTCAGTTTGAAGAAGAAACAGGTTATAAAGTGATTTATGAGACTTTTGATTCAAATGAAGCGATGTATACAAAAATCAAACAAGGTGGAACAAATTATGATGTTGCGATTCCAAGTGAATATGCCATTCATAAAATGTTAAAAGAAGATTTATTAGTACCACTAGATTATTCAAAAATTGAAGGAATGGAACATTTAGATGAGAAATTCTTGAATAAAAGTTTTGACCCAAATAATCGTTATAGTATTCCATATTTCTGGGGAACTTTAGGAATTATTTACAACACCAAAAATATTGATGAAGGCGAAATTACAAAGTGGTCTGATTTATGGAAAGAGGATTACAGGGATTCAATTTTATTTATTGATGGTGCTAGAGAAATGATGGGAATTGCACTTCAAACACAAGGTTATTCTTTAAATGAGAAGGATCCTGAAGTAGTGAAAGATGCAGGGAAATTCTTGAAAACATTGATGCCAAATGCTAAAGCGATTATTGCAGATGAAATGAAAACATATATGGCATTAGAGGAAGCTTCGATTGGGGTATCATTCTCTGGAGAAGCTGCCAAGATGTTGGAAAAGAATGAGAATTTAACGTATGTTTTACCGGAAGAGGGAACAAACTTATGGTTTGATAATATTGTGATTCCTAAAACGGCTAAAAATTATGAGGGTGCGTATCGTTTTATTTCGTTTTTATTGAGACCGGATGTGGCTGCTAAAAATGCGGAATATGTTGGATACTCGACTCCAAATAAGGATGCGTTAGAGTTATTGCCGGAAGAGGTAACAAGTAATGAGACTTTTTATCCTTCGGATGAGCAGATGGAAAATATGGAAGTGTATGAGAATCTAGGTTCTGAGTTGTTAGGATTGTATAATGATCTGTTCTTGGAGGCTAAGATTTTCCGCAACTAATGATTTCGAATTAGACTTTGCTTTATAGTAGCAGAAGGACGCAAGCAGCCAGCTATGGCTGTCTCATTGCTAAATTTCGAGCCTTGGTCTCGAAATTTCCTGTAATATAATCTGACTTTGCAGATTATATTACTCATGCTACTATGCAAAGTCTTTTCTTATTGAACGGTTATTTATGAGGGTACGTTAATAATTTATTCTTTGAATAGGGGACGGCAGCAAACAGCTTTGCTGTTTCATGCCTAAAAATTGAGCCTAAGGTCTCAATTTTTCCTGTACTATGTAAAGTCTTTTCTTTTTGGGGTTATAAAGTTTCTTATAAAATTACTAGACAAATTTTCTGTCGCTTGTTATAATCGTCGTATAAATAATAAACATTTATGAAGAAGAGAGTAGTTTATGGATATCTGTTTTAGCGAGCTGGGGTGGTGGAAGCCAGTCATGATGAAGTAAATGAAACGCACTTTGGAAATGATTATTCGAAGATAGTAGAGTAATCCGGTCGCTTACCGTTAAAAAAGTTTAAAGTGGTTTAATATTTTAAACAATAAGAGTGGTACCACGGGTTATCTCGTCTCTAGTCAAGGTTGCTTGATTAGGGTCTTTTTTATTTATACAAACAAAAGGAGTGTCAAAATGGATTACAAAAAAATGGTCGCAGAACAAATTCATAAAACAATTAGCGAACATTTATCGTTTGAAGAAATTTATAAAATGATTGAAGTTCCAAAATATGCAGAACAAGGAGATTTAGCTTTCCCAGCATTTTCACTTGCAAAAGTATTGCGTAAAGCACCTCAAGCCATTGCACAAGAAATCGTTGAAGCAGTTGCAGATGAACATATTAGTCAAGCAGTAGCAATGGGACCTTATGCAAACTTCTTCCTTTCAAAAGGTAAATTTGCAGATGAAACATTACACACTGTTTTAGAACAAAGAGAAGAATATGGTAACTTTGATTTTGGTCAAGGACGTAATGTTATAGTTGACATGTCAAGTCCAAATATTGCAAAACCAATGTCAATGGGACACTTACGTTCAACAGTAATCGGGAATGCTATCGTTAACTTAGAGAAAAAAGTTGGCTATAACCCAATTAAAGTGAACCATTTAGGAGACTGGGGAACACAATTCGGTAAATTAATCGTTGCTTATAAAAAATGGGGAACAAAAGAAGCCGTTGAAAATGAACCAATCGCAGAATTATTACGTTTATACGTTAAATTCCATGATGAAGCAGAAAACGATAGTACTTTAGAAGATGAAGGACGTGCGTGGTTTAAAAAATTAGAAGATGGCGATGCTGAAGCCGAAGAATTATGGAATTGGTTTAAATCTGAATCCTTAAAAGAATTCAACCGTATTTATGATGTATTAGGGATTACATTTGATTCTTATAATGGTGAAGCTTTCTATAATGATAAAATGGATCCAATTGTAGAATATTTAGAAAAAAATGGAATTACTACAATTGACCGTGGAGCAACTGTTGTTCACTTAGATAAATATGATTTACCACCTGCATTAATTAAAAAATCAGATGGTGCTACATTATATATGACTCGTGACTTAGCAGCAGCACATTACCGTAAAGCAACTTATGATTTCGCTAAAAACATTTATGTTGTAGGGAATGAACAAGCACACCACTTCAAACAATTAAAAGCTGTATTAAATGAAATGGGTCGTGATTGGCAAGAAAATATGATCCATATCGGATTTGGTTTAATTACTTTAGGTGGTAAAAAATTATCAACACGTAAAGGTAAAATTGTCTTATTAGAAGAAGTATTAAGCGAAGCTGTAGAATTAGCTTTAAAACAAATTGAAGCTAAAAATCCAAACTTACCTAACAAAGAACAAGTTGCAAAACAAGTTGGGGTCGGTGCGGTAATCTTCCACGATTTGAAAAATGATCGTACAAATAGTTTCGACTTCAATTTAGAAGAAGTTGTTCAATTTGAAGGAGAAACTGGACCTTATGTTCAATATACTCGTGCTCGTGCAATGAGTATTTTAAGAAAAGCAGGAGTTTCAGTTGATTTATCTCAAGCATTAGAATTAGAAGATGACTATGCATGGGAAGTATTAAAACAAATTGAAAATTATCCAAATATTGTGAAATATGCAGAAAGCAAATTTGAACCTTCTGTGATTTCTAAATATGTAATTTCTCTAGCGCAAGCCTTCAATAAATATTATGCAAACAGCCGTATCTTACAAGAAGATGAAGGGCTAAATGCTCGTTTAGCATTAGTGGAAGCAACAGCTGTTATCTTAAAACAAGGTCTTGCAATTTTAGGAGTAGAATCTCCAGACGAAATGTAGCCATCCTATCTCTCACTTGTTTACCTGGCAAGTGAGAGTTTTTGTTTTATTTTGAATTCTCTATTGAAAATCAGAAAGAGTATTGATAAAACTAATTGAGAATTTATTCACAAATGTTTTTTCTAATCAAAATGATTGATGGGAGATGAGAGGAGGAAAGTTTGCTGAATAGAAATATATAGGGGGGAATAAGAGTTAGGAGAAATAATGTAAGGGAATAAGTTCTCGTGACATGAAATTTATGGATGTAAAGGAGTAATGTTATGGGCCTTTCATTTGGACCGAATTATACATGGACAGATCATTTTGCTCAAAGAGCACAGGAGAGTTTTGAAGTAAGCAATGAATAACTTCCAAAATGGGTGAGTAGACAAATTGGAAGTTTAGTAGAGTATAATAAAAATGAAGAACAGCATCCAGAAGAGAAAAAATATATTTCACAATTAGGTGTCGTATTTATTTGTAATACCATTGAACAAAAATTTTTAACTTGTTATGAAGCGAATGATATTGTAGATGAAGGTAAGAAAATAACAATTCATGAAAATAATATTGCGTTATTTACTGAAGAACTAGCACATCTTTCTCACAAATATCGCCATAAAGATGCAAAGGAGATGTTAATGAGTATTAAAGAAATCTAGAGTCTTTTCATCAATATTCTCATAAAATCTTATCGGGTAAGTTATCTCAACGGAACTATGAGTTAATTGGAAAGTTAATTGATGAGTTTCATATTATACGCTCAGCCATGAAAATTATTGAAACAAAACAAGGAGGTTTTAAGGGGTAGATTAGTTGAATGTGACAATTTTTTTAACTAAAATATTCAACAATGAGCATCCGTTTAAGTAAGACTTCTGTTTAAATGGATGTTTTTATATTTTTATACCGTACTAGTTGACGTGAAAGCGATATTTTATTACTATCAAGTTATTGTAACAGAATATGAGAGAAATGAGGTTTTTCATGAAAAAATTAGTATCTTTAATCCTATCGATTATTGTCGTTATCCTATTACTATTAGGAGTGAAAAAATATATTCAAGTAAAAGAAATTGCAGCTGATGAGACAGCTTCAAGTGAAAAACAGCAACTCTATTTATTTAACTGGGGAAATTATATTGATCCAGAATTAATAAAAGAATTTGAAGCGGAAACGAATACTCAAGTGATCTATGAAACATTTGATTCAAATGATGCAATGGAAGCAAAATTAAAACAAGGTGGTACTCGTTATGATATCGTATTTCCAAGTGAATCGAGTATTACAAAATTAGTAAATCAAAATTTATTACAGCCATTGGATCATTCTAAAATTCAAGGATTAGAAAATATTTCACCATTTTTATTAAATAGCCCAGTGGATCCTGGAAATCAATATACAGTTCCTTATTTCTGGGGGACTGTTGGAATTATGGTGAATACAAAATATATCGATCCAGAAAGTATTACAACTTGGAATGATTTATGGAATAGCGAATTTCGTAATAAAATTTTATTACTAGATGGAAATCGTGAAACAATGGGATTAGCATTGCAGTCATTAGGATATTCACTCAATTCAAAAGATGCAGCGCAATTAAAAGAAGCAGAATTAAAAATTAAAGCATTAAATCCAAATGTACGTGCTGTGTTAAATGAAGAGATTAAAACAATGATGAAATTAGAAGAAGCGCCAATTGGAATTGGTTATTCAGGAGATGCAGCTGCTGTAGCAGAAACGAATCCAGCGGTGAAATATATTTTACCACAAGATGGAAGTGCTGTTTGGACGGATAACTTTGCGTTATCATATAATGCGGAAAATATTGAAGGAGCGTATGCGTTTATTAACTTTATGCTTCGTCCTGAAAATGCAGCTAGAAATGCAGTATTTGTAGGTTATGCTACACCAAATGAAGCTGCCAAAGAGTTGTTAGATGAAGAAGTGGTTTCAGATGAGACTTTTTATCCATCACAAGAAGTTATTGAAAGTTTAGAGCATTATGAATATCTTGGAACAGAATGGATTTCTAACTACAATGATGCCTTTTTAAATTTTAAAATGGAGTTATAATATGCATTATTTTGTTAAAAGTAAACATCTCTTTATTGGAGATTCAAAAGAAACGATTGAAGGAATATTAGAAATAAAAGATGGGAAGATTGCAGCTATTCTTCCTTATCATGAAGAAGTAGACGGAGAAATCATTGATACAGGGAATCAAATGGTTACTCCTGGATTTATTGATGCGCATGTCCATTTATATTTATCCAGCTTAATTCATTTAGGAAAGATGAAAGCAGTCGGAGCTCCTTCGATTGAAGAAGTCATTGCCCAAGCAAAAGAAATTCCTGTTTATAATGGATGGAAAATTGGAATTGGTTGGTATGCAAGTGATTTTGGACAACAAGTGTTACCAACAAAAGAAGATTTAGACGAAGCTTCCACTGAAGTTCCAATATGCTTGATTGCTGGAGATGCACACACGATTTGGTTGAATACAAAAGCATTAGAAGAATTAGGGTTAACGAGTGAAAACATTCCTTCTGAAATTGGTGGAGAAGCTGTTAAAAAAGATGGTGAATTAACAGGAGTCTTTTTAGAAGCGATTGCGATTTATTATTTATCCAAAGTGCTGGCAATTTATGAAGCTGAGTCTAAAGTAGCGTTATTAGACTATATGAAACATTTGAATGCGATGGGAATCACAGCAGTTGGCGATGTTGCGTTAACAGGAGAAAGCCCTGATGATATTGTTTATCCAAAATTGTATGCTAGTGTAGAAGATGATGCAACGGTTCGAGTAAGCTTTTTCCCAGCGATGCGTGAAGAAGTGGAAGAAAATCGTCGTTGTTATCAAACTTACCAATCTCCAATGTTGCAAATGGGTGGCGTGAAACAGTTTTATGATGGAGTGACAAGTTCGCATACAGCTTACTTAAAGGAACCATATCCAATGCCATTTTTTGAAGGAGATGTGGGAGGACCACTTTTAACGGAAGAAAAAATGGAACGATTGACTTTATTAGCCAATCAAGAAGGTTGGCCAATGCGTATTCATACTGTTGGAGATAGAGCAGTTGAATTAACATTATTGAATTTTAAACAAGCGCAAGAAAAATATCCTTTTGATAAGCCATATAAATTTAATACGATTGAGCATTTAGAAGTAATGGATCCAAAGGACTTGCCGCTGACAGCTCAAAAATCTCTTATTGTTTCAGTTCAACCAAGCCACTTATTAGTGGGGTATGAAACATTAGATGAAGAAGTTGGAGAAATTCGTGCAAAACAAATGTTTCTATTCAAATCCTTTATTCAACATGGAGCAACTTTAGCATTTGGAACGGATACTCCGGTAGTGCTAAATATAACTCCATTTGAAACGATGTATTTTGCGGTAGCTCGTCAAACAATAGAAGGACTTCCTAATCCAGCATTGATGCCTGAGCAAAGAATTAGTGCTCAAGAAGCTTTATTTGCTCATACAAATGGAGCAGCAAAATCCCTTAGTCGATTAGATATCGGAACATTAGAAGTAGGAAATTTTGCAGACTTTGTTATTTTATCGAAAAATTTCTTAGACGAAAGTCCAGAAGAAATTTTAAAAACACAGGTCGTAGCGACTTATATTAATGGAAAAAAAGTTTATGAAGCTTAAGATTGATCGAAAGATGAAGTAGAGATTCTACTTCATTTTTTTGTGTAAGCATATTTATGTTTTCTTTGGGGATAAATGATTATAATGAAGGTATCTATTATTAAGAAGAGGTGTATATATGGATATTTTATTATGGGGGAGCATTTTTGTTGCGGGATTATTATCATTCTTCTCGCCATGTGTGTTACCACTGTTTCCAGTTTATTTTGGAGTTTTAATGAGTGAAAGAGGAAATCGAAGTATTAGAATTGGAAAGTTTGAAATTGCACTATTACCAGTTGTTCGAACTTTTCTATTTGTAGCAGGAATTTCAACGATATTTTTTGTATTAGGATTTGCAGCTAGTTTTTTAGGTCAATTATTGTATAATCCTTATTTCCATTTAGTATTAGGAACGATTATTGTTTTATTAGGCTTACATCAAATGGAAGTATTTCAATTAACAACTTTACAAAAACAAAAAACAGTGCAGTTTGAGACAAAAAATGAGCATTCATTATGGAGTAGTTATTTACTAGGGTTGAGTTTTAGTTTTGGCTGGACACCTTGCGTAGGACCTGTATTAAGTTCTGTTTTAACAATTGTCGCAACTCAACAAGCGAGTGTTTTTTATGGAATGTTTTTATTAGGAATGTATATTTTAGGCTTATCCATTCCATTTTTAGTGTTATCGATTGCTTCAACTGCTGCAATGAAAGCCTTCAATCTTGCGAAGAAACAATTATTCTTATTAAAGAAAATTGGTGGGATTGTTATTATTGCAATGGGTGTTTGGATTATTATCCAACAATTACAAGTATTATTTTTATAAAGATAGGAGAATGAAAAATGAAATGGAAATATGTATGTATTGGAGCTAGTTTATTATTAGGAGCTTGTCAACCGATGGGTAATCAGCAAGCAAAAACAACGAAGCCTTCTACTGAAACTGTTTCAAAAGAAAAAAGTGCTACAAAAAAAGTATTAGAAGCTTCATTTAAAACTTTTGATGGAAAAACAGTTAATTTATCAGATTATAAAGGTAAAAAAGTGTATATCAAAGTTTGGGCTTCATGGTGTCCAACATGTTTAGCAGGACTACCTGAAGTGGATGAGTTGGCAGCCAATCATTCAGAGGATACAGTCATTTTAAGCGTGGTAGCACCTGGTGTGAATCGTGAGAAAAAAGCTGAAGATTTTAAAGAATGGTTTTCAGGATTAGAGTATAAAAATTTACCTGTATTAATGGCAGAAACTCCAGATTTCTTTAAACAAGTAGGAGTCATTGGATATCCAACATCTGTTTTTATTAATCAAAATGGAGAATTAGTGCAAGTACATCCGGGGCATTTAGCAAATGAGGATATACAGAAGTATCTTGATAAGATGTAAATTTATTTATGAATAAGACTTTAGCTGTTGTAGTAGGAGGACGCAAGCAGCCAGCAGTGCTGTCTCATTGCTAAAATTTGAGCCTAGGTCTCAAATTTTCCTGTCCAATAAGCCATATCTGACTTATTGGACTAATACTACAACGACAAGTCTTTTCTAGTTTTTGTTAGAATCGTCCAAGTGAATAAAGAGAAAATACTTTTCATAGTAACAAGGCCCATAGTAACCATGGAGTGGTTACTATGGGAAGGAAAATTTGAGACTATGGCTCGAATTTTAGGTATGAGACTTGCAACAGCAAGGCTGCTACCGTCCTTTGTTACTATACCTAAAAGTATTTTATCCTTAATATTTAGTAGAATACATGAATAATTAATAGATTCAAAATATCTCAGTAAAATCTAGGGAGTGGGTATAATGGATAAAAAAATATTGATTGGAGTCGTAACGTTAATTGTATTGCTGATTGCTTCTTATTATTTTGTTTATTCTTCTCCGTTAACTAATCTAGGAAACGGAAATCCAATTGAGAAAAAGGTTAGTTCTATTATTAACCAGCAAAAGGTTAATAAATCAGAAAATAAGGGAGAAAAAGAGTTGAAGGAAATCTATCTAGCAGGCGGCTGTTTTTGGGGATTAGAAGAATATTTCTCAAGAATTAATGGAGTAGAAGATGCAGTTAGTGGGTATGCAAATGGAAAAGTAGAAACTACAAATTATCAATTAATACATGATACAGATCATGCAGAAACAGTAAAAATTACTTATGATGCAAAAGTTGTATCTCTTCGAGAAATTTTATTATATTACTTTAGAGTGATTGATCCACTATCAGTCAACAAACAAGGTAATGATGTAGGTCGTCAATATCGAACAGGAATTTATTATCAAAATGATGATGATAAAGAAATTATTGAGCAGGTAGTAGCAGAAAAAGAAGAACAATTAGGCAAAAAAGTAGCGATTGAAAGAGAAAATCTTAGAAACTTTGTTGTTGCAGAAGATTACCATCAAGATTATTTAAAGAAACATCCAAATGGCTATTGTCATATTGATGTGAATAAAGCAAATGATCCAGTCATTGATCCTAGTTTATATCCAATCCCAGATGAAGATACGTTGAAAAAGACACTAACAAAAGAACAATATGCAGTTACGAGAGAAAATCGTACAGAAATGGCTTTTTCAAATGAGTATTGGGACAATCATGAACCAGGAATTTATGTTGATGTAGTAACGGGGGAACCACTTTTCTCTTCAAAAGATAAGTTTGATTCTGGTTGTGGATGGCCAAGTTTTACAAAACCTATTTCTTCAGAAGTAGTGACTTATAAGGAAGATACAAGTTTTAATATGAAACGAATTGAAGTTCGTAGTCGTATTGCGGATTCTCATTTAGGGCATGTTTTTGATGATGGACCTCAAGACAAAGGTGGATTACGTTTCTGCATTAATAGTGCCGCTATTCGTTTTATTCCGTTGGCAGAGATGGAAGAAAAAGGCTATGGATTTTTGGTGGATTTTGTAAAATAAAAAATTTTTATGAATAAAACTTTAGCTATAGTAGTAGAGGACGGCAGCAGCCCTGCGGTCTCATGCCTAAAATTTGAGCCTAGGTCTCAAATTTTCCTGTCCAATAAGCCAATATTTGACTTATTGGACTAATACTACTATGGCAAGTTTTTTTCAGGTTGTGGATCATATAAATGAATGGGCGTAATGAATAAGACTTTAGCTATAGTAGTAGCGGATAGAATAATGTGAATGCTACAACGGCAAGTCTTTTTTTGTTAGGGGTATATATATGAGAGGGCGTAATGAATAAAGAGAAAATACTTCCCATAGTAAGGAAAATTCGAGACCGAGGCTCGAATTTTAGGTATGAGACTTGCGAGACAAGGTTGCTGCCGTCCTTTGTTACTATATTGAGAAGTATTTTCTCTTTATTCACCTTATAGTTTGACGGTCAAGTATCATTTCCCTTATAGTAAAATTACGAATAAAGATACAAAGGAGAATTTATGAAAGTCATTGTAGTAGGTGGAGGAACGAGCGGATTAATGGCAAGCGTTAGTGCAGCATTAGCAGGAGCAGAAGTAATTCTACTAGAAAAAAATCCAAACTTAGGACGAAAATTATTATTAACAGGCGGAACCCGTTGCAACGTAACAAACATTCGTTCAAGAGACGAAATCATTAAACATATCCCAGGAAACGGACGCTTCTTACATAGCGCCTTTTCCCAATTCGATAACCAAGACATTATTGAATTTTTCCAAAACCGAGGAGTCCAATTAAAAGAAGAAGACCACGGAAGAATGTTTCCAGTATCCGATTCCGCTAAAACAATCTTGAATACCTTCATCGAAGAAATTAAACGATTAGGCATACAAGTAAGAACAAATGTAAAAGTCAAAGCGATTCGACTAGAAGAAGAACACTTTTCAGCAGTCGAATTAGATACTGGTGAAAGAATCGAAGGAGATGCGGTGATTTTAGCGCTAGGTGGAAAATCTTATCCAAAAACAGGATCCACTGGAGATGGGTATGGAATCGCTCGGAATGTAGGGCATACCATTACTCCATTATTTGCCACAGAAGTCCCTCTAACAAGTCAGGAAACTTTCATTAAAGAAGGCGTATTACGAGCACTTTCTTTAAAAAATGTTGCTTTAAGTGTATTGAATCAAAAAGGAAAAGCAGTTGTGACGCATCAAATGGATATGATTTTTACGCATTTTGGGATCAGTGGTCCAGCTGTATTACGTTGCTCAAGCTTTGTTCATCAAGTTCAACAAAAAGACAATATTAAAGAAGTTACGATATCACTAAATATACAACCTGATTTAACCAAACAGGAATTATTAGAAAAATGGCAAGAATGGAAAGAAAATAATCCACAAAAGACTATAAAGACACCGTTAAAAGAGTGGATGCCTGAACGATATGCGGAATTTTTAATTGAACAAATTGGACTATCTTCACAAAAAGTCATTGGGAAAATGACTGAACAAGAAACCCAACAATTGCTAAATGTTATTCAAGATTTTAGATTTACAGTTAATGGAAGTCTACCAATTGAAAAAGGTTTTGTGACAGGTGGGGGCGTTCAATTAAAAGAAGTGGATCCAAAAACTTTAGAATCAAAAATCACTCAAGGAGTATATTTCTGTGGAGAATTATTAGATATTCATGGCTATACCGGTGGATATAATATTACATCAGCCTTTGTAACAGGATATGTTGCAGGATTACATGCTGCACAAGGTTGGTAAAAATATGAAAATAGCATAGTTTCGTCATAAAATCTTCACAAATCAAGTGTATACTTTAGGTATTCCAAAAGAATATATTTACTTCCCAAAGTAAATAAACTCTATCCTTTTTTTCTCCGACAAGTTTTGTCGGAGTTTTTTGATTTTTGTAACGAAATGGCTTTTCTTATGTTATAATAACAACGATATCTTAAATGAATCGAGGTGTATCTCTTTCAATATGGTAAAATTGGGAGAAAGAATTGTAGAAAAAGGGATTCGTTTATTACCATTAATGGACTTATCTCAAGTGGATACTAGTCTAGCTAGACCAATTCCGGAAGCAAAATCAAAGTTAGAAATTATTGTCCATGCAATGGAAATCGGCATGGGAGTGTTAGGGCATGTAGATATTTGTATTGAAGGTTATGTGTATTCTTATGGAAATTATGATGAACTAGCTTGTATTTTAAATGGAGCTAGAGGTGAAGGTGTCCTATTAAAAGCACCAAGAGAAGATTATTTTAAATTTTGTAAGAGACATTACCAAAAAACGCTATACATTTATAGTTTAGAAGTAACCGATGAACAAATTCAATTAATTAAAAATCGTTTGGAAAAAATATTGAAGGAATCTTTCACTTGGTCTCCACCAGATGATATTTGTTCGTTTAATCCTGTCAGTGAAAAGTTAGAAGAGATGTATGCGTATTTTATGGTACAATGCATGCCGGTAACTTTTTATAAATTTAGAAAAACACAATTTAAATTGTATACAATGTGGAGAAATAATTGTTTATTGTTTGTAGACTATTTAGTTTCTGCATTAAAAATTGCCCCATTAAGAGCAAGACTGACAACATTTCCAAGTTTATACCAAGAACGCTTGGAGTCATTAAAAGAAAAACAACATTCCATTGTAACTGACTGTCAGATTTATTAAAGATATGAAAAATCCGTTAATCATTCCCGATTAACGGATTTTTCATTATCAATCGGCGTAATTGCCGCCTTCTACTCCAAAATATTCTTCTAATGTTTGTTTTGATGTGTAGATTTTTTCTGCGATATCTCCAACATATCTTAAATGCCACGCTTCTGCTTGATAACCTGTAATGGCTTCTTTTCCTTCTTGGAATCTTACAATAAAGCCATATTCATGAGCATGACTATGCAACCATTCAATAGCTTTTTCATCTTGAGGATTTTCTCCTAATAATCCACCGGCCCCATTTAAAATATCAAAAGCAAGCCCCGTTTGATGTTCACTATATCCTGGGCGAGCAGAATAAGTGTCTGCTGCTTCCTTTCCATCTTTATTTACGTAGTTTTGATACAGTTGAGTTTGATAGTCATAGGAACGAAATCCGCTATATTGATTACTAATGCTAAAACCTAACTCTTGCATTTTTTTAATCAGTTCTCTAATTTTCTCTCCTGCGAGTGGATTTTCTCCTGGGTTATAGTCAGCAGGTAGTTTGTGTTTTTTGTTCACGACCATTTGAATTCCTAAAGATAAATCTGCTTGACCATTACTTTTTTTAGCAGTTGCAGTAGTTTGTTCAGTCGTAGTAGTTGCTTGAGTTGTTTCTGGTTTGTTTTCTGTTGTTGTCTGAGAGTGACAAGCTGTTAAAAATGCTATACTTGCCACCATGTAAATGAGTTATCTCATCATAATCCCCCTTTGTTAGTATATATTGTAGCACAGATATTGAAATGAAAAAATATTGGAGTGTAAATTTAGAAAATAAGAATAATTTTAACAGAAAGTATGAATAATGTTCATAAATTAACCGTTTTCTAATGAAAAACTACTTGCATTTTATTCTATTCATGGTATATTAGCTATTAAAAATTACAGATTCTAGGAGGTCTCCAATATGTCCATGTGGGAAACAAAGTTTCAAAAAGAAGGTTATACATTTGATGATGTACTATTAATTCCAGCAGAAAGTCATGTACTACCAAATGATGTGGATTTACAAGTACAACTTGCAAAGAATTTATTATTAAAAATTCCATTGATGAGTGCTAGTATGGATACTGTCACAGATTCAACAATGGCAATTGCGATTGCACGTCAAGGTGGGTTAGGAGTTATTCATAAAAATATGTCGATTGAAGCGCAAGCAGAAGAAGTGCATAAAGTAAAACGTTCTGAAAGTGGCGTTATTTTGAATCCATTTTTCCTAACTCCGAAACATTCTGTGCAAGAAGCAGAAGAATTGATGGCAAAATATCGTATTAGTGGTGTCCCAATTGTGGAATCATTTGAGAATCAAAAATTAGTCGGTATATTAACGAATCGTGATTTGCGTTTCATTACAGATTATTCGATTAAAATTGAAGAAGTGATGACAAAGGAACCATTAATTACTGCACCAGTTGGAACTTCTTTAAAAGAAGCAGAAAGTATTTTACAAAGACATAAGATTGAAAAACTTCCTCTAGTAGATGAAAAAGGAAATTTATCAGGATTAATTACGATTAAAGATATTGAAAAAGTGATCGAATTCCCAAATTCGGCTAAGGATGAACATGGACGATTATTAGTAGCCGCAGCAGTCGGCATTACTTCGGATACTTTTGAACGTGCAAAAGCTTTAATAGAAGCTGGGGTAGATGCTATTGTTATCGATACAGCACATGGGCATAGTGCAGGAGTTATCCGTAAAATTAAAGAAATTCGTAAAACATTCCCAGATGCAACGATAATTGCAGGTAATGTTGCTACAGCAGAAGGTACTCGTGCTTTATTTGAAGTGGGAGTGGATGTTGTAAAAGTAGGGATTGGACCTGGTTCGATTTGTACGACACGTGTGGTCGCAGGTGTGGGTGTACCACAACTGACTGCGATTTATGATGCTGCGACAGTTGCAAGAGAATATGGAAAAGCGATTATTGCTGATGGTGGTATTAAATATTCTGGAGATATTGTAAAGGCAATTGCTGCTGGTGGGCATGTAGTGATGTTAGGTAGTTTATTAGCAGGAACGGATGAATCTCCAGGTGAATTTGAGATTTATCAAGGACGTCGTTTTAAAACATATCGTGGAATGGGTAGCTTAGCGGCCATGGAAAATGGATCCAGTGATCGTTATTTCCAATCAAAAAATGAAGCGAATAAGCGTGTTCCAGAAGGAATTGAAGGTCGTGTAGCGTATAAAGGAGCTGCTAGTGATATTATTTATCAAATGATTGGTGGTTTACGTTCTGGTATGGGTTATGTTGGGGCGCATAATTTAGAGGAGCTTCGTGAAAATACGCAATTTATTCGTATGAGTGGTGCTGGATTGAGAGAAAGTCATCCACATGACGTACAAATAACCAAAGAAGCGCCTAATTATTCTGTCCAGTAATGACTTAAATTGGACTTTTCTGTTGTAGCGAAGGACGCAAGCAGCCTCGCTGTTGCGAGTCTCATTGCTAAAACTTGAGCCTAAGGTCTCAAGTTTTCCTGTACTAGAAGCCAGTGTGGCTTCTAGTATTAACGCTACAGCGAAAAGTCCATTTATTTGGACGTATGTGTATGAGAGTGAAGTGAAAGAGATTGGACTTTGTCTGTAGTAGTAAGGGACGCTAGTAGCCTCGCCTTGCGAGTCTCTTAGCTAAAAATCGAGCCTAAGTCTCGATTTTCCCCGAGTAAGAGTAACTCTGTCGGTTACTCTTACGTTTACTACTACGAAAAGTCCATTTATTTGGACGTGTGTATACGAGAATATGGTGAAGAGATTGGACTTTGTCTTGGTGTGGCGAAGGACGCAAGCAGTCTAGCTGTTGCGAGTCTCATTGTTAAGGCTACAGCGAAAAATCCATTTATCTCTTTTTTCTTAAAAAAATATAAAAAAATGAGCATTCTAGTTTAGAATTATTCTATTCTGTGATATACTATATTCATAAAGGGGGAATGACAAATGTCAAAAGAAAAAACAAAATTAGTATTAAATCAATTAGTAGCTGACTTAAGTCAACAAGCAGCAATTATTCACCAAGTACACTGGTATATGCGTGGACGTGGATTTTTAACATTACACCCAGCAATGGATAAATTAATGGATGAAATCAACGAGCAATTAGACGAAGTTTCAGAACGCTTAATCACTATTGGGGGAGCGCCATATTCAACATTACGTGAATTTGCGGATAACACTAAAATTCAAGATATTCCTGCATCTTACGAACGTTCAATTGATGAATGGGTAAGACATTTATTAGTAGGATATGAATACTTAAGAGGGTTATACCAAGAAGGTTTAGAAACAGCTGGAGAAGAAGGCGATGATGTTTCACAAGATATCTGCATCGGCTTCAAAGGAGATATTGAAAAAATTATTTGGATGCTACGTGCACACTTAAATGAAGCACCTGGAATCTAATTAAGTCAAACAAAAAAAGGATGAGTCACTCATCCTTTTTTTGTTTGGGGTACTAGTTTAATCTTACATAATTTATTGATCTTCCGCTACCTTCTCGTTTGATTTCTCCTTCTGAAATTAGTTTTCTTAAAGCTAATTCAATAGAACTTACACTAAGTGTTGGACAAAGTTCACGGATATCTTGTTTTGTAAATCGTCCTAATTTTTGATAAGTTGCTTTTCTAACCATTTCTAATGCAGGCATTTTTTCTTCAACAATTGAAAAACGATCTTCAAATGCTTGGTATGCTGATAGAATAATTCCTAGTAAGTATTTGATGAAAGGTATATTGTCTTCTTTTTCATCATGCCAACCTTTTCCGGCAATATTTAAGGAAGTATAATATTCTGGTTTATTCTTCGCTATAATGGCTTCTAGAGAAATATACTTTCCAACATAAAATCCACTTCTATATAAAAGTAAGGTTGTTAATAATCGACTCATTCTGCCATTTCCATCATTAAAAGGATGGATACAAAGAAAATCATGAATAAAAATGGGGATGGCAATAAGTGGATCAACTTCCATATTGCCAATAATCACATTATATTCGTCACAAATTTTTTCTAGTGCATTAGGTGTTTCTAAGGGCGATAATGGAGTGAATAAAACTTCGGTGTATCCGTCAGGATAAGTGGCACTAATATAATTTTGAACATTTTTAGTTTGACCTGCCATTGGATTGTTCATATGACTATACAACATTTTGTGCATTTGAAGAATATAGTTTTTTGAAATTGGAATAACATCAAAATTCTCATGAATAATATTTAATACATCTCTATAACCAGCTATTTCTTGTTCATTTCTATTTCGAGGAGTTGTTTTTTCTTCTACTAATTCTCTCAATCTTGTACTAGTTGTAACAATTCCTTCAATCTCATTAGAGGCTTCTGTACTTTGGATTTTTGCAATTTCAATTAATCGATTTAGTTCTTCAGGTCTTTGTTTTAAGTATAATTCTTGCTTGCCTTGATATTTATAAATGGCTGAAACTAATCCTAAGATTTCTGAATCCCAAAGATTGTTTTTGATTTCATTATAATTAAAATTTCTCATATTTTTCCCCTTAAAGTTATTGTTATCCCTTAAATTTTAACTGTTTTTAAGGGCAAAATCAAATTTTAAGGGATAAAACAGTTTAGTCATACAATCAATTGAAAGAAGTTCCCTAAAAGTATAGAATAGTGAAAGAGTAAATAATTTTGAAAATTTATACAAAATAAAAGGAGGATGAGATGAATTCAAAGGCGTTTTATCAACAAATGTTTGCGATTGCGATACCTGTTGCATTGCAAAGTTTACTAACTTCATTTTTGAACACATTAGATACGATGATGATTTCCTCTCTTGGAGATGCGAGTATTGCGGGTGTGGGATTAGCGAATCAGGTGTTTTTCTTATTTACATTAATTTGTTTTGGGATTAACACTGGTTCCTCAGTTTTGTTCGCTCAATATTGGGGTGTGAGGGATGTTCCTCAAGTTCGAAAAATTAATCAGGCAAGTTTAATGTTGTCTACAGCGATTTCTGTGGCATTTATGCTTGTTGCCATGTTATTCCCTTATGGAATTTTAGAATTATTTACGAAAGATGCAGCTGTTGTTCAAGCAGGTGGGGACTATTTACGTGTAGCTGCCTTAACATATGTCATTACTGCATGGAGTTTTTCTTTAGGAAGTGCTTTAAGAAGTACGGGAAATCCAAAAGTTCCATTAGTGGCAACAATGAGTAGTTTTGTCGCCAATGCTTTCTTCAATTATATTTTCATTTTTGGGAAATTAGGATTGCCAGCAATGGGAGTTGTCGGAGCAGCATTAGGAACCGTTGTAGCGAGATTGATTGAAATTGGAGTATTAGTGTTTGTTATCAAACGATATCAAGGTCCACTTCAAATTCCGATTCGACATTTGCAAAAGATTCCAAAAGAATTTTGGACAGTTTATTGGAAAACAACTTTACCAGTAATTGTCAATGAAACTTTCTGGGCATTAGGGCAAGTATTTTATAATGTAGCTTATGCGATGGTAGGAACGCAAGCGACTGCAGCGGTGCAAATTGCAGTTGCTATTCAAGGCTTAGCATTTGTTATCGTTCGTGGACTAGGAAGTAGTTGTAGTATTATGCTTGGGCAAAGTATTGGGAAAAATAAAATTGATCGAGCGAAAAAAGATGCGAATCGATTTATTATTTTATCCATTATAACGGGTGTTATCATTGGTGCTGTTGAAAGTCTAACTCCACAATGGACATTATTATTATTTGGGCATATTAGTCCAGAAGTGTATAGCCTAGGTCAACAATTATTACAAGTGATGGGTATTATTTTTGTTTTAAAAACAATTAATTCCATTATTGTTGTAGGAGTATTAAGAGGTGGTGGCGATACTCATTATGGAATGAAATTAGAAATGAGTTGTGTTTGGTTAGTCGGCGTCCCATTGTCACTTTTAGCAGCAGGAGTGTGGCATTTACCTGTTACTCTAGTTGTCATTTGTGCAGGAATGGAAGAAGCGACAAAAGTAGTCGTCGGACTTTACCGTGTTTATTCACAAAAATGGATACATCGCTTAGTTCAAGACTAGTCAATCCGTTTCATTTATGGTAGAATATTTGTCAGACAGTTCGTAACCATCCTGTCTATAAACAAAACTAGGGCTTATTTGAACATGAAATGATCAATAGATTCCTGGAAAACGATGGTGTTTTTCAGGGATTTTTTGCTTATAAGTCCGGAAAGAAGGAATAATAATGAGAAAAAACGAAGAAATGGGAGAAATTACACACTTAGGAAGTAAAACAGTTTATCGTGATGATTATGCACCAGAAGTGCTAGAGTCATTCCCAAATAAACATCCAGAAAACGATTATTTTGTAAAATTTAATTGTCCAGAATTTACTTCATTATGTCCAATTACAGGTCAACCTGACTTTGCGACAATTTATATTAGCTATGTTCCAGGAGAACGTATGGTAGAAAGCAAGTCTTTAAAATTATACTTATTTAGCTTTAGAAATCGTGGAGATTTCCATGAAGACTGCATGAATATCATTATGAAAGATTTAGTAAAATTAATGGATCCAAAATATATTGAGGTTTGGGGCAAATTTACACCTCGTGGAGGAATCTCTATTGATCCATATTGTAACTATGGAAAACCAGGAACTAAATGGGAACAAGTAGCAGACCACCGTATGATGAATCATGATTTATATCCTGAAAAAGTGGACAACCGTTAAGGAGAATCGTGATGAAATTAGTATTATTAAGTGGTGGAGTTGATAGTTCGACTGCATTAGCGTTTGCTTTGAGTCAAAATCCTCAAGTCGAGGCTATTTCCTTTGCATACAATCAAAAGCATAAGGAATTGGAATTAGAAGCTGCTAGAAAAATTGCAGCGTATTACAAAGTTCCGCATCAAATTTTGGATGTTACTTCTGTATTTTCAGGAAGTAAATCTTCTTTAAATGCTGGAAATGATATTGAAGTCAGTACAGGAGATTATGCGACTCAAACAGAAGCGAATACCGAAGTGGAGTTTCGTAATGGAATTTTTATTTCGATTTTAGCAGGAATTGCGATGCAAAAAGGCGCTTCTGAAATTTATTTTGGGGCACATTTGGATGATTCAGGAGTCATTTATCCGGATTGTTCTCCTGAATTTATTGAAGCGATAAATCAGGCTGTTCAATTAGGAAGTGGAGGCAAAGTTCGATTGACAGCTCCATTTGGACAAGTGAAGAAGAAAGATATTGTCGCAAAAGGACTCGAATTGGGTGTTCCTTATGAGTTGACGTATAGTTGCTATAATGGCGTGTATCCTCCATGTGGCAAATGTGGAACTTGTATTGATCGAAACAAAGCCTTTTTAGCAAATGGATTGGAGATTTTATAGTGAATAAAAAACAAATAAGATTATTAACACAAAATACTTTAATAGGGGCATTATATGTTGTTTTAACATTAATTAATCCTATTTCTTACGGGATGTTTCAGTTCCGTTTATCAACTTTATTAATGGGTGTTCCATTTTATAAACCGCAATTGTCATTAGGGATTTTAATCGGTGTAATGATTAGTAATATTCCAAGTCCTCTTGGACCGATTGATATTTTATCTGGATTTTTAATTCAGTCAGTGAGTTTATATGTTTTTAACCGCATTTTCAAAAATTCTTATGTGAAGAGTGCTGCTTATGGAATTTGGTGTGGCTTTGTAGTAGCCGCAGCATTGTATTACTCGTTACAAGTGCCATTCTGGCCTAGCGTATTTGGCGTAGCTGTGTCTAATATTTTATTTGCCTTCTTAGGTACATTTATTGTTGAAAAATTCTTAAAAGGATTTTTAGATAAAACAGTAGTTGAATAGAAAATGATGAATAGACTTCGAAACGTAATAGTGTTTTGAAGTCTTTTTTACGGTTAGGCTAAAAGATGAAAGAAAAATTTTGTGTTAGCGAGGTCGCCAGCAGCCTCTGCGAGTCTCATGGCTAAAATTTGAGCCTTGGTCTCAAATTTTACCTATAATGGAAGCCACGCCTGGCTTCCATTACTTTCGCAACAAAAATTTTCTTTCATCTTTTAGCTGAAGTGTAAACCGTAGCGCAACAATTTTTTGAACTAATACATTTCAGTAAAAAACCTCAAATATAATATAAAAGCAAGAAGAAAAATCTTTTTGTATCGAAAGCAAGGCTCGATTTTTAGCCAAGAGACCCATAGGGGCTACTGGCGACTTCGCAAACAAAAAGCATTTTTCTTCTTTCTTTTATTACGTGTTCAAAAAACATTGACAGAAATACAAAAGGAGAGTAAAGTTATAAAACGTAAAGATTACGTTTTATAAGAGAGGGAGATAGAATGAAAATTCATAAAAAATCATTACTAATTGGGAGTGCAAGTCTTGTATTATTGGGTGGTTGTTCACTTTTTAATAACCAAAATACAAGTCAGCAAACAGAATCAGAAACGACAACAACAGAAATTTCAAAAACTGATTTAGCAAAATTTGAGAAAATTGCTGAAGAAGTAAAAGAAAATAAACCAAAAACAATTGTAGGAGAAGTATTCGAAAATGGATACTTAAAAAAACATGGAGATCACTACCATTTTGTATACGGTGCTCCACCAGAAGATGCTATATATGAACAAAAGACTTCAGCAACAGCAATTAGTTCTGCAGATGATGGATATGTCTTTAATCCAAATGATATTGTAGAAGAAAATGAAATGGGATATGTCGTTCGTCATGGAGACCATTTTCACTTTATTTATAAAAACAATACGCAACAAACACTTGCTACAACAATGGCTACAAATCCAGTAGCACATGAACATCATGAAGAAGTTGAAGATGGCTATGTTTTTGATAAGAAAGATGTTGTTAGCGAAACTGAAACAGGGTATATCGTTCGTCATGGAGACCATTTCCATTATATTTATAAAGATAAAGAAGGAAATCCTGTAGTAACTGCTGAACATCACGACCACGAAAGTGAACACCATAATCATGAGGGCGAGAAACATGAGCACGAAGGTGAACACGATGATCATGACCATGATGGGTATGTATTTGACAAGAAAGATATTGTAAGTGAAACAGCAGAAGGTTATGTAGTTCGCCATGGCGACCACTTCCATTTTATTTACAAAAATCAAGTGAATTCTGAAAGCACACATCCTGATACCGTTGCATCAATGATTGGAAAAGTTGAAAAGGTAGAAAAGGAATTACATGGTTTAACAGGAGAAAGTACAACAAAACCTACGACTCCGGAAACAAAACCAAACACTGAAGCTCCGACTACACAGCCAAAAGAAAAACAATTTGCCGGAATTCATTATAGAACAAGTGACGGATTTTTATTTGATGGAAATCATATTATTGGTACATCAGGAGAAAACTTATTAGTGGCGCATAATGGGAATATGAAAGATATTCATGTGATTCCATTTGAGCAATTAGTTCATACAAAATGGGAACATTTAATTTCTAAAGAACATATAGAAGAAGCTAAAGCACGCTATAATGGGACTGCAATACCTCCTAAAGAGGAACATCACCATGATGATGCAATGAAGCCTGTAGAAATGAGTGAGTTAGATAAAAAAATCGAAGAAAAAATTGCAGGTATTATGAAACAATACGGTGTAAAACGTGAAAGTATTGTAGTCAATAAAGAGAAAAATGCAATTATTTATCCACACGGAGACCACCATCATGCTGATCCAATTGATGAACATAAGCCAGTTGGAATTGGACACTCTCATAGTAACTATGAACTCTTTAAACCAGAAGAAGGAGTTGCTAAAAAAGAAGGAAACAAGGTTTATACAGGAGAAGAATTGGCAAGTGTTGTAAAACTATTGAAAAACAGCACATTTAATAACCAAAACTTTACCTTAGCAAATGGGCAAAAACGTGTATCCTTTAGTTTCCCACCAGAATTAGAGAAAAAATTAGGAACAAATATGATGGTGAAATTAACGACTCCAGACGGGAAAGTGATTGAGAAATTATCTGGAAAAGTATTCGGTGAAGGAGTAGGAAATATTGCTAATTTTGAATTAGATAAACCTTATTTACCAGGAGAAACTTTTAAATACACCATTACTTCAAAAGATTATCCAGAAGTGAACTACGAAGGACAATTTACGATTCCAAGCTCATTAGCTTACAACATGGCAAGTCGTACGATTTTCTATCCATTCCATGCAGGGGATACTTATTTAAGAGTGAAACCTCAATATGTAATACCCAAAGGGACTGAAGCTTTAGTCAGAGTGTTTGATGAATTTCATGGAAATGCGTACTTAGAAAATAACTACAAAGTGGGCGAAATTCAATTGCCTATTCCAAAATTAAATCAAGGAACTACGATGACAGCAGGAAATAAAATTCCAGTAACCTTCATGGCGAATGCTTATTTAGATAATCAATCTTCTTATATTGTAGAAGTTCCGATTTTAGAGAAAAATAATCAAACAGAAAAACCTGGAGTTTTATCGCAATTTAAAGGACATGAAACAGAAGAAACTTCTAAACCAGTAGAAAAAGGTAAAGAATCACCAAAAGAAATGGGAAAAGGAGAAGAATCTTCGAAACCAACTGGAAAAGAGGAAGCTCCAAAACCTGTAGAGAAAGTTGAAGAAAATTCAACACCAACAGGCGAAGGATTGAAACCTGAGTCAGAAACACCAACTGGAAATCCTATTTCAGACCCAATGTTAGAAGAAGCACCAGCAGTAGATCCAGTACAAGAAAAAGTAGCTAAATTTGCAGAAAGCCATGGAATGAAGTTAGAAAATGTATTGTTCAATATGGATGGAACGATTGAATTACATTTACCAAGTGGAGAAGTCGTTAAGAAAAATATGGCTGATTTTACAGGAGAAGTACCTAATGGGAATGGGGAAAATAAAGTACCTGAACATGTAGCGCCAACTCCTGATAAGGTTGAAACAAAACCAACAGAAAATAAACCAGCAGCGTCTTTACCAGAGGCTCCAAAACCAAGTGAAAAACCTGTGAAACCAGAAAATTCAACAGATAACGGGATGTTGAATCCTACAGGAACTGATCCTATGTTAGAACCAGGATTAGAAGAAGCACCAGCGGTAGATCCAGTACAAGAGAAAATTGCAAAATTTGCTGCTCGTTACGGATTAGGATTAGATAGTGTTATCTTTAATATGGATGGAACGATTGAACTACGTTTACCAAGCGGAGAAGTTGTTAAAAAGAATATGGCTGAATTTACAGTATAATGAATTGATGGAAAACGTCTAAATCGATGAAAAGATTTAGACGTTTTTATGTATGTAGATGATACACGTAAATGCTAAAAGATGAAAGAAAAATTTTATGTTAGCGAGGTCGCCAGCAGCCTCTGCGAGTCTCATGGCTAAACTTTGAGCCTCGGTCTCAAAGTTTACCTGTAATGGAAGCCAATGTGGCTACCATTACTTTCGCAACAAAAATTTTTCTTTCATCTTTTAGCTGAATTACAAAATGTAGTGTAACTATTTTAAGTGTTCTTTAACAAAGTTTACTGAAGAAATGAAAAACTTCTATTAAAAGTCGCTCAACCAGTTTGAAATGTTCTCGATTTATGCAACCTTACTAGAAATCTTAGAACTATGGAGAGCTACTCTTCAATTGGATGTGACGTATTCTTGATAGCAGAGCAATAGGCGTTTGATAGCTCGTAAATCGAAATAAACCATGTTTACAATAAAGAAAAAAATATGTTAAACTGACGGCAGTTAAGGGGTTAAAAAAACAAAGACTATTATATATAGTTAATGAAAGTAATAAAGCACTTCATTAGACTTTTTTAGCTGGTCTCGTGTTTAGAAAACAAAGAAATAAATCAAGTGTATAAGTTAGCGAGTAAACTTATTAGCTAACAAATTTAAGTTTGTAGAGGTTTTGGAATATGATATTTCATGAATTTGGTAATAAAAAATTTCCACATATATTATTGATACACGGCGGAGGTAATTCCTGGTGGAATTATCTTCGGCAAGCTCGTATATTATCCGAAAAATATCATGTGATATTACCAACACTTAATGGTCATGGAGAAGAATATCAAAAAGAGTATATTTCAACTGAAAATTCCGCACAGCAAATTATGGACTATATAAAAAATAATTGCGATGGAAAATTGTTTGCTGTGGGAGGTGTTTCTTTGGGAGGTCAAATTGCCATTGAGTTATTATCGCTAAATAGTGATATAGCTCAGAAAGCAATAATAGACGGTAGTATTTGTATTCCTCAGCCAAAGCTGGCAAGAGTTAGTACAATTATTGTAAAATTATTCGGAAAACTTATGTTTAGCAAATATGCAAGTAAAATTCAGTTGAGTTTAATGAAAAAAATGTATCCCAATATGGCTTATTCGGAAGAAATAGAAGGCTATTATATGGAGGATATGCCAAGGATTCCGATTAAAACATTGGTGACTATGTATCAAACATATATGGGAGAATATAGGCTTAAAAATTCTATTACAGAAAACAAAGCACAAGTTCTATATATTTATGGTGAAAAAGAAATGGATTGCGTTAAGGAATCGGCTAAGCTATTTCAAAAAATGCATCCTAATTGTAGTGTATATGAAGCAAAAGGATATAATCACGGTTATCTATCGGCTTATCTGCCTTTGGAGTGGATAGATTTGGTTAATCCATTTTTGGAAAACGATGTTCATCATAATAAATAAACTATGAAGTTATATAACATTGCCTAGTTTTGTCGAGTTAGATAAAACTAAATCCAGGAAATGTCTAACTCTTGGTGCAGAAACAAAAAATTGTCAGTAAAAAAACGCAAAAACAATATAAAAGAAAGCAGAAAAATCTTTTTAGCCAAGAGACTCGCAAGCGAGGCTACTGGCGACCACGCAAACAAAAAGCATTTTTCTGCTTGCTTTTATTACGTATAAACATCAATGAAAAAATGTATGCACTTTCTTATAAACACGCAAAGAAAGTCTTTCAAAACCTTGACAAATCGCCAATTTCACGCTAAAATAATGTAACGCAATAAGTGTAACTATAGTCTTGCGGGATGCTGAAATATTGTCCAGAAATCCCGTGAATATAAGGGAAAACAAAAGAATGAGCACTCTTTTTAATAAGGGATAAAGAAATTCTTTTGGTTTTTTTTTGTTCTAAAATGACTTTCAGGCAACATTTGTTACGAAAATTTAATAATGTAATAAATTTGTAATATTTATTCATAAAATTATGATATAGGGGTGGAAGAGTTGGCACATCATGATGTGAAATACGGTAAACACCGTGTGCGTAGAAGTTATGCACGAATCAGTGAAGTATTAGAATTACCAAATCTAATTGAAATTCAAACTGATTCTTACCAATGGTTCTTAGATGAAGGGATTCGTGAAATGTTTAAAGACATCTCACCAATCGAAGACCATACAGGTAATTTATCATTAGAATTCTTAGATTATGAATTACATGCTCCAAAATATAACCTTGCAGAAGCAAGAAATCACGACGCAAATTATGCAGCACCAATTTATGTAAAAATGCGTTTAGTGAACAAAGAAACTGGAGAAGTAAAAGACCAAGAAGTCTTCTTTGGAGATTTCCCATTAATGACAGAAATGGGAACATTTATCATTAATGGTGCAGAACGTGTTATTGTATCTCAATTAGTACGTTCACCAGGTTCATACTTCCATGACCGCCCAGATAAAAATGGTAAAGCCTTATATGGCGCAACATTAATTCCTAACCGTGGTGCATGGTTAGAATACGAATCAGATTCAAAAGACATTTCATATGTACGTATTGACCGTACTCGTAAAATTCCATTAACAGTATTAGTTCGTGCGTTAGGTTTTGAATCAGACGATACAATTTTAGAAATCTTCGGTGAAAGTGAAACATTACGTTTAACATTAGATAAAGATGTTCATAAACGTATGGATGAATCACGTACAGAAGAAGCATTAAAAGATATTTATGACCGTCTACGTCCAGGAGAACCAAAAACAGCTGAAAGTTCACGTAACTTATTAACAGCTCGTTTCTTTGATCCACGTCGTTATGATTTTGCGGCAGTAGGTCGTTATAAAGTAAATAAAAAATTAAACTTAAAAACACGTTTATTAAATCAAACAGTTGCTGAAAACATCGTACACCCTGAAACAGGAGAAATCGTTGTTGAAGCAGGAACAGTTCTTGAAAAAGAAATTATGGAAAAAGTAGCTCAAGCATTAGAAGCAGGAGCAAACTTATTTACATTATATCCTTCAAGTGAAGGGGTTATCCAAGAACCTGTAACGATTCAATCCGTTCAAGTGTACTCACCACAAGACCCTGAACGTATCATTAAAGTAATCGGAAATGCGAATATTCCAGATGAAATTAAATGTGTGACAGCAGCTGACGTTTTAGCGACAATCAGCTACTTCTTAAACTTATATGAAGGAATCGGCTCAACAGACGATATCGACCACTTAGGGAACCGTCGTATTCGTTCAGTAGGTGAATTATTACAAAACCAATTCCGTATCGGTTTATCTCGTATGGAACGTGTGGTTCGTGAACGTATGTCTATCCAAGATGTAGCAACAGTAACACCACAACAATTAGTAAACATTCGTCCTGTAGTAGCAGCAATTAAAGAATTCTTTGGTTCATCTCAATTATCACAATTCATGGACCAAACAAACCCATTAGGAGAATTAACTCACAAACGTCGTCTATCAGCCTTAGGACCTGGTGGTTTGACTCGTGACCGTGCCGGATATGAAGTTCGTGACGTACACTATTCTCACTATGGTCGTATGTGTCCGATTGAAACTCCTGAGGGACCAAACATCGGTTTGATCAATAGTTTATCAACATACGCTAAAATTAATAAATATGGATTTGTAGAAACTCCATACCGTCGTGTAGACTGGAAAACTCATAAAGTAACAGATAAGATTGACTACTTAACAGCGGATGAAGAAGACCGTTATGTAGTAGCGCAAGCAAACTCTCCATTAAATGAAGATGGAAGCTTCGTAAACGATGTAGTAATGGCTCGTTACGTATCAGAAAACTTAGAAGTTCCTGTAGAACGTGTTGACTACATGGACGTATCTCCAAAACAAGTAGTTGCTGTTGCGACAGCATGTATCCCGTTCTTAGAAAACGACGACTCAAACCGTGCGTTAATGGGTGCCAACATGCAGCGTCAAGCAGTTCCGTTATTAAACCCAAAAGCACCATTTATTGGTACTGGTATGGAATACGTAACAGCGCATGACTCTGGGGTAGCTTTACTATGTAAACGTGAAGGTATCGTAGAATTTGTCGATGCAAATCAAGTACGTGTTCGTACAGCAGATGGTTCGTTAGACCAATATAATATTACTAAATTCCATGGTTCAAATGCTGGTATGTGTTATAACCAACGTCCGATTGTTTCAAAAGGAGATAAAGTAGAAGTTGGAGAAATCTTAGCAGATGGTCCTTCAATGGAACAAGGTGAATTAGCATTAGGACAAAACGTTCTAGTTGCATTCATGACTTGGGAAGGATACAACTATGAGGATGCGGTTATCATGAGCGAACGTCTTGTAAAAGATGATGTATATACTTCAATCCATATTGATGACTATGATTCAGAAGCTCGTGATACAAAATTAGGACCAGAAGAAATTACCCGTGAAATTCCAAACGTTGGGGAAGATGCATTGAAAAACCTTGACGAAAACGGAATTATCCGTATTGGTGCGGAAGTTAAAGATGGGGATATCTTAGTTGGTAAAGTTACTCCTAAAGGATTAACAGAACAATCACCAGAAGAACGTTTATTACATGCTATCTTCGGTGAAAAAGCTCGTGAAGTACGTGATACTTCATTACGTGTTCCTCATGGCGGCGGCGGTATCGTTCGTGATGTACGTTTGTTCACTCGTGCAGCTGGTGATGAATTAGCGCCTGGAGTAAACAAATTAGTTCGTGTATACATTGTTCAAAAACGTAAAATCAATGAAGGGGATAAGATGGCCGGACGTCACGGTAATAAAGGGGTAGTTTCTCGTATTATGCCGGAAGAAGATATGCCATTCTTACCAGATGGAACACCAGTTGACATCATGTTAAACCCATTAGGGGTACCATCACGTATGAACATTGGACAAGTATTAGAGTTACACTTAGGGATGGCAGCTCGTGAATTAGGCATTTACGTCGCAACACCAGTATTTGATGGTGCTCAAGATGAAGATGTTTGGGGAACAGTTGCAGAAGCAGGTATGGCTCGTGATGCGAAAACAATTTTATATGATGGACGTACAGGGGAACCATTTGATAACCGTGTATCAGTAGGGGTAATGTACATGATTAAACTTGCCCACATGGTTGATGACAAACTTCATGCTCGTTCAATTGGACCATACTCATTGGTAACTCAACAACCTCTTGGAGGTAAAGCTCAATTTGGTGGACAACGTTTCGGAGAAATGGAGGTATGGGCGCTAGAAGCATATGGTGCTGCATACACATTACAAGAAATCTTGACTTACAAATCAGATGACGTTGTTGGTCGTGTGAAAACTTACGAATCAATCGTGAAAGGTCAACAAATTTCTAAACCAGGTGTACCTGAATCATTCCGAGTATTAGTAAAAGAATTACAAGCATTAGGTCTTGATATGAAAGTACTAGACGAAAATGATGAAGAAATTAAGTTAGAAGACATGGATGATGACGCTCGTATGAATTTCAATGATGTTGAAAAAATGAGTGAAAAGAAACGTATTTTAAATGAATATTCTGACCGTATTGCTGAACTTTCTTCAGATAAAGAAGAAGTTGAAGAAACAACAGTAGAAGAAACTGAAGAAATTCAAGAATCAGAAGATACAGATGTAACTTTAGACTAAGAATAACTATTGGAATCGTAGGGCAATTCCAAAGAAGAGGGAGGTTGGCCCCTTGATAGATGTAAATAATTTTGAAAGTATGCAAATTGGTTTAGCGTCTCCTGATAAGATTCGTGAATGGTCATATGGTGAAGTAACCAAACCAGAAACAATCAACTATCGTACTTTGAAACCAGAACGTGATGGTCTATATTGTGAAAAGATTTTTGGACCAACGAAAGATTTAGAATGTTCATGTGGTAAATTAAAGAAAATTAACAATAAAGGAAAAGTATGTGATCGCTGTGGCGTTGAAGTAACTCGCTCAAAAGTTCGTCGTGAACGTATGGGACATATCGAATTAGCAGCTCCAGTATCACATGTTTGGTACTTTAAAGGAATTCCTAGCCGTATGGGACTTGTGTTAGACATGAGTCCTCGTGCGTTGGAAGAAATCATTTATTTTGCAAGCTATGTTGTTATCGATGCTGGTGACACAACATTGATGAAAAAACAATTATTAAGTGAACGTGAATACCGTGAAAAACGTATGGAATTCGGAACTCGCTTCCACGCAGCAATGGGTGCTGAAGCTGTTCAAGAATTACTAAATAACGTTGACTTAGAAGCAGAAATTGCAGAATTAAAAGAAGAGTTAAAAACAGCTCAAGGACAAAAACGTACTCGTGCAATTCGTCGTTTAGATATTTTAGATGCTTTCCGTGAATCAGGAAATAAACCTGGTTGGATGGTAATGGATGTTATTCCAGTTATCCCACCAGATTTACGTCCAATGGTTCAATTAGAAGGTGGACGTTTTGCAACAAGTGACTTAAATGATTTATACCGTCGTGTTATTAACCGTAATAATCGTCTAAAACGTTTATTAGAATTAAATGCTCCACGTATCATCGTTCAAAATGAAAAACGTATGTTACAAGAAGCGGTGGATGCTTTAATCGATAATGGTCGTCGTGGTCGTCCAGTAACTGGACCAGGTAACCGTCCATTGAAATCATTAAGTCATATGCTTAAAGGGAAACAAGGTCGTTTCCGTCAAAACTTACTTGGTAAACGTGTAGACTACTCAGGACGTTCTGTAATCGTAGTAGGACCAAACTTGAAGATGTATCAATGTGGTTTACCAAAAGAAATGGCAATTGAATTATTCAAACCATTCGTGATGAAAGAATTAGTAGAACGTGAAATTGCTGGAAATATTAAGAGTGCAAAACGTAAAATTGAACGTTTAGACGATGATATTTGGGCAGTTTTAGAAGAAGTGATTCGTGAACACCCAGTTCTATTAAACCGAGCACCTACTCTTCACAGATTAGGGATTCAAGCATTCGAACCAACTCTAGTAGAAGGTCGTGCAATCCGTCTTCACCCATTAGTGTGTGAGGCCTACAATGCCGACTTCGACGGGGACCAAATGGCGGTTCACGTGCCACTTTCACAAGAAGCTCAAGCGGAAGCTCGTTTATTAATGTTAGCGGCACAAAATATCTTAAACCCTAAAGATGGAAAACCAGTAGTAACTCCATCTCAAGACATGGTTTTAGGAAACTATTACTTAACATTAGAACAAGAAGGTCGTGTTGGAGAAGGAATGTACTTCAAAGACATGAACGAAGCAATGTTAGCATATCAAAATGGATATGTTCATTTACACAGCCGTATTGCGATTCACGCAAGTGCGCTTCCTCATAAACCATTTACAGAATGGCAAAAAGAACGCATGTTAGTAACGACAGTTGGTAAATTATTATTCAATGAAATTATGCCTGACGAATTCCCTTACTTAAATGAACCATCAATGGAAAACTTAGAAGTAGCTACTCCAGATAAATATTTCTTAGAACCAGGTTCAAATATTAAGGAAGAAATTGCAAAACAACCAATCGTTTTACCATTCAAGAAGAAAAACTTAGGTCAAATCATTGCGGAAGTCTTCAAACGTTTCCACATTACAGAAACATCAATGATGTTAGACCGTATGAAAGACTTAGGATATAAATATTCAACTCGTGCTGGTTTAACAGTAGGGATTGCAGATATTTCTGTTGCAGGAAATAAAAAGACAATTCTTTCTGATGCACACAACCAAGTTGATGAAATTTCTAAATTATTCCGTCGTGGTTTAATTACAGATGATGAAAGATATGAACGTGTTATCGAAACATGGAATGCAGCAAAAGATGAAATCCAAAGCGCATTAACGAAAACACTTGGTGCTCGTAACCCAATCTTCATGATGAGTGACTCTGGAGCCCGTGGTAACATCTCTAACTTTACTCAGTTAGCGGGGATGCGTGGATTGATGGCTGCTCCGAATGGTAAGATCATGGAATTACCAGTAACATCAAACTTCCGTGAAGGTTTAACGGTTATGGAGATGTTCTTATCAACTCACGGTGCCCGTAAAGGGATGACGGATACAGCCTTGAAGACAGCCGACTCAGGTTACTTAACTCGTCGTTTAGTAGACGTAGCGCAAGACGTAATTATCCGTGAAACAGACTGTGGTTCTGATCGTGGTTTAACAATTTCAGCTATCCGTGAAGGAAATGAAATGATTGAAACATTAGAAGAACGTATGATTGGACGTTATGCTCAACGTTCTGTAAAAGATCCAGTAACTGGAGAAGTATTTGTTGGTCACAATGAATTAATTACAGAAGATATTGCTCGTAAAATTATGGATGCTGGTATTGAAGAAGTAACAATCCGTTCTGCATTTACATGTGATACTAAACATGGTGTATGTAAACATTGTTATGGACGTAACTTAGCAACAGGTTCAGAAGTAGAAGTAGGGGAAGCAGTTGGTACAATTGCCGCTCAATCTATCGGGGAACCTGGTACTCAGTTAACAATGCGTACCTTCCATACCGGTGGGGTAGCCGGAGACGATATTACTCAAGGTTTACCACGTATCCAAGAAATCTTCGAAGCTCGTAACCCTAAAGGGGGAGCGACTATTACAGAAGTAACAGGTGAAGTTGTATCGATTGATGAAAATGCGGGAAGCCGTACTAAAGAAATCACTATTAAAGGTGCAACAGATACACGTACGTATACTGTTCCATTTACAGCTCGCTTAAATGTTGAAGAAGGACAAACAATCCATCGTGGTGAACCATTAACATCTGGTTCGATTGATCCAAAAGAATTATTACGTGTTCGTGATGTATTATCAGTTGAAAACTACTTATTACGTGAAGTACAAAAAGTATACCGTATGCAAGGGGTAGAAATCGGCGATAAACACGTTGAGGTAATGGTTCGTCAAATGTTACGTAAAGTTCGTGTAATGGATCCAGGTTCAACTGAAATTTTACCAGGAACATTATTAGATATCGCAGACTTTACTGAACGTAACCGTTCTGCAATTATGAATGGTGAAGTTCCTGCGACTGCACGTCCAGTATTACTTGGTATTACAAAAGCTTCATTAGAAACAAACAGTTTCTTATCTGCAGCTTCATTCCAAGAAACTACTCGTGTGTTAACAGACGCATCTATACGTGGTAAGAAAGACCACTTACTTGGACTTAAGGAAAATGTTATCATCGGTAAGATTATTCCTGCTGGTACAGGTATGGCTCGTTACCGTAATATGGAAACAAGCACTTCTACACCAGTTCAAACAGAAGAATTCGTTGAAGCTACTGAAGAGTTAGCAGAAGAAATTGTATCTGAAGGAACAGTGGAAGCAACAACAGAAGCTTAAAAGATTGAATTAGACTTCTTTAATATAGTAGTATAGGACGCCAGCAGCCTTGCGAAGCAAGTCTCATGGCTAAATTTTGAGCCTAAGGTCTCAAAATTTCCTAGTAAAAGTAGCCACAGAAGCGGCTACTTTTACGCATACTACTATAGGAAGTCTTTTCTTTTTGATTTTTTTAGCGAACGTTTTCAAAATGGTTAAAATTATGGTATAATTTTACAGTTAAGGTATTCAAATGATACCTATAAGGAGGAAGAGAGATGCAAAATTATTCAGAAGAAGGATTACAATATCATTTAAACATTCGCAAAGGGGATGTAGGTAAATACGTTATTTTACCAGGAGATCCTAAACGTTGTGCGAAAATTGCAGAGCATTTTGAAGATGCAAAATTAATTGCAGATAACCGTGAATATGTTACATATACAGGATACTTAGACGGAGAAAAAGTTAGTGTAACTTCAACAGGGATTGGAGGTCCATCAGCTTCTATCGCTTTAGAAGAATTAGTAAGAAGTGGTGCAGATACATTCGTTCGTGTTGGGACTTGTGGCGGAATTGATATCGATGTAAAAGGTGGAGATATCGTGATTGCGACGGCTGCGATTCGTACAGAAGGAACAACTCGTGAATATGCACCAATCGAATTTCCAGCCGTTGCAAACTATGATGTTGTAACAGCATTATTACAAGCAGGAAAAACATTAGGCTATACAACTCATGCTGGTGTTGTACAATGTAAAGATTCATTCTATGGACAACATGAACCAGAAGTAATGCCTGTAAGCTATGAATTACAACAAAAATGGGAAGCTTGGAAACGTCTAGGCGTAAAAGCTTCAGAAATGGAATCAGCAGCTTTATTTGTAGTAGCTAGTCATTTAGGAGTAAGAGTTGGTTCAACATTCTTAGTAGTAGGAAACCAAGAAAGAAATGCTGCAGGATTAGAAAATCCAATCGTTCATGATACAGAAGCAGCGATTACAGTTGCTGTACAAGCTTTACGTAATTTAATTGCACAAGACCGTCAAAACGCATAAGGATAGGTGAATCAAATGGAATTAAAAGAAATTTTAGCAACCGTCGATCATACCTTATTAACACAAAATGCAACATGGGAAGAAATTAAACAAATTTTAGATGATGCGATTCATTATGGAACAGCTTCAGCTTGTATTCCTGCCAGCTATGTTAAACAAGCAGCAGAATATGTTGATGGCAAATTACCAATTTGTACGGTTATTGGATTCCCTAATGGATATTCAACAACAAGCGTAAAAGTTTTTGAAACAAAAGATGCAGTTGCTAATGGCGCAAGTGAAATCGATATGGTCATCAATATTACAGACGTAAAAAATAAACGCTTTGACTTAATAGAAGAAGAAATTCGTCAAATTCACGAAGCTTGTCAAGGAAGAATCTTGAAAGTCATTGTGGAGATTTGTTTATTAACAACAGAAGAATTGATTGAATTATGTAAAGTAGTGACACGTGCAGGAGCGGAATATATTAAAACATCTACAGGTTTTTCAACAGGTGGAGCTACATTTGAAGCAGTAGCTTTAATGAAAGAACATGTAGGCTCTTCAGTGAAAATTAAAGCTGCAGGTGGCATTTCTAGTTTAGAAGATGCAGAAAAATTCATTTCATTAGGTGCTAGTCGTTTAGGTACAAGCCGTATTGTAAAAATTATTAAAAATCAAGCAGTTGAAGAAAATAGCTATTAAAAAAACGTCCGAAAGGACGTTTTTTGTTTGTTAATTATATAGAGTTTTAATTACCCTTTCTTTGCCAACAATGTTGCAAATCTGAATCGAAGACGATTGCCGTTTTCATCTGTTTTGTGGAGTTCACCAAAGTCTTCATTATATTTTAAAATTTCCCAACCGGCATAATATTCTAGTAATTCGCCTTCTTTAAAAGTAAATGGGAAATTCACAGGACAAGGTGCATCTTCAGTAGACATAGCTGCTACAATTAAATTATAGCCACCAGAAGCGGTGTGAGATTGCATATTCTCAATGACATCTGAAATGACTTCTTCGTGTAGAAACATCAATACAACTGTTGATACAATCCAATCATATTGTCCGCCAGGGATATCGGCACATTCAATATCGTATGGCTCGACTTTAAGTGACAGTCCTTCTTGAGCAGCTACTTCCTGTAATTTTTGTAAGCTGGGAACATTCCAATCCAATGAAGTGACGTCATATCCTAATGAAGCAAGGTATAAACTATTACGACCTTCTCCACTTCCTAAGTCAAGTACACGACCTTTTGGAATGAGCGGTTGAGCAGCTAAAACTTCAGAGTGAGTCTTTGTGTAGCCATATTTTTTTGTAAAATAGTCTTCTTTTTTACAGAAAAACTCTAAATAACACTCGATATCGTCACTTGCTTTAGCAATTCGATGCCATTGTTGGGGCTCTACAAGTGGAATAGGAGTAGTAGCATTTAGCAGTACAGTATCACTAACACTTCCATCTTCGTTTAAAAATTCAAACGTGATTTCTCCTTTTAAAATATGCAGTTGTGCCCAAGTTCCAACCTTTGTATTATGCATTTTTTTAAACGGTTCGGGTAAAGTTTCCACCGTCCATAGCGGCATTTTTTTATAAGAAATTAAATCATTCATGTATATCACCTCGTAAGTTTATTGTAGGGAAAACTAGAGGGGGATGCAAGAAAAAAGATATAAAGAAAACTTATAACAAGTGATAGAAATCTAGAAATTGACTGGAACAGGTTTTGTTGGTATCCTAGTTTCATAGTCATAACGCACTGTGACAAGGAGAGTAAAAGTGAATCTATTTTAGAGAGTCTCGGTTGGGTGAAAAGAGATAATAGTTGAAACTTTGAAGATGGCCTTTGAGTGCTAATCGTTGAATCATGAGACGATTACGGGAAAGCCCGATATAGCTTATCAGTTAGAAAGATTAACTGACAGAGATAGGATTTGTGAAAATGCTATGAATAAAGGTGGTAACACGAGAGAACTCGTCCTTTGGTTGGTGAGTAAAACCAAAGAGCGGGCTTTTTATTTGCTTGAAAGGAGAAACAAATGATTGAATTAAAAAATATTGATGTAACATTTCAGCAATCAGGTAAAACGGTCGAAGCTGTAAAGCAAGTAAATATTACCATTGAAGATGGAGATATTTATGGCATTATCGGATACAGTGGTGCTGGAAAAAGTACATTAGTACGAACTATCAATTTATTGCAACGTCCTACAAATGGAACAGTTACAGTTTCAGGAGTGGAGTTAACGAGTCTAAAAGAAGCACAATTAAGAGATGCTCGTAAAAAAATTGGAATGATTTTCCAACATTTTAACTTAATGAATACTTTATCAGTATTTGAAAATGTTGCCTTTCCATTAAAACGCTCAGGATTATCAAAAGCGGAAATTAAGGAAAAAGTTGAGTCACTTCTACACTTAGTAGGCTTGGAAGACAAAATTACAAGTTATCCAAGACAATTGTCTGGTGGACAAAAACAAAGGGTTGCGATTGCCAGAGCATTAGCTAATGATCCAGATGTTCTATTATGTGACGAAGCAACAAGTGCACTAGACCCTAAAACAACCGAATCTATTTTAGAACTTTTGAAAAAAGTAAACGAACAATTAGGCATTACAATCGTGATTATCACTCACGAAATGCAAGTTGTAAAAGAGATTTGTAATAAAGTTGCCGTAATGGAACAAGGATTAATTATTGAACAAGGAACCGTATTAGAAATCTTTACTAATCCACAAAAAACATTAACGAAAGATTTCATTGACACAGCAACACATATCAACAAAGGAATTGAAACAGTTTTACAACATGAACATTTACTAAACTTAAACCCTGGAGATGTTCTTGCGAAAATTTCATTTGTAGGTGCTTCAACTGGAGAACCATTGATTACGAAATTATCAACTCAATTCCAAGTAGCAGCGAATATTTTATTTGCCAATGTTGAAGTCATTCAAGAAACAGCAGTTGGAACTTTACTAGTAGGATTATCTGGTGAAGCAGAAAATATTAAACATGCTCTAGAACATATTCATCAATCGGGTGTTCAAACAGAAATTTTAGATGAGCCAAAGGAGGTTGAGTAAGATGGACTTACACCAATGGTTTCCAAATATTGATGCTCGTGTAACACAAGAAATCATTAAAAGTACAATTGATACATTATTAATGGTTGGAATTACAGGATTGATTGCTGGAGTACTAGGGATTGCCTTAGGAGTAGTGTTAGTAGTTACTCGAGAAGGAAATATTTTAGAAAATAAAGTTTTATACGCTATATTAGATAAAGTGGTAAACTTATTCCGTTCGATTCCATTTATCATTTTAGCGATGTTATTAATCCCATTAACAAGATTAATTGTAGGAACTACAATTGGAATTCCTGGTGCGATTGTGCCACTAGTGATTGCGACTGTTCCATTCTTCTCACGACAAGTACAATTAGCTTTGTTAGAAGTAGATAAAGGTGTGATTGAAGCTTCAATCGCCATGGGATGTACACCATTGGAAATTATTTTCCGAGTCTATTTAAAAGAAGGATTACCAAGTTTAATTCGTGCTTCTTCTCTAACAACAATCAGCTTAATTGGTTTAACAACAATGGCTGGTGCATTTGGAGCTGGAGGAATCGGAAACTTAGCAATTTCAAGAGGATACAATCGATTCCAAGGAGACGTAATCGTAGTAGCAACGATTATTATGTTAATTATTGTATTTATAAGCCAAGCAATCGGTGACTTCCTAGAAAAAAGAGCCACGAAATAATAAGATACGAGGCCGAACGCTCTGAAATGAATCACTGGAGCGACGCACACAAAGCAATGCAGTTGCGTGGGGGTGGCGTGAAGTGGACGTCATTTCAGTGAGGCCGAGTTCAATTAGAACAAGATACGAAGCCGAACGCTCTGAAATGAATCACTGGAGCGATTCGATTGGAATAAAATTTTTAAACAAGAAAGAGGAATTTATAGATGAACATTAAAAAATTATTTGTAACAGCATTAGCAGGATTAACATTAGCAGCATGTGGACAAGCTGCACAAACTTCTTCAAACTCAAACCAAGCAGCAGATGCTAAAAAAGAAGCAAAAACAGTAAAAGTTGGGGTAAACGCAGGAAACCATGATGTATGGGATGACGTTATTAAACGCTTAAAAGAAAAAGAAAACATCAATGTTGAATTAGTAGAATTTACTGACTATGTACAACCAAACCAAGCATTAGAAAATGGAGATGTTGACTTAAACTCATTCCAAACAATTATTTACTTAGAACGTTTCAATAAAGAACAAAATACTCATATCAAACCAATTGGATATACAGTAATTGCTCCAATGGGTGTGTACTCTAAAAAAATTAAAAACGTTAGCGAGTTAAAAGATGGCGATACAATTGCAATCCCAGAAGATACTTCTAACAACTCTCGTGCATTACGCTTACTACACGCAGCTGGCGTAATCAAATTAAAAGATGTAAACAATACATTAGCAACTAAAGATGATATCGTAGAAAATCCTAAGAAAATTAATATTAAAGAATTACCAGCTGGACAAACAGCTCGTGCTTTAGACGATGTAGCAGCTTCATTAATCAACAATGGTTTCGCAGTTGAAGCAGGATTCCAACCAACAAAAGATTCAATCTTTATCGAAGAAATCACAGATTCATCTCAACCATACTACAATGTTATTGCTGCTAAAGAAGGTAATGAAAACAACGAAGTTTACAAAACAATCGTTAAATACTACCAATCACCAGAAACAGCTAAGAAAATTGAAGAAGTTTCAAAAGGTGCAAACGTACCAGTTTGGGAAAAAGCTTCTTTAAAATAATCGATTAATTAGATTATTTAACCATTTATTTTATCATCATTTATCTCCTAAGAGGCATGCTCGTCATGCCTCTTTATTACAATAGAAAGAAGGAATTTTAATGAGTACGATTAAAGAAAAAGCATTTGCTCTAAAAGAAGAGTTAGTAGTCTTAAGAAGACATTTTCATGAAAATCCTGAAGCTAGTTTAAAAGAATATAAAACGGCAGAAAAAATTCAAGAAGAATTAACAAAATTAAATATTCCATTTGAAAAAATTGCTGAAACAGGAACATTAGCCATTATTAAAGGAGAAAAAGGAGAAGGAAAAACAATTCTTCTTCGTGCAGATATTGATGCCTTAGAATTACCAGATTGTACGAATAAATCGTATTCTTCTAAAAATGAAGGATTAAATCATGCATGTGGTCATGATGCTCACACAGCAATGGGATTAGGGACAGCAAAAGTATTAAATAGTATTAAAGATACATTTGCAGGAACAGTGTATATTGCTTTTCAACCAGCTGAAGAAATTGGAGCAGGTGCAAAACAATTTGTAGCTTCAGGAAAAATTGATTCAATTGATGAAAGTTTTGCTATTCATGTGAATTCAGGATTACCATTAGGTTCATTTGCTGTTCAAGGCGGACCTGTGAATGCCTCTTGTGATATTTTTAAAATTAACGTTAAAGGAAAAAGTTCGCACGTAGGTCGTCCTCATTTAGGGCATGATGCATTAGTAACAGCTAGCGAAATCGTTGTTGCGCTACAAACAATTGTCAGTCGTGAAGTGGATCCAGGAGATAGAGCAGTAGTAGGTGTTGGTAAATTACATGCAGGTACACGTTATAATATTGTCGCAAATGATGCTCTATTAGAAGGAACCATTCGCGCCTTTAGTCATACTACAAGAGCTCATTTAAAAGAAGCAGTAACAAGAATTGCACAAGGAATTGCGTTTACACATCGTTGTGAGGTAGAAATTGATTGGTATGATGCAGCCGCTCCAGTGATTAATACTCATGAATTAGCAGAGAAATTTCAAACAGTTGCTCAATCCATTGATTCGATTAATAATATTATTACCAAATATGAATTAACAATGGGTGCGGATGATTTTGCAGATTATTTAGTTGGAAAACCAGGAGTATATGGACTTTTAGGAAGTCAATCAAGTGTAGAAACAGCTTATGGTCATCATCATGAAAAATTTGATATTGATGAGGCTGTTTTACCAATTGGAGTGGAATTAGAAGTAAGTTATATTTTAAATCGTTTAGCAAATTAGAAGTAGAACAATATGGAAGAAAAAATTTTGAGTATTTTAGAAGAAATTTGCGAAGATGAAGTTGTCTATGAAGATAAGGATATTAATTTAAAAGAAGAAGGATTGATGGATTCATTAGCGTTTGTAGAATTATTGGTAAGGTTAGAAGAGTTTGGACTTGAAGTAGCTCCTACTGAAGTGACTTATGGGGAAATTGATACGCCGAATAAGATTATTGAATATGTGAAAAAAAGAATATTAAAATAAATCAAAATCACCATAAAAATTGCAGTATTTACTCCAGCTGTATTATCAATCTTAGCAGGTCTAGGATTAGTAGCACCACAAGGTAAAAAAGAAGACAAATAAAAATTGAATTCTTAAATGACAAAAGGATGATGGGCAGTACCCATCATCCTTTTTTTGCGTTTTTATAATCCTTTCAAAGCTTCTTCAATCGTTGCTTTATCTTTTACTTCATCGATCACATGTTTGATAGTTCCATCTTGTCCCACAAAAATCATCGTTGGAATTGAATGAATTTCTAAAGCTTTTTGGAAGCTTTTTTCTTTATCTGAGTAATAGTTGAATTCTAGTCCTTTTTCTTTTAAGAAGGCTTGTGCTTTTTCAGGTGTTTCTCCTTTAACGAGTAAGTTGACTAAGATGAATTCAATAGAATCTTGATAGTCTTTTCTTAATTCATTTAGAATTGGAAGTTCTTGTTGGCAATCTGGACACCAGCTAGCCCAAGCAACATAGACAACTTTCTTTCCTTTAAAATCATCAGGAGTTTTTTGTTGAGAATCTGCTGTAGTAAAAGTAAAGTTAGGTAATGAATCTCCAATTAAATCAGTGGTAGATTTTTCTTTTGCTGCAGTTGTTGTAACTGTAGTTGTTGTAGTATTGTTTGTAGTTGATGTTGATTGACAACCTGCAGCGAGTACAAATAGACTTCCGAATAGAATAGAATGAGTTAGGAATTTTTTAGAATTTTTCATAAAATATCTCTCCTTTAAAACGATACGTTCATTGTATCACATTGGATGGAAGAAAAAAAGGAACCTTCAAAAGGAAGGTTCTATCTATTTTAGTGAGTTTTTGATAATTAGGCTTGAATGCTGAATGTATATTTATGTCCTTGAGTTAAGCTGTGATAAAAGCCTTTTCCTTCATATAGTTGGAATACTTGTACACTTGCACGTTGCTCATCATCTGGATATACATTTTTAACAAATGGATTTCCTGCTAAAATTTCTTCTAGACCTTCTTTTCCAATTTCACGTACTTTTCCTTCAATACGAATGACTTGAATTAAGTAATCATCGTGTGAAAATGCCGCAATTGCAACGTTTGGGTTTTCTTGTAATTGTTTGTAGAAATGAGTTTGTGGACTTGTCATAAAGAACACTCCATGTTCATTTGCCACGCCGATGTGGATTGGACGAGAATGAGGTTTTCCATCTTTATCCACGGTAGCAAAAATGGCTACTTCTAAGTCCTCTAAAATGCGTAAAATTTCTTCTGTATTCATATTAACACTCCTTATTTAATAATTGTTTTATTTGTTTTTCAATGGATAATGGAGAAGTAGTCGGTGCAAATCTTGCGATGACTTCTCCGGATGCATCTACAAGAAATTTTGTAAAATTCCATTTAATCGAACTGCCGAATAGTCCCTTTGTTTCTTCTTTCAATAGTTTGAATAATAGATGAGTTTCTGGCCCATTCACGAGTACTTTGCCAAATATTGGGAAAGTGACTTGATAATTGAATTGACAACTCGAAGCGGCTTCCTCTGCGCTTAATGGCTCTTGATTCCCAAACTGATTACATGGGAAACCTAGAACGCTAAAACCTTGTTCGTGGTATGTTTCATATAAGCTTTGTAATTGGGCAAACTGTGGCGCTAATCCACATCCGCTAGCGGTATTGACAATGAGTAATACTTGCCCTTTATAGGCTTCTAATGTACTTGTTCCATCTAATGTAGGAACTTCTATTTCATAAAGTGACATGGCTTCCTCCTATATTAATTGATAATGTTTTAATCCTTGAATGACGCCACCTTTATCGTTGTCTGTACTAATATAGTCTGCTTTATCTTTTAAAAGGGGAATAGCATTTCCCATGGCGATAGCAATATCGACTTCTTGGAACATTTCTAAATCATTAGCGCCATCTCCAAAAGCGTATGTAGTGATAGACTCCGTATTTAAGGTGTGGATTAATGTTCGAATGCCTGTTGCTTTAGAATTTCCAGCGGTAATAACATCCAATGCATAAGGAAAATTCCGGATAAATCTTAATTCTGGAAAAGCTTGCTGATAAGCTTCATCATTATTGTCTTTTGAAAGTAATAGCATCATATTCACGACTTGCTCTTTATAAAATTCTGGAACAACATCCGGTGTTGGTGTATGAATATATCCATAGGCTTCTTGTGCAAAGGGGACTGTTTCAATGATTTTAAAAGCATCAACATTATAACAGGTCATTCCATGTCGATTTTCTTTTGCAAATTGCAGCAGTCTTTCAATTGTTTCTTTTGGAATTTCATGATGAATTAATGTTTCACCTTTGAAAATCACCACTTGTCCATTCATAAAAATTCCAGAATGAATATTCGTAGAGCGTATTACTTCCGAAACTTCGATAGGAGATCTTCCTGTTGCTAGAAGTGGTTCATAGCCGTTATCCTTTAATTGTTGAATCGCTTCTATGACATCAGGGTCGACTTGACCTGTTTTATTTAACAGTGTTCCATCCAAGTCAAAAAACACTAAACCTTTCATAAAAACCTCCTTTTCATATTACGTTCATTATATCACGAAATTAGAAAAAATAGGGGATGGATGCTTAAAAAATGTACTGAGATAAATAAATTAAGAGCAATTGGTAGTAATTACGGTATATTTGTGGTAGAATTGAAAGGAATATTAGATGAGGAGGAGATCCTTTGTATCAAACAATTTTAACATTGATGATTATTATTAGTGTCTTACTAATTATTATTGTAGCTATGCAACCATCAAAAACAAATGCAGCAAATTCCTTATCGGGCGGTGCTGAGCAATTATTCGGAAAAACAAAAGCACGTGGATTTGAAGCATTCTTAATTCGAGTAACTGTCGGATTAGGAGCAATCTTTATGATTTTAGCAGTAGCCTTAGCGTACATTTCATCAAAATAAAAATGATTAAACACAATGTTGAAGGAGTATCTCTAAGACATTGTGTTTTTCTATATGGAAAATATCAATTAAGGGTAGGAGTGAACAACTTGGAAGCAATTTGGTTAGAAGAAACAACAAATAAACGGGTGGTTATTTTATTTCATGCATATACTGGGAAGTCATCTGACCTAAGGATGTTAGCTTCATTTTTACATCGACATGATTATGCGGTGTATGTCCCTACTTTTAGTGGACACGAGCATTCAAATGTGAATGAAATTTTAAATGAAAATCCTGATAAATGGTATGAAGATGCAAAACAGGCGGTTCAATTTGTGAGAAATCAAGGGTATTCAACGGTTGCTGCGTTAGGATTATCCATGGGAGGAATGATGGCAGCAGCCTTAGCAACCAATCAATTAGTGGAAATTGCGGGAACATTTTGTTCACCTGTATCTACGAGAAATGCACAATTACCAGATTTATTGAAGAGTTTTATGGCATTTGCAAAAAATGCTCAAATGAGCGAGGATGCCATCATTGAATTAGAAACTAAAGCAAAACAACAATTAGCAGATTTACATGATTTTTCAGCTAAAGTGGCAGAAAACTTAGAACAGGTGACAGGACCTTTTTATATTGCGCAAGGGGAATTGGATCGATTAGTCGATCCTGAAGTATCGATTGAAATGAAAGAAGCATTAGTGAATGCAGCCGTTGATTTTCATTGGTTTGAACAATCAGGGCATGTCATTACAGTCGGAAAAGAAAAAGCAGCATTTCAAGAATCTGTATTAGAATTTTTAAACCAACAAGAATGGAGGTAAGAGATGAGAGAATCATTGAGAACAGTTTTGGTGTCTTTTTTTGAAGAATATGCACCAGAAAGTTTCTACGTAAAGGAAATTAGTGAGCATTTTGGGATGAATCAATCTCAAGATTTTAAAATATTAGTCAAAGAATTAGCCGCATTAGAAGAAGAAGGCGTCTTAGAATTAAATCGAAATGGAAAGTTTGGATTAAATCCTTTAAATCAAACATTAAAAGGAACGTATCGTGCCAATGACAAAGGATTTGGATTTGTTACAGTAGTCGAAGGAGAATCAGATATTTTCATTCCTCGTGGAGATACAATGAGTGCGATGGATGGGGATGAAGTAGAATTAGTAATTACAGAACCAGCCGATAGCTATCGTCAACGTTCTGCGACAGGGAAAATTGTCCAAATTATTCAACGCTATACCACTCAAGTGGTAGGGATTTATACTCGATTTAGTTCTGAAACTGCTGAAGATACAGGTTATTGCGGTGAACTAGTTGTCAAAGATAAAAAATTAGCAGGCACTCGTTGTTTAATTCGTCCAAATGGTTTGCATCCAGTAGATGGAACAGTGGTCATTGTAGAATTAACGAAATATACGAATGAAAAAAATCGTTCTTCATTAGAAGGAATTGTTGTCAAAGAAATTGGGTACAAAGATGCCGTTGGAATGGATATTTTAATGATTTTACAACAATTACATATTCCAACAGAATTTCCACAAGAAGTAATCGAGCAGGCAAATCTTGTTCCTGAAGTCATCACAGATGAAGATCGAAAAGGGCGTAAAGATTTACGTGAACAATTAACGGTGACAATTGACGGAGCAGATGCCAAAGACTTAGATGATGCCGTTGCATTAACAAAACGTGAAGATGGAATATTTGAATTAACCGTTTCGATTGCGGATGTATCGTATTATGTGACAGAAAATTCAGCTATCGATAGAGAAGCATTTGAACGTGGAACAAGTGTGTACTTAACAGACCGTGTCGTTCCAATGTTACCACAGCGATTATCGAATGGAATTTGTTCATTACATCCACATGAAGAACGATTAACGATGTCTTGTCGCATGGAAATTGACCGTAGTGGAACGATTTATCAATATGAGATTTTCCCAAGTATTATTCGTTCAGATATGCGATTAACATACAGTTTAGTGAATGAATTGTATGAGAAAAAAGAAGTTGAAATTCCAGATGAAATTCAGCAAATGTTGTTGGAGATGAAAGAATTACATCATATTTTAGAAAGACGAAGAAAAGAACGTGGTGCGATTGATTTTGAAACACATGAAGCAAAAATTATTGTGGACGAACAAGGCGCACCGATTGACATTCAAATTCGTGAACGTGGAGTTGCCGAACGATTAATTGAATCCTTTATGTTAGCGGCTAATGAAACAGTTGCGATGCACTATCAACGGAAAAATGTTCCATTTATTTACCGTGTCCATGAACAACCACAACAAGAAAAAATGCAACGTTTCTTAGAGTTTGTCACAGCATTTGGCATTAATATTAAAGGAACAAGCGACACCATTAGTCCGAAAAAACTGCAAAAAGCTTTAGATGAAGTAAAAGGGGAAACATATGAAGCAGTTGTATCGACAATGATGTTACGTTCTATGAAACAAGCTAAATATGATATTACACCTTCTGGACATTATGGATTAGCAGCAGAAGATTATACTCACTTTACTTCACCGATTCGTCGTTATCCAGACTTAATTGTTCACCGTATGATTCGTCAATACGAAGGTACTGGAAGTTTCTTATCGAAGCAACAAGAAGAATTAAATGCTTCTAAATTAGAAAGAATTGCGGATCAATCGAGTAAAATGGAACGTTTAGCAGTTCAAGCAGAACGTGAAGTAGATGCGATGAAGAAAGCTGAATTTATGGCTGATAAGATTGGACAAGAGTTTGAAGGAATTGTTAGTTCCGTTACCAAGTTCGGAATATTCGTGGAATTGCCAAATACCGTTGAAGGTTTAGTGCATATTACGCATATGAATCAAGATTACTTTAACTTTATTGAAAGTCATATGGTCTTAATTGGTGAGAGAACAGGAGTAACTTATCGAATTGGAGATCGTGTTAAAGTAAAATTAATTAAAGTTGATGTAGAAGCGCATGAAATTGATTTTATTTTAGCGGCGGATAATGCAGATTTGATTAATCAAAACAAACGTCCAACTAAAGGAAAAGAAGCGCCTAAGAAAACTGCGAAAAAAGAAAGCAGAAGTAAAAAATCAAAGAGGTCTTCCAAAAATAAAGGAAGACAACATTTTAAAGCGCAAGCAAAGCAAAAGCGTAGAAAAAAACATTCGTAAGGAGAATTCGGATGCCAAAAGGAACAGATAATAAAGTTTTAGCGCAAAATCGTAAGGCGAATCATGATTATACGATTTTAGATACGATTGAAGCAGGTTTAGTATTAACGGGAACGGAGATTAAATCGGTTCGTCAAGCTAGAATGAATTTGAAAGATGGTTATTGTAGTTTTAAAAATGGAGAAGCTTTTTTAGTAGGGGTTCACATTAGTCCGTTTGAGCAGGGGAATATTTTCAATCATGATCCGCTTCGTACGAGAAAGTTGTTATTGCATAAGAAACAAATTCAAATGCTTGAGCAAGAGGTAAGACAGGCAGGAAATACGGTTGTTCCATTGAAGGTTTATATTAAAAATGGGGTTGCCAAGTTGTTGATTGGAATTGCGAAAGGTAAGAAAAACTATGATAAACGTGAAGCGTTAAAACAAAAAGATATAAAACGAGATGTACAGAGAGAGTTAAAAAACTATCGTTAACTACGAAAGACTGTTCTTTTGTTGCAAGGTCGCCAGCAGCCAGCTAATGCTGTCTCATGGCTAAATTTCGAGCCTTAGTCTCGAAATTTCCCGTGTAATAGTAGCCGATATGGCTACTATTACTTTTGCAACGGCGAACAGTCTTTCTCCGTTTTACGTGAGGAGATGAGACGATGTTTAGGATAGTGACTTCCAAAATAGTAGCATAGGACGGCAGTAGCCTCATTAAAACGAGTCTCATGCCTAAAAATCAAGCCTAGGGTCTTGATTTTTCCTTGTGAAAGTAGCCGAGTTTCGGCTGCTTTCACGCATGCTACTATGAGGAAGTCTTTCTCCGTTTTTCGTAAATAAATAAGGGGACTTTTAGAACGAAGAAGTATTCTTGATTCTTTCTTTTGCTCGGGTAAAAATTTCTTTGTGGGAATATCTTGTGGAATGTTCTTCAGCGTATTTATCTGCAAAATCTAATTCATTTTCGATAGAATGAATTATTGATAGTGTTGTTTCTGTAATGTTTTCTGGCTGTTTTATTGATTTTGAAAAAGTTTTAATTCTGTTCATATTAAAAGCTCCTTTGTTTTCATTTTACCATAAATCACTTCCTATCATGCAGAAAAGCTATGGAATGTAATAGTTAAAAACTATATTGAATATTTATCTAAAGTCGTTGACAATAACTTAAATATATATTATATTATCTACAACAGATAAATAACTGATGCAATGAACAGATAAGTAAATAAAAGCGAACGTAAAAAGAGAGTCCGGTTGGTGAAAAAGGATGCAGGAACTTTATTGAAAATGGTCTGGGAGCAACAGAAGTGATGAAGCTTCTGCGAATGGTGCCCGATACCGTACTAGAGTATACAAGAGTGTACTTATAGAGTAACAAGCTGTGAAGTTTGTTAAAAATAGAGTGGTAACGCGATCCTTCGCCTCTAGTCAAAAACTAAGGTGGAGTTTTTTTATGGCTCAAATACTTATAACATCAATTATCTGATTCGACGATTGACGGAAAGCGCGCCCGTTAATCATCATTAATCAATGGAAAAGAAAAGGGGAATTTATTTATGAACATTTCAAAATTAATTAAAACAGCAGCGTTAGGATTAGTAGCTACAACATTAGTAGCATGTGGAAACGGAGCATCTCAATCAAAAGATGCAGCAACGACAGCAGCTCCAAAAGTGGAAGACAAAAAAATTACAGTAGTAGCTTCACCTGCACCACACGGTGAAATTTTAGAAGCAGCTAAATCAATTCTTAAAAAAGATGGATATGATTTACAAATCAATATCGTAAACGACTACGTAACACCTAACCAAATCGTATTCGGAGGAGATGCAGATGCTAACTACTTCCAACATACACCTTACTTAGAAAAATTCAACAAAGAACATAATGAAGATTTAGTAAGTATCGGTAATGTTCACATCGAGCCAATGGCTATTTATTCTAAAAAATATAAATCTCTAGCAGATTTACCAGAAAACGCAACAGTATATGCTTCAACAAACCCAGCTGAAGTTGGTCGTTTCTTATCATTCTTCACAAAAGCAGGTTTAATTAAATTAAAAGATGGAGTTAAACCAGTTGACGCTCAATTAAGCGATATCGTTGAAAACAAAAAGAACATTCAAATTAAAAATGAAATTGCTCCTGAATTATTAGTTTCAACATTTGAAGCTAACGAAGGAGATGCAGTAATTATCAACTCAAACTTCGCAATTGATGCAAAATTATCTCCTAAAAAAGATTCAATCGCATTAGAAGATGAAAGTTCACCATATGCAAACTTAGTAGCAGTTAAACCAAAAGATAAAGATTCTGATAAAATCAAAGCTTTAATCAAAGCATTACAAAGTGATGAAATCCGTAAATTTATCTCTGATAAATATGCAGATGGATCTGTAATTCCTGCAAAATAATGATAAAATAAAAGGTGTGGCACGCGCTATTTGCCACACCTTTTTAGAGTATAAGGAGAAGAATAATGATTAAAATACAAGAAGTTTCTAAAATTTATCATGGCAAACAAGGGACAGTTGAAGCAGTCAAAGATGTTTCATTAGACATTAAAAAAGGCGAAATTTTTGGTATTATCGGTTTTTCAGGGGCAGGTAAAAGTACATTAATTCGTTTGTTAAATGGTCTTGAATCTGTTACAACTGGTCATATTTTTGTCAATGATAAAGATATTACTACATTAAAGAAAAAAGAATTATTACAAGAGCGTCGTAAAATTGCGATGATTTTCCAACATTTCAACTTATTATGGTCTCGTACAGTTGAAGAAAACATTGCATTTTCATTAGAAATTGCTGGAGTGGCAAAAGATATTCGCCAGAAAAAAGTAGCCGAATTAATTGAAATTGTTGGATTAACAGGAAGAGAAAAATCTTATCCATCTCAGTTATCTGGTGGACAAAAACAAAGAGTGGGGATTGCTCGTGCATTAGCCAATGATCCAGAAGTATTATTATGTGATGAAGCAACAAGTGCGTTAGATCCAAAAACAACAAAAGATATTTTGAATTTATTAGTAGAAATTAATAAACGTTTAGGGTTAACAATTGTATTAATTACGCATGAAATGCATGTCGTTCGTCAAATTTGCCATCGTGTTGCTGTAATGGAACAAGGTAGAGTAGTTGAAACTGGGGAAGTATTAGAAGTATTTAAAAATCCTCAACAAACGATTACAAAACAATTTGTTGGTGAAGAACGTTCTGAACAAGATTTAGCAGATGTTTTTGATCATTTATCAACTTCACTTCGTCCGGGAGTAGCTGTTCGTATTCAATATTTAGGGGATACAACAGCAGAAGGAATTTTATCAGAAGTTATTCGTAAACTAGATGTTTCAATTTCGATTTTACAAGCGCATGTAAATGTAACGCAAAAAGGTGTGCTTGGAAGTATGATTATTTTAATTGAAGAAGAATCTGCTAAAGCTGAAGAAGTGATTGATTACTTAAGAAAAGCAGAAATTATTGTGGAGGTACTAGAAAATGTTTAATGTGTTTTTAGCTCAATCGAGTTTTTCAGAATTATTCCAAGAGATGTTGAGTTTTAAAAATGTAGATTGGAATGAAGTTATTAAAGCGACAAATGAAACAGTTTATATGAGTTTTCTATCTACTTTCTATGTGTTCATTATTGGTTTAGCACTGGGTTTGTTTTTATATTTAACAAGTCCTGGTAGAAGTTTAGAAAATAAATGGGTGAATTTATTCCTTTCTGGAATTATTAATATTTTCCGTTCGGTTCCATTTATTATTTTACTGGCTTTATTAATGCCTTTTACGAAAGCGTTAATGGGAACTATTTTAGGACCTAAGGGTGCGATTCCAACTTTAGTGATTAGTGCAGCTCCGTTCTATGCTCGTTTAGTGTCAATTTCTTTAAATGAGATTCCTTCTGGGGTTGTAGAAGCGGCAGAATCAATGGGTGCTACGACTCGTCAGATTATTACGAAGGTGTTAATTCCTGAATCACTTCCTGCGTTAGTGTCTGGTATTACGGTAACAACGATTGCGTTAGTAGGTTCTACTGCTGTTGCGGGTGTTATTGGTGCTGGGGGATTAGGGAACTTGGCATATATGATTGGTTTTACTCGTAATAAGCAGGATATTATTTTCGTGGCGACGGTTGCGATTTTAATTCTTGTGTTCTTGATTCAATTTGTCGGAGACTATGCGGTGAAGAGGATCGACAAACGTTAATTTATTTAGAAATAGACTTTGCTTTATAGTAGCGGCGGACGCCAGCAAACCTTCGGTTTCATGGCTAAAATTCGAGCCTTGGTCTCGAATTTTCCGGTAATATAATCTGACTCTGCAGATTATATTACTTGTGCTACTATGCAAAGTCTTTTCTTATGGACGGGTGTTTATTAGAGTACGTATAAGAGATTGACTTTGCTTTGTAGTAACGGTTGTACGTTTTCTTGTTAATGCCGTTACACAACCTTTTATACGCATAAAAAATGAAAATACAACCGACTTTTCAAGTAGCATTGGTAATAGAAACTGTCGCAGCAGTTTCTATTACTGGGAAATTTGAGACCATAGGCTCAAATTTTAGCCAAGAGATTCGCAGAGCGAAGCTACTGGCGTCCATTGCTACAACTCTAAAAGACGGTTGAATTTTAATTTTAGTAAATGACCCCAAAAAGTAAATCTGTTAGTGCCGTTACATAACCTTTTATCCGCATAAAAAATGAAAATACAACCGACTTTTCAAGTAGCATTGGTAATAGAAACTGTCGCAGCAGTTTCTATTACTGGGAAATTTGAGACCATAGGCTCAAATTTTAGCCAAGAGATTCGCAGAGCGAAGCTACTGGCGTCCATTGCTACAACTCCAAAAGTCGGTTGTATTTTAATTTAGTAAAAGATGAAAATACCCTTTTCATAATATTTACATCATTTACATTGTTAGAAGTGGTTGACAAGTGTATTATTTTACTTTATCTTATGTATGCAAACCGGTTCCACAAATGGTTCCGAATTGAAAAAAGAAAGGATAGTTCAACATGAATTATGATGTAATTGCAAAAGAAGTCCTTGAAAATATCGGAGGACGTGAAAATGTTCAATCTGTCGCACACTGTGCTACACGTTTGAGAATTATGGTTCTTGATGAAGCAAAAATCAACAAAGAAGCCATTGACCAATTAGAAGGAGTAAAAGGAGCGTTCTTTAACTCAGGTCAATACCAAATTATCTTCGGAACAGGAACAGTCAATAAAGTCTATGAAGCCGTTGCTCGTTTAGGAGTAGCAGAAACTTCAACAGCACAAATGAAAGAAGAAGCGAAAAAACAAGGAAACTTATTCCAAAGAATGAGTAGAACATTCGGAGACGTATTCGTTCCAATTATCCCAGTTTTAGTAGCAACAGGACTTTTCATGGGATTACGCGGATTATTAACAAACCCAATTTTCCTAGGATTATTCGGAATGACACCTGACGTAATTGACAAAAACTTCTTATTATACACACAAGTATTAACAGACACAGCCTTTGCTTTCTTACCAGCATTAGTAGCATGGTCAACATTTAAAGTATTCGGTGGTTCACCAGTACTTGGAATTGTTTTAGGATTAATGTTAGTAAACAGCGCTTTACCAAATGCTTATGTAGTAGCTGCCGGTGGAGCAGAGCCAATTGTATTTTTTGGTTTCATTAAAGTAGTAGGTTACCAAGGAACAGTTTTACCAGCATTCTTCGTAGGAATGATTGGCGCTAAATTAGAAAAATGGTTACGTACAAAAGTTCCAGATGCATTAGATTTATTAGTAACACCATTCTTAACATTTTTAGTAATGAGTGTTCTTGGATTATTCATCATTGGACCATTCTTCCACTCAGTAGAAACAGTCGTATTAAATGCAACTGAATTTGTTTTACAATTACCATTTGGTTTAGCAGGGATTATTATTGGTGGATTACAACAAGTAATCGTAGTAACAGGTGTTCACCACATCTTTAATTTCTTAGAAACACAATTATTACAATCTTCAAAAATTGCTACAGGGGTGGAATTAAATCCATTTAACCCAATTATCTCAGCAGCAATGGCTGCACAAGTAGGAGCAACATTAGCGGTTGCCTTCAAAACAACAGATACAAAATTAAAAGCTCTAGCATTACCATCAGCATTCTCTGCTGCATTAGGAATTACAGAGCCAGCAATTTTTGGGGTTAACTTACGTTTTGGTAAACCATTTGTAATGGGATTAATCGGAGGAGCTACAGGAGGATTCTTAGCAGCTTTATTCCAATTAAAAGCAACAGGTATGTCTGTAACAGTATTACCAGGAATGTTATTATTCTTAAATAGCCAATTCCCATTATACGTATTAGCAATCGCAGTAGCCTTTGCAGTAAGTTTTGGATTAACATATACAATCGGTTATAGCGATGATATGTTGAAAAAATAAAATAAAAGAAAAAGTCGAAGCGTCACACGATAGCTTCGACTTTTATGTAGATGAGGAGTATCAATGAGTTTAGTAAGAAAAAGTAATACTGGAAAATATGGATTAGTGTATCATATTGTTCCTCCTTATGGATTAATGAACGATCCAAATGGATTAATTTATTTTAAAGGACAATATCATGTATTTTTTCAATGGAATCCAACAGATACAAAGCATGCAAATAAGCATTGGGGACATCTTGTTTCGGATGATATGATTCAATGGAAAAGAGTCGAACTAGCATTAGCTCCAGACCAATGGTTTGATAAAAGTGGGGTATATTCTGGTAGTGCATATGTTCATAATGATCAATTATGGTTATTTTATACAGGAAATGTAAAAGATGAAGAAGGAAATGCTTCTAGTTATCAATGTTTAGCAGTGTCAGAAGATGGGATTCATTTTGAAAAGAAAGGCCCATTATTTGAACATCCAAAAGGCTATACAAGACATGTGCGTGATCCAAAAGTTTGGTATGATTCTCGTGTCGATCATTACTGGATGGTTGTAGGAGCTCAAACGGAAGATTTAAAAGGAGATACATTAGTATATCGTTCAGAAGATTTACTTCACTGGGTACTAAATGGTTTGATTAGTGTTGAAGAAAAAGACTTCGGATATATGTGGGAATGTCCAGATGTGATTCCATTTGAAGAGAAGGATGCATTTATTTATTCTCCGCAAGGAATTGAAGCTCAAGGAGAACGATTCAATAATTTATATCAAACTGTAGTGCAATTAGGTCAGTTTACAATTGATGGAAAATTTGTTGTGGAAGAGGACAACGTAACTGAAGTTGATGCAGGATTTGATTATTATGCTCCGCAAAGTTTCCAAGCAGAAGACGGTCGCATTCTTCAATATGGTTGGATGGGAATTCCAGAAGGAAAAGAAGGCCTTATCCCAACAATTCAAGATGGCTGGATTCATACGTTAACCATTCCACGTGAAGTGTCGGTTCAAAATGGAAAATATCTTCAAAAACCTGCACGTGAATTATGGAATTTAACAACAGATGTTCAAAAAATCCAATGGAATGCGACTCGATTTGAATCGGTCTTTTCTTCACCTGCACAAGTGTGGACAGTGAATTGGAAAGAAGCCGTTCAGGACAAATTAACGATTCAATTACGCAATGAAATTTCAATTCAATATGATGCAGAATCTCAAGTGTTGTCTGTCAGTCGTACCGATTGGGAAACAGGAGAAAAGGAAACACGAGAAAGAACGTTACAATCTCCTTTAAAACATCTAAATGCTTGGATGGATTACTCAAGTCTAGAATTATTTGTTAATGAAGGAGAAGAAGTATTCACGCTTCGATTCTTCACGGAAGAAGATGCTTTAGACTTTATAATCCAACAAATGATTGAACAAGAAATGGCGATTGAAGTTTATTGTATGAAAGAAAGTGGATTTATAGTAGAGTAAGGCACTACAAAAGAATTTTTTCGTTTTGAAATAAAGTAATGAGTGACGTACAAATGAAGGATACAAAAGAATTTTTTCTGATACGTAGGATGGAAGCAACTCGCAGTGGCAGACTCATGCTATTCGTTATAGGGAATGTTTTTTTGTGACCATAACACTTGCTTTCTAGCCGTTTTTTCGGTAGTATAATGCATGGAATAGTAAGTTCTGAAATGGGTACAGAAAGTTCTTCATAGCTGAGAGAGAACCCCCGCTTTTAGAATTGAACCTACCAGCATATTGATTATGAAAATAATCCGGTTCACGTACCGTTATCACGTTTCAAGAGACATTTAACATGAAATGTAATTAAAGGTGGTACCGCGAGTCATTCGTCCTTTTTATAGGGAGAATGGCTCTTTTTGTTCCACGATATTTAGAAAAGGAGTGCTAATATGGCAGAAAAAACAAACTTACAAAGAGAAGATTTCTCAAAATGGTATATCCAAACGATTCAAAAAGCTGATTTAATGGATTATTCACCAGTGCGTGGATGTATGATTTTCAAACCAGATGGTTATGAAATTTGGGAACATATTCAAGAAGAATTTAACCGTCGTTTTAAAGAAGAAGGAATTCGCAATGCATATTTTCCAATGTTAATTCCAGAAAGCTTCTTCACAAAAGAAGCAGATCATATTGAAGGATTTGCTCCAGAATTACCATGGGTAACAGAAGCAGCAGGCGAAAAATTAGAAGAACGTTTAGCGTTACGTCCAACAAGTGAAACAATGATTGGAACTGCATTTTCAAACTGGATTAATTCATACCGTGATTTACCATATGAAGTAAACCAATGGGCAAATGTATTCCGTTGGGAAAAGAAAACTTTACCATTCTTACGTACATCTGAATTTTTATGGCAAGAAGGACATACTGCTCACGCAGATGAAGCAGATGCACGTCGTCGTACAATGAAAATGTTAGACATTTATAAAGAAGTAGTAGAAGGCGTATTAGCTGTTCCTATTTATGAAGGACAAAAAACTCCATCAGAACGTTTTGCTGGTGCGGTAGATACTTACTCAATCGAAGCAATGATGAAAGATGGAAAAGCTGTACAAGCTGGAACTTCTCACTATATGGGAACAAAATTTGCGGAAGCATTTGACATTAAATATTTAACAAAAGAAAACGAACACGTACACGCTCATACAACTTCATGGGGAGTATCAACTCGTTTAATCGGTTCATTAATTATGACACACGGAGACGAACAAGGATTAGTATTACCTCCAAAAGTAGCTCCAACACAAGTAGTTTTAATTCCAGTTGGACCATGGAAGAAAAATCCTGCTATCTTAGAAAAATTAGAAGAATTACAACAACAATTAAAAGCAGCAGGCTTACGTGTGAAAATCGATGACACTGATAACTCACCAGGATTCAAATTCAATGAATGGGAATTACGTGGAGTTCCAATGCGTATTGAATGTGGACCACGTGACTTAGAAAATAATCAAGTAATGACAAAAATGCGTGACTTAGATGAAAAAGTTGCGGTAGGTTTTGATGTGTTAGTAGAAACAATTCAATCTGAATTAGAAAAAATGCAAGGACGTTTATTAGAAACAGCTCGTGCAATGCGTGCTTCTAATGAATATACAAACATTGATACTTTAGATGAATTAAAAGCTCATATTGAAGCAAAACGTGAAGCTGGCGAAGTACCTGGTTGGGTATTAGTTGGTTGGGATGGAACAGAAGAAACAGAAGCGAAAATCAAAGAAGAAACTGGATTTACGACTCGTAATATTCCATTCAACCCACCAGTGAAGAAAGAAACATGTATCGTATCAGGTAAACCAGCAACACAAACAGTGTGGATCGCAAGAGCGTACTAAGAAAAGGTGCGAAGAAAGATACTCTGAATCGAACCGTTGGAGGGGGAAGACGAGGGCGATGAATATCGCACCGGATTCCACCGAAACGCACGTCGATTCAATCTTTCTGAGCCGGATTAAATAATGTGTGAAGAAAGATGTTCTGAATCGAACCGTTGGAAGAAGAAGCCGAGGGCGACGAAAGTCGCACCGGATTCCTTCTGAAACGCACGTTGATTTCATCTTTCCAATGTGAAAAGAAAGAACATTTGAATAAATGATTGAAGAGGGCAAATGTGCAACGAGAAGTACTACTTGCCCTTCTTCCAATAAAAACTAGAAAGGAAGTGCTCTATGCCCGTATTGGCTATTGATACCTCAAATAAAACTTTATCGGTTGCCATTGTCAAAGATGAGGGAACGATTGTTGAACAAACAGTTCCAGACACGTTACAACATAGCGTCAAACTAATGCCGGCAATTCAAGAAGTACTTCAAGAAAGTCAAGTCAGTATGCAAGAACTAACAGGTGTGATTGTTGCCAAAGGACCAGGTTCGTATACTGGACTTAGAATTGGAGTAACCGTTGCGAAAACTCTTGCGAAGACATTGCATATTCCGCTAAAATCTGTTTCAAGTTTACAAGCGATTGTTGCAAATGTTGTAGAAGTTGTTCCTGAGGGAGCCTATGTTGTTCCATTTTTTGATGCTCGTAGAGAGAATATTTTTACGGGTCTTTATCAAGTGAACCAACTATTTCCACAATTGGTAGTCCCAGAACGTCATATTTCTTGGGTGGATTGGTTAGAAGAGTTAGCGACTTATGAAGCTCCTCTTTATTTTGTAGGACAATTAACAGATGTACAAAAAGAGTTGATTGTTGAAAAATTAGGAGAAAAAGCTGTTTTTACTACAGAGAATGATGCAGTAGTTCATGCAGGACTTTTTGGAAAATTAGCACAAGTTGGACCAGAAGAAGATGCAGATATTTTTGTGCCGACGTATTTAAAATTAGCAGAAGCAGAAGAAAATTGGATAGCGAATCATCAAGAAGAACAGGAGATTAACTATGTGGAGCGTATGTAAGGATTGGACACAATCTTTATGGCAACAATTAGAAAGATTAGTTGATCAAGCAATTCCTGTAGGAGATTTTATTGCTCACCAATTACCCCAACAACCAAAACGAATCCCTCTTTCTAATGGACAAATTGCAACGATTAGATTAGCTACTGTAGAGGATGTTGATGCTATTGCAGCAGTAGAAGAGGAAGCGTATATGGGAAATCCCCCTTGGATGAAAGAAGCCTTTGGAGAAGATTTAACCTATAATACAAAAGCAATTTATATCGTTATTGAATTAGAAGAAACGATACAGGCATTTGTAGGTGCAAGAGTAACTCCGGAAGATCTTCATATTACGAATATTGCGGTTCATTCGGATATTCGATTTTTAGGATGTGCGACTTTATTAATGAAGCAATTAGAAAAATACGCACGCTTATTAGAAAAAGATTCCATTTCCCTAGAAGTCAGAGTTTCCAATACTAAGGCCATTCGTTTATATGAAAAGTTTGGATTTATTCAAACAGGTTATAAAGACAAATATTATAAAAATGAAGTAGAGGATGCGGTACTGATGACTTATCCATTACCCCCTAAAACACCAGAATCCTTCTCATCATCAGAGTTTTCGTTTAAACGATTGACAGTAGAAGATGATGTAGCAGAACAGTTATACCAATTAGTGCAACAACATTATGAATATCCTGGACATTGGAGTGCAAAAGCGTTCCAAGAAGATATTGCTTCTGAATATGGAGCTTATTACGGCGTGTATCATGTGGATACATTAATTGGATTTGTTGGGATGCAAGTCGTCTTAGATGAAGCAACGATTACGAATATTGTCATTCATACAGGATTCCAAGGAAAGGGACTTGCCCAACGCTTATGGCAAATGGCATTATATGATTTAGGGTTGCAAGAAGTCGCAACCGTATTTTTAGAAGTACGAGAATTTAATCATCGTGCTCAGCAATTATATGAAATTTTAGGATTCGAGTGTTATCACAGAAGGCGTGATTACTATACAGAACCATTAGAAGATGCCTTACTCTATCGATTAGAACTTAAGAAAGGAGCATATGAACAATGACAAAAGAAGTCGTTATTCTAGCTATTGAAAGTAGCTGTGATGAAACAAGTGCAGCAGTTGTTGTCAATGGTCGTACCTTATTATCAAATATTGTCGCTTCTCAAATCAAAAGTCATATGCGATTTGGAGGAGTTGTACCAGAAATTGCAAGCCGTCACCATGTAGAACAAATTACGCAAGTAATAGAAGAAGCATTAGTGCAAGGTGGCAAAACAATGGAAGAAATCGATGCAGTAGCGGTAACGATTGGACCAGGATTAGTCGGAGCTTTACTCATCGGTATTTCAGCTGCAAAAGCAGTTGCTTTAGCAGCGAACAAACCATTAATTGCTGTTAACCATATGGCAGGACATATTTATGCAAATCAATTAATCGAACCTTTACAATTTCCATTGATGGCATTAGTCGTGAGTGGTGGACATACAGAATTAGTCTATATGCCACAAGACGGACAGTTTGAAATTATAGGGGAAACTCGAGATGATGCAGCTGGAGAAGCGTATGATAAGATTGGAAGAATTTTAAACTTACCTTATCCAGGTGGGAAGAAAATGGATGAATTAGCGCATATTGGAGAAGATGTGTATAATTTTCCAAGAGCGATGATTCATGAAGACCATTATGACTTTAGTTTTAGTGGATTAAAGTCAGCAGTTATTAATCGTATTCATAATGCAAAACAAAAAGGCGAAGAAATTGTGCCAGAAAATGTTGCGGCAAGTTTCCAAGCAAGTGTCGTGGAAGTATTAGTAGAAAAAAGTAAACGTGCACTAGAAGAATATCCTGTGAAGCAATTTGTATTAGCAGGAGGAGTCGCAGCAAACCGTGGACTTAGAACAGGACTACAAGAGATGATGCAAAGTCATTATCCAACGGTAACCTTCTCGATTCCACCAATGAATTTATGTGGCGATAATGCTGCAATGATTGGTGCAGCTGCGTATTCAAAATGGTTAGAACAAGATTTTGTGGCGATGGATGTCAATGCAATGCCTGGTTTAGAACTAGGAGATTAGGGTGAGTTGGGTTAGAAATTTTACACTAAGAAAATTCATTTCACCTAATAAAAATAGTTGCATTCTAGGTCTAAGCATGCTATTATACTTGTGTTGCTTTATGCATAAAAATAAATAACTCTGGATTAGGCAATAATTCAGGGCAGGAGGAATAGAAAATGAAACAAGGAATTCACCCAGAATATCGTCCAGTTGTTTTCATGGATACAACTACTGGATTCAAATTCTTATCAGGTTCAACAAAATCATCAAACGAAACTGTACAATGGGAAGATGGTAACGAATACCCATTATTACGTGTTGAGATCACTTCAGATTCTCACCCATTCTATACAGGTCGTCAAAAATTCACACAAGCAGACGGACGTGTGGATCGTTTCAACAAAAAATACGGTCTCAAATAAGAAGACAATTCTCAAACCTTTCTCGATTTCGAGAAAGGTTTTTTTGTGTGACTTTCAGTCCGTCACGCTCCGTAGGTGCGTGGCAAATAAACCACCCGCTATGCGGGTGCGCATCGAAGGTTATACCAAAAAACTCCAATCGCGATACAATAAAGGTATTCAAGCCCATCATATAGCGAGAGGAGAAAAAATATGGTTGAAAAAGCTAATAGTTTATCACATACAAAATGGATGTGTAAATACCACATTGTTTTTACACCTAAGTATAGACGGAAAGTTATCTATAATCAATATAGGAAAAGTTTGGGAGAAATATTTCGTCGATTGTGTAGTTATAAAGGAGTAGAGATTATAGAAGGGCATCTTATGCCGGATCATGTTCATATGTTGGTAAGTATTCCACTAAGAATAAGTGTTTCAAATTTTATGAGATATTTAAAAGGAAAAAGCGCACTAATGATGTTTGATAAACACACAAATTTAAAATATAAATTTGGGACCGTCATTTTTGGGTAGAAGGATATTATGTAAGCACAGTAGGTCTCAATGAATCTACCATAAGAAAATATATACAAGAACAAGAAAAATATGATATAGCAATCGATAAATTAAGTGTAAAAGAGTATGAGTATCCCTTCAGAGATGATGGTAAGTAATACAAACGCCACTTTAAGAGGCAAGTGACGAGTCAAAAGCAATAAGGCTTGTAATCAGGGCTTATAGTCCCGGTTCAAACTTAAATCTGACAAAGAAAAATAATGAAGGACGGTACATTTTATGTACAGAATTATATAGAAATTAGTTTGAATATATAATCAAAAAATAATAACAGAATAGTTCTAAAAAAGTTATCTACATGTTGTGAGAGTTAGAAGGAGAATTGTTTTTAGAATGTTGTATAGAAAGTAAAGGTAGCGTTTTCAAAAAAAAAAAAAAACGCTCCATTTTACTTGCATTTTTTTAGTATTTACATTAGAGTAGAAATGTATCATAATAATTTATTTTAAGAAGATTTCTTTTTAAAATAGGAATAATTCTAAAATTAGGAGGGAATATTTTGAAAAAGAATCAAAATTTACGTGCAATTCAAGCACAAAGATTTTTGAGATATAGTATCCGTAAATTTACGGTTGGAGTTGCCAGTGTAGCAATTGCTTCTGGATTAGCTGTGCTAGGTGGTACAAATGTACAAGCAGCTGCTGAAGAAGTAGTCAATACACATGCAACGGAAACGAAAGCTCCAGAAACTGGAAAGAATATTAAAACAGAAGTTGCTGAAAAAGTCAACACTTCAAAATTATCCGAAGCAATTGAACGATTGAGTCAATTGTTAGGAAAAGTAACAGAAACAGAGAAAACTACTACAACAATTACTGCAGCAAAAGAGTTATTATCAAAAGCGCAACAAGCAGTATCTCGTTCAGATATCCAACAATTAGAAGTGGATAAATTCACATCTGAATTAACTTCTAAGGCATTTGTATTAGAAAGTATGCCAAAAGAAAAGGATAAAAAAACTGAAAAAGAAGCTGATAAATCTACAGAAGAAAAAGTAAATAAAAACCAAGATCCAAGAAATGGGAAAGCTATTCCTGGAAAAGGTGAGAGTGGGTTTAGAGCGGACACATCAGGTAATGGTGGCACAACAACTGTAACAAATGATGAGTTGACACCAACAACACCAGCAAAACCAACTGCGAAAAATATTATAGGTAGTACAAGTACAGTATCACGAGAAAACTTTACTGGTTGGGATACGTATAAAATGCCATTCGGTGTCCAATCTGGATCAGGAACACTAGGGGTAGACTCAGCGGAACAAAAAGCGAATGCTGAAGGATTACAATTCAGAGTGTTTTCTGATCAAAGAGCAGGTACGCGTGTTACACCTGGACCATCTAACTTTACATTTGAGTTGCAACCAAGTGATGTCAAGGCACGTGTTGACTACGGATTGAAACTTCCTGCAGAAGAAGTACAAAAAATTATTGAAGAAGCTCCTCTATGGCGTGGAAAATTGAAATATAATAATACAAGAATTCAAAGTTCAGCCGCTTCTACTTACTTTGGTGGTGGACCGTACGAATATTTATTATCAAGTATTTATAAACTTGGTTATGAACAAGGAATTGATAAAGTTTACGTCAAAGATGCAAGTAAACGTATTGAAGTAACAGAAGAAGCGAAAGCGGCAGGTTGGACTGTTTCTGATTTTACAGTATCAAATATGCCTGGGGGATTAGTATATGATAAACAATCGGATAGTATACAAGGGGTTGTAACGCATAGTAGTCCATTTAACTATCAAAAACTAGTGGCGACAGTTACTTTTACTAATACCAAAACTGGAAAAAATGTAAGAATTCCGTTAGATCTACATAGATACGGTGGTACAGCATGGAAAGATGGTACGCCACCTACGTTAGAAATTAACGATGCCGTTAAAGAAGGTAAAGTAGGAGAAGAACTTGTAGTACCAGTAGAATATAGAGATGCTGGAGCTTCCCATGCTGGTGCACCAAATGGTAGAAATATTCCTTATAGTTTAACGGATGAAAATGGAAATCCTCTTAACCGTACAGCAACGATTAGAGAAACTGTGGGACGTGCAATTCTTGGTGTTTCTGGAGTGAAAATTACTGGAACTACAGGGGCAGGTGCTAGTACTGTTACAGATTTAACAGGGGATGACACTAAAATTCCTGGTGTCGGTTTCACAATTGCCTCAAATGACATGACTGAACGAAATAAAAATGGATTTAAAGGGACACCGACTGAAGCAGGGATTTACCGTGTCTCTATTTATGCACGAGACTATAAAGAAACTAATGCGAATGAAGCATATGCACATGCTACCTTTAAAATTTCACCTGCAGTATCTGTGAAAAATGTACATGCATATGATAAAGAAGTACCAATTACAATTTCAAGAGGTGCTTCAGAAGCTACGATTACATTACCAGATGGCACAAATACAAAAGTTGTTGCCAAAGATGGGAAATGGGTTGTTACAGAAACTACAAATACAGCTGTAAATGTTAATGATGAAATCGGTACAGTTGGCGAAACTTTTAATCTAAAAGTACTTCCAACTGCAACGGCTAAAGCAGCTACGGATAATATTAAGGTAACTGCAAGTAGTGAGAATGTAACAGCAACATTTACAAGAGCAGAAGTAGCTTTAAAAACTAAACTTGGAGAAAATGTAACAGCAACCTTTAATAAAGTTACAGGTCGTTGGGATTTGCCAGCTGAAATCGCTGAGAAGAAAACAGTTAACAGTGATGGAACAACTACATGGTTAAAACGTGATTTATACGTTGATGTTGATAAAAACGGTGAAACAATATTCAATGTTTATGAATATACTCGTACCTTAAATGCAGAAGGAAAAGTAACAGCTGTTAGCGATCCTACTCGTACATTAACAACTTATAACAAAGAAAATGCATCAAATAGTGCAGCGGAGTCAGCTAATGATACGAATAAAGGAATGATCGTAACTGTAAAATACAACAAGGGACTAAATAAATGGACTGCAGATGATAACTCAACTGTAACAGCAACGAAAACTGGAGATAAATGGACAATTTCTACTTCATCAGGATTCAATGGAACAGTTGATGCAGTTTATGCAGAAAGTTCAGATAAAGCGTCTGTATTAAATGATGCTCCAGCTGTTCATTCAACTTCTTATACAACTGTAAAAGGTGCAACAGTAGATTTAGTAAAACAAAAATCAGCTACAGTAACGATTACAGATAGAGAAGATGATGCGACAACTGCTCCAAATAAAAAGGAAACAACAGTTACAAAAGTAACATTAACGGCTCCTTCAGGGAAGGTAACAGAATATACTAGTCTTGCAGCTGCAGCAGCGGTGAAATTAACAGAGACAGGAGAGTACACTGTTAAAGTAGATGTAAAAGACAGTAATGGAAATAAAGTTACTGCAGATTCAGATTCAGATACAGCAACAGGAACAAATGAAAATGACAATTCTGCGGTAGCTTCAACGACCTATGTGATTACAGTTAAAGATCAAGAAACAAATAAATTATATAAAGTAGAAGATGATACTGTTACGAATGACGAATTAAAAGCAAAAGTAAACCCTACAACTGTAGATGGATTTACTCCAAGTAAAAATGATATTACAGATATTCCAACTACTACAGGTAAAGCTGGGCAAACATTGCCAACTCCTGCAACAGTTACGTACACAAAAGATACTGAAACAATTCAAGTAGAAACAAAAGTGGATGTTGTAGTCTTACCAAAAGTAACACCAACAGGAGTAACAGTACTAAAAGATAGTACTAACTTAGAAAATGTAGTAAAAGAAAAAGCGAAAGAAGCAGTTAAAGCAATTGCCACAGATAAAATTCCTACGGGAGTTACTGTATCGATTAAAGAAGTAAAAACAGGAACTCTTCCAGGAACAACTACAATAGGTGACCAAACTCCAGCAAAAGTAGTAGTAGAATACAAAGATGCTAATAATAATGTTGTTGAAACTAGAGAAGTTGAAGTTCCAGTAACGGTGGTAGGATCTACAGTAAATAAAATTGTTAAGTTTGAAGATGATGATTTAACAGATGAAGAAGTAAAAGCAGCTGTAACACCGGGAACAAATGGAACTAAAGGAGAACCGCTTTTAGAAGCTAATATTACAGCTGAACCAGGTACGAAAGAAGTTGCCATTCCGGTAACATATAATAATGGTGAGTTATCGGAAAGAGTAGTAGTCCCAGTCGTAGTCTTACCAACAGCAACTGGTGAAGTAGAAGTACCAAAAGGTTCAACAGTAGATAAAGTAAAAGAAGTTACAAAAGCAAAAGCGACAGAAGTAGCAACATCAGCTGACTTCAAAGCAAAATTACCAGAAGGTTCTAAAGATGTAGTGGTTGGCGAAATTACAGAAGAAGTTTTAGCAAAAATCACTGCAGAAAAAGGAACGAACAAAGGAATTGTTAAAGTTCCAGTAACTTACACAGTAGATGGAAAAACTTATACAAAAGATGCAGAAATTACAGTTAACGTATTAGGTTCAGAAGCAAAACCAGTTTACACGTTAGAAGGAACAAAACCAGATGCAGAGAAAGTTAAGAATGCCGTAACACCAGGTAATGGAGGAACAGTTAACGCTCCAACAGAAGCAGGATTACCAGAAACAACAGGTAAAGCAGGAGCAAAAGATGTAACTGTACCAACAACAGTAACATATCCAACAGGAGATGAAACTGTAAATGTACCAGTTGAAGTATTACCAAAAGCAACACCAGAAAAAGTAACAACATTAAAAGATACAACTAGTGACAACCTAACAACAACTGTAAAAGAAAAAGCACAAGCTGCACTAGGTAAACTAACATTACCATCAGGAGTTACAGTAGAATTAGTTCCAAATCAAGATTATACTGTTCCAGCAACTGATTCTAATGGTGATAAAACTGCAGTACCAGTTAAGGTACAATATAAAGACGCTACAGGTACAGTAGTAGCAGAAGATACGATTAATGTACCAGTAACAGTCGTAAGCTCAACACCAAGTAAGATTGTAGTTTTCGAAGGTGAAAAACCAACAGCTACTCAAGCGAAAGAAGCCGTAACACCAGGTGCAGATGGAACAAAAGGTGAACCAACAACATTACCAGAAACAGCAGGTAAAGCTGGAGCGACTGATGTTAAAGTAGACGTACCAGTAACTTATGACAATGGTAAGTTAACAGAAACAGTAAGTGTTCCAGTAACAGTATTACCAAAAGCAACTGGTGAAGC
>NZ_CAUQCL010000007.1:0-71549 GCF_963516875.1 uncultured Granulicatella sp. | reverse complement strand
GCACACCTGTACTAAACTAATTTTTTTCGGGACATTTTAACTTGCGCTTGACACATCTTTTTTGTGAGAATCATTTACGTGTGTCAAACACAAGTGATAATGTCTCAATTAAACACAAGTAAAAATAACCAAAAGAATATTATTATAACAACGTGATTTTTTACACATTTCACTATTATTTCGTTCATGGTACACTCTCGGCGTAGAAAGTTTTAAAGCGGTGGCAATCTCTATAAAGGTAGGTGATGCCTATGAGCATCTGTTTAAAATCTATCGAAAGGAGGTTGTATTTTGTCAGTCTATGAAGCTTTGACATTGGCGTGTTCTTTTGCGACTTTATTAGTTGCGTTAGTAGCACTCATTGTTAAACTTATAGAATTACTAACAAAAAAATAACACCGCACAAAACTTGGGTATAGTTTGCGGTGTTATTAAAACATCATAAACAAGCCACCGTCTTTTCAACGGTCTACATCAGAGTCGAGTTGCAGCTCGGCTCTTTTTGTATCTTTATTATACCAAAAACAAAATGAATTGCAAACTTCGCAAATCCAATTTTACTCTCGTTTGTCAAACACAAGGGAAAATATCTCTTTAAAATCAACATTCCATTTAATGTACTATAAACAACTAACCTTCATACCCAATCTCAAAAAATGCTAATTCTAAAGCTACCGCACGATTCCAACGTTCTTGCAGTGCTGAAATCGTTACTTTAACCTTACAAATTCTATTCAACTCATCAACAAGAAACTGAACCCATTCTTCAAAAAATTCTCCTCTATGAAGATGAATCCACTCCAGATGAACATATTTCTCTGGAAGAGGCAATTCCTTAGAGCCCCAATCTAAATATAAACCTTCTGCAATAACTAACATCACTAAAAGCTGAGCATAATCAGATGAATCGACTGCTGAATACATTAGTTTTTGAAACTCTTTTGTCACAGGATGTAACGTTACTTCTAAATATTCGTTTTCTGCCACTCCTAATTCTTTAAATGCTTTTTGAAAATAGCCATCTTCATCTGCTTCTAAAAATCCTAATTGTTTTGCAAATCGTAATTTTGCTTCAAGCGTGTCAGCATGTGCCACACAAGCTCCTAGCATCGATAAAAAAGCATCAAAAAAATGATAGTCTTGAATCAAATATTTTATTAGCACTTCATCCTCAATCGTTCCTTCAAAAAGCTCCTTTACAAAACGATGATTGACTGCAGCTTGCCAATCTTTCTGACTATTTTTTAGCAATTCTCCCACAGCATTTCCCGTTTTAAAAGCATATTTTCCCATATATAACCATTCCTTTCCTATTCCATATTTTGTCTAGAGGACAAAAAAATCCTCTTTCATTTGCTAAATGATGAGGCAAACAAAAGAGGATATTAGATGATTATTCAAATATAAGTCCTTTCCCTTAATCTATCCTATGGATTAGACATAATTAGCGAATCATTTCCCTTCGACAGTACGAACTGCATCAGGTTCAATGGGTATCATCTCAGCCATAAAGGCACCCCAAATGTTCTCTCATTTCATTCGAAACCAGTATAACAATACAGGGATTTAATGTAAAGTTTTTGATTTTTGAATTTGTAAAACCTTTATAATACTTCTTCATATTTCTACTCCCACTTGAAATTCTCCAAATAAACAGTTGTCATTTGTTCAGATTGTTCAATTTCCTAAAATGTACAATTTTACTCATTACATTTATAATAATGAATAAGTAAATTGATTAAGGAGTTCATATGAAAGAACAAAGACCTAACTTTAAAGATATCCATTCATTTGAAGAATTTAATTGTTACTATTGGTACCGTGATGAACTATCACAAATTTGTAAATCCCTAGGATTAGAGTATAGAGGTACGAAGCAAGAATTGAATGATATCATTCATCAATATTTTTTAGGAAATAAAGTAGAAAAAAGTGTGAGCAATAGAAACAAAAATCGAGTTGAAGTTATAACTTTGAATACTCCTTTACTTTACTGTGGTTTTTCTTTCAACCAAAAATTTCGTGATTATTTTTCAGCTGTAACAGGTATTAGTCCGTTTAAATTTAGTGCTAATATGGCAACAGCATGGAGAAAAGTAAAAAAAGATAAAGATATAACATTCACGATTCAAGATATGATTAAAATATATTATGGTGAATCAGATTATGCAAAATATGATAGCTCAGCTTGTCAATGGAATCAGTTTCTAAAAGATTTTTGCTCAGATGAATGTAGCAAATTTTATTCAAATAAGTTAAAAGTTGCATCTATTTTTTGGAAAGAAGTTAAAAATTCGACAAATGAAAAAATTTATTCTAGAGAACTTTTAAAAGAATATGAACATAAAGTAAAGGAATATCGTAAGGAGACAGATTCCAACTAATTAAGTTAGATACTTCATTAGAAGAGAGAGGTGTCATAAAAAAACGATGAGTAACCTAAGGTCATTCACCGTTTTCCAATCTCTTTTGCTCTTTTCGTCTTTTATTTCGTTCTCTTAATCCTTTAAAGAAGTCTTTTAAGATTTGTTGACACTCTTCTTCTAACACGCCATGTTCGACTTCTACTTGATGATTAAATCGTTCATCTTGTAATAAATTCATAAATGTTCCTGCAGTTCCTGCCTTTGGATCAAAAGCTCCAAACGTTACTTTTTTTAACCGAGATAAAATCATGGCTCCACTACACATCGGGCATGGTTCTAATGTTACAAATAATTCGCAATCTTCTAATCGCCAACTCCCCAAAGCTTGATTTGCTTGACGGATTGCTTTAATTTCCGCATGTAACGTTGCATCTTGTTCCATCTCACGCAAATTATGTCCACGTCCAATTATTTCTCCATTTAACACAACGACTGCACCAATTGGTACTTCTTCTTTTTCATACGCTTTTTGAGCTTCTTTTAAAGCTTCCTTCATGAAAAATTCTTTTTCCATTTGTTCGATCATACTCACCTCATTCATGAGATAGTTGTAATTCTTTTTCTTTTTTTATCACTAATTCCTTTACTAAATGATAAATAACCGCACACAGAGGTGTAAAGAAAATTAAACCAATGATTCCAAATAAATTACCACCGATTAATGCAGCTGCTAACGTTAGCACTGTTGGTAAACCGATTGAATTTCCTACTACACGTGGATAAATAAAATTCCCCTCAATCAACTGTAATCCATAGAAAACACCTATTGATATTAATGCTTGAATTGGACTTACTGTAAATATAAAAACTGCACCTAACATACAAGCTAAAAACGGACCAATATATGGAATAAATGAAAGTACCCCTGCCAATACACCTGTAATTGCTGCAAATGGTAAATTAAACACACTATAAGTAACGAAAACAAGCGAGCCAATAATCATCGATTCTATTAACTGTCCCATTAAAAACTTATCATATGTATCTAACGTAATCGTTCCAATATATTGAAGAAGCTGATATCTATTTTCTGGCAATACTACCTTTAATAAACGATTTAATAAATAATGTAACTGTTCTTTACTTCCTAAAATATTTAACATTAAAAATACAGCCATTAAAATCGTAAATACATTTGAAAAAATACCCGTTACATTAGAAGTAAAACTTCCTAAAAAAGATACTACGCTAGAAACAATATTACTCTGATTAATAAAACTCGTGACTCTTTCTACATCAGCTGCCTGTAACCATCCAGAATGTTGAACCCAATAAATACAGAAATTCATTAAATAATTTAAACTTTCTCCTAATTGAACAACTGTATTCGCTAAAGTAGGTACAATAATCCAAGAAATGGCAACCACAATTGCAACAAAAATCAATAATACTCCTAAAATCGCAATTCCTCTACGAAAAGAAGAAGGAACCTTAATTTTTTCTAATTGCTTCTCCATATGTTTCATAGGAACATTAAAAATAAAAGCTAGTAATAGTCCTAAAACAATAGGAGACATCATCCCTAAAAAAGTATTCACTCCTGCGTATAAATGTCTAATATTTAATACGAAAAATAAACTCGCCGCAGCTACTGCAATTAATATTAATTGTTGTTTAAAATTTTTCTCCATTACTTGTCTCCATTTTTCTGTAATTTCTCTTGAATTTCTTCCATTAAAGCTTCGCAGCCTAAACAAACATCTTGATATGTTTGTTCAAAATCACCGGTATACCAAGGGTCTGCAATATCTCGCTTGTTTCCTGCAAAACTTAATAAAGACGCAATTTTTGCATCAGTCTTTCCTTGCATCATTCGCCTTATATTCATCATATTTTCCGAATCCATTCCAATGATGTAATCCGCATCGGCATCTACAGAGGATAATTGTCTCGAATACATTCCATCGGTAGAGATTCCGACTTTTGCTAATTGTTTCCGAGTACCAGAGTGAACAGGATTCCCTTGTTCCCAAGAACTTGTTGCTGCAGAATCAATAATGACTTGTTGTTCTAAGCCTCTATCTTTTACCATTTGTCTAAATACAGCTTCTGCCATCGGTGAACGGCAAATATTTCCTAAACATACAAATACAACTTTCATCTGCAACTCTCCTTTTCTCTTTCTGCCAGTATATCATATTTTAGAATGCTCGTCCTTTTAATTCCATAACAAAAAACACACGAAAGACTATTTTGTTGTCTTTCGTGTGCTAGAGATTAATCTAATTTAAAACAAGATGAATGATATGATTAGCATAAATACTACACCAACAATCATTGGGACAGATGTTCTCTTAACAATATCTAACGGTTCTTGTTTAGTACTGCCAGCAACAATCATAACAACTGCTGCAACAGGAGATACTGCGCGTAATAAATTCCCTGCTAACCCCATTGGAACTGTAACAGCATAAGGACTAATATGAGCTGCAGTAGCTAAAGGAACCATTAGAGGCACCATCGCAAAGAAAAGAGCTGTACCACTACCACTTAATAATACAATTATAGCTGTGAAGATAACTAAGATTAATGGTAGTAATATTCCTGATGCACTAGTATTTTCCATGGATTTTTGAAGTACTGAAATAATACCAATTCCTTTTAATCCACTAACAAAAACAGATGCTGCAATTAATAATATTACAATTCCCATAGAATTACCCATTCCTTTAAAGAAGAAATCTACATTATCAAATGTTTCTTTAACATTTTTTGTTCTTAGTAATTCACAAATGATTGCAATAACAAAGGAAATAATTGCCACAATTTCAACTGAAACTTTTAAATTTGTTCCTAGTAAAGAGTTAACTCCAAAAATCACTAACATAATCAAAATTGGCAACAATGGTAAACATGCATAGACAAATTTAGTGAAGCCTGTAAACATTTTTTTACTTTCATCCACAGAAGAATCTAAAACATAATCAATTTCACTAAATTGAATTGATCTATCACAATATTTTTGCCATAAATAATGTGCAAGAGCCATAACTAATAGTGTTGGGACAGAAATAATCGCATGATAGTTAAAAACATATTCTGCCACAGGAATTCCTAATTCTTGAGCAATAGCAACATTATCTGATCCCAATGGAGTAGGCATTACTGTTGCAGTTGTAGCAATAACTGCTGCTGCTGTTAATGGGCTCATTTTTGATTTTACTAATACTGGATACAAAGTAGCTAATAAAATTATAGCTAAATTCGAAGCACTTGGAATTACTAAAGATAATAAGTTACCTAACAAGAACACTACTGGAACTAAAAAATAAGATGATTTTACATGCTTTAATGGAGATGTTAAAACATTAACAGTTACTTCATTCGCCCCTATTTTATTCATATAGGCAGTATAACCACCCAAAATCAAAATGACTAATCCTGCTCCAGAAAGAGTTGATTTAAATTGGTTTACAACCGAAGTAAGTGGGTCAATAAATTCATTAACAGGTTCTTTAATAACTGGAATTCCTGTTAACGAAGCAATATATAGAAGTAATATACCTATTCCTAACATTGCAACCTTAATATCTGCTTTTTTTAATAATAAATAAGTAACTAGACCCACTGAACAAATTCCTAATAAAATTGTAACAATTGTACTCATAATATTCCTCCTTATTCTACTTTACATTTTTCTACTGCTGATACAAACCACTTTCTAAATTCATCAGCATTAACGTCTATTGCAACAATCGCATTTTCTTCTTTACCCATTTTTTTATTTATATCAATTAAAGAAGCACCTTGAGTAAATTCTCCTTTAGTTTCTATTGTGACATACTCACTAGATAATTGATATATTTCAGGTGCTAACAAATATGCAATAGCAGTGCTATCATACATCTTTAATCCTGTAGAAAAACTACCTCCTCTATATAGTTTAAATAGTGAATAAAACATATCTCCTGTAGGATTTAACTCTTTTATTTTTTCTGAAATTTCAGGATAAATTAATGCCTCCTTACCAATTTCTAAAGGACAAATCACTTTAGTTACTGGAAAATCCATAACAATTTTTGCCGCTTCTGGATCAAAATGAAAATTATATTCAGAATATACCCCTGAATTACCTCTTCCAATGGCTCCACCCATAATAACAATTTCCTTAACCTTTTCCAGATCATCTGGATAAGAATTTATTAATAAAGCTATATTTGTTAATGGCCCAATACAAACTAGTGTAATTTCTTTATTATTTTGTATTACTTGATGCATTGCTTCAACTGCATTTATATTCATTAATAAACTTGTATCAGGTTCTGGAAAATCATATCCTTCCATACCAGTCTTACCATGCACTGATTCAACTGACATCGCTGTTTTTAATAATGGTTTTTTTGCTCCTTTAGCTACAGGAACTTTTTTATTTAAAAATTTTAATAATTTCAATGCATTAGTTGTTACATTTTCTAATCCAACATTTCCTGCTACCGTTGTAATTAATTGAACGTCCAATTCTTTCGCATATAATGCAATTGCAATTGCAACTGCATCATCTATCCCAGGATCTGTATCAATAATAATTTTTCTCGTCATTTTACATTTTCTCCTCTATTTCCTCTAATGTTGGTACATAATCATGTGCATTTTCTCTTTCACATGCTAAAGCACCAGCCACTACCGAATATTGTATAATTTTTTCGATATTTTCTTCTTCTAACAATTTATATACAAACATTCCAAGAAAAGAGTCTCCTGCACCAGTTGTATCTACTACATTTACTTTAATCGAAGGTAATAACCCGTTTAAATTCTTAGTTGAATAGAAAGCACCTTTTTCACCTAATGTGATAACAATATTTTTCACTCCATACTCATGCAGTTTGTTAGATGCAATTCTACAATTTTCTATATTTTCCGGATACTCTCCTGTTAGTAATTCTGTTTCAGATTGATTTAATATTAAATAATCAATCTCTTTTAATATTTCTTTTGGTATTCTTTTTGCCGGTGCTGGATTAACTACTACTATCATATGTTTCTTTTTAGCTAATTTTATAGCATACCAAATAGTTTCTAGCGGAATTTCAAATTGAACTAATAAAATATCATTCATATTTCCATCAATAAATTTCTCAACATCTTGTTCAGAAACATTATTATTAGCACCAGGAGCTAACAATATTCTATTATCCATATTTTCGTATATAATAATTGCTCTTCCGGTATAGGCAGTTGTATCCTTAATAATACTTTCAACATTAACTCCATTTTTTCTCATTTCATTTATTGCTTCTTCACCTTGAATTTCACTACCTACTCTTCCCAAAAAAAGAGTTGATGCTCCCAGTGAAGCTGCAACAATCGCTTGATTTGCTCCCTTTCCTCCAAAACTAATATGATAATTTTTACCATGTTTTGTTTCACCAGCTTTTGGAATACTATCAATACTAATCTTTTCATCAATATTAATACTACCTACAACATATATTTTATTTTTCAACAAACATCACCATACCACTTCCAAACGTACCATTCGGCCGTTTTATAAATCCAAATTGTTCATAAAAGTTCTCTGTTCCACTCGTACTCATTAAACCAATATATGCATGATCACATCCTATCTTTTTAATTTGATTTAACAAATTCATTACTAATAATGTACCTACCCCCTTATTTTGAAATTCTGGATGGACAATTATATCTTTTAAAAAGAACACAATTCTTCCATCACCAACAACTCTTCCTATTCCAACTAATTTATCTTTTGAATAAATTTTAATATTAATAATATCCTTTTCTAGAGCAAGCCTCACATCATTATATTCATACGGATAAAAGTTAACCAATTTATGCATTTCTAAATATTCCGTTGCAGTTAAAGCATTATATATAATTCTCAATCTTATCACTCCTAACTTCAACTTTTGGTTAAACGTTTAACCTTGTTTGTGATTTTATTATGCACCTTTTTGTTAGCGTTGTCAATTCTAAATTAAAAAATGAGCACATAATTCTTATGCACTCATTCGTTTTAGTTTTATAAATATGGTTTTAAATAAATTGTCTCTGTATAATCCCCTTCTTCTAAGGTTCTCTGTAACATTTTAACCGCTTCTTCTGCTAGTTGCTTGATATTTTGATTTACAGAAGGTAATTGTATTCCAAACATTTCTGCATATTTTAAATTATCATATCCTATTATTTGAAAATCACTTATTTTTTTTATTTTATTAGCACTTAATATCCCATATGCCATTAAATCATTAAAACAAAAAATCCCACTATTTTCTTTTAAAATATCTGTTTCCATTCCTATTTTCATTCCAGATTCATAATGAAAATCACCTTCAAAATAATTAACTTTTATTCCCTTATCCGAATCCTCCAATGCATCTTTTACTCCTTTTAAACGTTCATTAGAAATAAAAGATGTTTTTTTACCTGTAACTATTGATAGTTCCTTAACTCCTTTTTTTAGCAATAAACTAGTTGCTAGGAAGCCTCCTAATCTATTATCCGAGACAACTTGTCCTTTAGAAATACCTGTTACAAAACGGTCGACAAAAACTATTGCAGAATCTATTTTCATTATAAAATCTCTAAATTCTTGTAAATGTAAGTACGTTTCGTTTGCTACACAAATAATAATTCCATCTACTTGTCTTTCTAGAAATTCATTAATATGATTGATATCATTTTTAAAAATATCATTACTATTAGCAATTAATATTGAGTACCCTTTAGTACTCATTTCACGTTCAATAATTCTAACTAATTTAGAAAAAAACGGATTTTCAATATCTGGAATTAGTACCCCTATTGTTTTTGTTGGTGTTCCTAATAAACTTCTAGCTATTTTATTTGGTCTATAATTTAATTCTTTTGCTATTTTTTTTACTTCTTGTTTTTTGGCTTCAGATATTCTTGATGGTTTATCATTTAAAATAATAGAAACCGCAGCTGGGGAAATATTTGCAATTTTAGCAATATCTTTTAAAGTTACATTGGACATTTCATCACTCCATCTCTCTATTATTTTTATCTTATTGTAATGTTTTTTTCTATTTTTAACAATTAAATTCGTAGCTACACATTTAAAAATCGCCTTTTCTCAAAACGAAAAGGCGATTTAACTTCATTATTCCACTGTTACAGATTTTGCTAAGTTTCTTGGTTTATCAACATCTAATCCTTTACCAAGAGATGTGTAATAAGCAATTAATTGTGTTACAACAACACTTAAAATTGGTGCTAATTCCATTTGTACTTTTGGTAAAACGATATCGTCGCCTTCACGTTCGCTTCCTTCCATAGCAATGACCATTGTTTTAGCTCCACGTGCTTTCACTTCTTCGATATTTCCTCTTGTATGGCTTGCAACTACTGGCTCACTTAATAAAGCAATTACAGGTGTGCCTTCTTCGATTAAGGCAATTGTACCATGTTTTAATTCTCCAGCTGCAAAACTTTCCGTTTGTACATATGAAATTTCTTTTAATTTTAATGCTGCTTCCATTGCTACATAATAATCTAAATGACGACCAATATAGAAGGCATTTGCTGTATCTAATAAGTTTTGATCCACTAATTCTTTTACAACAGATTTTTCATCTAATACACCTTCGATGGCTGAAGCAATCACTGCTAATTCATGACTCATATCAAATGTTTGAGGACGTCCTTTTGTACGACGTAATACTTCTGCTAATACTGCCATGACTGTAATTTGTGCTGTATAAGCTTTTGTTGAAGCTACTGCAATTTCTGGACCAGCATGAAGTAATAATGTATGAGTTGCTTCACGAGATAACGTTGAACCTTTAACATTTGTAATCGTTAATGAAGGGTAACCTTTTTCATTCACTTTTACTAATGCTTGACGGCTATCTGCTGTTTCTCCACTTTGTGTTAAGAAAATAAAGAATGGTTTTTCAGATAAAATTGGTTGATGATATGCAAATTCACTCGCTAAAAATACTTCAACAGGAATTCCTGCTAGTTGTTCTAATAAATATTTACCAATCCAACCAGCATGATAACTTGTTCCACAAGCTACAACATAAACACGATTGCTTTGTCCAATTTCTTCTAATAATTCGCTAGGAACTTCTAATTCACCAGCTTCATTTGTATATTCTTTAATAATACGACGTAATACGGCAGGTTGTTCATCCATTTCTTTTAACATGTAATGAGGATAAGCACCTTTTTCGATATCATCTGCATCTAATTCTGCTTTAAATGGTGCACGTTCTACTGCTTGACCGTCAATTGTTTCAATCTCTACTTTATCTTTTGTAATGGTAATTAATTCTTCATCTTTAATTTCTAAGTAAGTATCTGTTTGAGAAATAGTTGCCATCGCATCTGAACAAATAACATTGAAGTCTTTTCCTACTCCGACTAATAGAGGGCTCTTATGTTTTGCAGCATATAATACTCCTGGAGCTTGTTCATCTAATAAACCAAATGCAAATGATCCACGAATTTCTTTTAACGCACGACGGAAAGCTTCTTTACCAGATAAACCTTCTTTTTCTGCAAAATATTCAACTAAATTCACTGCTACTTCTGTATCCGTTTGAGATTGGAAGTTTACATTTGATAAATAAGTTTCTTTTAATTCAGAGAAGTTTTCAATTACTCCATTATGAACTAATGTAAAACGTCCATTTTGAGAACGGTGTGGGTGAGCATTATTTTCTGTTGCTGGTCCATGAGTTGCCCAACGAGTATGCCCAATCCCTGCAAATGCTGGGATTTCTTCATCCACTGCTTCACGTAAGTTTACGATACGTCCTACTTTTTTTACTAATTGTGTTGTACCATCAGCATCTGCAATAAATAATCCTGCTGAATCATATCCACGATATTCTAATTTTTCTAATCCATCTAAAATAACCGTTTGAATACGGTTCTCTCCAATACATCCTACAATTCCACACATATATATAGTCTCCTTTTAATGAAGGGTTTCCTTCAAACAAATTTTTCATTGTTTCTGGTGCTTGCAAAAATTTTGTATCCCCTCAGAGATTTTTGTATATTGCTGTAGACTGCACTGCCTTGAGTCACCCGCCGAATATTTCGATAAACTCAATCCTCGTCACTTATCCTCTATCATGATAAGCCTGGCGCTATCCAATTCTGCTACCTTTCTTAGCTGTTTATTTTCAGAAACATGATTAATCATACACGATTTTGTACTTATTTGTCAAAAAAAGACTTCCCCGAAGGGAAGACCTAATTATAATTCAACAAGAATGTTATAGTTTTCCTCTAACCATTTTTCGTCGTCGACATATCTCTTACCCGCAAAGGATCCAATCGATAATTCATAAGGTTCATCAGAGTTTTTATATTTCACTCGTAAATAATATTCTACAATCGCTCTATAACTCTTCTTAAACTTACGAATACCACGAATTTTATTCAATGATTCCACATAAAATTCATCTGCATGAATAATAATATGCCCTTTATAAACTAATAAAGCAAAATCCTTTGAAACATACTCGGCATTTTCCACTAAAAGATTCATATGACCTTGAACTTCTGGGAACAACTCGAATAATTCTTTATAATTCTTATAGTTATGATAAATAATTTTTCCAGATGCTACTAAAAATCCTAACCCCACAATAAGAACAACTATACCTTTCCCTATTTCAAACCATAAATCAATCTCATCAAATTCATCAAAATAAAGATCTGTTTTTAAGTGCGCTAACTGATACGTATAAGCTAACATTGTATCATTTTTCGCTTCTCTCTCTTTTTTCTTTGCTAAATTACTCTTTTGAAAAACAGCTGCAAAATCCTGTTGCATTTCTGGAGAAATCTTTACAATTTTTCTTCCTCTTCTTCCTCGTTTAATTTCAGGAATGACCCTTATTTTTAATAAAAATAATTTATTTTCAAATGGTCTTGCTTTTGACAGTTTGCTAGCTTCCTCTGCCATTTCGTCTAATTTAGCATTCCCTGATTTTAACATATGATAACCTAATTCATCTTCAATGATATAAAAATCTTGTTTTTCATTTGGTAATTCTACTTTTTCGATATCATAAATTCGAACCACTTGAACCTTTTCTATTTCCTTTTCTGTTAAAGGGTGATTGATAAACATTTCTTCAATTGGTTCAGTATAACTAACAACATTTTTTAGCATAAAAAATGATATGAAAATTATGAACAAACTAAGTAATAAGTACAATCTTGCCCCTTTTGTGACTCTTTTTTTAACTTTCATTTCTATCTCCCTTTTATGGTAAAATTTTGTCTCATTTAGCAACATTTTACTCTAAATACTCTTAAAACACTACTTTTTTCGAACAAAAAAGAGGTGAGATTTCTCTCACCTCTGTTAAATATCTTTAATGATTAAGCTTTTCCAGTTGAACCAAAGATATCCATTGTTTCTTTAGTTACTTTAACGATTGCATCAAAACCAGGTTTGATTACTTTACGTGGGTCATAAACTTCAGCATCTGCATTTAATTTAGCACGAACTGCTGCAGTCCATTGTTGTTGTAATTCAGTGTTAACATTGATTTTAGCATGTCCACGTTCGATTGCTTTTTTGATTTGATATTCTGGAATACCAGATCCTCCGTGTAATACTAATGGAGCACCAGTAGCTTCAGAAATAGCTAACATTTCGTCAAATCCTAATACAGGTTCACCTGCATAAGTTCCGTGAACTGAACCTAATGCTGCTGCTAATGCATCAATATTAGCTTCTTTTACCATACGTTCACATTCGTGTAAGTCAGCGTATTGAATTCCTCCTGTAACGCCATCTTCAGTACCACCTACAGTACCTACTTCAGCTTCTACAGAAGCGCCTTTAGCATGTGCATATGCAACAACTTCTTTAGTTAATTCAATGTTTTCATCAATTGGATAATGAGAGTGGTCAAACATTACTGAGCTGAAACCAGCATCAATATATTTTTTACAAACATCAACTGATGAACCATGGTCTAAGTGTAATGCAACTGGAACTGTGATATCCATAGTTTCTAATAATGCATTTACCATAGCTGCAACTACTAATGGGCCACCCATATATTTACCAGCACCTTCAGATACTCCTAAGATGATTGGTGATTTTGCTTCTTGAGCAGCAGTTAGAACAGCTTGTGTCCATTCTAAGTTATTGATGTTGAATTGACCTACGGCATATTTACCTTCTTTAGCTTTGTTCAACATTTCTGTCATACTTACTAAACGACTCATTTAAAATTTCCTCCTTATACTAGTAACCTAGTATTTATTTGTACGTAGCTATTATACCCTAATTTCTCTTTATTGGCTAGCTATTTACGCTTAGTTATGAAATTATTTCGTATAATATTTGTTTTCATTACACTTTCATTTTTCCATAATCGATTCAATTTTTCCTTTTAAATTCTGCTAGTAGTTTTCTTAAAATTGCTTTATAATAAGGATAATTCATATATTGGGAGGTATTCTATGAATCAACGTAAAGACAGTGCACATCATAAACGTGCGTTAAAAGAAGCTCGAATGGCAAAACTATTATTTTCATTTATCGCTTTAGCATCTATTGCTATTGTTATATTTATTTTAAATATTCCATCCATTATTCAAAATGAGAATCAAGCACTCACTAAAAATAGCTCCTCTAACGAAACTAGTACAATAGAATCATCCGATCATCACACGATTCAAACCGCTCGTATTACAGCTAGCGGAGATATGCTCTATCACGACATTGTTTACGGTAGTGCTTTTGATGGACAAACTTATGATTTCAAAAACGATTATGAACAAATTACACCATTAGTTTCTTCTGCTGATTTAGCATTAGGTGACTTTGAAGGAACAATTAATCCAGATCGCCCTTTAGCCGGCTATCCAATCTTTAATGCACCTGAAGAAGTCATTCAAAGTATTAAAGACGCCGGATATGATGTTTTAGACTTAGCACATAACCATATTTTAGATACAGGAATTAGTGGATTAAAATATACTGCTACCGCATTTCGTAAAGCAGGTTTAGATATTTTCGGGGTTAAAGTAAATCCGGATGAAGGAATTTTAGTTAAAGAAGTGAATGGCATTAAAGTTGCTATTTTAGGTTTCTCCTATGGCTTTAACGGAATTGAAGCTAGTATCTCACAAGAAGATTACAACAATCATTTATATGATTTAAATATGGATAAAGTAAAAGAACAAATTGAAAAAGCGGAAGAAATAGCTGATTTTACAATTGTAATGCCGCAAATGGGAGTAGAATATAAATTATCTCCAACAGAGGCTCAAGTAGACACTTATCATAAAATGATTGAATGGGGAGCAGATGTTATCTTCGGAGGTCACCCTCACGTTGCTGAACCAACTGAAACTATTGAAAAAGATGGACAAAAGAAATTTATTATTTATTCAATGGGAAATTTATTATCCAATCAACGTGTTGAAACATTAGACAATATTTGGACGGAACGTGGCGTTATTATGGATATTACGATTCAAAAAGAAGGAAATCAAACGACTTTAACAAGTGTACAAGCTCATCCAACATGGGTTTCTCGTACCCCAATCAATCGTACATTCCAAGGCTACCCTGCATACGATTATCAAGTATTCCTAGCTGAAGATTATTTACCTGGTGCAAAATACGCCAATACTGTTGACGAAACAACCCGTCAACGAATTGAAAAAGCTTATCATGAAATGCTAGAACTATTAAATATAAAATTCTAAACAAAAGTTCCACACGACAGCACTCGTCGTGTGGAACTTATTTTTTCTATTAAAAAGCGCTATAGACAAATTCTTCGATATTTGAAAAATCTGCATGAATTAAGTATAACCCTAACATGACAAATAAAACATAGAAAGCCAATGTCCATAATAATAATTGATGCTTTTCGCTAATTTTTTTGATAGAATTTAAGCATTTCTTCAGCAACTTCAGGCCATCCTTTCCATCCAGGATGAACCGTATCATACATATAATAGGGTTCATATTCCTTTGAAGTTAAATCCATGATTTTATATCCAAATGATTCTGTTATTTCTGTTATTTTTTTAGAATAAATCGCACGTTGTTCTGGACCAATTCCAATATAATCATACCATTTACCATTAATTGGGAAATTAACAACTTCGACTTCTAATCCCATCTCTTTTGCCATTTGTAAGACTAAGGCATAATCATCATATTCTGTAGAAATATCATATTTATATTTAGCTGCAGAATTTTTCAATTTTTCAAGTCTATTTTGAATTTCAGATGCATAATATCTCTTTTCAATACCAAAATCATTACCTTCAGTTCGTACCTTCGCATCATTTAAATATTTATTTTGAAGCTCTTTCCAATCATAATTAGGAGTAACCGGTCCACTTGAAGGAATTGGCGTTACATTACCTGTAAAGTAGAAACTTATTTTATTATTTAAAGCAAACTTTTCTACATCTATTTTAATGAGCCAATCATCTACAATTGTTCCTTTATGATCAACTAAGCGACGTTTATAGCGTTCAAAAGTTTCATGAACATTTTTATTATCTTTTGATAATTCTAACACTCTCTTCATAAATTTTTCCTTGGTTTCTTTTGAAATTTTAGGATTAATTAAAGTGTAATAGACATGTTCATTTGAAACACGACTTAAAAAGGCTTTTGGATTCATTCCAAATTGATCAAACCAAATAAATGACTCACTAAGAATAAACTTTTGCTTTGGAAAATCATTCCCCAAAGATCCTAGCATGGAAGCTTGAATAATATTTTGGAAATTCCCTCCACCAATTGCCATAATATGAAAATCATCATAATTAAACAATTGCTTAATATGAAAAGGATGTTCACTTACTTTTCCTAATTCTGAAGATCCTAGTACGACTAATGTTTTATCATCAATATTATCTTTTAGAATATCTCTACCTTTATATTTTGTAAATTCAAAATTATAACGAATACTATTATCACTCACGTGATAATAATTCGCCAATTTTTGGTTAATGATATGAAGGTATAATGCAAGTGTTAATAGCGCAAGTACTAAGGCTATTCCAAATGCCTGTATTTTCTTCATTATTGATTCACCCTTGTTTCAATATAGTGAATAATTTTATTAGGCGTATCAATTTCCTCATAAGTTACTTCTGTAGGAGCCACTTCAATTCCAAACTCTTCCATTCGAACTAATAATTCAACAAAAGCTAATGAATCCATCAAGCCTTCTTCTTTCAAATTAATATCTCGTTCTTCATAAATCACATCATCTTCGCAAATTTCTTCAATAATTGCTAAAACCTTTTCTTCTAACATACTATTCTCTCCTTATTATTTCAATAATAATTTTATAATAAATTCATATGGCTTTTCAGAGAAAATTAACAAGCCTATCATGATTAAATGCATGGTTACAAACCAACTGACAACTTTATAAGCTGTTTTCTGTTTATATTTTTTATAAAACTTAGATTTCTTCTGATACCATTCAAAAGAAGCCATTAAAATGCCATGGTAAACTCCATAAATAATATAACTCCATGAAAGCCCATGCCAAAATCCCATAAAAACCATATTTATCATATATGCAAACATAGCAGTAGATAAACGAGTTTTAAACCATTTATGTCTCATTGATTTCATCACAATTCTTGAGAAAATAAAATCTCTTAACCAAGTTGATAATGAAATATGCCAACGATTCCAGAAATCTTTAATATCGATACTTAAAAATGGTTTATTAAAGTTCATTGGAGTTTGAATCCCCATGATATTACTTACACCCACAGCCATTAAACTATATCCTGCAAAATCAAAGAATAGATAAAACGTATATACATACATATAGGAGACTGTTGTAAATAAAAATCCTTTATTTGGTAAATGGTTTAATGCTAAATATAACAATCCTGATAATACCATTTTATAAACAAGCCCTAAAACTAGTCGAAACAATCCTGTTCCTAATAATTCTATATATTCTTTTCTAGGAATTATTTGATGAATATCTTCTACAAATCTTTTACTTCTATCAATTGGTCCCGCACTAAAAGTTGGGAAGAATAATAAAAATTGAAGATAATCAAAAATATTAATCGGCTCCTTAATAACTCCGTCATACGTTTCAAAAATAATTTGTAACACTTTGAAAGTCATATAAGAAATTCCTAAAAATCCAAAAATGGAAACTTTCCAAACAACAACTGTTTTTGCTGCAATTAATAATAAACTCGCAAACAATAAAATTGGATATTTTGTAGATTTTTTCTCTCTAAAATGAAAACCTAATCGAACTAATAAATAGGTTTCCACAATAAAAATGATTAAATTTATAAAATGGTTTGGCTGCTCTTTAAATACTGCAATCGCAATTCCAATAGAAATTATTAAAGTAATCCAATAAACTGATTTTTCAAATAGGCGTAATAGAATAATTGGAATAAGCCCTAAAAATAGTACTCCAAAAAAATCTAAGCCGTCAAAATACTCCATTCTATAACTCCTTTAATTTTTTCTTATCAATTTTACCATTATTATTTAATGGCATTTCATCTAAAAAGAAGATTTTTTTAGGAATCATATATTCTGGAACATATTGTGCCAAATCTTGTTTAATCAACTTTCCAGTTGCAAATCGACTTTCGATAGCCCCTGTATACACAACATAAGAAATGATGGATTTAATTTTTCCATCTTCTGCATAGGATGGAACAGTTGCTGCTTGGCGAACTTTTGGATTTTTTAATAAGTTATTATCAATATCTTCCAATTCAATACGATGTCCATGTAATTTAATTTGGAAATCAATTCGTCCTTCACAGAATAATAAATCTCCTTCAAAATGACCTAAATCACCTGTTCTATAACTACGATCTCCTGTTTGAGGAATGACAAAACTCTTTTCTGTCATTTCTGGGTTTTGATAATATCCATTAGCGACTGTATCCCCTTGGATAATAATTTCCCCTCTATCTCCACCTTCAATCGTTACCGTTGTCCCTGGTTTAATCACACCAACAGGTAGATTATCCGGATATTGTTCTAAAATCTCTCTCGTAATCGATACCCATGTAACCATAACCGTTGATTCTGTCGGACCATATGTATTCACTACTTCAGCATTTGGGAAACGATCTAATAATTTTTGAGCAGTAGTAGCAAATAATTTTTCACCACAAAATACAAACTGATTTACCTGTGGTAGTAACTCTTGATTAAAACTAGGATCTACTAAACACATTTCTGCAAAAGATGGAGTAGAAATCCAAATGGTAGCATTTGATTCTTGTAAAGTTTTAAATAGCACTTTAAAATCTTGTAAATGTTGACGATCAATTTGAATTAAAGGTGCATTCATATAAAGAGCAGGCCATAAAGACATTACTGATAAATCAAATGAAAATGGTGGATGCCCTAAAAAGACTTGGCGTCCCTTATTAGTATAATACCCTGTGTACCATTTTAAAAATTGATTTAAATTATAATACGTTATAGAAACACCCTTTGGCTTCCCTGTACTTCCAGATGTAAAAATAATATAAAAGATATCTTCATCTTTCACATAATAACTAGAATCAATAATTTCAGTTGTTGTACGAAGAATTTCTTTTGTAGCTGAAACATCTAGTACTGGCGTTTCTAATGCAATCTCTTCGCTTGTTAATACAACTGGTGATTGTACTGTTGCAATAATATCTTTAACTCGATCAATTGGGGTGTTAATATCCACTGGGCAAAATGCACGCCCTGATTTAACACACGCTAAAAAATAGACAATCATCATCGGATGTTTATGTCCATATACAACAATCGGTTGACGATTTTCTTGTAATCTTTCTTGTAAATAATACGCTAATTTATCTGAATATTCCCAAAATTGAGCTGGAGATAATTCTTCTTCTAAAAATAAATCATGACGATAGATTTTTTCAGTATTCCCTTTTAAACTCATTAAACGATCTAATAACTTTTCAAACACCTTATTCATTTCCCTTCTCTATCTAATCGCCTGACAGTAATGTCTACACTGCCACATAATAAAAGTATACCATATTATAGTTTTTCTGGAAATCGTATTCCTCAAAATAGCAAACTTTTATAAGAAATTTTACCGAAATTCTTCACATTTTAGATTTTTTCTTTAAACTCTCCTTTTTTTAACTAAAAATAAAAAGGCTGGAATAACATTCCAACCTTCCATTCTTTATAAAACTAATAATCCAGCTCCAATAATCCCATTGTCTCCTTTAATAGTTGAAGTAAGCATTCTCTGTAATACATGTTTTTGTTCCACATGTAGACGAGTATCCAAAATTTCTTTGACTAACTCAATATAGTCTGAATTATAATTAGATACACTTCCTCCAAAAACAATAACATGAGGGTCTAATAAACAAACCATGGCATGTAAACTACTTGCAATTCCACTAGCTGCTTGACGAATAATATTTGTAGCGATTTCATCACCTTGACGCCATTTTTCAAATACATCCTTAGTTGTAACAGAAGTATCTTGATATAATTCTTGTGCTTTCTTTTGAATTCCCACTCCTGAACAAGCTTCTTCTAAACTCATCCATTGATCAAAGAATGAAACTGGAATAAAACCAATTTCCCCTGAGAATCCTGCACCACGTAAAATTTGGTCATTTACAATATTTGTTGCTGCAATACCTGTAGATAGTGTAACATAAGCAAACATTTCTTTTTCTGTTAAGTTTTGAAGACGATATTCTGCATAAGCAGCTACTTTTACGTCATTATCAATTTTTACTGGAATTGAACCATAAACCTCTTGCAATTTTTTTACAATTGGGAAGTTTGGCCATGGAATATTATTTTGGAAAACAGCTACTCCATTCTCAACATCAACTTTTCCTGGTAATCCAATTCCAATTCCTTCCATTTCTTCAATTGAAAATGGATGTTCATTTAATTCTTCATTGATTAAGCGTACCACTTGTTGGAATAATGTTTCTGCACTTTCTACTTCACTAGGAGCTTGTCTACGGCTTACAATTTCTCCCTTTTCATTAATAATCGCTACTGCTACTTTTGTTCCTCCAATATCTATACCGATAGATTGTTTCATCATTAACCTCTCCTTTTTTTACAATCGTTTTCATCGCTATTGTAGACCTGTTTTACAATTTTTGCAATGATAAATTTTAGAGAAGTTAAAAATAAATATCTAGTTACTTGTTCTTCCTAATTTTGAACCTATTCTTCATCATTATTTTTGATCGTTAATTTCTGTGATTAAATCATTTAAATCATCTTCACTAAATTGATATTTCTCACCGCAGAAATGACAAACAATTTCTGCTCCATGATCTTCATTAATTAAATGTTGCAAGTCATCTACCCCAATTGATAATAATCCTGCACTAAATCTTTCTCTTGTACAAGGACAATGAAATTCTACCGGTAATTCTTCCAACACTTTAATATTTTCTTTCCCTAATAGACGGTTTAATAAATCAATAGGCTCTTCTTGTTGATCAATCAATTTTGAAACAAGAGGCATTTCACTAATACGTCGTTCAATTTCAACAATCGTTTCTTCGCTAGCTCCAGGAAGTAATTGAATCATAAATCCTCCTGCAGCACGAACCGATTCATCTGGATTTACTAATACAGAAACTCCAACTGCTCCATTAATTTGTTCAGAAACAGCTAAATAATATGTGAAATCCATTCCTAATTCACCGTCTACAATTGGAATTTGACCAGAAAATGGTTCTTTCAATTGTAAATCTTTAATAACGGTAATGGTTCCATTCGTTCCCACAACTCCACGAACATCTAATTTTCCTTTTTCATTTAATGGTAAGCTAACATGGGGATTTGAGATATATCCTCTCATTTGACCTAAACCATTTGCTTCTGCCATAATTTTCCCACCAGGACCATCACCATTTACTTGAATCGTAATTTTTTCTTTTCCTTTTAGACTAGTTGCTAATAATTGTGTTCCAATCATCGTACGTCCTAATGCCGCAGTAGCTGCGCTCCAAGTGTCATGACGTTTTTGTGCTTGAGATACTGCTTCTGTTGCTACAATCGCAACTGCTTTAACTTCATCATTAAAAGCTAATACTTTTAATAAATGATCCTTCATTCTTCATTCCTTCTTTCATAAAAGAAAAGTGGGAAAGAAAAGCTTTAACTTTCCCTTCTCACTTTCTTGTCATTATTCTACATCATCTTTTGAATCAGATTCTTCATCAGAATCATCTTGTTTAGATGCTTCACGTTTTGCTAAAGCCTTTTTAGACTCTTCAAAACTTGCTGCTTCTATTTCACTTGGATACTCTTCTTCAACGTCTTCTGTTGGCATTTCTCCAGTTTCGAATAATGCTTTAATGGTACGTTCATCAAGAGTTTCTAATTCTAGTAATTTTTCAGCAATTAGAGTTAATTGATCTTTATGTTCTTCTAAAATTTGTAATGCTTGTGCATAAGCTTCTTTCATAATCGAGCGAACTGCATTATCGATTTCAAAAGCCACTTGATCAGAATAAGCTTTTGTTTGTCCGTAATCACGTCCAATAAAGACTTGATGATTTCCTTCATATTGAACCGTTCCTAATTCATCATACATTCCATATTCTGTAATCATACTACGAACAATTCCTGTTGCTTGCTCGAAATCATTACTTGCTCCTGTCGTTTTCTCATTAAAGATAAACTCCTCAGCAGCACGTCCACCAAGTAATCCAACTACTTGTTCGAACAATTCTTTTTTAGTCATTAAGAAGCGATCTTCTTTTGGAAGCATAATTGCATATCCACCTGCACGTCCACGAGGAACAATCGTCACTTTATGAACGACACGTGCATCACTTAATACCATTCCAACGATTGTATGACCAGCTTCGTGGAAAGCAACCATTTTACGTTCTTTTTCACTAATTGCACGATCTTTTTTCGCTGGCCCCGCAATAACACGGTCATGTGCTTCATCCACATCTAACTTGTCAATCGCTGTTTTATCTCTTCTTGCAGCTACTAAAGCAGCTTCATTTAATAAGTTTTCTAATTCAGCACCAGAGAAACCTGGAGTTTGTTGAGCAATCACTTTTAAGTCCACTTCTTTTGCTAATTTTTTATTTCTAGCATGAACTTTTAGAATTGCTTCACGTCCTTTAACATCTGGACGACCTACTAAAATTTGTCGGTCAAAACGTCCCGGACGTAATAATGCAGGGTCTAATACATCGGAACGGTTTGTTGCAGCAATCACGATAACGCCTTCTGTTCCTTCAAAACCATCCATTTCAACTAGCAATTGGTTTAAAGTTTGTTCACGTTCATCGTGACCTCCCCCCATACCTGTACCACGTTGACGACCAACAGCATCGATTTCATCAATAAAAATAATAGCTGGAGCATTTTTTTTCGCATTTTCAAATAAATCACGAACACGGCTTGCCCCTACCCCAACGAACATCTCTACAAATTCAGAACCTGAAATGGAGAAGAATGGAACATTTGCTTCACCGGCAACAGCTTTGGCTAATAAAGTTTTACCTGTTCCTGGAGGGCCTTCTAATAAGACACCTGCTGGAATACGAGCTCCAAGAGCTGTAAACTTACGAGGATCTTTTAAAAATTCTACTACTTCTACTAATTCTTGTTTTTCTTCTTCAGCCCCTGCTACATCTGAAAAACGAACCTTCACTTTTTGTTTTTGATCGGTAGCTTTTGAACGACCAAAGTTCATAACACCACGTGGTCCACCTTGTCCCATTTGGCTAGAAAATACGTTATACATTAAAAATCCAAAAATCACAATTGGAATTACTAATTGTAAAAATAATGATAACCAAATTCCAGACTGACTTTCAGGAAGTGTCGTAATTTGAGTGCCTGCTTGTTGTGCAGCATTATTAATTTCTATTACAGTTCCATCATTTGGTAAAACAACTGTTTTGAAACTTGATGTTTTAGAAGATCTCTTATCAAATAATGCCAACCCCTTAGAAGTTGTATTTGAATTTTCTTTTGCTTCTTTATATTCCCCAGTTATTGTATAAACGGAGTTTGCATATTGCATTTTTATTTCTTTAATGTCACCTTTTTTCAATTCTTGAACGAATTGTGTATAACTAATTTCTGTTGTTTGCCCATTGGATCCTTGATTAAACCAAGAAACTAATCCAATAATTGCCACAAAAATCATAATATACATTAGTCCATTACGAAATATTTGACGATTATTATTTGTATTCATTTTGCCTCCTGCATTTTAATAATTATACTGACTATAGTATATCAGATTTGACTATCTTTGATGAATAACTTAACCAAATCTTATTATTCATACATTTCTGGTTTTAAAACTCCAATATACGGCAAGTTTCTTAATCCTTGTTTATAATCTAATCCATAACCAACTACAAATTTATTAGGCACTTCTACCCCAACATAATCTGCTTCAATCGCCATAACACGACGTTCAGGTTTATCTAATAATGTAACAATTTTTACACTTGCAGCTTGACGGTGTTTTAATAACTCCACAATATAAGCTAATGTACGACCTGTATCAATAATATCTTCTACAATTAAAATATGGCGATCTTTTACACTTTGATCTAAGTCTTTTAAAATTCGAACTTGACCACTAGATTCAAATGCATCTCCATAACTAGATACATCCATAAAATCTACTTCTAAATCACAGTCCATTGCACGAACAAGGTCTGTCATAAAGAAAATAGCTCCCTTTAAAATACAAATCACTAATGGATTTTTATCTTTATATTCTACGGTTAATTTTTCTCCTAATTTTTGAATCGTTTCCTTCAACTCTTCAGGACTTACTAATACTTCTGCAATATAATTATCTAACATGTTGACACCTCTTCTTTTCTATAGAATACTCTTATTTTATCAGTTTCTTTCATTTTGGACAATGATTGTGGTTTACGAAATCCTAATATTGCTATAATTTCTTTTGCAGCATTTTCCACAACCCATAATTTTTCCCTTTCTTCTTTTGGAATCTTCTCATTAATACAATATCTTCTTAAACTTTGATGTTGATTTGAACGGAGTAATAAAGAATCTCCAGACTTTCTTCTACGAATGATTAATGGAAAATCCTCACACGAAACCATCATTTCCCACCCTTCTTCTTTCGTAAAGGATACTATTTCATCCTTAGATAATACAATATCTTCCATTTGAAATTTTTCTACTCTAAATTCTTTATAAAAAATAGCTTCTATTTCTTTTTTTACAAGAAACAATTGCTGATACCTTTTTTGAAAAATCCATCCTTTTGGCAAATCTAAACTTAATTGAGAGTTATCAGATAAAATAGATTTATGAATATCTGACACATTTTTTGTACTCAATAATCCCCCTATTTTTTTAGATAATTCCACTAAAATAACTTTCTGTAATCCGATTGGTTGCTTGATATAACTTTCCTTATTCCAAGACCAACCATTGGGTAATTCTACTAAGGCTTGATCCATCCATTGATAGGTTACTGTTTCAATCAATTCTTGTTGTTCTTGCAACGATTTCGTAAATTCTTGAATTTTTTGATTAAATTTAGGATTTTCCTTTTTAAATAATGGAATTATTTCCTGTCTAAATCGATTTCTCGTATATACTACACTTTGATTAGTCGTATCTTCACTATAAGGGATTTGATGAACGGAAGCATACTCATATAAAGCTTTTTTATCCACTGTTAAAAAAGGACGTATTAAATATCCTTCACCAAATGGACGTATTGCTTTCATCCCAGCAATCCCGTCAAGGGTACTTCCTCTTGTCAATTTCATTAATACCGTTTCTGCTTGATCATCTGCATGATGGGCTACCACAACATAAGAAGCATGATGTTTTTGCTGAGATTCTTTTAATTTTTGATAACGAAACTGCCTTGCTTTTTCTTCAATACCACTATGTTGACTACTACCTTCTTCCCAATGGTAAACATCTATTGCTAGATTTCTTTTTCGGCAAAATTCTCTTACCATTCCTTCTTCTTCATCCGATTCTTGTCGAAGATGATGATGAATATGGACAACCCTAATCATAATAGGGAACTTCTTATGAAGTTGAAAAAATTGTTCCAACAACACCATCGAATCTACCCCGCCAGAAACAGCTAAAATATAGAACTCTTGTTGCCAGTTTGGAATATTACACTCTAAAAATTGTTTGACTTCATTCATCGAAACACCTCCTTTAATCTTTACATGACAAAAATGAGACTGGAATACTCCAGCCTCATCTCTCCATTCTATTATGAACGGCGTCCACCACGTCCGCCACGTTTACCTTCTGTATTACGTTTTAATGATGTTAAACGATCTTCAGAATCTTTTAAGAAGGAACTCATCATCGCATCAAAATCTGTTACTTTTGCTTGCGAAGGTGATTTTTTTTCAAAAGATGGTGCAGGTTTAGATGCATAAGACGATTTCTTAAACCCTTGTCCTTCTTGATTACGTGAAGCTGATTTTTGGAATTTTGGTTTTTCCTCAACAGTTTCTTCAGAAGAATCATCAGCACTTGCACGACGAATCGACAAACTAACCTTTCCATCTCCTGCAATTTCCATTACTTTTACTTGAACTTCATCTCCGACTGTTAAGACATCTTTAATATCTTTAATATAAGAATTAGATACTTCACTAATGTGAACCAATCCTGTTTTACGGTTTCCTAAATCCACAAAAGCTCCAAAATTTGTAATACCAGTTACTTTACCAGGTAAAATAGTTCCTACCTCAATTGACATATAAAAAGCGTTCCTCCTTCAAATTCTCCTTTTATACACACGCTTGACGAGTATAAAAGATTATTTCCAACACTTGTAGCACTTGCAAACATTAATGACGAGATTGATTTTCTTTTGCTTGTTGAATTTTATTTTGTGCAGCATCATCAGGCGTATTAAAAATAATTTCTCCTGATTTGCTTAAGTAATATTCACTACGTGCAAGTTTTGCAACATAATCATCTTTTTGTAACAATTCAACTTGTTGAAGTAAAGCTTTTTGTTGCTCTTTTACTTTTGCTTCATCTTTCTTAGCTTCTACAATTTTTGCTTCAATCTGACTTGCTTGATTCAATTGCCCAACAATTTGTAAAATCAGTGTTCCAATAATAGCAATCACTACTGCCATGAATAATGAATGCCATACAGCTACTCTTTTCCAAATAGCTACTTTTGGTAAGTGAATACTTTTATGCAATTTTTTCTTTTTGGCTTTAAACGCAATTATTTTGCTATTTTCTTCTTGCTGTTTATTCACTACACTGACTCCTTTAATGATTATATGACGAGTATAACAAGAATATGATAACTAGTCTATGCTTTTAGGAAAATTTTATAAAAAAAGTGGCATAAGCCACATTGCTGGCTTATACCACTTTTCTGTTGGCGTCCTGTTTGCTATATCAGATAAGTCTTATTTGCTAATATTCTTCTGTCTTAAACTTAATCTTCTTCACTTCTAAATCAGAATGTTGTTTTTCAATATACTCTTGAATTTTTTCAATGACAATCTCTTCTTCATGTTCTACTCGAACAATTAATTCAAATTGACCGTCTTCTAATTCTTTTGCTTCCACTTGAATCGCCTGATACTCTTCCAAATGACAAAAATCATATAATTTTTGCATAATTGTTACATCTGGAACTAAACAATAAATACTCACTTGACGTTTTTGAGCCTTTAATGGTGATTCATGCGTTAATAATTGAATAATGACTACAACAGCAGCACAGACTATTCCAAAAATCCACATTCCTCCACCAATTGCTAAACCAATTCCTGCAGTTGCCCAAATTCCTGAAGCAGTTGTAATCCCACTAATTTTCTTATCTCGCATAAAGATAATTCCACCACCGATAAAACTGATTCCACTTACGACTTGTGCAGCCACACGAGCTGTATCAAATTTTGATGTATCTATAAATGCTTCTTTAGAAATTAACATCATTAAAGCTGAAGTTAAAGCTACGATTACATGCGTTTTAATACCGGCTTGTTTATTTCTCGATTTTCGTTCATGTCCAATGGCCCATCCACATAAGCAAGCTAAAATAATTGCCATCAAATGACGTGTTTCCAACAACACATTAAAATTTCTACTAAAAATTGTTTCTATCATACTTGCTCCTTTCATGAACATTGAATTTTTGTACTGTTATCAAAATGATAACGTGCACATTATTCTATGCTTTTCTTCTATTATTGTCAAGAAATCTTATCTTTGAATTTTGAAATCATGAATTGGAGTAAATATGATCATCATTCATTAGAAATACTCATTATTGAATCTTTATCATTCTTCACCCTAAAAATAATATACAACATCTTCAGTATGCTTCCAAATATAATCAAAATTCCAAAAGCTATCCATAACATTTGAAGATTTATCGTTCCAAGAAACACACTTCTAAACATCTGTCCAATCTGAAGTTCACTTGCATAATCCATTACCTCTACTCCAAAAGAAAAAATATCAAAAAAAACATTAATAATCATAAGCATTTGAACATTAATAAAGATAGTCTCTAGCTTCCATTCATTATCCTGTTGCTTACTTCGATTATTCATCCATAAAATCATCCCTCCTACAATAGTATAAACAATCGTTAAGTCCGCAATTACACCAAAAGGAGATACCTGAAGCGTTGGAATAGTACCCTTTAAAATCATTGGAGCAAACAAAACAACTATCAACAATAATTCCGACACTAAAATTCCTTTTTTAGTTTTTAAAGGTAATTTTATCATACTAACCATTGCACATAAAAAAGCAAAACAACTTTCTCCAATCGCTCTCCACGATACAGACGTCACTTCGACAATTTCCTTTGTACTAAAGTATAAACCAAATAAACAAATGGCAGCAGAAGTAATCATTGCAACACTCATATATATTTTACTACCTTTATTCATCTTCCTCATCCTTTCTCTGACTAAATATAAAATAGTTACTTTCTTCACATACAGTATAATGAAAACATTTTTCTTTCTCAATATTTCCTCTGTTTAAGATTTTCTAAAAAATAAGAGAGGTTGACGAAACAACTCTCTCTTCTCCGTTTTAAAACTCTTCTGTTTTTACAACTTGTTTTTCTTCTAAAATCGTAAACATTTCTTTTGCATCTTCTTTTCTAGTTGAATCTAGAATCGCATCTACTCGAACGGTTACGGTCTTATTTCCAAATTGAATGGTAATAATATCTCCTACTTTTACATCTGTTGAAGATTTTGCCACTTTATCTTGGACGGTAATTCTTCCTTTATCCGCTACTTCTTTTGCAACGCTTCTTCTTTTAATTAATCGTGATACTTTTAAATATTTATCTAATCTCATCCTGTTCTCCTCCTCATTTCCATTTTCTTGTCAATCTTAACAATGTTTTTCCTTTTGGAATCATCAACCATTCACGAATGGTAAATAATTTTATACGAATTGCACCTATTAAAAATACAATCATTCCAACACTTACTAATAAAAGAGCAATCAGCGTATCTTTTGTTCGGGAATCTCCAGAAGGAAAATAGCGTTCAAATAGAATATTCAAAATTCCTACCACGACTGCCATTCCTATTGTTACAATTCCTAATTTTATAATCGTTGCCTGTTGATGACTCGAAGAAGACGTACTCTCTCCACTCAGCATCCAAATCATTCCTAGCATCACAGATAACCCTAAAATCGTCGCAATACTCGCTCCTAATGTTTGAAACAAAGGAATAAACCAAAGATTGCCGACACCCTTAGCAATCAGTCCTACAAATAATGCTATAAGCGTAATGGAATATTTTCCCGTACTTTGTAATAGCCCATGGTAAGCCATCATCATCGATGCTAACACAATACTGATAATATAAATACTCAGTACATCGTTTCCTTGAATATCCCCAAAAAGCATATGATTAACTCTTGGTAAAATGACTAACAATCCTACTGTTGCCACAACTGAAAATACCATCGTCATTTTTAAGAGTGAGTGTTTCAATTGTTTGAATTCTTCTAAATGTTGTTTTGTATAACTACGACTCAGTAATGGTAAATAACTTGAAGAAAATCCAACTCCAACAACCATTCCTAATTGAACAAGTGGCTGTCCTCTATCAAAAATCCCTTTTAAATCTTTGGCAACTTCTTGACTCATTCCCTGTTCAACTAAGCCTTTAAACAACGTAAATGAATCGATTAATTGGAACAATACTAATATTGAACTTAATAAACATATAGTTCCACCTTCAATGACTAATCTCTTCAGCAATACTCCCCATTGAATCTTATGAGGTTCAATGACACGACTGCCATTCCAATTTTCAAATGAATCTGATTTTTTATAATACAATAATACAAAAGTTGCCATCACTGCAGCCACAACGGCACTCGACATTGCCCAAGTTCCCACTACATATAAATCATTCGTGAGACCTCCATAAAAACTGGCAGCTAATAAGATCACACTCACTCGAACGACTTGTTCCATTACTTGAGAAACTGCTGTTGGAACCATTCGATTCGTTCCTTGGAAATACCCTCTAGCAATTACCAAAAATGGCATCATTAAAAACATCCACGATACACTTTGAATAACTGGAGATAATAAAGTATCTCCCATCCATAAAGCAATCAGTTCTGACTGTGTATATAAAACTAAATATATGCCTATTCCTAATCCACTTAAAATCCAAAATAATCGTTTTAAAAGAGGAGTTAATTCATAATCCGAACGATACTGAGCAATTAATGCTGAGACAAATACTGGAAAACCAGAGAGAGCAAAGGTCATTCCAATTCCATAAATAGGATATACTTGTTGATAAACGTAAAAACCAGTATTCCCAACCATATTTTGAAAAGGAACTCGATAAACGGCACTTAATATTTTCGCAATGAAGGCTGCTAGTGACAATACCAACGCTCCTTGCATCATCTGTCTATTCGATTTAATCATTGAATCCCCCCTCTTGTGTTCTTATTCATTTTCCTCTTTTTGCGCTTCTACAACTTCACAACATTTTTCTAAGAAAATTTTGATTTGTTCTAACCATAAATCCGTTGGTTGATTCGTTACATTGAGCAATACTTGTAAAGTTGTACCTTTTTTAGTAACTTGAGCAGGTAATTTCACTGGCCCAAGGGCTTCAAAAATGGCAACTCCTTCTAATTGTTGAACTACTGGTTGAGCAATAGATATAATGATTGAATATTGTTTTTTCTTAATCGAAGTAATCGATAACTGCTCTGCAAAATATTTTAGCATTCCAACTTCTAATAAATAGCTCACTTCATCAGGGAATTCTCCAAAGCGGTCAATAAAATCATCTAATAATTCATGATACGTTTCCATACTATCAATAGAACGAATTCGTTTATACATTTCAATTTTTTGACGTTCATCTTGAATATAAGTAGTTGGAATATAAGCATCTACTTGTAAATCAATTTCAACAGAATCTTCCATTGTTGGGACTGCTTTCCCTTGTTTTTTCAATACTGCTTCACTCAACATTTGAGAATATAAATCAAATCCAACAGAATCTATAAATCCATGCTGTTGTTTTCCTAATAAATTCCCTGCACCACGAATCGATAAATCTCGCATCGCAATTTTGAATCCAGAACCTAATTCTGTAAAGTCACGCATCGCTTGCAGACGTTTTTCTCCAACTTCTGTTAAAGTTTTATCTGGTTGATACATTAAATACGCATATGCAATACGGTTGGAACGTCCCACTCTTCCTCGTAATTGATATAACTGTGACAATCCCATATGATCCGCATTTTCAATGAATAAAGTATTTACATTTGGAATATCTACCCCTGTTTCAATAATCGTCGTTGTTACTAAAACATCATATTCTCCCTCAATAAATTGATATAAAATATTTTCTAACGTCGTTTCACTCATTTGTCCATGAATGACTCCAACTCTTGCTTCAGGAACTAATTGACGTAATTCATCTGCTTTCTTCTCAATGGTTTCCACACGATTGTATAAATAGAAGACTTGTCCTCCACGAGCTAATTCCCGTTCAATTCCATCTTTAATGGTAATCCCTTGTTGCTCCATTACAAAAGTTTGGACAGGATAACGGTTTGAAGGTGGTGTTTCAATAACGGATAAATCACGTACTCCTAACATCGACATATGCAATGTTCTAGGAATTGGCGTTGCTGTTAGTGTTAAAACATCGACTTGGGATTTCAATTGTTTCAATCGTTCTTTATGTTTTACACCAAATCGTTGTTCTTCATCGACTACTAATAACCCTAAATCTAAGAAATTCACATCTTTTGATAAAACACGATGCGTTCCAATCACGACATCTACTTGACCTTTTTGTAATCCTTCAATTGTTTCTTGTTGCTCTTTCTTCAATCTAAATCGACTTAACAATCCTATTTTGAATGGATAATCTGCAAATCTTTGAACAAAATTTTCATAATGTTGTTCTGCTAAAATCGTTGTTGGTACTAATACTGCTGCTTGTTTTCCGTCCATTAAAGCTTTGAAAACTGCACGCATCGCTACTTCTGTTTTCCCATAACCAACGTCTCCAACAAGTAAACGATCCATTGGTTTATCTTTTTGCATATCTGCTTTGATTTCCTCAATACTTCTTAATTGATCTTGAGTTTCTGAATAAGGGAAAGCATCTTCAAATTCTTTTTGCTCTACGGTATCCTTGCTGAAGGCATATCCTTTTTCCGCATCACGTTTTGCATATAATTCAATTAATTCATCGGCAATATCTTCAATTTTAGTTTCAACTTTACGTTTCGTTTTTGCCCATTCGCTACTTCCTAATTTATTTAATTTAGGAACTTTTGCATCCGAAGAAACATATTTTTGAACTAATTTAATTTGATGAACAGGTACAAATAAATGCCCTCCATCTTGATAATGAATCGACATATAATCTTGATGGACACCATTAATTTCTAATGTTTCCATCCCTTGATACACACCCACCCCATGATTGACATGGACAACATAGTCTCCAACTGCTAATTCTGTATAACTCTTCAATCTTTCCGCATTGGAAATTTTTTGAGTTCTTGGGGCACGTTTCGTTAATTTATTAAATAGTTCCTTTTCTGTAACGACTACAAATTTATCTTGTGGTAATTCAAATCCATGGCTAAAAGTTCCTACCATAATTTGAAGAATTCCTTCTTGTACTTCTTTTGTAATAGTTGCTGGAATATCAAAATCATGGAAAGTTTGTTCTACTTTTGCAGCTCTCGTTAACTGATCCACCACTACGATAACCGTAGCTTTTTGTTTCGCCCAACGATCTGCTTCTACTTTTACCATTGGCATTTGTGAGAAGAATTGTGTCATTGAACGTTCTTGAATATTATGAATGGCTTCAAACGTTAATCGCCCTAATCCTTTTTGGAATAATGAGAAATAGGTTCTTGGTAGTGTAGAATCTTTTAATACTTTCTTTCCTTCAAAAATCATATCAATCGAACTAGCAATCATTCCTAATTCTAATTGATGAATTTTCCACAATCCTGCTTCTTCATGAAGTGAACGTTGTTTTTCTTGAATTCGAGCATAATCATCTACTAATAAATATCCTTTTTTAGACACATAATCTAAAATAGTCGTTTTATCTTTATACAATAGTTCGAGCCAATAAGAAATTTTAGGAGGAATCTCTCCTTCTTCTAATTGTGTCATCAGGTGATTCATTTGATTGGTTAATAATTGCGTACGTTCATCTGATTCACTACTCTTTATATCTTTTTCATAAGCTTTTTGAATCTTAGCCTTTGCCTCAAATACCACTTCATATTCAAATGGAATATCTGTTGCCGGTAAAAGAATAATATTTTCCACCATTTCAAGTGAGCGTTGCGTTTCTGCATCGAAAAACCGTAATGAATCTAATTCATCATCAAAAAAATCTAACCGAATCGGATGTTCTTGATCCAACGGATAAATATCAATAATCCCTCCACGAACCGAAAAATCTCCTGGAGTAGCTACCATTGCTTCTCTACGATACCCCATCCGTCCTAATTGAGTGACTAATTCTTCTACTTCTAACCTTGTTTCTCCAACAACTAATTCAATGGTACTTTTCTTCCAAACTTCTAAAGGTACTAATGGCTTTTGAATTCCTGATAATGGAACTACTACGATTCCTTTTCCTCCAGTTGTTAAAAACTGTAATGTTCGAATTCGATTACTCACCACTTCAGGAGAGTGAATAGAATATTCTGCAGCTAAAGATTCCTCTACTGTAAATAAATATACTTCGTCTTCATACCACTGTACTAATTCTTCATATAATTGAGTCGCTTGTAACATTGTTGGTGTTACAACAACTATTGGCCCCTTCCAATTTTCATATGCATTTGCTACGGCTAAATGTTTCGCCGCTCCAGTTAACCCTAACACTAACTGACTTTGCATCTTAGGAAGGCTTTCTATCCATTCTTTAAAACTATGGATTTGTTTTTTACTAATTCCTAATGGTAACATATCTATTCCTTTCTCTTTATATACGCACTAAAAAGGTTGAAACTTTCGCTCCAGCCTTTTTTCAAGTTTATTTAATTAAAACGATTCATGGTTTGAATAAAATTATCGCCTTTTATCCAATCTCTTAACGCTTCTACGCTTTTAGCCACAGAAGCTAAAATATCTTCTTGTTCTTCCTTTTCAAAATTAGCTAATACATGATTGACCACACTTTTACCTGGAGCAGGTCGTCCTACGCCAATTTTAATGCGATTAAATTGGTCACTTCCTAAACAGCTAATGATACTCTTAATCCCGTTATGTCCTCCGGCACTACCTTTTTGACGTAACCTAATTTTTCCAACTGGAAGATCCATATCATCATATAGAACAACAATATCTTCAATTCCAATTTTAAAATAATTCATTAATGGACGAACCGCTTGACCGGATAAATTCATATACGTCAACGGCTTCATTAAAATGACTTTTTCTCCATCGATATGTGTTTGAGTAAAAGTTGCATCAAATAATGCTTGATTAAATTCTAAATTTTCTTGATAAGCAAATTCATCAACCGTAATAAATCCAATATTATGACGAGTTCCTTTATATTTTGCTCCTGGATTTCCTAATCCAATAATTAATTTCATACGTTCACACCCATTTCTATCTTGAGTCCTATTTAGTATATCATAAACTATTCAAAAATCGAAAATTTAATTTATTTTGTAAGCTTTTGAAAACCCTTCACAAAACAAAACATGTTATACTATCCATGGTTATTCCATTTAGGAAATAGGAGGTAACAATATGAAAAAATTTATTAAACCTAGCAATAAAGTAATTTTAATTGGAGATGGCGCAGTAGGTTCAAGCTACGCCTATGCACTTGTTCTTCAAGGAATTGCGGAAGAACTTGGAATTATTGATATTGCACGAGAAAAAACAGAAGGAGATGCCTTAGACTTATCACATGCGCTAGCATTTAACTCTCCAAAGAAAATCTATGCAGCAAGTTATGAAGACTGCCATGATGCAGATGTCATTTGTATTACTGCTGGTGCAGCTCAAAAGCCAGGCGAAACTCGTATTGACTTAGTACATAAAAACTTAAAAATCTTAAAAGGAATTATTGATCCAATTATGGCAAGTGGATTTGATGGAATCTTCTTAGTTGCATCAAACCCTGTTGATATTTTAACATACGCAACTTGGAAATTCTCTGGATTACCAAAACATCGTGTTATCGGATCTGGAACTGCATTAGATAGTGCTCGCTTCCGTCAAGCAATTGCCGAATTAATTGGTGTTGATGCTCGTAACGTTCATGGATATATCCTAGGAGAGCATGGAGATACAGAATTCCCAGTTTGGTCTCATGCAAATGTCGGAGGATTACAAATTTATGAATGGGTTCGCCAAAATCCAGATACAGATGAAGAAAAATTAGTCGAAGTATTCTTCCAAGTAAGAGACGCTGCTTATGAAATCATTGCGAAAAAAGGTGCTACTTACTATGGTATTGGAGCAACCCTTGCAAGAATTACAAAAGCCATTTTAAATAACGAAAGAGCTATCTTCCCATTATCTGTCTATCTCGAAGGACATTACGGACAAGAAGATGTATATATTGGCGCTCCAGCCGTTATTGGACGAGATGGTATTCGCCAAATTATCGAAATCCCTCTTGCAGATGCCGAACAAGAAAAAATGGACTTATCTGCTTCCACTTTAAAACAAGTCCTTCATGACGCATTTGAACGTTTAGAAAACGAATAATGATTTAAACTACTAAAAAGCACAAAATCATGGAAAAGCGCCAGCGATTTTGTGCTTTATTTTTTGCGTAAAAATTCCTCATTCTCTATCATCCAAATTTTAAGCCCATAAATATGTGGCAATAAGCTCTTCCCTAAAGGAGTTAATCCATAATACGTCTTTTGTCCTGTAGAAGATTCTCCTTTTTTGTAAACAATATGAATTTCCATTAAATCATTTAATGTTTGCGATAACATCTTTCTTGAAACTATTCCAATTTCACGCTCTAATTGAGCAAAATACATTTCCTCTTCAGCTAACGTTAGTACAATAAATATGCTCCATTTCCCAAGTAACGGTAACGCTAACTCTCTTAAACATCTGTCTTTTTCCATAGGCACCTCAAAGTAACTTCTTTTCTAACAAGCTTAATCTGATTATTATTATACCCATAATTAAATATGATTGCTATAAAGGAGTGTTTCGATGTTTTTTAAAACTTTTGAATTTGAATTTGAAACAAGACGATTAATGTGGTATTGCCCCTATGGTGGAAGTGATTTTGCAGAAGTTCAATCGACTACAGAAAAAATAAAAGAAAAAAATTATGAATCCTGGTATGCAGAATGGTATAAACTCGGTACTAAATTAACACAAAAAAACTTTAACAGTTCTATTTCTAAAGGGAAAGCCTATTTAAGAGCTAGTCGATATTTTCAAGCAGCTGAATTTTTCTTATCTCCTAATGATGATCGAAAACTGGATTGCTATGAACTTTCTGTTGATTATTTTTATAAAGGACTTAATTTATTATCGATTCCTTACGAATTGAAGGAAGTACCGTTTGAAGATTATTCCTTACGAACATTATTTTTTAAAACTACTCAGCCTCCTAAAGGAACATTATTCATTTGTGGTGGATTCGATGCATTATTAGAAGAACTTTATTTTACGAATGTAAGAGCATCTTTAGAGGAAGGGTATCATGTCATTTTATTTGAAGGCCCTGGACAATCTAGAGCTATTCGAACTTATCAAAAAAGATTTACTCCACGTTGGGATTTAGTGGTAGAAGCTGTCCTTCAGACTTATCAAGACGAAATTGTCTTACCAAAAATTGGAATTGGACTATCCTTAGGTGGATTATTAATTGCAAGAGCTTCCGCATTAAATGAGCATTTATTCGATAAAGTTGTTTTATATAATTATTTTCCAAATATGTTGGACTCCTTTAAAACAAATATCCCGAAAATCCTTCATCCCTATTTAAAAAGTCAATTCCCACCTTTTTTAGAAAAAATAATTGAAGGATATATTTCGCATGTCCCCTTTTTAAATTGGCAAATTGAACATGCAAAATGGGTTTTCGGATGTAACTCGCTCAACCAGCTTATTACTCGATGTCGAGATTTTTCAGAACTTCCAGTCAAAAATCCAGTTCTTCTTTGCGTTGCAAAAAATGATAACTATTACCCTTCTGAATTAGCAACACAATATTTTGAACAATTAGACGTTCAAAATAAAAGAATGAAAATTTTCGACAAAGAAAATGACTACAGTGATCTTCATTGTCAAAATGGCGCTGCATTTGATACGAATGATGTGATTTTTGATTGGCTTTTGGAAGGTTGATATATCTAAAACTCTTCTTTATGTTACAATAGATTCATAGAACACTAAAGGAGAACTCAAATGATTAAACTAATTGCCATCGATATGGATGGAACGCTGCTAAATTCTAACAAACAATTACTGGAAGAAACAAAACAATATTTCAAAGAATTCCATCACAAAGATACTGACACATTATTGGTTCTATGTACAGGAAGACCTGAAACAGGAATTCGTCCTTATTTAAAAGACTTAGGTTATCTCGAAGAAAATCATTATATTATTAGTCAAAACGGCGCTAATATTTACGAAAGCCAAACAGGGAATCGCATTATGGATGCCTTTGTAGATTCATCTGCTATTCAAAAATGGATTCAACTTGGAAAAGACCATGACATTAGCGTACTAGGAGGAGGAGTTGATTATTACTACTCCTTTGACCAAGAACCAACAGAATGGATGGAATATGATGTGAAAATCATCAACGGAGAGATTAAACGTATTACGACAGAAGAATCTCTTACCACAGATTTTTATAAAATTTTACTACTTGCAGATGAAGAACAATTAAATGAATTCGAAACAGTCATTCCAGATGCTTGGAGAGAAGAATTCTATGTAGTTCGTAGCCAAAAATATTTAGTTGAAGTATTAAAAAAAGGCGTTAATAAAGCATACGGACTAGAAAAATTAGCACAAAAACTTAATATCAATCGTAACGAAATTGCCGCTATCGGTGATGCCGCAAATGACATCGAAATGCTTCAATACGCAGGATTACCAATCTCAATGGGAAATGCCACTGAAGAAGTAAAAGGTTTAAGTAAAATGGTAACAGACACAAACGAAAATAATGGTGTTATTAAAGCTATCGAACGAGTTATTAATGAGAGATTGTAGTATTAGTGGAGGAAAATTTGAGTCAAGAGATACCGCAGCTCGCTATAGAAAAAATGATTTAACTAGATTCAATGATGAGTTATCAAAATTACTAGAATCATTAAAAAAATTTATTTCATGGAGAAATTAGAATGTTTAGTGTGAGAAAAATTGGGAGTTTTATACTAGCCTTTGTTCTTTTAATAATTGGTTCTATTTTAGAAGGGATAGTTCCTAAGGAAATCGGACGCGGAATTGATTCAATTCAGTCTGGTTTATCAGTGTATAGTACATTTAGTGGTATTTTATTACTAATTTTATTGGCTTTCATTTGTAGTAGAATAGGCTTGATTGGAATAAAATTACTTACTGTATCCGCTGTAGGTACTTTGAGAACTTATTTATATTCTTTTTGGAATTATAAAAACTATAAAAAAATTGATGGCATTAAAAAAGGTGAGTTTACACAAATTATTAATGATGATTTACAAAATATTGAAAATTTCACTATTGAGTCATTTGTAGAAATATTAGTCACGCTCATTGGATTTGTAATTGCAGCGATAAATATTTACCTAATTTCTCCAATATTATTTTTGACCTTATCCATATTGTATTCAATATATTTCTTACCATTTAGCAAACTCGTAAAGAAACAAAAAATGTTACACATTAAACAGAGAGAAAAAAAGAAAATTTTAAAAATTTTTACACAAGAATATTTAACCAATAAAGAGAAATTATATTTTCTTTATTCTGGAAGTTATATACAAAAACAAGTTTATTCACTATCAGATAAAATCAATGAGTTAACTGTTAAAATTAATTTATCTGCTAATCAAACTAAGTTATTACCTAGAACCATTGATTCTATTGGACCAGGACTTGTTATAATTTTAGGTGGTATGAAAGTTATCTCTGGGGAAATTTCAATTGGTGAATTAGTAGCAGTCATAACTTACTTAAGTTATTTTAGTTCTCCTTTTAAATATACTATGGCTTTTATTTCATCTATTCAAGAAATTTTAATGTCATATTCTAAAGTATATAATTTGATAAAGCGACTAAAAGAGGAAGTCAACCAAGAAAAAACACCAAAAATTTATCAGATAATTAATCTATTAAACAATAATGTGCATGGATACTTTCTTATAAGGGGGAAAAATGGTGTGGGAAAATCAACGCTTTGTAGAGAATTATATTTTAATGATTCATATTTAAAAAAAGAATATAAAATGTTTGTTCCGCAAGACTTTACATTTATAAAAGGTACTGTTGAAGAAAATTTAATGAGAGATGATCTATCTAAATTTTCTAAGTTATTAGATATTATTCCAGAATTAAGTACAAATTTAAGTGAAGAGAGCGATTTATCAACAGGGCAGAAAGCAATTATCAATCTTATTCGTCAAACCAATTTTGAGGCACAAGTTATAATAATTGATGAGTTAGGTGCTAATGTTGATGAAAATGTCAGAAGACTCATTGAAGAATTTTTTCTTGAGTATTTTTCTGATAAATGCATTTTTGAGGTTACTCATTTAGAAAAAGGGATAGTTCCATCAAGAATAATTACAGACACCATAGAGGTTTAGTATGAAAGAAATATCGAAGATTTTATTGAAAAGTAATATATTTAAGCTATTATTCATTTCATTGATTGTCTTACTAAGATCAATAGTGTTATTATTTCCAGCAATACTTATAAAATATGCAATAAATTATAGTATTCCTAAGTTTGATGTATTTTCATTATTTTTCTTAGGGGGAATAGTTGCTATTATTCCTTTTTTTACCAACTATTTAATATCTTTAGACCTGAAAATTTCAAGTTTTATATTGGATAATAGTTTAAGTCTTATAGATAGGCTTGTAAATAGATCATTAACTACGCCAAAAAATGACAGTGCATATTTATACTATATTTCGAAAGGTTTAAATGAAATTAGTTATTTTTTTTATCGAGATATTGGTAGTTTATTGTGGTGTCTTGCTACTATTGGATTAGGAATGATTTACATATTGATAGAGAATATAATAATTTGTTTAGTTATAGTTATAATATTTCTTAGCGTATATTTTTTACTTAGTATATTTTACAAAAAATTGATAGTAGTTGAAGATATGAGAATAAATAAAATGATTCATTTACAATCAATTTCCCAGAACCTGGATGATTTAGGCATAAAATCGTTTTATAATGAAAAATTAAATTATAAATTGATACATGAAATAAATAAAGTTAATGATGAGATAATTGCTTTATCGAAGAAACGAAATATATTGGAGCATTTTATAACCTCAATTATTAAATTTGTTAACAGTTCTATGGTTGTAATTATTTTTTGTTTGGGATCGTACCTTATTGGCAGAGGAAGCATTGGTAGTATAGTTTCTATTTATCAAATAAGCATCTGGATGATACCAGCAATGACACTCTTGATTCAACTGTCTGTAAAATTTAGTAGTATTAATATCAAAGTCGATACACTCGAAGAACTAGTAAATGTAAAAGAGATAAAACAAAAGCATAAACCATCACTTTTACAGAAAAAAGACTATTTTGAAATAATAAGTGCTTCTTATGGTAATTCTAAGCTGGATAAAAATATAATATTAAAAAAAGGAAAAATATATCTATTCACAGGTGCAGTAGGAATTGGAAAAAGCTCGTTTCTATCCAACTTCGTAAGGTGGCAGGAAGAGTATTTTAATAATATTTGGTATAGCCAAACAACCCCAATTATTTTTTCCGATACAATTATAAATAATATACGATTAAATCAGAATATTTCAGATCAAAAAATAATAGAATTATTGGATATCCATCATTTCCCTAAAACAATTTACAATCGTTTATATGAAGAGGTAAATTTTAATACTCTTTCTGGTGGGGAAAGACAACTAATTGAATTTGCAAGACTGTTAATCAGGGCTGTAGAATTTGACATATTAATTTTTGATGAGTCTTTTAGTGCGATAGATCCCGTTACATTCGGTAAAATTTGGAAAGCTTTTATAAACAACTTTTCTGATAAGACTATTATTGTCGTTTCTCATAAAAAATTAGAGAGTATCATTTTTGATTTTGAACTTAAATTTAGTGATTATTTTGGGGTGAAAAAAGATGGAAAAAATATTTTTTAATATAGAAAAGTGAATTCTTCTTTTTATAAGCATTCATGTCATTCCCAAGAACAGAAAAAAGACTTCCCATTGTAGTATGAGCACTAGAAACCATCTGGCTTCTAGCGCAGGAAAATTTGAGACCTTAGGCTCAAATTTTAGCCAAGAGACACCGCAGGTGGCTACTGGCGTCCTAATACTACAATTCTCAGAAGTCTTCTTTTTTTACGCATCATGTCATTCCCAAGAACAGAAAAAAGACTTCTCATTGTAGTATGGGCACTAGAAGCCATCCGGCTTCTAGCGCAGGAAAATTTGAGACCCTAGGCTCAAATTTTAGCAATGAGACTCGCATTTGCGAGGCTGCTTGCGTCCTAATACTACAATTCTTGGAAGTCTTTTATCTTATTCCCCATCTACCGTGAAAATCGAAGCAAACTCATCCGTTTCTTCTGGTTCAGTTTCTTGCGACTTCGGCTCTAAGAAATAACATTCCTCAATAATAACCTCCGTCACATAAACATCCTGCTGATCACGATTCTTATAATGTCTCGAATGAATTCGACCCTCAATCCCTAAACGATCGCCCTTCTTCACAAAACGCTGAATCCGATCCGCCATCTTCCCAAAAGCAATCACCTGAATAAAATCCGTCTGCTTATCCCCATCATTCTGTCTATAAATACTCTGCACTGCCAAAGTATTTCGACAAACGGAATTCCCCTTCTCAGATTGATGAACAGCGACGTCTTTAATCAGACGACCAATTAATGAAACATGATTCATTTTTCCGTACCCCCATTGAATTATTAAAGAACAAATTGTCCTTCACTCTATAAGTACGAAAAAAATCTCAAAAAATATTTTTTTACGAAATATTTTTTCTTAAATTTTCGGCAAATTCAGAAATTTTTCTCAAGCGGTGGTTTACCCCCGATTTAGAAATTGAACCAGAGGGAATAATCTCTCCTAAGTCCTTCAAACTAATATCTGGATTTTCTTTTCTCACTTGCGCTAATTCAAATAATTTTACAGGTAAAGCCTCTAAACCAACTTTCTCCTCAATGAATAAAATATCTTCCATTTGACGGGAAGCTGCATTGACCACTTTATTAATATTAGCATTTTCACAGTTCACTAAACGATTCACCGAATTTCTCATATCTCGTACAATTCGAATATCTTCAAATTTCATCATCGCATTAGCTGCACCAATAAGTGCAAGAAAATCCGCAATTTTTTCCGCTTCTTTTAAATAAGTAATAAATCCATTTCTTCTCTCAATCATCCTCGCATTGAGACCAAAAGCATTCATCATATCACAAATATCTTCATTATGTTCTTCATAGTTTGAATAAATTTCTAAATGATAGCGACTTGTTTCAGGATTATTAACGGAACCTCCAGCTAAGAATGCCCCTCTTAAATAAGAACGCATTTTCTCTTCATTATCACGAATCTCTAGTGGAATATGTGTAATTAATTCCAAGTTTTCCATAATGCCTAAATCACTTAAAATTTCCTTAGTTCCTTGTTTTAAACGTACAATATACACATTGTTTTTCTTCAATTTCATTTTACGGCGAACAAGTAATTCACTTTCAATTTGATAATGTTGCTTTAATAATACGAAAATACGTCTCGCAATCGCAGCATTTTCCGTTTGAATATTTAATACAAACTGACGATTAAATAAACTCAAAGAACCATTCATACGAATCAGTGCTGCTAATTCTGCTTTTGCATGTTCAATATGGACTTCTAATTGTGTTAATTCTTTTTTCGTTTCTGATGCAAATGACATAATAGCCCCCTTTCCCTATACAATAGGAATGGGAAAGAACAATTGCTCTTCCCCACTTCTTTTTCATTAATCATGTTTTACACTTCGTAATAAAGTAAATAATTCATCAATGACTTTTTGTCCATCATGATAGACACCATTTTCTCTTAATTTAAGAAAATCTGTCGAAATCACTCGGCAACCTTGGTCACGTAATCCTTGGAAATCATATTTTACTTGATACAAATATTCTTCATGCTTTTGTTGATTTAAATATTCATCCGGAACAGACTCCGTATTGACTAATACCGTATCAATAAAACATTCTTCTAAATGTTCATGTAATACACGAACATGGTCACTATCCGTAAAATGTTCTGTTTCTCCTAATTGTGTCATAATATTACAAATATACACCACTTCTGCCTGTGTTTCACAGACTGCTCTTCCAATATCTTCAATCATTAAGTTTGGCAAAATACTGGTATATAAACTTCCTGGTCCAATAACGACCATATCCGCTTCCATAATTGCTTCCACAACATCTCGAGAAGCGATTGGTTTACGATTTTCATCATAAGTATGAACACTAACATGTTTAATTTTTTTACGATGCTTCGCTAATTGAGACTCTCCATCTACAATCGTTCCATCTTCAAATTCTGCTCTTAGCAATAATGGTTCTTCTGCAGCAGGGTAAACATGCCCTTCAATACTCATCATTCTAGAAAGTAGACGAATCGCATCAAAAATATTATTTCCATGCATTTCTGTTAAGGCAGCAATAATTAAATTCCCAATCGCATGACCTGCAAAAAATTGATCATCCGACTTAAAACGATATTGGAAAATATCTTTTTGCAAGGAATTCATTGGAGATAATGCACATAAGCAGTTACGAATATCTCCTGGAGGCACAACGTTAATGTAGTCTCGAATAACTCCAGAACTTCCTCCATCATCTGCTACCGTTACAATCGCAGTTACTTCAGCATCTTGTTTTCTTAAATTTCTTAATAAGACAGGTAATCCTGTTCCTCCACCTATAACAGTAATTTTAGGACCTTTCTTTCGCTTCTTTTCTTGAGGTTCTACTTCAAAAATCACGAACGACCATTCCCTTCTTTACGTTTATCTTTATCACGGTGAGAAATCGTTACATGATAAGAGTCAGACATTAATTCTCTTCCTGTACGTTCTGTTAATGCAACGGAACGGTGTTGCCCACCCGTACATCCAATCGCAATTGTGACACTTGATTTTCCTTCTTTTTTATAACCAGGAATAACAAAGTCTAGTAATTCCATAAATTTATGATAGAAAGTTTTTGTTTCAGGTTGACTCATAACATAATCATAAACGGCAGAATCTTGTCCTGTTAATGGACGTAATTCATCAATATAATGCGGATTTGGTAAGAATCGAACATCCATTACGATATCTGCATCAATTGGAATCCCATATTTAAATCCAAATGACACCACTTGAATTGTAAAAATATCAGTATCCCCATTTGAGAAAGTATGCATAATTTCCTCACGTAATTTTCTTGGAGAAAGAGTTGTAGTATCAATGACTTTTTGCGCGCGCACTTTAATATCTTGTAATAATCGACGTTCCGCTACAATGCCATCATATACACGTCCATCACCTGCTAATGGGTGAGTACGACGAGTTTCTTTATAACGAGAAACTAATGCATCATCACTTGCTTCTAAAAATAAAATTTTCGTAGTAATAAATGATGTATTATCTAAACCACTAATCGATGTCATAATTTCATCAAAAAACGCTCTTGAACGTAAGTCGATGACTAATGCGATTTTTGTAATTTTTCCAGATTCTTTTACTAATTCCCAAAACTTTGGTAATAAACTTGGTGGCATATTGTCGACGCAAAAATAGCCCATATCCTCGAAGCTTTGCATTGCGACCGTTTTTCCAGCACCACTCATTCCTGTAATGACCACTAATTCTAATTGATCTACCATGTGTCATTCACCTCTCCTATTTCAGTTCTCTCTATCATAACATATCCGGGCGTTCCATGGGAAATTTTAAGTCATTTTCTCTCCTTTTAAGCCCTTGTATCTAACTTATCTTGTTGTAATAAAATTTTTAAAGTTGTTCCTTCTCCTACAACCGATTCTACGGATAATTCTAATCCTAAATTTTTCGCAATTTCATTGGATAAATATAGACCTAATCCTGAAGAATGATAATTCATTCTTCCATTAAATCCACTAAAGCCTCTTTCAAAAATTCTTTGCTGGTCAGATTCTGCAATTCCGATTCCTGTATCTTGAATACATAAATAAGCTCCTTCTAAATAAATCGAAATTTGCCCACCTTTGTCCGTATACTTAATGGAATTTAATAAAATATGTTCCAAAATAACACTAAACCATTTCGCATCTGTCACAATTACTTGGTCAATAGCATCATAGGACAAACGAAGATTTTTATAAATAAAGAACGTTGCAAACTTCTTCAAAATCTGACGAATCATACTATCCAAAGAATGTTCTCTCAATACTAAATCTTGATGAAAAGTCTCCATTCTCACATAATGCAAAACAAAATCAGTATAGGTTGTAATTTTTATTAACTCTTGTTCTAATGGACTCTTTTCAGGAAGCGTAGGTAAAGCTTGAATTAATAATTGACTCGAAGCAATACTTGTCTTAATTTGATGAATCCACATCGTATAGTAATCTAACTGTTCTTTATAAGCTTCTCTTTGTTGAAATTCTGCTTGTGCTAGTTGAGTGGCATAATCCTCTAAATTCTCTAATAAAAATTGTTCAGACGTCGTCCACACTTTTTCACTTTGAAGCAATTCTTTCCAATTTGGATTTTCCTTTATTTTTTTATACTGCAGAAAATCCTTTGCACACCATGAAGTTAAAAATATGCCTGAAAAAATTACCACTAGTACTATTAAATACAACATCCATTCCAGTGCATTAAAAGCAAACCCAAAAACTAACCATAAGCATAGAATAAAAGCGATATACCATAGAAATTTTTTATGAGTAAATAGCCACTGTTGAATAAACTGTCTCTTCTCTTTACTCATTGGAATCCACCAACCCATAACCAATTCCTTTTTTAGTCGTAATAAAATTCACTAGACCGCATTCTTCTAATTTTTTACGAAGACGGGCAACATTAACCGTTAACGTATTATCGTCAATAAAGAAATCACTATTCCATAATTCCTTCATCAATTCATCTCGGCTAACAAAACTGCCAACTCTTTCAAATAGTACACGTAAAATTTGAAATTCATTTTTCGTCAAATCAATCACTTGTTGTTTATAAGTAAATTGAGTCGTCTTCAAATGTAACGTCGCACCCTTATATTCAATCCAATCTTGAGTTCCAACAAATTCATATGCACGACGGAAAAGTCCTTGAATTTTAGCTACCAATATCGGCATTTCAAAAGGTTTCGTAATATAGTCATCTGCCCCCATATTAATCGACATAACAATATCCATCGGTTGTTGATGAGAAGATAAAAATAAAATCGGCACATTCGAGATTTTACGAATTTCCTGACACCAATAATAACCATTAAAAAATGGAAGCGTAATATCTAATATCACTAACTGAGGATTCACTTTTACAAAATCATCCATTACTTTATTAAAATCTGTTACACATGCTACTTGATAATTCCATTTACTTAATTCCTGAGCTACAGCATCACGAATAATCGGTTCATCTTCCACAATCATTACCGTATGCATCTACTTCACCTCAATTTCAAACATTTCTTATACACCTTGATTGTATCACGGAATAAATAAGAAAAAAACACCTTCCTTTGGTAGCTCGGCTACAAAGAAAAATGTTTTTTTATCATTACTTTAAAAAATTATTTTGTAATTGTCTTGAAGTTTTGGTTCGTTGTTGCTTCTAATACAGGATGTTTTTTCATATAATCGGCAATTAATTCCGTCATATCAATTTGAACTTCACGTACAATTTTTTCTGGTTTAAACATGGCATAGTTTCCGCCACCTACTGCACGATATTGGTTTGTTACAACTTCTAATTCATCCGTATCTTGAACAGGAGCTCCATGATAGTCTAATCTTGTCACTCGTTCACCAAATGGTTTTGTAAAATCAAGTGTATACTCAATACCTTCATACATATCATAATTGTAATATTGTGGTTTTGGTTCAATATATTTTGGATTAAATTGAACTTCTCCGTCTTTTACAATAAAGTAAGTCGCAACTCTTTCTAATGCTAAACGTAAATCTTCTCCAGAAATTTTTAACACTGCTAAAGTATTTGGATAAATGTAGTTTGTAATGACATCACGCATCGCAATTTGAGAACCAAATCCTCGTCCTTCATTATTGAATAAAGCTGTTCCCGAAATATCTGCACCCGTTGCTTCCATTTGAACTTTATTAATAAATTCAATATACGGATGTTCTACTAATCTTGCTTGTTGTGGATCTGTAATCGTCATATCTCCCACAACAGTTCCTACTGGTGTGTCTAACCAATTTTCTACATCTGCTTGTAATTCTTCAAACATTTCTAACACTTTAGGATCCGCTTTAACTCCCGCTGTTTCATGTAATTTCGCTTGGCTATTCACAACTACATAACGGTCGCCTTCTTTTTCAACATGTAAGCTAATCTCACCTACATAAGCTCCACGATATCCTGGTTGAATAACAGGAACGCCATTCACTTTTGTCGCAATCACACGGTGTTGGTGTCCTGTTACAAGCGCATCAATTCCAGGTACTTTAGTCGCAATCGCATACCCTTCATTTTCTCCTGTTAATAATTCTGTAGGTTCACCCGTTTCTAAGTCTGATTCAAACCCTCCATGGTAAGTCACCACTACGATATCCGCTTTTTCACGCATTTCTGGCACATATTTCTGTGCAGTTTCTAAAGCACTAATAAAGGTTAAATCTTTAACGGTTGCAGGTTGTTCCCATTTTGGAATATAAGGAGTTGTTAACCCTAAAACGGCAATTTTAACGCCTTCTTTTTCAATAATACGATACGGTTCTCCAAATACTTGTTCACCAGTTTTAGAAAGAATATTCGCACAAATAATTGGATGATTGTAGGATTCAATGGCTTCACGTAAATAGTCTAATCCATAGTTGAATTCATGGTTTCCTAAAATTCCTAAATCATATTCTAAATAGTTTAAAACTTTTGTTAAGTCATGGGCAATATGATGACCTTGTTTACGAACATAATAACTTAATGGAGAACCTTGAATAAAGTCACCATTTTCAATTTGAATAACTGGGCCTTTTGCTTCTTTTTTGATTTTTTTAATAATGGTTGCAGCTTTAGCTGTACTAAATCCTAAATCTAAATTTCTTTCAGCATAGTTTGTAGGTAACACATACCCATGCATATCACTTGTTTCAATAATTTTGATTTCCATTTTATCCCTCATTTCACTCTTTAGTCACAGTTCATTGTATCATACAAAAATCAAAATAAATAGATAGATTCTTCCCCTTTATTCCTAAAGAAAAGTTATCATTCATTTATGCATTTCTTGTTCATTATTTGTCAAATTTCTTTTCCTTATGATAAAATTAAAATATATTACATATAAAAAGGGGATTTCATATGAAAAAAATAATATTCTCAAGTTTATTTCTATTTTCTTTAATAGGAGCTACACTTTCAAGTCAAGTTTTAGCTAATGATAGACTATATTCCACCAAAACAATGAATGGAACACAAGTAAATGTTTTAGCTTCTGAGACAACTTCATCTTCTTCAGAAAATTCTTTAATTGGAATTCAAGGGGAATTATTAACTCCAGACAAACAAGCAATTATCAATCGTATTAACGAAATTCGTAAAGAAGCAGCAGATGAAGGTCTTGTTACATATATTCCAATTAAATGGTCAACAGCATTAGAACAAACTGCTATCACTCGTGCTGTAGAGGCTTCTATTTCAATGGGGCATGTACGCTTATCAAATAAAGATCTTCAAAGTGCATTTCCTAGTGGAATTTATACTTATTCTGAAAATTTAGCTTGGAATTACGGTGGCTTTATGGCAGCTATTCAACAGTGGTATGCTGAAAAAGCAGACTATCAAAAAAACTTGAAGGACAATCCGTATCAGGCCAAACTGGACATTATGAATCACTAATTAATCCTGAATATACTCATATGGGACTCGCAGCATTCGATAATCCAGCACACAAAAATGGTTGGATTGCAGTTGCACAAAGCTTAGCTAGTTCTTCTGGAGATTCTGAATCATTAGTTGGTAATTACGGACCAGCCATTTTATATACAGAAATTTTATCTTCTCGTATTCAAGAAATTTCAACTAAGGCTAATTTATTTGATGAAAGCTATAATGTTATCGGAAACCATATAACGAAAACTAGCTCTTTCAAAAATATACCTGGACAAAGAACCTATTTTTCTACTAACAATCCTTCCGAATTTATTAAATATTTAAAATCACAATTAACACAAAATGTTTTAACTGGTACTTGGAAACAATCTGGAAATAAATGGTGGTATCAATACTCTAATGGTAATTATGCAACAAATTGGAAACAAATTGATGGTAATTGGTACTTCTTCGATAATGAAGGCTGGATGAAAACAGGCTGGATATCTTCAAATGGTTCTTGGTACTATCTAAACAGCAATGGTATTGTAAAAACTGGCTGGCTAAAAAGCGGGAACTCTTGGTACTTCCTTGATAATTCTGGCGCAATGAAAACTGGTTGGGTAGCAACTGGTGGCTATTGGTACTATCTTGATTCTACAGGTGCAATGAAAACTGGTTGGTTCAAAGATAATGGAAAATGGTACTATGCTTATAACACAGGTGCTTTAGCCATGAATACAACAACTCCTGACGGTTATTCTGTAAATCACAATGGAGAATTAGTTTAATTAATTTTTTAAAAGTACAATTTATCGTAAAAAGACCGTAGAAAAGTTTCAGTTCTACGGTCTTTTTCACAAAGTAATATTTTTTATATTCATCGCTCCACTTAAAAATAATTTGTTTTTTTAATGCTAAAAAATTGTTTCTACTTTCTCTTTCATGTATACTAAAAGTACTATTATGAAAGGAATTATTATATGAATTTTAAACAATCTTTTTTGAATTTTAGTATTAGAAAATTAAGTATCGGTGTTGCTTCTATAGCTATAAGTTCGATATTTTTTAATACTCAAATCGCTAGCGCTGACACTATTTCACAATCTCAAAAAATAAATCAAGGAATTAATAATACTTCTACTCAAATTAATTCTAAACAAATTGACTTATCTGACAAAAAATCTACAGCAAGATCAGAAGAAAATTTAAATTCTACTCAACCAAAAATAAATCAGCCAATTCAAAATAATGGAGCTTCTGTTTCTGGAGATAAATCAACAAATTCAAAAGTTCCTACTCAAACTGAAAGAAGTTCGAACGAACCATCGGCTGTTATCCAAAAACAATTTATTGAAACAGAAATAGAAAAACCAGCTGCTGAAAATCATCATCCTATTAGAAATCTTACTAAAGAGGATGCCCTTAAAATTTCAAAAGGTGAATTACATACAGAAAATAACTTAATGGATAATTCTTTATATGGTGAAAAACCTTTAGATCCAGAAGGTGATGATGATCATGATGGCATTAAAAATAAGGACGAAATCTATATTTATCGAAAAAATAATCATGAATATATCGGATATAATAGTCATCCTCTTCTAGAAGACAGTGATGGTGATGGGTTACTAGATAATGAAGATGATAATAAAAAACAATGGTATGTTACTGATAGAGATGCTATTTTCTTTATGAATCTTGCCTACTATGATGAACAGTACATTAATAAAGTCTTAGATCACAAAAATCCTTTCCCAAGTTTATTTCTTAAAGAACAAGAATACAAAATGATGCATAATGAATTAGCACCATTCTGGAAAATGAAAAAATCTTATCACACAGATAGTGGAATGGATGCATTTTTATTTGAAACTAAAAGTGACTTAGCATATCTAAAAGATAATACTGTTCAAATGTTAGCAATTCGTGGAACTAACCCAGATGATATGAAGGATTTAACAACAGATTTAGTATTATTTGGTGGAAATAAACCTGCCCAAGCTGATGATATTAGAAAAGTTATTGGTGAATTAGCAAAAGATTCAAGTATTACGAATTTATATATGACTGGACATTCACTTGGAGGTTACTTAGCACAAATTGCTGCTGTTGAAGCTTATCAAAAATATCCTAAATTTTATGACCAAGTCCTTAAAAAGGTTACTACTTTTAACGCACCTAAAGTCATTACATCACGTACTGTTTGGAATGCGAATAATGGATTTTGGGATGTTGGATTAGAAAGTAAGAAATTAGCCTTAAATGGAAAAATCAAACATTATGTAGTCGATAATGATAACGTTGTTGGTCCATTAATCCATAATGATGCTGATGTTGTCACTTCTACGGGTAATGCTAATTTGAAACATGGTGCTCGAGGATATTTTGAAAGTCGTTTAAATTTATTCGATAATTTTAATATCCGTAAACGTTCAACATTAGATAAGCTAGGATATCAAGATCCTAAGTTGGATAAAATTCAATTTATTAAAAAAACACCTACTCCATCAAATCCAACTCAACCAAGTGAAGAACCTTTTGTGAATATCGCTTTAGGTAAACGAGTAACTCAAAGTTCTACTGCATTTGGTGGAGACGCAAGTCGAGCAGTCGATGGTAAAACTGACGGAGATTTTGGTCATCAATCTGTTACTCATACAAATTTCCAATCAAAACCTTGGTGGCAAGTCGATTTAGATAAAGAAGAAACGATTCGTCAAATTAATATTTTCAATCGTACTGATACTGCACAAGACCGACTTTCGAATTTCAACGTCATTCTTTTAGATAGCTTTGGTAATGAAATTGAGCGTAAACGTATCTCTGCTTTAACAAATACTTCTGCTCAACTTGCGATTGATTATAAAAAAGCACGATTTGTTCGAATTGAATTAGAAGGACATAATGCACTTAGTCTTGCAGAAGTCCAAGTTTTACGAGCTGAAAATATCGCTTGGAAAAAACAAGCTTCACAAAGTTCAACAGCTTATGGTGGAGATGCAAACCGTGCTTTAGATGGAAACACAAATGATACTTATTCTCAAAATTCTATTACACATACAAATTTTGAAAATAAAGCTTGGTGGCAAGTAGACTTAGGTCGAAGTGAACAAGTAGGATTAGTAAGATTATTCAATCGTGGTGATGGCGAAGTAGCCAAACGTTTATCAAACTTTGATGTCATCTTATATGATGATAAGGGACAAGAAGTTTCTAGACAATATATTAATCATCTTCAAAAAAATCAATTAGATATTCAATTTAATGGAAAACTAGGACGTTATGTACGTGTACAATTAAGACATCAACATCAGGCTCTTAGCCTTGCTGAAGTTGAAGTTTTTCGTTTTAATCCTACCAAGACTATTAACATTAAACAAATAAAACCAGTACAACAAACAATAACACCATCCATTCCTGATAAAGAGATTATCATTCAACATAAGGGTGCTTATATCGCTCGCTATAAGATTTTCTGGGATGAAACAATTCAAAATAGTGATGGAACAACATCCATCCGTTCTCGTTCATGGGAAGGAAATGGATATAATCGTACTTCAGGATATACTCTTAATTTCAAAGTTAAAAGTAATATGCATAATATTAGAATCAAAATTGAAAAAGCAACTGGTTTATTCTGGAACTGGTGGCAACCAATTTATGATAATAATTTATTGTTAAATAAATCCCACCGTACAATTACACATTGGGGAACAACATTAAACTCAAAAGTAACAGATGAAGATTAAATCATAAAAAACACACTAAAAATTTAGTGTGTTTTTTTACGACTTAAATAAGAAAAGACTTCCTATAGTAGCACTACCATGAGACCGAAGGTCTACTGGCGTCCTAATACTACTATTAAGGAAGTCTCCTTTCAAACGTACCCCAATATACATCCATAAAATAAGAATAGACTTCCTATAGTAGTATGAGCAGTATCAGCCACACTGGCTGATACTGCAGGAAACTTCGAGACCCTAGGCTCAAATTTTAGCAATGAAACCGTCAGGTTTGCTTGCGTCCTTTGCTACTATATCGGGAAGTCTAATTCAACATTATTGGTTCCAAACTGATTGGAATTCAGCTTTAGAAGCTTCTAACACTTTATCAACGCTTGAACCATTTACATCACTATAAACTTTTTCTTGAATCTTAGTGATTTCTGCATATGCAGAGTCAGCATTTTCAATTACAGGAATTGAGAATAATTCTTTTTTACCTTCAGCCATTGCTGCTGGAACTTTAGATTTAGAATTTTTGTATTCTGCACTATCTAACACTTTAGAAACAACTGGAATATAACCTGTAGCTTGTGCCCAAGTTAATTGAGACTCAGGAGAAGCTAAGAATTTTAAGAATAAGTAAGCTGCAGTACGTTGTTCTTCAGAAGCACTTTGGAACATATAAATATCAGTACCTTGTTGGATACTAATTTTTTCTGGACGAGGAGCTACACCATATTCATATCCAGCTTCTTTAGCACCTTTAGCTACGAATGATTCACCCGCAGTTGAACCTACATACATTGCAATTTGTTTGTTAGCAAATGGTCCTGATAAATATTTATCTGAACCAGCTGTACGGAAGTAACCTTCTTTAATACCATCAGCATAGTAAGAAACTACTTCTTTTGATTCTTTACCAGTAATGTCTAATTCTTTGTTGAATTGAACACCTTTGTTCACAATACCAGTTGCATAGTAGTTATTTAATGAGTCAAAACCAGCACCTACAACTTGGTGATTTGATTTTTCATAAATTGTTTTAGCTGCTTCTTTTAATTCATCTAAAGTAGTTGGTACTTTAACACCATACTCTTTTAATAAATCAGCATTGTAGAATAAAACTTCTGTTGATTTGTTAAATGGAATACCATATTGTACACCATTAATTTGAGCACCTTTTAATAATTCTGAACGAATTGCAGCATCATCTTTGATACCAATAGTTGAGTTTTCTAAGTAAGGTTTTAAATCAACTAATTGATCTTGATCTGCAGCATTCCATAACCATCCTGGGTATGCTTGTGTAATTGTTGGTAAATCTTTTGGTGAAGTTAATGTAGAGTTAATTTTAGCTTGTAAATCTTTATATGAAGATTGGTTTTGTAACTCAATTTTCACATTAGGATTTTTAGCCATGAACTCCTCTGTTAATTTCGTTAGAGTTTCCTCTAATTTACCATTTAAGGCATGCCAGAAAGTAATTTTTGTTTCCTCTTTTACTTCTGTTTTAATGTCTGCTTTAGTTTCTTTTTGTGAGTTTGATGCGCTATTGCCGCAAGCTCCTAAAACTAAAACTGATGTTGTCGCAAGTGTCGCTTTTACTAAAGATTTGAATTTCATAATTGTACTCCTTTTTCTTTTATAGTTTTACAACACAATTTTTTCGCCACGATGTGGCAATATTCTTTCACCATACGGATTTTCCAGTCTTTCTGGTTTTAATGTATGGATTGGAACCAAAAGTTGGGGTTCAATCATTGCAATAATACGGTCTAAATCCGCAGGTTTTGCATGACCTGAACAAGCGATTTTCACAAATTCGATGTGATGTTTCGCTAATAAATCGAGGAACACTTGATAATTCGGATCAAAATCACCTAATGGTTGGGCATCACAGTGAAGGTACAGTGTTCCTTCTTGTAGTTTATCAAAATTATCTACTACTTGCCAAAAATACTGCTTTTGATCGTCTATTAGTGTTTGATAGGAAACTTCAAAATTAGGATTTAATTCTGGAATCTGTTTTGCTTCATTTGAATAATAATAATGAGCGTGAATTCCAAAAACTTCTTGCAGTAAAGCTGCCATATGAGCTTCTAATACTACCGTTCGTGGAGATTGCTCTACAATTTTTGCGAAGCGTTCCACATTCGCTGGATAACCATTAAAAGCTATCGAACGATTTGGATTTTCTTTTTGAAATTGAACCACTTTTTCAATGACTTCTAATTCATTTGCTGGTTTAATTTCAGCTGGATCAACAGGTCTTTCCGGGAAACTAATCGTTACCCCTTCCATCATCAACATCTGTGTATGTTTTGCTTTTTTACAAAACTCAACTGTTGCTTCAGGAATATAACCATGTAATCTTAAATCACCTGTATAGGTAATGAAATGATCTGGAGTTCGAATTAACAACGCACTTGCGCCATACGCATCATGGTCTACTGGAACAACTTCAACGGTGATGTCTCCAACTGTGACAACTGCATTTGGTTCTAAGCCAATCATTTCTCTCGTATAAGGAGATTTTTCCAACGGTGTTGGTAATAAAAAATCTCCATTACGATTCAAACTATTTAAAATCATTTTTGTTTCTTTTAATGTATACAATGGAATAGCTGGGTCTAAGTAATTAATCATTCTTGAATGATCTAAATGAGCATGTGATAAAAATACTGCTGTATTTTCATACTCCCCCGTTTCTTCTCCATCGTACTCATATCCCAAACGTGGATCATAAACATGATTTAATTTTGGGATAATCCCATATTGAATCAGTGTTTGTAACTGTTCATCTGGTAAATCTAATTCTGGACGAAACTCAGTTCCGAAGTCAAAGAAAATATGAGAATTCCCATAACTAACTTCGATAACTGTTCCTCCTATTGTTAGAATTCCGCTATGGAATGTAACAACGGTTTTATCCTTTGATACCATTCTTAGCAACCCCTCTGATAATTTCTTTTCTAAATACGAAATAGATAATCAAAATAGGAACTACTGTCAATGTTGCGGCAGCCATTTGTAATTGAACATCACTACCACTTTCAGTCGTGAAGGCTGATAACCCGTTGTTTAATAGACGGAAGTATTTAGTGTTTGTTGCAAGTAATGGCCATAGGAATGAATTCCAGCTCATAATAAATGTTAAAATTCCAACTGTTACAAGCGCTGGCTTACACATTGGCACTAAAATTCGACGAATATATTCTAAATCAGATGCACCATCAATTTTAGCTGCTTTGTAGAATGTACTTGGAATTCCACGAAGATAACCATTTAGATAGTAGATATAGAAAATACTAGTTAAAAATGGAAGGATTAAAGCTAGATAAGTATCTAATAATCCTAATTGTGCAATTGTTTGATAGTTGGTAAAGATAATTGATTCATAAGGAACCATTAATAGTGAAACCATCACCATTGTCACAACTTTTTTATATTTAAACTCTAAACTTGTTAAAGCAAATGCTGCTAATAATGAAGTAACGACTGTTGCAGCAGTTGTAAATAATGATACAAATAATGTATTAGCAAAGTAGCGTAAGAACGGTGCTCTTTGGAATACTTCAATGTAGTTTTGCCATTGTAATGATTTAGGAATTAATGTTGGTGGAATACTTGTTGCTTCCGCATAGGTCATTAATCCTGTCAAAATCATATAAACAAATGGGAATACGGTAATGATTGATAAAATCACAATCAGTGCTAATAATAAATAATTGATCACTTTTTTCATGATTAACCCTCCGCTCTTCTCAAGAATTTATTTTGGAAGAAAGTAGCAATTAGAATAATCACAAATAAGATTACAGTTGCTGCCATCGCAATCCCTGGACGACCAGCTACATGGAACTTGTCGTAAATATAGTACACTGCTGTTGTCGCACTATTAGCAACCCCTGCTGTTCCTCCAAATAATGCATATACTTGTGTATATACTTTGAAGGCACCAATTAAGTTCACTGTAGATAAGAATGCAATTGTTGGAACTAATTGAGGGAATGTAATTCTCCAGAAAATTTCTTTTTCTGTAGCACCAAACATTTTTGCAATTTTAAAATGTTCTGGGTCAATATTTCTTAAACCAGCTAATAAAATAATGATATTAAAGGCAAGTCCTGTCCAAATACCAAAAATAATTAATGTTGGCATGCTCATATTGACATTATCTAACCAGTTTACTGCTGGAATTCCTACTAAACCTAGTAAGAAGTTGATTAATCCATAACTTCCATTAAAGAAATAACGGAACACAATCCCAATTGCGATTGTACTTGTAACATATGGCATGAAGAAAATTGTTTCAAACACACTCTTATGTTTCACCTTTTCAAAGATAATCCAAGCAATCACAACTGAAATACATAGCGCAACTGGTACTACCACAAATGCATATAAAGCTGTATTGATTAATGCTTTATGGAATACTGGATCTGCTAAAACTTTTTGATAGTTTGATAAACCTGTAAATTGAAGTTTTAACAATGAACCCTTTTGGAAACTCATCCAAAACGAACGAATTAATGGGTAAATATTAAATAGTAAAATCACACCTAATGACGGAAGAAGGAATAACCACGCCTTTGGTTGATTCTCAGGATTATATTTTTTCATTAGTATACACGTTCTCCATTTTGATCGAATAAGAATAATTTATGTCTTAGAAGGTCAAATGAAAGTGTGTCTCCTTCTTCAATCTTATGTTCCACACTTACGATTGATTTAATATCTTGTTCTCCTAATGTAAAGTGTAAAATACGTTCACGACCAATTAATTCAACAGCCGTAACGGTTACTGTAAATAATCCATTTTCACTTGGAACTAAATCTTCAGGACGTAATCCTAAATAGTAATGTCCGTTTTCTAAGCCTTTACGGAAACGACTTTCCACTAATTCACTTGCTTGTAAAGTAAATGACGGATGACTAATAACACCATCTTTTACATCCACTTCTGAAATGTTAATAATTGGATTTCCGATAAATTTAGCTACAAATAAATTATTTGGTTCTAAATATAAGTTTTGAGGGTCATCATGTTGTTGGATAACACCTTCATTTAATAAGATAATTTTATCACTGATTGATAAAGCTTCTTCTTGGTCGTGAGTTACGAAGATTGTTGTAATTCCCACTTCTTTTACTAAACGACGAATTTCTTCACGAATTTTCAAACGTAAACGAGCATCTAAGTTACTTAATGGTTCGTCTAGTAATAATACTTCTGGTTTTTGAACTAACGCACGAGTAATCGCAACACGTTGTTGTTGTCCCCCTGATAAAGTACCAGGTTTTTTCTCAGCTAATTCCTCAATATTTGTTAATTGCATGTATTCTTCTGCAACTTTTTTAGCTTCTTCTTTTGAGATTTTCTTTTCCCCTACTGTTAATGGGAACATAATGTTCTCTAACACTGTCATATGAGGATATAATGCATAGTTTTGGAATACAAATCCAATATTTCTATCTTTTGGCTCTGTATTAATAACAGAAGATTTTTTAAATTGGATATCTCCACCAGTTGGTTGTAATAACCCTGCAATCATATTTAAAATAGTTGATTTTCCGCAACCACTAGGCCCTAATAAACATACTAAATCCCCTTGTTCAATTGAAAAGTTAACGGATTTTAATGCTTCAAAGCCATTATCGAATACTTTATTTAAGTCGATAACATCAATCATGAGTAAACCTCCAAATTTCTTTACTTGAATACATTCCAGTATACCATGTTTTACGCTTTCATGCGATACAAATGTTAAGAATTTTTTAAAAAAATATTTTTTCTACGAACTTTTTCGCATAATTACTGAAAATTTTTTGAATAAAAAACGCCTCTAGCTTTCACTAAAGACGTTTATTTTTACTATCGATTGATAATTTTGAAGTATTCTCTTGAAGTAATTTTGTAAACTAAGAAGTAAGCAAGCATAAAGACTCCTGCTACTGCTAACATTGTTAAAGCAATAATACTTCCTTTAATTCCAAAGATGAACACAATTTTGCTTACCATATTATACGATAATGCAGTGTGTAAGAACGCTGTTAACAATGGTAAGAAGAATACAATTAATACTTGACGATTAATCGATTGATGAATCATTGGTTGATCAATTCCAATCTTCTTCAAGATAACATAACGTTCACGGTCTTCATATCCTTCAGAAACTTGTTTGTAGTAAATGACTAAAACTGCTCCTACTGAAAAGGCAATCGCTAATAAGATTCCTAAGAATAATAGGGAACCATAAAATTGGAATAATAATTGAGCAATTTCAATTTTCCCATCGATTCCTCCAGCAATATCAGATTGTTGATACGCTTCTAATTCTTTTTTCTTCTCCTCATCAGTTTGACTAGAAGTATTCCATAATGCAATATAATGTCTTGTATAAGCACGATATCCTGCATCGTTATCTTTACTGTAATATGGAACAACTTTTGCCATATCTTCTTCATTTATAAGTCCAATATAAGAATGATTGGTTATATTCGGATTTACAATTAATCCTGCAGCAAACTTATTCACTTCAATAACTTGTCCAATTGAAAAAGTATTTTCTCCAACTGCTACTTGAGTAAAGCTTGGTTTTGTTTTCTCAGTATATTGTTCTCCTATTACCATTTCTCCAGGTTTAACAGTGATATTTTCTCCAGTATTACGATTATAATCTTCCACGGATACAAGAACAACCATTGATTCTGGAAGAGCACCTAGTTTTTTAACGTTTGTATCTAATACATTTCCTTCTTGATTTCCCCCTGTTAAAATATAAGAGTACTCAAAATAATCTGTCACTTTTGAAGAAGCACTTGCCGCTAATTGTTTCGCCTCTTTTGAATATTGGGCTGTTTCTTCAGGATTACGAAACATATTTCTAAAAGTAAAATCCGTTGGACTTGTTCGATTAATGACTTCCTGTGCACCAAATTGTAATGAACCAGTTGTTCCAAGAGTTACAAGAACCATTGTTGATAAAATACAAATACTTGCTAAGCCCATCGCATTTTTTCTCATTCTAAAAATCAAATTAGAAACTGAGATGAAGTTGATTGGGCGATAATAAAATGTTTTACGATTTTTCAAGAAACGTAACAGTGCAATACTTCCAGCATCAAATAAAATATAAGTTGCGATGACTACTAAAATAACTGCAACAAAGAACCAACCTAACGCTTTAATCGGACTCTCAATGGATTGAGAAATATAATAAGCAGACCCTAAAATCGCTACCCCAATTAGAGCTCGAACACTTAAGAAACGACCTGTTTTTTCTCCTGATTTCTTTTCACGTAATAATTCTAATGGACGACTAACTCTAATTTTAATCGCATTTAAAATCATTAAGAAGACAAAAATCCCACTAAATAAAATTCCAATGATAATAACTGATGCAATTTGGAATTCATATGAAATTGGAACGTTAAAGCGCATTGCTTTTAATAATAAGGCAAAGGCTAATCGATTGAACAATACGCCTAATACAAGTCCTACAATCAGGTTCATCACTGCGAACAATAGCATTTCAACTACTTGTAACAATTGAATTTGTGAGCGACCTAATCCTAAAATACTATATAATCCAAATTCTTTTGAACGATTTTTCATTACAAAGCCATTCGCATAAATCATCGTTAAGGTAGAAACCAATAACATAATCACAACACCAAACCCTAATGCCATGACTACCGTGTTTCCACCATTACTTTGTAATATTGTTTTATTCGAAGATAGCGCCATTAAAATATACGTAATCACCATCATCGTAATAGTAGCAATCGAAAACGGAATATAAAGTGTTCGATTTTTCTTTAAATTGGATACTGCTAATGAACTAATTAATTTAAACATGACTCTCACCTCGATTAGCCATTACTGTTAACGTATCAGAAATTGCTTCAAACATTTCTTCATCCGTACGTTCCCCTTTAAATAATTGATGATATAAAATTCCATCTTTAATAAATAACACTCGTTTAGCTCGACTAGCCGCTAATGTACTATGCGTTACCATTAAAATCGTTTGGCCATTTTCATTTAAAGTATCAAATACATCTAAAATATTACTTGAAGATTTTGAATCTAACGCTCCTGTTGGTTCATCGGCTAGTAAGATACTTGGATCAGCCATCATTGCTCGTCCAATAGCCACTCTTTGTTGTTGACCACCGGATAATTCATAAGGATATTTTTCTAATAATTTTTCAATTCCTAATAAAGCGGCAACAGGTTTTACTTTTTTCTCCATTTCTTGAACTGTTTTCTTCGCTAAAACTAATGGAAGTAACATATTATCTTTAACAGATAATGTTTCTAGTAAGTTAAAATCTTGGAATACAAACCCTAAGTGGTCACGACGAAAGGCTGCTAATGTTTTGTCTGGAATATTTTGAATATCTAATTGATTCAATAATACTTGCCCTTTTGTAGGACGATCTAATGTAGCTAAAATATTTAAAAGTGTTGTTTTACCAGAACCAGATTCACCCATAATGGCAACATATTCTCCTTTTTCAACGCTAAACGTAATATCTTTCAACGCCTCTACTTGCATCGCTCCAAATCTTGTATGGTAAATTTTTTGTACTTGTTTTACATCTAATAATGTCATGTCAATTCCTACTTTCTCTTTGATTTGTATTTATTCTATCAAATAAAAACGATGTATTCCTATATTTTAGCTATCATTTTCCGTTTGTTTCTTACATTTTTGTAAGAAAGAATTTTTTATTAATTTTCGATATTTTTACTTTCAAATAAGAAATAAAAATCGTATAATATAGATGTAAAAGTAGTGATAATTCATTACTTAAACAATATAATAAAATGATTAATAAGAATAATCATTTTACTTATTTTTCCTTTTTTATTGTTGTGATTTCCGAAAAGAATTCCATTCTTTTCGTTAATCTTTTCTTTGATCGGCAGAGCTATTCTAAAAATAACAACCATCATACACTTATGCCAGAAACTCTGCCATCGAAGACTACCCACCTAACCTTTTAGACTACGGTTTAAACTGTTAGGTGGGTTATTCATTTATGGACAAAAAAAGACGAGACTTGCGTCCCGCCCTGTTCACTTCATCGAATTATTGAACTTTTAAAATTTGTTCTTTCGCATGAATTAATTGTGTAATTAACGCACAATATGGAGTTGGAATACCATATTCTTGCCCACGTTTCGCAACAAATCCATTTAAGTAATCTACTTCTGTAAAGCGATGATTTTGCATTAAATCTTGATGCATTGATGGATAATGTGCACGTACTTTATTGGATGCAGTATAAACATAATTTTTCATTTCTGCTGCATCAATTTTTACACCTTCATGATGAGCAACTGAAACAAATTCATGAATAATTTGTTCAACAACTGCTTCTGCTGTAGTAGTATCGAATACTTCTCCAATATTCGCATCTAAAATCGCACAAGTAGCATTCATTGTTCCATTAACACATGCTTTTCTCCAAATTGAGAATAACACATCTTCACTATAGCTAGCATTTAATCCTGCTTGATTCATCACAGCAACTAATTCTTCTGCAATCGCACGACCGCTTGCTTCTTCCACTGCTTGAATTTCCACAGTACCTGTTCCACCTAAACGAGCTACACCTGGAGCATTAATTCCCGCTGTCCAAATCGTTACACCCATAATAATATTTTTACGTGGAACATATTTTTCCATTGTATATTCATGACCTAAACCATTTAATAAACATACAACTTTTGTATCTTCATGAATAATAGGTTTGATTTTTTCAAGCATTTCTCCTAATTTCATTGATTTTGTAAATGCAATAACGACATCTACTTCTTCATGAACTTCTTCAGGTCTGTAGATTGGGATTTGTAATGTATCTGTTGTATCTCCATCTACTACTTGTAACCCATTCGTACGAATTGCTTCAATATGCGCTGGCCATTCATCGATTAAAACAACTTCTTGTCCTGCCTTTGTTAACATATATCCAAAGCGACATCCCATTGCTCCCGCACCTGCAATTGCAATTTTCATTATAATTCCTCCTTATTATACCGTTAATTTATAATCTTCCGGTTGAATCCATTGTACCACTTTTTCAAACACATGGATAAAAATAATGTTGAAAATAATTGGTGCAACTACAAAAATGACTGCTACTAATAGAATATTTCCAACTGTCCATCCATTTTCCATTAAGTTTAAAGCATAAATTGGACCTACTAATCCACTAAACCCAAAACCTGCACTAGCAGGAGTTCCTTGAATAGAAAATACTGCTGCTAAAATACCTAATAATGCTGAAGAACATAACATTGGTAATAAAATTTTAGGTTTTGCAATCACATTTGCCATTGACATTTTTGGAGATCCAATAAAGTGTGCAATACAAGTTCCTACTGAATTAACTTTTAATCCTGCAACTGCTAAACCAAAACCAGCCGCACAGATTCCTAAGTTCGCAGCACCAGAACCAATTCCTGATAATCCAATTGCTAAACCAATTCCTACTGTTGTAAATGGTGACACAATTAAAATACAGAAAGTCATTGCAATTAACATACACATTAAAATTGGTTGTAATGTTAATAAGAATTCTACCCCTTGACCAATTAAAGCTGTAATTTTAACAATGTACGGTTGAGAAAGTCTACCAATCCCTCCAATGACTACTAATGTAACCGTTGGGATTACAATAATCGAATAAGCTCTCGCTTTATCTCCAATCCATAAAATAAATCCAGCTGCAAGTGCCGCCGTTACACCCATTGTAATAATATCTCCAGTACCAGAGAATACTACACCTTTAACATCTGGATTAAAGCCAGGTGCACCTCCTGCAAAAACAGTAGCTAAAGCAATAGCTCCTGCTTGAATTGGCGTAAATTTAAAGAAATGTCCTACCATTAAACCAATAATAGCACCCATCATAGTATTAGCCACTTGAGTCGCTTGAATAATTAATTGTCCTTGTGGAAATACTGGTAATAACGCTTTTGTTAATTCACCTAAAATCGCACCCGGAATTAAAGTTACAACTACCCCTAATGCTAATGCATTTAATACGGTCATTGTAAACTCTTTTGCTGAATAAGTTTTATTTGTATCCATATTCATTCTCCTTTCTTTTCAATGGACTCATTATATCATATTCTTTTTGAAAACAAAGTAATATTTTCAACTCGCACTCTGATATTTTCGTAAGCGTCCAACAACAATATGTCTATCAAATGAAAAAGTTCAAGAAAATTGTAAATAAGAAAGAGATCACCGTATGATACGGCGATCTCTTTTTCAATTCTATTAATTCAGGTTATTTTTTACTGCATATACGAAGTCAATTCTGATTCAGATATGTTTAACTGTTGAGCTCCATTTTCAATAGACAAAAGACCTTTCCTTATCAAACCAACAATGGTTATGATGGCACCTTCTGCTCTGCCTTCTACTCTTCCTTTTTCTATTCCTTCCATTCTTGCTAGTTGTTTTTCTTCTGCCACATACTCCAAATGCGCATAGTAGCCATCTAACTTCCTTGTTCGATCATCATACATTGTTCGTTCCTCCTCTGTCCAATTCGTTCGATTCATCATCGTATCTGCTGTTTCTAGTATTGCCTCTGGATTTTGTGTATACGGTTTGTTCCCGAAAAATTCAATCCATCGAACTTTTTTATATTGTTTTATTTTAGTTGGATCATATTTATCTAATTCTAAAAATGCCATACGCATTAAGTTACGTTTTTCTTTGATTCCTTTAAAATATACTTTTAATTCTTCGTAGGATTCATCATCTCTTAAGCTAAATGAATGATACATACGATCATCTTCAAAATATCGTTCCTGCGTAATCGCGATAGCGTATACGGGAATCATTTCTTTTGCGAGATGATAGGTTTACGTGCCATCCATTTTATACATATTCATATTTTTGGAAATCTGTTCACATAAATATAAACACAAACGCTTAATAAAGTCAATTTGTAACGCTACCTGAATTTCAATAATAATTTGTGTGTGATCATCCAACTCTGCCAACACATCAATATGAGTCGAATAAGGAAATTCATCCAAATAAAATTCATGAATTTGTGTACTTTCTAATATTTTTACGCTTTCAACTGGCAAGTCAAATATGTCTCGTATAAATTGCGCAGTGATTGCCGTATTGCTAAAAATCTTTTTTGCCATTAAGTCCATCATGGGTCTTGCCCCTTCAATTCGTTCTTTCATAATATTTCTAATTTAAAATAAGGCAGTGGCAAGAATTTTTGTGTAAACTCCACTAGTTGGCACTCAAGCTATTAACATACTTTAGAATAGACGTAAGTTTCTTTTCTTTTTTGTGTTTTTTTGATGAACGTTAGGTGGCAAAATTTGTTTTGTCCTACTATTTTCTCCATTTCTACTTCTTATTTGTAGGATAGAGGAAGTTCCTGTCGGATAACAAGCACCTCATTATTGGACGCTTACAATTAAGTATCCAATAACCGAGTATATAGAAAAATAACTCTCCGCGTGATACGGAGAGCTATTTCTTATTTACAAGTTTTTTGAATGGTTTCAATTTACAGCAAATGCATGCTAAAACTCTTTTTATTCTACCCACTCACCATCAGCGTTAACAGTATACCCATCTGGTGTAGTTGTATTAATTGCTAAAGCACCTGATTCATTCGCATAATACCATTTGTCTGATACCGTGAACCATCCTGTTTCCATTGATCCTGATTGATTCAAATAGTACCATGTTCCATTTTCTTTCACCCATCCAGTTTGCATTGCTCCGGAATTGTTCAAGTAGTACCATGTTCCATTCTCTTTTACCCATCCAGTTTGCATTGCTCCTGAATCATTCAAATAGTACCATGTTCCATTCTCTTTTATCCATCCAGTTTGCATTAATCCGGAATTATCAAAATGATACCATGTTCCATTTATTTGCTTCCATTCATTTACAATGTGGGAACCATCTTCAAGCTGATATAACCATTGACCATCTTTTTTACTCCAACCCTCTACCACACTATTTGGTAACGTCTTGTCTTCTTTGCTAGTCACAAAAAGATAAGTTGTTCTTGGTGTTGTTCCCCTTGGGTTTGATGTCGTCGAAGTTCCTGGTGTTGGAACTCCACCGTTGAATTCTGGTTTATCATGTACTTCAGGTATTCCTGGGACTCCACCATTAAATTCTGGCAATTCATGAACTGGCGGATTTGGCATTTCTGGGTTTCCACCTGGCGTTTCTGTGCCTGGGGTTGTTCCTGGCGTTGTACTTGGGTTTTCTCCTGGCGTTGTTGTGCCTGGAGTTGTACTTGGGTTTTCTCCTGGTGTTGCTGTACCTGGAGCTGTATCTGGTTTTTCTCCTGGCGTTACTGTGCCTGGAGTTGTACCTGGTTTTTCTCCTGTTGTTGTTGCACCTGGAGTTGTACTTGGTTTTTCTCCTGGTATTGTTGTACCTGAAGTTGTATCTGGTTTTTCTCCTGATGTTGTTGTACCTGGAGTTGTATCTGGTTTTTCTCCTGGTGTTGTTGTACCTGGAGTTGTACTTGGTTTTTCTCCTGGTGTTGTTGTACCTGAAGTTGTATCTGGTTTTTCTCCTGGTGTTGCTGTGAATATCCATGTTCCCGTTACTGTTTCGTTAGCTGTGCCGATTGTTACACTTGCTTTATCCCAGCCGTTAAAGTGCCATATCCCTTGGTTGGCTGCATCTTCTACGTCTGTTTGCCCACTTGGGCTTGCCACTACATCACCTGTGTGTTTCTCATTCACTACTGCTGGCGCTGTGATGCTACTTGGTAAAGTCTTATCTGGTGTCCCGCTTACGTAGTTGTACGTTACACTATAGGTTGCTGCTGGTGGTGTTGGCACAAAATTCCATGTTCCCGTTACTGTTTCGTTAGCTGTGCCGATTGTTACACTTGGTTTATCCCAGCCGTTGAAGTGCCATGTCCCTTGGTTGGCTGTATCTTCTACGTCTGTTTGACCTGTTGGACTCGCCACTACATCTCCAGTATGTTTTTCACTAACTGCCACTGGCGCTGTAATACTACTTGGTAAAGTCTTATCTGGTGTCCCGCTTACGTAGTTGTACGTTACACTGTAGATTGCGACTGGTAGTGTTGGTACAAAATTCCATGTACCTGTTACGGTTTCGTTTGCTGTGCCAATTGTTACACTCGCTTTATCCCAGCCGTTGAAGTGCCATGTCCCTTGGTTGCCTGCATCTTCTACATCCGTTTGGTCTGTTGGACTCGCCACTACATCTCCTGTGTGTTTCTCATTCACTACTGCTGGTGCTGTGATGCTACTTGGTAAGCTCTTGTCTGGTGTTCCGCTTACGTAATTGTATGTTACAGTGTAAGTTACTGCTGGTGGTGTTGGTACAAAATTCCATGTTCCCGTTACTGTTTCGTTGGCTGTGCCAATTGTTACACTTGCTTTATCCCAGCCGTTGAAGTGCCATGTGCCTTGATTGGCTGTATCTTCTACGTCTGTTTGCCCACTTGGACTTGTCACTACATCACCTGCGTGTTTATCATTTACTGCTGCTGGCGCTGTGATGCTACTTGGTAAAGTCTTATCTGGTGTACCACTTACATAGTTGAACGTTACACTGTATGTTGCAGCTGGGCTATCTGTTTGTGTTGACCCACCTTTTGCAAAAATGCTAAGTGGAACAGTATCAGACGACCCATCATCTGTATACGTAATCGTTATGGTACCATCATTATTAAATTTATACCCTAACGCTCCAGAAAAAGCTTGAAAAACATCAGTTTCCCCTGCAGATGGATTATGACTTTCTAAAAAGGCTTTAATTTTAGCTTGATCCTCAGAAGTAATATTCCCTCTTAAATTTGAAAGATTAGACAATGTTACCTTGTGTTGCTCCAACAATCCTGCCATTAAATCAGTATGTTGTGCTTGAGCAAATGTCGATTCCTTTTTATTCAGTTCCAAAATATTCTCTGCAGAATTGATAATTTCTAATTGCTGAGCAGCGATATCTCCACCAACTGGAGGTAGTACAGTTTTTACTAATTGTGCTGTTTCTTTTAACTCTGCATACTTAGCAGTTAGAACTTGATTAATTCTTCTGATGTTCGTTAAATGTCTATTTTCCGCAACCTCTGTAGTTTCTCCTTCTCTAACTTTGATAACAACCGTATTATATTCTGGATAAGAAGTTGTCAACTCATTGATTGTTGTTTCATATGATTGAGCATTAGGATTTATCGTTACTGCTTTATTATAAGCTTTTTCAGCTTCTGCTAATACCGATTTTGCAGTTGTTAATTTCCCCTGAAATACTTGCCATGCAGTTTCTGTATAATCTGCTTCTTTTTTAGTCGATAAAGCTTGAACTTTATCTTTTAAATTCTGAATACTACTTGGTAATACGGTTGAATCCGCCGCTTTAGATATTGTTGCTAAAGCTTGACGAATATATTCTACCAAGGCTCCATTATCAGTTGCTGTTTGATTAATATAATTACTATCGTCTACAGACAACGATGCTTCCACACGACTCATCCCCGTTACATCATTTACAAAAACTAATCCTACCGCAACTGAAATCGTACCAATCGTTAATTTTCTTATTGAAAATTTTTTATGCTTGTTCAAAAAGATTTCTTTCATTTTATTCAGCTCCTTAATTAAAAATGCTTAATATTAATGTTTATTAAGTCATTCATTCTAATTATTAATACATTTGAAGCACATTACCTATCATCTTTGATTTATGATAATAGATTGAATCATTCTTTTAAGTCATATTTATCCTTTTTGTTAAGTTAATAGACTTCCTGCATAACAGAATTTAAGAAAATAATTGTTACGCAGGAATATCTATCTTTAATCACTATGACTTATTTAAAGCACTTATATCTCAATTACTATGAGATACTTGAAAGTTCTAAACAAAACCATTTTAATCAAATTTTTAAACTACGATTATTCTTCCTCTTCTTTTCTTCTACCAATATATAGCGTTAATAAAGCTCCACTAGCTAGAAGCATTGAAAGATACTCTGCTTTTGTACCCGTTTTAGGTAATTCACTACCAGAATGCTCATTTACAGCACTTGATACTTCCGGATTACTTGGTGTTAACCCCTCAGATATTGGTACACCTGTATTTTGATCTGTTGAATCTACTGAAGTTAGTACGCTTGGATTTGGGTTCGTACTTTCTTCTGATGTTGGTTCAACAGGAGTTGGATTTGTTGAAGTTCCTGGTGTCGGTACACCTGGGTTTGGGTTCATTGAAGTTCCCGGTGTTGGTGTGCCTGGCGTTGTTTCATCTGAACTTGGATTTTTTGGAGTTCCAGGATACTCAGGTTTTTCATGTACTGCAGGCATTCCTGGTACACCACCTTTAAATTCAGGTTTGTCATGCACTGGTGGGGCTGGCATTGCAAATGTTGGTCCACCTGGAGTTGTCGGATTTTCTGGTTTTGGATTTGTTGGATTTTCTGGTGTATGTCCTCCCGGTTTATCAGTACATCCACATTTACCATCACGAATAATGGTTTTATAAACAATACCATTTACATTAATAATTGTAATAGTATGTGTGCCATTTCCATTATCTTCCACTGTAACTTCTGGTGATTTGCCATCTTTACCATCTTTAATGATTGTTTCTGTTTTACTTCCATCTGGATTGATGATTGTAATCGTATGAGTTCCATCATTATTATTACGAACAGTTACTGTTGGTGACTTGCCATCTTTTCCGTCTTTTCCATCTCTAATAATCGATGTGTATTGTTGTCCATTAGAATCAACAATAATTACAGTATGAGTTCCATCTCCATTATCCACTATCTTAGCTGTTGGGGATTTTCCATCAAAGATTGTCGTACTTGTTTCTTTTCCGTCAGATCCAATCACTTTAATAGTATGTGAACCATTATGATTATCAATTACTTCCAGTTTTGGTGATTGACCATCACGAACGATTGTAGTCGTTGTTGTACCATCTGAATTCACAATTGTTACCGTATGTGTACCATCTCCATTATTAACGACTTTAGCCGTAGGGGATTTTCCATCACGGACTGTCGTTTCAGAAACTGTTCCATTACCATTTTCTACACGAATTGTGTAAGTACCATCATGATTATCTGTAACAGTTGCTACTGGTGATTTACCATCTTTAATGATCATTTCAGTCGTTGTTCCATCACCATTTAGAACGGTAATTTTATGAGTTCCATTTTGTTCATCAGTAATGGTTACTTTTGGCGATTGCCCATCACGGATTGTTGTTTCAGTTGTTACCCCATCTGGATTTGTAATAACAATCGTATGGCTGCCATCATTATTGTTACGAACTGTTGCTGTTGGCGTACGTCCATCTACTCCATCACGACCATTTTTAACAATGAAATTATTCGTAGTTCCATCTGGATTTGTAATCGTTACTGTATGACTGCCATCTGAATTTTCTGTTGTTGTAGCAGTTGCAGATTTACCATCTTTACCGTCTTTGATGATAGTATTTGTAACATTTCCATCTCCATCTGTCACTCTAACGGTATGACTTCCATTGCCATTATCGATTACTTCAAGTTTCGGAGTTTTACCATCTCTAACAACTATTTCTTTAGAAGCACCATCTGGATTTATGACAGTAATTGTATGACTTCCATCTGGATTTTCTGTTGTTGTAATAGTAGCTGTTTTACCATCTTTACCATCTTTAACTTTAGTAGTTGATTCAGAGCCATCTGGATTTCTAATAATAATAGAGTGAGTTCCATCTCCATTATCTGTCATAGTAATGACTGGTGATTTACCATCTACTCCGTTTGTTCCAGCTTCTCCTTTATCTCCTTTAAGTCCATCAAGAATAGTAGCAAGAGGTTTTGTAGGGTCTAATGGTTGTCCTGGGTTTGCTGTATCTTCTACATAAATCTTAGTTTCGTTACCTTCTTTTTTAGCAACTAGAGATTTACCATTTAATCCATCTCTACCATTCGTACCATTTTTAACATTAACTGTAATTGGCTCTTTACCTGGAAGTGTAAGAATAATATCTGTACTGATTCCATCTGCTCCTGGTTGAGTAGTGATAGTAGGTGTGTCCCCTTTATCGCCTTTTGGTCCTTTGAGATTGCCTTCGCGTTCCCATTGTCCGTTTTTCTTAACGAAGATGTCGCCTGTGGTCGTATTGACGTATTTGTCACCTTCTTTTCCTGTTTCTGATGTTGGGTCGCTTGTGCCACTTAGGATGTCTTTGCCGTCTCGTCCATTTTCTCCGTCTCGTCCATTTTCTCCGTCTCGTCCATTCTGTCCGTTTTGTCCATCTCGTCCATTTTGTCCGGCTGCCCCAGTTGCTCCATCTTCCCCTTTATCACCTTTTGGTCCTTTGAGATTGCCTTCGCGTTCCCATTGTCCATTTCTCTTAATGAAGATGTCGCCTGTTGTCGTATTGACGTATTTGTCACCTTCTTTTCCTGCTTCTGACATTGGATCAGTTGTGCCGCTTAGGATGTCTTTGCCGTCTCGTCCATTCTGTCCGTTTTGTCCGGCTACTCCGGCTGCTCCAGTTTCACCTTTATCGCCTTTTGGTCCTTTTAGGTTGCCTTCGCGTTCCCATTGCCCATTTTTCTTAACGAAGATGTCGCCTGTTGTCGTATTGACGTATTTGTC
>NZ_CAUQCL010000006.1:0-80709 GCF_963516875.1 uncultured Granulicatella sp. | reverse complement strand
CGCACCCAGACGATACAACAGTAGAGTTACGTGTAGAAGTGAAAGTGTTAAGAGACACAGATAAAGATGGCACACCAGACGTAGACGATGAGGATGACGATGGAGACGGAATCAAAGATACAGAGGAGCCAGGTCACTCAAAAGAGAAAACAGCATTAACAGGAACAGCAACAAATCCAACGAAGAAAGCGACAGAAGGTCAAGAGTACACAAGTGGTGAGACACCAGTTGTGACTACGAACAAGCCAAACGCAGTGATCAGTTCAACAGAAACAAAAGGATTGAAAGTGAATGCGCAAGGAAAAGTCGAAGGAACACCAAGTGGATTAACATGGAATGGTAATGATGAAGAACAAACAGTGACAATTCCAGTAACTGTAACGCACCCAGACGATACAACAGTAGAGTTACGTGTAGAAGTGAAAGTGTTAAGAGATACAGATAAGACATTGTTAACAGCAGGAAGAATAAATCCTACAAATCCAGCAGTAGATGGACAACCATATACAAGCAATGAAAAAGTGATCAATCCGAATAAACCAGATACAACGATAACACCAATACCAACAAATGGTTTAACAATTGATGGAACAAGCGGTAAAGTTACAGGTACTCCAAGTGGCTTAACATGGAATGGAGATGACACAGAACAAACAGTCAATATTCCAGTAGTTATCACAAAAGGAAATGAAACAATCAACGAAACAATTCCAGTAGTGGTACATCGTTCATCTAGAAATGGTCAACCCGAAATTCAAGAAGAGATTTCTGAATATACTAAACCAATTGGAACAACAGGAGTAGACGAAAGCGGTAATTTACTTGAACCACCAGTAGTTGATATTCCAGAATACACTGGACTAATTGGAACAACAGGAGTAGACGAAAACGGAAATCTACTTGAGCCACCAGTAGTTGATATTCCAGAATATACAGAACCAATTGGAACAACTGGAGTAGATGAGAATGGAAACTTAATTACACCTCCAAGTCATGTTGAATCTCAAAAACTTAAGGTTGTAATTACTAAGTGGACTGATGAACAAGGCAATGAATTGAAATCAGCAGATGCTAAAGCTCCATCAGTACCAGGTGAAGCTAATGAAGCATTGGAAGCAGGTGAAATTGACGGTTATGTATTTGTAAGAACAGAGGTTAAAGGTAATATTGTAACTCATATCTTCAGAAAAGTTTCATCAACTGAAACAAGAGGAGATAACAAACCACAATCTACACCTGAAGTACCAACTGATAATACAGAACATAAACCTGAAACAATCACTCCAAATGAACAAACAACTGAAACAGAGAATCCTACAGTGAAGCCAAAAGCTTCTCAAAACATCTTGCCAAACACTGGTACGGCTGATGGATTAGGCATCTTCTCTACAGCAGTAGCTTCAATTCTTGCAGGATTAGGATTATTCCTTCCTGTGAAAAAAGAAGATGAGGAAGAAACACAAAATAATTAATCTATTTGTAAGATGAATGGATGATTAAAAGTGTAACTTCAGAAGAAAGAAACGGATAGAAAGTAATCAAAAAGCCTTTCTATCCGGCTTTCTTTTAGTTGAAATGTAAGCGCTTATTAATGAAGGAGTATAGTATAATGACAGATAAAAGAAAAGATTTCAAAATTTGGTATAAGGAACATCACGATTTAAAAGATGATATAGTAATTATTAATGAAGATAATGAAAATGGTGAGGATACTCAAAATGATCCAGAAAAGTGGGAGTTACATCACATTATTCCATTTGAAAATGTGAAAAAGAATATTGATATAAAAATAATCGATAGTCTAGAAAATTTAATTTGTTTGAAAAAGAAACTTCATTTTGAAATTAGTAAAGAAATTCAAAAAGGAATATGTTATTTTGGAATTGAATTTCATAAAGATGATAATGGAGTATATAATAGCGTTTCATTTTTTGATATAAAAGCAACTGAAACATCTCCAAATAGATATTTTCAATACAATGGTATGACCAAATTTAGAAATAGAGATCTAGTGTTCTTTAATCCTGATTTAGCATATTATATTGAAAAATATAATAAGACGTGTCGGAAGATAAATAAAGATCAGTTACTTGGAAATTGGAAAAAGTAACAGATAGGGAATGAGTAGATTAATTTAGAATAATCAATATTTGAAAAAACTTACAAAGTGGATAGTATATTGGAGAGCTTTAGGTCATCTTAAATCCTATTTAATTATTATGAATATAAGTCTTAATAATATATAATTGAAGTCCTTTGTATAATATTACTACTTTTTTAGAGTGGTGGTATTATTTAACTTTATCATGGAAAATAAATTTTAACCAGTTTACTTTATGACAAATTTTGCTGTTATATCTATAAGGAGTGAGGATTCATGATAAATGTTGGTGATGTTGGAAAAAGAATTAATATTCTTAGGAAAGCATCAAATCTTACTCATGATATGATTGCTGAATATTTGTCGTTAGATCAAAATATAATTGCAGAGATGGAAATGGGTGAAAGAAATATTACCTCAGATGTTATTGAAAAACTATCTGCATTGTTTTGTTGTACAGTTCCCTCCCTTTTGCTTGGAGAACAAGATGACCATAAGTGTATCGTATTATTTCGAGAAAATAAATTGACTATTCAAGATTTTAAAGTATTAGCTACGATTAACAAAATAGCCTTAAATCAATTTGAAATGGATAAGTTATTATGAATTTGAGTAAGATATTTAATAGAAAATTAGAGGAAATGGATTCTTCTTCTCTTAATTCTTTCATGTAATAATATCTTTACAAATAAACTAAAGCTCCCTGTGTATGCTACACGGAGAGCTTTTTCACTATGATTCGTAAGCGTCCAATAACGAGGTGTCTGTTATCCGATATGAACTTCTTCTATACTACAAATAAGAAGTAAAAATGGAGGAAGTAAAATGACAAAACAAATTGTGCCATTAAACGTTAATTCAATCTCCACGAAAAAGGAAACAGAAACATACGCCTATCCTAAAACTTAGAAAAGGAAAGTTAGAATATATCCTTTATGATACACAGGTGCTTTTTTATCTAATAGAAATTTTCAAAATAAAAATATTTTTTCGTCTTTTTTTCGTATATATAAAATGAAGTGTAATTTTTGGTGAAATGTCACTGGAAGATGCTTTCAAAAAATCAAGAGAGGACGAAATGATATGAAAGAGCGAATTGAAGGAGCAAGACCAATGATGGATATGATGGCAAAGAAGATTTTTAGCAATACATCAGTTACTGCGCAGTTTATACGAGACATATTTGATTTGCCAGTTGAAAGCGTAAAAATTTTAGAAAGTACACAAATTCATGAATTTTATCTGGATGAATTTCCTTATTCGACTCATATTGATGTGTTGGCAGAGTTGGATGATCACACACAAATTATTATTGAAATTCAGGTAGCGTTACAAATTGACTTTATTAAGCGTTTGTGTTTATATTTATGTGAACAGATTTCCAAAAATATGAATATGTATAAAATGGATGGCACGTAAACCTATCATCTCGCAAAAGAAATGATTCCCGTATACGCTATCGCGATTACGCAGGAACGATATTTTGAAGATGATCGTATGTATCATTCATTTAGCTTAAGAGATGATGAATCCTACGAAGAATTAAAAGTATATTTTAAAGGAATCAAAGAAAAACGTAACTTAATGCGTATGGCATTTTTAGAATTAGATAAATATGATCCAACTAAAATAAAACACTATAGAAAAGTTCGATGGATTGAGTTTTTTGGTAACAAACCTTATACACAAAATCCAGAGGCAATACTAAAAACGGCAGATACGATTATGAATCGAACAAACTGGACAAAGGAGGAACAAGTAATGTTTGATGATCGAACAAGGAAACTAGATGGCTACTATGCGCATTTAGAGTATGTGGCAGAAGAAAAACAACTAGCAAGAATGGAAGGTAGAGAAGAAGGAATAGAAGAAGGAATAGAAAAAGGAATAGAAAAAGGTAGAGCAGAAGGAGCAATCACAACCATTGTCGGCTTAATCAAAGATGGAATCCTCACAATCGAAAGTGGGGCAAAGAGATTAAATATGTCAGAGTCGGAATTGACTGCATACTTATTGTAGGAGGAACAAACGATGTTTGATGATCGAACAAGGAAACTAGATGGCTACTATGCGCATTTAGAGTATGTGGCAGAAGAAAAACAATTAGCAAGAATGGAAGGTAGAGAAGAAGGTACCCTCACAACCATTGTTGGCTTAATAAAGAAAGTCCTTTTGTCTATTGAAAATGGAGCTCAACAGTTAAACATTTCAGAATTAGAATTGACTTCGTATATACAGTAAAAAATAAAATGTTGTTACACCTTATCAGTTGATGAGGTGTAACAACCTAAATCAATAGAAGTAAAAACGAGTTCTCCGATTATTTCGGGGAGCTCGTTTTTGATACGATTGGTGATTGGACGCTTACGCTACACCGAGAGCTTTTTCACTATGTTTCATATTAATTACTACCAAATAACAATTGTTCTAGTTCACGTCGTTGTACTTTCATGGTTGCTGTTCTTGGAATTTTATCATAATCCATAATCATTGGCTCATTTAAATGAGGTAAGTTTTCAATAGCTTTAAACCATAATTCATCTTGGAAAGGTTCTCCATCGGCAATAGCTATAATTGGTTGAGGATAACCGTGATTATCACGAATAATTACGACTTCTTCTAGGAAGCTTAGATGATCTAGTAAATAATCTTCAATAGCTAGTGTACTTTCTAATGTTTCTACTAAGTCTACTTGACGATCATGGAGGATTAAGTCACCTTTATCATTGATAAGTCCATAATCACCTGTATCCCACCATTCATCGTAAACATTTTCTTGGAAACGAGTATCTTCTTTAAAGTATGTTAATGCTCGTCCTTTAGAATATAATTGAATATTTCCTGGTGTATTCGTTGGTAGAAGTGTGCCATCGTTCGTTGCAATTCTTGCCTTTGTAAAATGTTCAAATCCAATTCCCATATTACGGATATTCATTCCTGGTAATGATTCTAATGTGTGTTTATGAACGATTGCAGGACCGCATTCGCTTTGTCCATAAATTTGTAAATAAATGCCATTTTTCTTCCGATTCGTTTTTAGGAAAGTAGTCATAGTTTCCTTATTAATCGCATCAAATGTTGAGTGATAATAGCGAGTATGTTCAAATAATTCTGGACGTTTTTTCGCAAGAGTAGCCCATTGGACAAAATTATTCGGATGTGTTTCAATACCAATTGGTTGGAATTGTTGTAGTAAGGTTTCAATATTTTGAATACTTGGATCTTTAATGGCTAAATAAGGAAATCCTAAACTCATTAAAGAAGACATACCGATATTAAACCGAGAATGTACTGGAGAAATATGAAATGCTAGTAATCCTTTTTCTTCCATTTTTGAGAAAATACTCTTTTGGAAAGCAGTTCTCCATCCCATGCTATTGGCAGAATGGGCAATGAGTTTAGGAATACCAGTTGTTCCGGAAGTGTGTGTCATATAACTAATCTCATTTGTATCAAGAGAAATGAAAAGAGTAACTGTTTCAATTTGTTCTTGGATTTCTTGTATAGAAATAGCCTTCGCTTTATTTTTTTCTTGTAAAAGCATCACTTTTTCTGCTGTTTCATCATCATAAATTAACCAAGCATCTTCTAATCGGTCAAAAAATGTATCAATGATGGAAGTAGGTAAATGAGCAGATGTCATTACTGGAATAGCTCCTAAATAGGAGATAGCACATGCTAATAAATAAGTATCGACAGCAGAGGATTTATACACCATCACTTTTTCTCTTTTTTGAATGCCTAAAGTTGCCAATTGAAATGCACGTTTTTGAATGACTGTTAAACTTTCTTGGTAAGTTGTTTCTAATCCAAATTCAGGGAAAGTCGATAATACTTGATCGAAATAGACTTTTGTATTTGGAAAATCAGCGCAAGCTTTTTCGTAATTTTTATATAATTGTAAAGGTTCGTGTTCGTAAATGATAGACATAATAACATCCTTTCGAAATAATCTTCATCTAGTATACAAGAGTAGAAAATAACATGCAAAAAAATTTTTCATATAGGTGTATGCAAACGTTTTATTATTTGGTAAAATACACGTATGCAACCGGTTTAATACTGGTAGATATAGGAGTTGATAAATGTGCAAATAAAAAATGAAGCCATGCTGATTACTTATTCAGATAGCTTAGGAAAAAACATGAAGGATCTAAAATTTGTTTTAGAAACTTACTTTAAAGAATCAATTGGAGGAGTACACTTACTTCCATTTTTCCCCTCAACAGGTGACAGAGGATTTGCACCAAGTGATTATACAACAGTTGATCCAGACTTAGGTAGCTGGGAAGATGTGGATGCATTAGGAGAGCAATACTACTTAATGTTTGATTTTATGATTAATCATATTTCTCGTGAATCAAAATTTTTCCAAGATTTTAAAAAGAATCATGAAAATTCTCCTTATAAAGATATGTTTATTCGTGTGCATGAATTTTTCCCACCGGGACGTCCAACACAAGAAGATATCGATTTAATTTATAAGAGAAAAGATAAAGCACCATTCCAAACAGTCCATTTTGAAGATGGTACTACTGAAGAAGTGTGGAATACATTTGGCGAGGAACAAATTGACTTAGATGTGAATAAAGCAATTGTGAAAGAATTTATTCGTGAAACAATTAAAGATATGGCAAGTCATGGATGCTCTTTAATCCGTTTAGATGCTTTTGCCTATGCTGTGAAAAAATTAGATACCAATGATTTCTTCGTAGAACCAGAAATTTGGGATTTATTAGATGAAGTACGAGCAGAAGCTGCAAAATATCAAGTAGAATTGTTACCTGAAATTCATGAACATTATTCCATTCAAATGAAAATTGCAAATCATGATTATTTTGTTTACGATTTTGCATTGCCAATGGTTGTTTTATATTCACTATATAGTGGAAAATCAAATCGTCTAGCTAATTGGTTAAAAATGAGTCCAATGAAACAATTTACAACATTAGATACACATGATGGAATTGGTGTTGTAGATGCAAGAGATTTATTAACAGATGAAGAATTAGACTATACTTCAGAACAATTGTATAAAGTTGGAGCAAATGTTAAGAGAGTCTATTCAAGTGAGAAATATAATAACTTAGATATTTATCAAATTAATAGTACTTATTATAGTGCATTAGGAAATGATGATGCTAGTTACTTACTATCAAGAATTCTACAATGTTTTGCTCCGGGTATCCCTCAAATTTATTATGTAGGACTATTAGCCGGTGAAAATGATATTGAACTTCTTGAAGCAACAAAAGAAGGACGTAATATTAATCGTCATTACTATACATTAGAAGAAATCGAAAAAGAAGTGGAGCGTCCAGTTGTAAAACAACTATTATCATTATTACACTTTAGAAATACTTCAAAAGCATTTGATTTAGAAGGTGAAATTGAAATTTCAACTCCAGACGAATCAACAATTGAAATTGTACGTTCAAGTGCTGAACATCAATCACAAGCTCGCTTAGTAGCAAACTTAGCAACAAAAGAATTTACAATTGAAGAAAATGGTGTAACAGTCGACTTATAAAAAAAATATAGAGGGGAGAAGTTTCTCCTCTTTATATTCAATTTAACGAATATAAGAGCTTTTATGAAAGTAAATTTTCAAACAAAAAGAAAATATTTTCTTAAAATAAATTCGTTTTCACCTATTTACAAAATCGATGAAATAGGTTATGATAAACATGTGATAAAAATAACAAGCAACGGAGGAATTCCCAGTGAGTGAAGTGAAAAAAGTAGTAGACTCTCAAAAAGAAGTCAATGAATTAGTAGAGAAAGGGCTTGTAGCTTTAGAACAATTTAGATTGCTCAATCAAGAACAAGTAGACTATATTGTAGCGAAAGCATCAGTAGCAGCTCTTGATCAACATGGTGTGTTAGCATTACACGCTGTAGAAGAAACTGGTCGTGGAGTTTTTGAAGATAAAGCGACTAAAAATTTATTTGCATGTGAACACGTCGTTCATAATATGCGTCATACGAAAACCGTTGGAGTTATTGAAGATGACGAAGTAACAGGTTTAACATTAATTGCTGAACCAGTTGGGGTTGTATGTGGTATTACACCAACAACTAACCCAACATCAACAGCAATTTTCAAATCATTAATTGCATTGAAAACACGTAACCCAATCGTGTTCGCTTTCCATCCATCAGCTCAAAAGAGTTCAGCTCATGCAGCTCAAATCGTTCGTGATGCAGCAATTGCAGCTGGAGCACCTGAAGACTGTATTCAATGGATTGAACATCCATCAATTGAAGCAACAAATGCTTTAATGAATCATGATGGTATTGCAACTATCTTAGCAACAGGTGGTAACGCAATGGTTAAAGCTGCTTATTCTTGCGGTAAACCAGCTTTAGGGGTAGGTGCTGGTAACGTACCTGCATATGTTGAAAAATCTGCAAACATTCGTCAAGCTGCTCACGATATCGTAATGAGTAAATCATTTGATAACGGAATGGTTTGTGCTTCAGAACAAGCAGCTATTATTGATAAAGAAATTTATGATGAATTTGTAGCAGAATTAAAGAGCTACCACACTTATTTTGTATCTAAAAAAGAAAAAGCATTACTTGAAGAGTTCTGTTTCGGAGTAAAAGCAAACAGTAAAAACTGTGCTGGTGCTAAATTAAACGCTAATATCGTAGGTAAACCTGCTGTATGGATTGCAGAACAAGCAGGATTCTCAGTTCCAGAAGGAACAAATATTTTAGCAGCAGAATGTAGTGAAGTAGGAGAAAAAGAACCTTTAACTCGTGAAAAATTATCACCAGTTCTTGCAATCTTAAAATCTGAATCTCGTGAAGATGGTGTTGAAAAAGCAAGACAAATGGTTGAATTTAACGGTTTAGGGCACTCTGCAGCTATTCATACAGATGATGCTGAATTAGCGAAAGAATTTGGACGTATTGTTCGTGCAATTCGTGTTATTTGGAACGCTCCATCTACATTTGGTGGTATTGGTGATGTTTACAATGCCTTCATTCCATCTCTAACATTAGGTTGCGGTTCTTACGGTCGTAACTCAGTTGGTGATAACGTAAGCGTTGTGAATCTATTAAATATCAAAAAAGTAGGGAGACGTAGAAATAATATGCAATGGTTTAAAGTTCCTTCGAAAATCTATTTCGAACGTGATTCAATTCAATACTTACAAAAAATGAAAAATGTAGAACGTGTAATGATTGTAACAGACCAACAAATGGTTAACTTAGGATTCTTACAACGTGTCATTGAACAATTAGAATTACGTCCTAACAAAGTTATTTACGAAGTATTTTCAGATGTTGAACCGGATCCAGATATCACAACAGTTAACCGTGGTGCTGAAATTATGAAATCATTCGAGCCAGATACAATCGTAGCTCTTGGTGGTGGTTCTGTAATGGATGCTGCTAAAGTAATGTGGATGTTCTACGAACAACCTCAAATTGACTTCCGTGACTTAGTTCAAAAATTCATGGATATTCGTAAACGTGCATTCAAATTCCCAGAATTAGGTGAAAAAGCTAAATATGTTGGTATTCCTACAACTTCAGGTACAGGTTCTGAAGTAACTCCATTTGCCGTTATTTCTGATAAAGCAAATAACCGTAAATATCCTTTAGCAGACTACTCATTAACTCCAACAATTGCGATTGTTGACCCAGCTTTAGTAATGACTGTTCCAGGATTTGTTACTGCAGACACAGGTATGGACGTGTTAACTCACGCAGTTGAAGCATATACTTCAACATTAGCTAATGACTATACTGATGGTTTAGCATTACAAGCAATCAAATTAGTATTTGAAAACTTAGAAAGTTCAGTTAAAAACGGAGACTTCGTTTCAAGAGAAAAAATGCATAATGCTTCTACAATGGCTGGTATGGCATTTGCCAATGCATTCCTTGGAATGTCTCACTCAATGGCTCATAAAGTTGGTGGATTCTTCCATACAGTTCACGGACGTACAAATGCGATCTTACTTCCATATGTTATCCGTTACAATGGTACTCGCCCAGCTAAAACTTCTACATGGCCTAAATACAACTACTACCGTGCAGATGAAAAATACCAAGACATTGCTAGAATGTTAGGATTACCTTCATCAACTCCTGAAGAAGCAGTTGATGCTTTAGCGAAAGCTGTTTATGAATTAGGAGAACGTGTAGGAATTGAAATGAACTTCAAAGCTCAAGGTGTAGATGAAAAAGAATGGAAAGAAACAATCCATGAAATCGCATTATTAGCATATGAAGATCAATGTTCACCAGCGAACCCTCGTTTACCAATGGTTGCTCACATGGAAGAAATTCTTGCTGATGCATACTATGGTTACGCAGCTCGTCCTGGACGTTTAAAATAATTCGTTAGATATTTATAAAGCGTAGTAGTGTTCGAACTATTACGCTTTTTTGTATGCATAAGGAAAATTTTATTTAGAAGAGAAATATTCCGTAAGTTTTATATAAAAAAATATATTTTTTCTGAAAAGTAGTACAGATGCTTTGTTTATTTTAATACAGGTTTATGGTATACTATTTTACAAATAAAGGGTTTCATGCAAATCTTTTATACAGTTGTCAGGGAAGTTCAAAGGGGGAAACAATATGACACCTAATAAAGAAGACTATATTAAGGCAATTTATAAATTAGGTGGTAATCATGAACTAGTTTCTAATAAGTCAATCACGAATATGCTTCAAATTTCAGCAGCATCTACTACTGAAATGCTGAATAAATTAGTAGCAGAGGAATATGTAACTTATGAACGATATAAGGGTGCGAGACTGACAGAAAAGGGAATCATGTTTGCCGAACGTTTAATTCGCACACATAAAATCTGGGAAGTTTTTTTAGTGAAGTCTTTAGGCTTTTCGCCAGAAGAAGTACATGCTCAAGCTGAAGTATTAGAACATGCCTCTTCACCTGAATTAATTGAACGCTTAGTAGAATTTTTAGATGATCCAACTCATTGTCCTCATGGAGAAATTATTCCAACACTTCATGAGTAATACCAATGCATGAAATAAATGCGATTTGGAGGAGAAAATATGTCAACCAAGCACCAACGAATTATTGAATATATTGAATCATTGCCTGTTGGCGAAAAGATTTCTGTACGAACAATTGCCAAAAATATGCAGTTAAGTGAAGGAACGGCATATCGAGCCATCAAAGCGGCAGAAAACTTAGGAATTGTTTCAACGATTGAACGTGTTGGAACTATTCGTATTGAAAGAAAATCTAAAGATAATTTTGAAAAACTTTCTTTTGGGGAAGTTGTTAAAATTATTGAAGGAGAAGTATATGGCGGTTCTAAAGGATTAGATAAAATTTTAAATCGTTTCGTTATTGGAGCAATGACGGAAGAAGCGATGACACGCTATATTCAACCAGAATCATTATTAATTATTGGGAATCGAGATGCTGCTCAATTATCAGCCTTAGAGCAGGGTGCTGCTGTGTTAATTACGGGTGGATTTTCTGCTTCTATTGAATTAATCCGTAGGGCGGATGAATTGGAAATTCCTGTAATTGGAACAACTTATGATACATTTACAGTAGCATCTTTAATTAATCGTGCAATGAGTGACCAATTAATTAAGAAAAAAATTATGATTGTAGCAGACATCTATACTGAATTTTCTCAAACGAATTATTTAATGTTAGATGATACAGTTGAAGATTATCGAAAAATGAATCATAAAACTGGTAATTCAAGATTCCCTGTTATTAATCATTCAAACCGATTAGTGGGAATTGTAACAGCAAAAGATGTCATTGGTAAAAGTGATCATATCGTTATTGAAAGAGTAATGACAAGAAATCCAAGTATTACAAAATTGCATGCGAGTGTAGCAAGTGTCGCACATTCTATGATTTGGAATGGGTTAGAAATGCTTCCAGTAGTTCAGGATAATATGGAATTAATTGGAATTATTTCTCGTCAAGATGTTATGAAAGCTATGCAATTAGCTCAAAGACAGCCACAAGTGGGAAATACTTTTGAAGATGATGTAGCGGAAAGTTTGAATGTTGTAGAAATGGATACTCAACTATCTAAGTTTCAATTCAAGGTGACTCCACAAATGACAAATAATTTAGGAATGTTATCATTTGGGGTTCTTTGTGAAGTTGTGAGTGTAGCTTCTAAAGAGTTTATTTCACGTAGTCAACGAAGAAATGCCGTTATTGAACAGTTAGATTTACATTATTTAAAAATGATTCCAATTGATAGCGATATTATTTTACAAATTCAGTCACTTGATAATGGAAGAAAAATTACAAAATTAGATATTTCTGTTTACTTAGAAAATAGTATAGTTGCTAAAGCAGTGATGTCTAGTCAATTAATGGAAAGGAATTAATCATTAGAATGAATAAACAAGAATACTTATTAGCCATTGATCAAGAAATTCAAAAAGCGGACTCTATCGTAATTTTACGACATGAGTTACCAGATCCAGATGCCATTGGTTCTCAAATTGCTTTGAAAAAAATTATTGAAGCAACATACCCAAATAAAAAAGTATATGCTTTAGGTGAAATGAATGAAGATTTAGCGTACATTGGTACAATGGATGCCATTTCTCAAGAAGTATTTGATGCTTCATTAATCATTGTCAATGATACAGCGAATACTCCTCGTATCGATTCTCCATACGAAGTAAATCCATCAGAGGTGATTAAAATCGACCACCATCCTGATAGAGATGTTTATGGAAAAATTTCATACGTTGATACAACTGCTAGTAGTACAAGTGAGATTTTATGTCAATTTGTCTTTAGCGAAAATTCACCTTGGAAAGTGAATGAAGAAGTTGCAAATGCATTATATGCAGGAATTGTTGGGGATACAGGACGTTTCTTATATCCAGCAACTACAACAGTGACTTTTGAAATGGTTTCTAAATTATTAGAATTCCCAGTAAAAATTTCTGAAATTGCTTATCATATGATTACAAATCCTGTTTCAGTGAGTCGTTTAGCAGGGTATATTTACCAAAATATGGAGATTTCTGAAAATGGTGTAGCGATTACGATTTTAAGCCAAGAACAATTAAAAGAGTTTGGAGTGGAAGAACATCAAACTCATGGAGTTATTTCATTACCAAGTACAGTTGAAGGAGTTCATTGCTGGTGCTTATTTGTAGAGCAACCAGATGGTACTTATCGTTGTAATTTACGTTCAAAAGGACCAATCGTAAATGAAATTGCTGCGAACCATGGTGGCGGAGGACATCCGCTTGCTTCTGGTGCAGTTGTGAAAACTTTAGAAGAAGTACACCAAATGGCTGAAGAATTGAATGAATCTTCTAAAAAATTTATTTCTTCATTGAATTAATGACGAGTTATAGTTGACTTTAGTTGGATAGAATAATACAATAGTTATTGAGTTGGATTATTCTATCCAACGATTGTTTATGCAATTAATTTTGAAAAATTAAAAATGAGACGGAGGTGACTCAATGAACTCAGGACTATTAACAGGAGGCCTCGCGATCTTAACTTTAGTAATCGGAATTGTTGCTGGATATTTTGTTTTCAAATCCAATTATGAGAAAAAAGTTGTAGCTGCTCGTGAATCGGCTGAAATGATTTTAGAAGATGCCAAAAAAGATGCTGACCGCTTAAAAAAGGAAGTATTATTAGAAGCTAAGGAAGAAAATCATAAGTATCGTACTGAAGTTGAAAATGAGTTAAAAGAAAGACGAAATGAAGTTTTACTGCAAGAAAAAAGGATGATTCAAAGGGAACAAAATCTTGATCGTAAAGATGAAGTTTTAGAAAAACGTGAACAGTCCATTGAAGATAAAGAAAATAAACTTCAAGAGAGAGCACAATTCATGACGGAAAAAGAAGAAGAGATTGACAATGTGTTATCTGAACAAAGAGCAGAATTAGAACGCATTTCAACGATTAGTCGTGAAGAGGCACAACAAATTATTATGCAGGAAACACGTGATGAATTAAGTCACGAACGTGCCGTAATGATAAAAGAATCTGAACAACGTGCTAAGGATGAAGCAGATAGAGCGGCTAAAGATATTATCTTACAAGCTATTCAACGTTCAGCTGCAGATTTAGTAGCAGAAAACACAGTTACTGTGATGACATTACCTAATGATGAAATGAAAGGACGAATTATCGGACGGGAAGGAAGAAATATTCGTACATTAGAATCATTAACAGGGATTGATTTAATTATCGATGAAACTCCAGAAGCTGTAGTACTAAGTGGATTTGATCCAATTCGTAGAGAAATTGCTAAAATGACTCTAGAAAAATTAATTGCAGATGGACGTATTCATCCTGCAAGAATTGAAGAAATGGTTGAAAAATCTCGTAAAGAAATGGATGAAAGAATTCGTTCGATTGGAGAACAAGCAACATTTGAAGTTGGAATTCATTCATTACATCCAGACTTAATTAAAATTTTAGGTCGATTATATTTCCGTACAAGTTATGGACAAAATGTTTTAAATCATAGTATCGAAGTTGCAAAACTAGCAGGAATTATGGCTGGTGAGCTTGGAGAAGATGTAAATATTGCTAAAAGAGCTGGTTTACTTCATGATTTAGGAAAAGCATTAGACCATGAAATTGAAGGTTCACACGTTGAAATTGGTGCGGAAATTGCTCAAAAATACAAAGAAAACAAAATTGTGGTTAATGCCATTGCATCCCACCATGGAGATGTTGAAGCAACCTCGACAATTGCGATATTAGTAGCTGCAGCAGATGCCTTATCAGCTGCAAGACCAGGAGCACGTAGTGAATCCTTGGAAAACTACATTCGTCGTTTAGAACGATTAGAAGCTATTGCGAATGAACATGAAGGTGTAGAACGTAGCTTTGCGATTCAAGCGGGTCGTGAGATTCGTGTCATGGTTCATCCAGAGAAAATTGATGATGCAAGTTCGATTTTATTAGCACGTGAAATTCGTAAACAAATTGAAGAAGAACTACAATATCCAGGACATATTAAGGTTACAGTTATTCGTGAAACAAGAGCTGTAGAATATGCTAAATAATAAAAACACGCTAGATTTTCTAGCGTGTTTTTTTATACATAAAAGCAAAAATACACCCCTTCTCAATTAGAGAAGGGGTAGGAGTTTAGTTATTTTGCCCAGCGGATTGAGTTGGTGTTTCATTTCTTGTCGGTACTTGTGTAGTTTGTCCATTTTGTTGTGGCGGTTGTTGTTGCTGAGGATTTTGTTGAATAGTTGTAGTACTTGTTTCTTGTTTTTCCTCGGCTTTAGTACCTAATTTTAATTCATGAGTTACTGGATCTGATGTTTTACCTTTAATAGAGACAGATAAACTAATTTGAACAGATTCACCTGTAATATTTTTAAAGGTTGCACTTGTTTTATCGACTGTTTGTGTTTGACCACCAACACTAATTGTATAACTTGGTTTATCTCCATCAGATTTTACTGCATTCCAAGTTACTGTAACTTCTTTCTTAGCAGCATCATAACTTACATTTAATCCTGATGGTGGAGCAATTCTTTCTTCAACAACTTGTTGTTGCTGTGCAGGTAAGGCTCCTTTTACAAATAATTCTGTACTTACTCGATCAGAAGGAGTATTTGGTCCAGCTAATGCTAATGGGTTTGAACCAACAATAATTGGTGAAGATACAACACTAGAAGGTTGTTCCCAATCTTTAACAGGAGTTTGTTTCATGGCATAATTCATTAAGTGACCATAAATCCATTTAGAATAAGCTTGTTCTGTTAATGTTAAGCCACTTCCTGCTGTATAAGGATTGTCATAACCAGTCCATATTGAAATTGTATAGGCAGGAGAGTATCCAATGAACCATGAATCAGGAATAATATTATCTGTTTCACTTGCACCCATTGCACGTTTTTGTTCCGGCGTATAGTTGCTTGAACCAGTTTTAGCAGCATGAGGAAGATTTCCCATTTTTAAATCATTTGCAAATCCATAAGTGAACGTATCTTTTAGCATATTTGTAATCATATACGCTGTAGAGTCTTTCATGGCTTGATGTTGATCTGGTTTAAATTGTAATACTTGACCGTCACGTGTTGTAATTTTTGTTACTGTATATGGTTTAGAATAAGTACCATAGTTGGCAAATGCAGAGTAAGCTGCAGCCATTTTTAATGGAGATATGTTTGCACCAATGGAGTTACTTTCTACTAAGGATTCTTTTCCATCATTTGTAACAGATAATTCTAATTTTTTAAGGAAAGCTTGAATATTATCATTTCCAACTGCTTTAAAAGTTTGATAGGCAGGAGTATTACGAGATAACACTAATGCTTTACGCATCGTCATTGTTCCCATAAATTGATTATCCCAGTTATTTAGTTCGAATCCACTTGAATAAGTTGTTGGTTTGTCGACCATTGTTTGTCCAGTAGAGTAATTTAAATATTCAATAGCTGGACCATAATCCATAATTGGTTTAATTGATGAACCAGTACTTCTATCATTTTGAACCGCACGATTATAAGCTAATAAATTCGTTTGTTTACGGCCACCATTAATCGCTCTTACAGCACCTGTAGTAGAATCTAACATAACAACCGCATTTTGTACGTTGTCATCTACGTATTGAACGTAACGATTTGTATTGAGAATTTCATATAAATGATTTTGTGCCTGTGAATTAACAGTAGTTTCAATTGTTAATCCATCAGAGTAAACATCTAAGCCTGTTTTATCTTTGACTTCATCGGCTACCATTGTTAAAAAGGAATCAAAAATCAGACGATTGTCATCTGTTGAAACTTGCTCGTGTTCCTCAACTAATCCTTCTGCAATTGGAGTAGCCTTTGCTTCTTGCAGTTGAGTATCTGTTAATTTTCCATTATCTTTCATGGATTGTAAGACTAAGTCACGTCGTTCTTTTGCTGCTTCAGGATGAGCATATGGATCGTATGAACTTGGTGCTTGTGGCATTCCAGCAAGTAGTGCTAATTGAGGAATGGATAATTCTTTTAAGTCTTTTCCAAAATAATAATTAGCAGCAGTTCCGAATCCATAAGTATTATTCGCCATATAAACTTTATTTAAATAATACGTTAAAATTTGTTCTTTTGAAAATTCACGCTCAATTTGTAACGCTAGTAAAATTTCTTGAATTTTACGTTTGTAAGTTTGGTCTTCTTTTTTAGTAGAGAAGACGGATAGCTTAATTAATTGTTGTGTAATGGTACTACCACCTTGTGTAATATGACCTGCACGAAGATTTCGAACAAAAGAACCAACAATACGAATTGGATCAATCCCCATATGAGAATAATAACGTTTATCTTCAATGGATGTAATAGCATCTTTTAATCCTTGAGGAACTTCTTCTGGCTCAATTAAATCACGATTTTCACCACCAAGTTTTGTAATGAGTTCTTGATTCATATCAAAAATTTGAGTTTCAGTAGCACCTTGAAGATCTGCAGCTGAAATCTTTGGTGTAGTAGAAGCATAGTAGAAAAATAAACCAGAAAGCGTAATGGAAATTAAAACAATAATAAAGAATAGAGTTAATCCTATTTTTTTCCAAATACGACCTTTCTTTTGATTTTTAGTTTTCTTTGTTTGATTATGTTTTGTACGTCTAGTTCGTCGTGTTTCTGGCATAGACAACCTCCTAAATTTTGTCAATCAATTTATCAACTACAGGAATATAATCTAAAATAGACTGTACGGATAATGGAATAGGTTCTCCATATTTTTTGATGTAGTCTAATGGAATAGATTTTTTATTATCTTGATTTTCTTTTATAAACGATATTAAATACTGACTTTCCAATAAATAGTATTCATTCAAAGAAGAAAAATAAAAGATTACAAATACAATGCCACCTTGAAAAATACATTCTTCCATATGTTGTAATTGATGTTCATGTATATTTATAAAAGGAAACGAAGTTTTATTTTTCGTTTCTTTCGCTTCGAAATCAATATAGCATCCACGATAAACTCCGTTATAGTCAGTAGTAGAAGCGTGTCGGTAATAAGCTTCTTTAATCACTGCTGCACTTCGTTTTGGATAATCCACTTTCACTACTTGTATTGGAGTAGGCTTTTTATGGATAACGGCTATTTTTCTTAATCGATAATAATCGTTTGTTTGATTCAATAAAGTTTCTAAGAACATCCCTCGACTACCATAGGTAACAGTAGAAGTTTGAGGAGAGGAAATTCTTCCATGTCCTTTTGGGTATTGAATCATAATATCACCCCTAATCTTACTCTATTATACCATTGATTTTACATTAAAACCTAAAATTATTGTTAAGATTCGCAACAACTTGATTACAATTTGATTTCGAAATAGAATTTTTATAGATTTATTTAAAAAAATAAACAGAAATATTTTACAATTTTACAAAGGTGTTGTAAAATAAATGAGTATGTAAATAGCTCATCAATTCATTTGATGAAGTAAGAATTTTTTGGAGGAAAGCTATGACAGCAAAATTTGAAAAAATCAACACAAATGAAGTTGTGTTAACATTTGAAATTTCACAAGAATCAATCAAAAAAGGGTTAGAAGTTGCTTTTAACCGTGTGAAAAAGAACTTAAACGTTCCTGGATTCCGTAAAGGTAAAGTAAGTCGTCAAGTCTTCAACAAAATGTATGGTGAAGAAGCATTGTATCAAGATGCATTAAACTACTTATTACCAGATGCATACGATAATGCAGTTGAAGAAACTGGTATTTTCCCAGTAACTCAACCAAAAATTGACATCGAGTCTTTAGAAAAAGGTCAAGCATGGGTAATTAAAGCAACTGTAATTGTTAAACCTGAAGTAAAATTAGGTGAATACAAAGGATTAACTGTTGAAAAACAAGATCGTACAGTTTCTGAACAAGATGTAGAAGACCGTTTATTACAAGAACAAGCTAAACTAGCTGAGTTAGTGGTTAAAGAAGGTGCTGCTGAATTAGCAGATACAGTAGTGATTGACTTTGAAGGTTTCTTAGGTGAAGAAGCATTCGAAGGTGGAAAAGGTGAAAACTACTCATTAGAATTAGGTTCAGGTTCATTCATTCCTGGATTTGAAGATCAATTAGTAGGCGCTAAAGAAGGCGACAACGTTGAAGTAAAAGTTACATTCCCAGAAGAATATCATGCAGAAAACTTAAAAGGTCAAGATGCGGTATTCAAAGTAACAGTTCACGAAGTTAAAACAAAAGAATTGCCAGAATTAACAGATGAATTCGCTAAAGACATTGATGATTCAGTTGAAACATTAGCAGAATTAAAAGAAAAATTCCGCAAAGAATTAGAAGAAGCAAAAGCTGAAGCTGCTGACGAAGCTGTAGCTGACTTAGCATTACGCCAAGCAGTTGAAAATGCTGAAATCGTTGAATTACCAGCTGAAATGGTTCACGAAGAAGTACATCGTCAAATGCAACACTACTTAAACGACATGCGTCGTAACGGTATTACACCAGAAATGTACTACCAAATCACAGGTACAACTGAAGCTGATTTACACAAAATGATGGAAAAAGATGCTGATGTACGTACTAAAACGAACTTAGTATTAGAACAAATCGTTAAAGATGAAAACATTGAAGTTACTGAAGCTGATGTTGATGCAGAAGTGAAAGAATTAGCTGCTCAATATGGTATGGAAGAAGGAGCTGTTCGTGCAGCTGTTTCAGTTGAAATGTTGAAAAACGATATTTCAATGAAAAAAGCATTAGCTTTAATTACTGAATCTGCAGTAGAAGCATAATCATAAAAGTGATGAAGAACAATCTTGGAAACAAGGTTGTTCTTTTTTATGGAAAAATATTGAAAATAGAATGGACTTTCCTTGTTCTAAGTCTTTAGATATGCTAATCTACTATTATAGTGTCAAAAATTGAATGGAGGTTACATAGTTGTATAAAGATAAACAAAACCATGTCTGTTGTTCTTTTTGCGGGAAGTCACAAGATCAAGTGAAAAAAATTATCGCTGGACCAGATGTTTTTATTTGTAATGAATGTGTAGATTTATGTAAAGAAATCATTGATGAAGAATTATTAACACAATTTTTTGAAGGGGAGTTAACTGTTCCAAAGCCACAAGAAATTCGTGAAATTTTAAATGAATATGTCATTGGACAAGAAAATGCTAAAAAAGCTTTAGCAGTTGCTGTATATAATCATTATAAACGTATTAATCATTTAGTCGAGGAAGATGAAGTAGAGTTACAAAAGAGTAATATTTGTTTAATTGGACCAACAGGTTCGGGGAAAACTTATTTAGCTCAATCATTAGCTCGACTATTGAATGTACCATTTGCAATTGCAGATGCAACAACATTAACTGAAGCTGGTTACGTTGGAGAAGATGTGGAAAATATTTTACTAAAACTTCTTCAGGCAACAGATTATGATGTTGAACGTGCACAAAAAGGAATTATTTATATTGATGAAATCGATAAAATTGCACGTAAAAGTGAAAATGTATCGATTACTCGAGATGTAAGTGGTGAAGGTGTACAACAAGCGTTATTAAAAATTTTAGAAGGAACGACAGCTTCTGTTCCACCACAAGGTGGGCGTAAACATCCTCAACAAGAATTAATTCAAATCGATACGACGGATATTTTATTTATTGTTGGTGGAGCTTTTGACGGAATTGAAACAATTGTGAAGGAAAGACTTGGAGCTAAAGTGATTGGATTCGGTTCTTCTAATAAAAATATTAGTGAGCATGATAGTTTAATGCAAATGATAATTCCAGAAGATTTACAAAAATTTGGATTGATTCCTGAATTTATTGGACGTTTACCGATTATTGCGGCATTAGAAAAGTTAGAACAAAAAGATTTAGTTTCGATTTTAACAGAGCCTAAAAATGCCTTAGTGAAACAATATCAAAAATTATTCTTGATGGATGAAGTTCAATTAGAATTTGAACAAGATGCTTTGGAGGCAATTGCTGCTAAGGCAATTGAACGTAAAACAGGAGCTCGAGGACTTCGTTCAATTATTGAATCTGTGATGATGGATTTAATGTTTGAAATTCCAAGTAGAGAAGAAGTTGCGAAAGTAATTGTGACAAAAGCGGTTGTGGATAATGAAGGACAACCTGAATTATATAATAAAAAAGGCAAATTATTAAAAGCATAATACTATATTACAATAAAAGGATTTCGTAATTTATAATAGATGAAATAAGGACAACTCTAAGTTTTATCTCTTACGAAATTCCTTTGAATTAGGGGGATTTTTATGTCTGCAATTCGTAATTTTTTTGCAAAGCGTTACACAAAAGAAGAATTTTCGTGGATTTTACAAGATTGGGCTAATTCAGTGTATTCATTAATGATTACAACAGCTATTTTCCCAATTTTCTTTAAAACAGTTACTACAAATGCAGGAGTTTCTGCAGCTAACTCAACAGCTTATTTAGGCTATGCCAATTCTATTGCAACTTTTGTAGTTTCTGTAATGGCACCTGTATTAGGAGCATTAGCGGATTATAGAGGATATCGAAATCCAATGTTTACCATTTCAACAATGGTCGGTGTACTCTCAGTTCTTGGTATGATTTTTTCAGGAAGTGATCAATGGATGTTCTTATTAATCTTATATACGATTTCTGCCATTGGATTTTCTGCTTCAAATATTTTTTATGATAGTTCAATTATGGATGTTACAACGTATGATCGAATGGATCGAATTTCTGCTGCAGGTTATGGATATGGTTATATTGGAAGTGTCATTCCATTTGTTTTATTTATGATGATTATGCAATTCTCTTCATTTGCTGGAGATGTCATTGTAAAAATTGGATTCCTTATTACTGCTGTTTGGTGGTTTGTTTTTACCATTCCATTTTGGAAATATGTAAAACAAAAACATTTTATCGAACATGATAAGCATCCGGTATTTGATAGTTTTGCACGTTTATTTGAAACGATTAAACATATTCGTGAACATAAGCAAGTATTCTTATTTTTAATTGCTTATTTCTTCTATATTGATGGAATTGGGACAATTATTAAAATGGCAACAGCTGTAGGAAGTGACGTTGGATTAGATGGAAATAGTTTGATTGTGATTTTATTAATCGTTCAAATTGTTGCATTTCCTTTTAGTATTTTTTATGGATATCTTGCTAAAAAAAATGGTGCAAAAAATACAGTATTTTTAGGTATTGCAACTTATATTATTATTTGTATTTTAGCTACAGGGTTAAAAACTTATACTGACTTCTTATTATTAGCTATTTGTATTGGTACTGCCCAAGGTGGAGTTCAATCTTTAAGTCGTTCTATTTTTGGACAAATTATTCCGGCTAATCGTGCGAATGAATTTTTTGGATTTTATAATATTTTTGGAAAATTCTCATCAATTCTTGGAACAACATTATTAGGGATTACAGCTCAAATGACTGGTAATTCACTAGATGGGGTCTTTTCTCTAATTGTTCTATTCTTAATTGGGGGAGGATTACTATTCTTTGTTAAAATTAATCCTCAAACAACTGAGGAAGGAGCTTAATCATGAAAGTGACAAATGCTGAATTTACGATTAGTGCAGTTGGTCCAAATCAATATCCGACCGACCAAAAAGTGGAAATTGCTTTATCAGGTCGCTCGAATGTTGGGAAATCATCTTTCATTAATCGTTTAATTCAACGAAAAAGTTTAGCTAGAACTTCTAGTAAACCTGGTAAAACGCAGACATTAAACTTTTATCATATTAATGATTTGTTTTATTTTGTCGATGTTCCTGGTTATGGATACGCAAAAGTCTCAAAAAAAGAACGTGAAAAATGGGGTAAAATGATTGAAGAGTATATTACAACTCGTGAAAATCTAGAACTCGTTTTAATTCTCGTTGATTTCCGTCATGAACCAAGTACAGAAGATGTTCAAATGCGTGAATTTTTAGAGTATTATGAAATTCCTTATCGAATTATTATGACGAAGTGTGATAAAATCCCTCGTGGTAAATGGAATAAACATGTTAGTCAAATTCGAAAAGCTTTTGGAAAACCACCGGAAGAGTTATTTTTAACATTTTCTTCTGAAACAGGAGAAGGGGTAGAAAAAGCTTGGGAATGGATTGAATCAATCGTATTAGATGAGGAGTGAATAGGTTGATTGGGTATAAGATAAATGATGCTGTTTCTTTTGAAGAAATTTTTCCATTATATAAAGCAGTAGGATGGACGAATTATACGTCTAATCCAATAATGCTACAAAATGCATTAGAACATAGTTTGTTTATTCTTACAGCAAGAGATGAAGATGGGAAATTAATTGGATTTTTAAGAGCAGTAGGAGATGGCTATTCTATTCTCTATATTCAAGATATTATTGTACTTCTCGAGTATCAAAGACAAGGAATTGGTACACAATTACTTCGTCAAACACTTGAGTATTTTAATGAAGTGTATCAAATCATTTTAACAACGGATAGTGAAATAAAAACAATTGCATTTTATGAAGCTAATGGATTTACTGCTTTATCTAAATATGGATGTACTTCTTTTATGACTAACCCATTATTGCAAGCAAAGTAAAAGCAAGATTTTAGAAATTATGGTAAACTATTATCAAGAATTTAAGTTAAAGGATGGGGCATATGAAATTAACAATTGATGAAAAGTCACAAGCATGGTTTGAAGAAGAAATGGGAGTTTCTAAAGAACGTGGTGTTCGCTTTTTAGGGAAAGTTTATGGTTGTAGTCCAATTCATGAAGGTTTTTCTTTGGCAGTAGAAGTTGATTCACCAAATAATCCATTTGTTAGTGTGGAAAAAAATGGGATTACTTATTTTGTTGAAATAGGTGATGAATGGTTTTTCCAAGGTCATGATTTAGATATCGTATTTGATGAAAAACTAAAAGAACCATCCTATAGCTATCGTGCCATTCAAACTGCATAATCAATAGAGAAATTAAACTTCAAAAGTTAGAAACAGAATCTGACTTTTGAAGTTTTTTTGTTTATTTACTTAAAATTTTATAAAATATTGGACAAATAGAACATTGTAAGATACAGTTATATAGTTGACTGTACAAAGAAAGGAATGTAGAAATGACACAACCAGCTGTAACTTATCGTTTAATTAAAACAGAAAAACATACAGGTGCTCGTCTTGGAGAAATTATTACACCACATGGAACGTTCCCAACTCCAATGTTTATGCCTGTAGGTACATTAGCAACTGTAAAATCAATGTCTCCTGAAGAATTAGATGAAATGGGAGCAAATATTATTTTAAGCAACACGTATCACTTGTGGTTACGTCCAGGTGCGGATATTGTAGATGAAGCAGGAAAATTACACAATTTTATGAATTGGAAAAAAGGAATCTTAACAGATTCAGGAGGTTTCCAAGTATTCTCTTTAAGTGATATGAGAAGAATTGAAGAAGAGGGCGTACATTTTAGAAACCATTTAAATGGATCAAAATTATTTTTATCTCCAGAAATTTCAATTGATGTACAAAATAAATTAGGGGCAGATATTATTATGAGTTTTGACGAGTGTCCAGATTTCCATCATACTCATGATTATGTGAAAAACTCTATTGCTCGTACAACAAGATGGGCAGAACGTGGATTGAAAGCTCATAAATCTCCAGAAACTCAAGCCTTATTTGGAATTTTACAAGGGGCAGGATACAAAGATTTACGAATGGATCATGCTAAGGATATGATTTCACTTGATTTCCCAGGGTATTCGATTGGTGGATTGTCTGTAGGGGAAACAAAGCAAGAAATGAATGAAGTACTAGACTATGTAACACCACTGATTCCATCTCATAAACCACGTTATTTAATGGGAGTAGGTTCTCCTGACTCATTAATTGATGGAGTGATCCGTGGAGTCGATATGTTTGACTGTGTACTTCCAACACGTATTGCGAGAAATGGGACTTGTATGACGAGTGCCGGACGTCTGGTTGTTAAAAATGCGAAATATGAACGTGATTTCCGTCCAATTGATGAAAAATGTAATTGCTACACATGTCGTAATTATTCTCGTGCGTATATTCGTCATTTATTTAAAGCAGATGAAACATTTGGCTTACGTTTAACAAGTTATCATAATTTATACTTCTTATTGAACTTAATGAAACAAGTTCGTCAAGCGATTATGGATGATAATTTACTAGAATTTAGAGAAGCATTTTTCGAAGAATATGGATTTAATAAAGAAAATGCTCGTAATTTCTAGTATTCTTAGGAAAAATTTGATACAGTAGTAATACATTAAATGAAGGAGTGTTGAAAATGAGTTTAGCATTATTGTTACTTTATATTGTAGGTTTAGGAGCCCTTTGGTGGTTTATTGGTCGTAAAAATCGTGAGCGTAATAAAAAATTACAAGAGCAAATGAATGCTTTGAAAGCAGGAGACCACATTGTTACGATTGGTGGTTTACATGGAATTGTTCATTATATTGATACGGATGCACAAACTGTTGAAATCGATTGTGATGGTGTTTATTTAACTTTTGAACGTCGTGCAATTCATCATGTTGTTCCAACTGTAGGCGATAGTGGTTTAGCTGTTGCTGATGCGGAATAGTGTTTTTGTGTTGGTATGATGAATAAGCAAGAGGAATTATTGGAACAGTTTCGTCCTTGGTTAAGTTATAAAATTATTGAATTTATAACTCAGGGATATGAATCGATTTCTAGTTATGATATTGCCACTTATTTTGTGACGTATCGCTGGAAAAAGCAGAAGCCTGAAAATTTGTTTGAACAAATTTATCAGTTGAATCAATTAACGATTAATGATTATTTTGATTATGAATCAATTATGGCTCAAACTTCAACGGAAATGACATTAGACACCATTGATTTGAGCGAATTGTTAGGGTAATATTTTTATTTAATGACTTACAGAGATAATAGCAGACGGACGCCAGCAAACCTTTGGTTTCATGATCTGCTATTATAATAAGTCATTTTTTTATTACCATGAATATGAATAAACGATTGAGATGTGATTTTTTTAAGTAGTAAAGGACGCCAGCAGCTTCGCAATGCGAATCTCATGACTAAACTACTACTAGAAAAAGTCATTTCTTTTTTTGTTGAAACTTGAATCTTCATGTATAATAGATTCAGTAAGAAAGGTTGTGGAGTATGAAATATCAATTTAAAGCTTTAGACGAATTTATGGAAGTAGTTAAAACAATATTTAATAAATTATTGAATCAGAATATAACTGAAGAAACACATCATTATGAAGGACACTCTCATGAACACCATCATGAAATTCATCATCATTCACATGAACATGATGAACACCATCATCAACATGAACACGATGCTCATCACAATCACCATGACCATTGCCATTGTTTGCATGAGCATGAACACGGAGAACACCACCACCATGAGCATTGTGGACATTGTTCGGGACACCATCATCATGAAATTTTTTGGCAACGTTGGGGTCTTGCGATTGGTATGTTTGTACTAGCATTAATCCTAGAAAGAAGTGTAGGTTGGATTGCAAATGCTTTATTTCTTTTAACGATTGCTTGTATTGGAAAAGAAATCATTGCTGAAGGAATAATGGATACAATTGAGGAAACAAAGCAATTTAAAAAGTTCCGTCCTAATGTTCATTTACTAATGACACTGGCTGCTCTTGGTGCAATTTTTATTGGAAAATTTGAAGAAGCAGCGATGTTAATTGTTATTTTTACAATTGCTCATTCCTTAGAGGAATATGTAGAAAAGAAAAGTCGTAAAGATATGACTCACTTATTACAATTGCAACCAAAATTAGCGTTGAAAAAGATGAATAATGGACACTTTGAAGAAGTAGATGCTTCTTCTTTAGAAATTGGAGATATTATTCAAGTATTGAATGGTAGTCAAATTTCAGCAGATGGAATTATTATTGAAGGAATGTCCTCTGTGAATCAAGCTTCAGTAACTGGTGAATCCATTCCAATTGAAAAAGGAGTAGGAAACGAAGTATTTGCTGGAACTTTGAATTTAACACAAACACTACTTGTTAAAGTTACTAAAAAACATCAAGATAGTGTTCTTGGAAAGATTATTACTTTAGTGCAAGAAGCTGGTCAATCATTAACTCGTACAGGAAGTTTCTTAAAGAAATGGGAACCAGTTTATGTCACTATTGTATTGGCATTATTTCCTGTAGTTCTAGCGATTGGTATTATATTTTTAAAATGGGATTTTTTAACAGCTTTTTATCGTGGAATGGTCTATTTAATTGCTGTATCTCCTTGTGCACTTGCAGCTAGTGCTACACCAGTAACAGTAGCAGCGATATCAACTTTATCTAGAAAAGGAATTTTTATAAAATCTGGAGCTGCATTAGAGAAAATTTCTGAAGTTAACGCAATTGCTTTTGATAAAACTGGAACACTTACAAATGGTACACCGAAAGTTGTAGCAAAAGTAATGGATAAAGATCGTGAATTCGAATTATATTCCATTCTAGTATCGATGGAGAGAAGAGTGAATCATCCATTAGCCTTTGCAATTGTAGAGTCTGGATTAGCTTATCGTACTTATTCATTATCTGTTACACCAAAAGTTGGTATTGGACTAGAATCAAATTATAGAAATCATACGTATCGCATTGGAAAGCCCTCTAGTTTTGCTACATTAGGAAAATATACAACCATTGTTGATCAGTGGATGAATGAAGGAAAGACAGTTGTAGTTTTGAGTGAAGATCATTTAGTAGTCGGTGCAGTAGCCTTATTAGATACACCTAAAGAAGAAGCAAAACAAGTAATTGATTATTTTAAAGAAAAAAATATTCAAACAATGCTTTTAACGGGAGATTCTCTTCAAACAGCTGAGGCAATCGCTAACGAATTAGCAGTGGATGAAGTAAGAGCTAATGTATTACCAGAAGAAAAAGCAAATATGCTAAAAGAATGGGCTATTAAATATCCGACAATTGCTATGGTAGGAGACGGTATTAATGATGCTCCAGCATTAGTGAATGCAGAAGTTGGGATAGCAATGGGGAAAGGAACGGATGTAGCAATGGAATCTAGTGATATTGTATTAATGAATAGTCAATTAGATTCTTTAAAAACATTGCATCAGGTTTCCAAATTAATGATGACTGTTACAAAGCAAAATTTAATTTTTTCTTTATTGATTGTGATTATATTAGTGCTATTAAATTTTCTTGGTTGGAGTGATTTAACGCTTGGAGTTATTCTTCACGAAGGAAGTACAGTAGTAGTGCTATTACATGCATTAAGGTTAATTTTTACACCAATTGAATAAATGAAGTATTTCTCTTTCAAATTCTTAAAAATGAAGTTTGAAAGAGAAATTTTTTTGCAAAAAAATGTTTGACAATCAAAGTATTATTTAGTATAGTTTGAATATCAAATGATTTGATATTCAAACTAATTAGGAGAAAGTAATGGAAACACCTCTAGAGAAAATTAATGAGTATTTGGTAGACGTCTTTAACCAAATGCTGGATATTGAAGAATCTTCATTGGCGCAAAGTCAATTTAAAGATTTATCCATTAAAGAAATGCATGCCATTGAAGCCATTGGTATGTACCATGAGCTTACGACCACTGAAGTTGCCAATTCATTAAATGTAACGGTTGGGACGCTAACAGTAGCAGTTAATGCATTAGTGAAAAAAGGGTATGTTGAACGTTTAAAAGATGCAAAAGATCGACGTATTGTTAGATTAGGTTTAACAAGTAAAGGACGTCTTTTGTATCGATTACATCGCAAGTTTCATGAAAAATTAGTGAAGCGAACGATTCAAGGAATGAACGAGGAAGAAATGGCTATCTTAGTAAAAGGTCTTCATAATTTATATAACTTTTTACATGAAGCTAAAGCTGAAGTTCAAAAAGGAGAGATTTGATGTCCACTGTAAAAGTGATTCATACAAGTTCTTACCTACCAATTCATGAAATAAAAAATGCTGATTGGGAGCTGCAATTAGATACTACAGATGAATGGATTCGAAAAAGAACTGGAATTCAAACTAGACGCTACGCTAAAGAATTAACAACAAGTGATTTAGCTATAAGAGCTGCTCAAAAGCTTTTAGAAGAGTCTAAAATACATCCAGATGAAATTGAATTTGTTATTGTAGCTACAATGACTCCTGACACTATGAGTCCTTCTTGTGCAGCAAAAGTTCAAGGAGCAATTGGAGCGAATCATGCATTTGCATTTGATATAAGTGCTGCTTGTGCAGGATTTGTATTTGCTTTATCCACAGCTATAAAGATGCTTTCAGCCGGAAATCAAAAATATGGTATTGTGATTGGTGCTGAAACAATGTTATCTGTTTTAGACTGGAAGGATCGATCAACTGCCATTCTATTTGGAGATGGAGCGGGTGCAGTTTTATTAGAAAAAACTGATCAAACACATGTATTCGTTGAAAGTTTACGTTCTGACGGTTTAAAAGGAGATGCTTTAGTTTGTGGTGAAAGAATGGAGCAACATACACTCTCCACAATGAAAATGGACGGTAGGGGAGTTTTTGAACTCGTTTCAAGGGAAGTTCCTAAAAATATTTCAGAAACTCTAGAAAAAGCTCATATGAGCGCTGATGAAGTAGATTTATATATTCTTCATCAAGCAAATATTCGTTTAATCGAACAAGTTGCAAAAAAATTAAAACAACCAAGTGATAAATTCCCAACAAATTTAGAACGAGTTGGTAATACTTCAGCAGCAAGTGTTCCGATTCTTCTTGATGAATTAGTTCAAAATCAATCGATTATAATTGGTAGTGGACAAAAGCTACTCTTAAGTGGCTTTGGTGGTGGTTTGTCTTGGGGAAGTATCATCATAACAATTTAACTATTTGGAGGAAACAAACATGACATTCGAAAAAATTCAAGAAATTATTACAGAGCAATTAGGAAAAGAAAAAGAAGAAGTACAATTATCAACTAGCTTAAAAGATGAATTAGATGCTGATAGCTTAGATTTATTCCAAATCATTAATGATATTGAAGATGAATTTGATGTAAAAATTGATACAGAAGATGGATTAGAAACAGTAGAAGATTTAGTAAAATACGTTGATAGTCAATTAGCAGAAAAATAATAAGGAATGAGTTATATGGAATCAAAAATTTGTCAATTACTTGGTATCCAATATCCTATCATTCAAGGCGGAATGGCATGGGTTGCTAATCCGTCACTTGCAAGTGCAGTATCCAATGCAGGTGGACTAGGAATTATTGCATGTGGTCATGCTCCTGGTCCAGTTGTACAAGGATTTATTGATGAAATGAAGCAATTAACGGATAAACCATATGGTGTGAATATTATGTTATTAAGTCCGTTTGTTGATGAAGTTGTCGACGTAGTCTGCAAAGCAGGTGTAAAAGTTGTTTGTACTGGAGCTGGAAATCCTGGAAAATATATGGATAAATTTAAAGCGGCAGGTATTACTGTAATTCCAGTAGTGGCTTCTGTTGCTTTAGCAAAACGTATGGAAAAAGCTGGGGCTGACGCTGTCGTCATTGAAGGGATGGAAGCTGGAGGTCATATTGGTAAAACAACAACTATCGCATTATTACCTCAAGTTGTCGATGCTGTAACTATTCCAGTTATCGCTGCTGGTGGTATTGGAGATGGACGTGGAATGGCGGCAGCCTTTATGTTAGGGGCTGAAGCAGTACAATTAGGAACTAGATTCTTAGTTGCAAAAGAATCTACTGCTCATGAGAACTTCAAGCAAGCAGTGATTAAAGCAAAAGATATTGATACTGTTATTACAGGTCAAATTACAGGACATCCAGTCCGTGTATTGAGAAATAAATTAACAAAAATTTATTTACAAGCAGAAAAAGAAGAAACTAGTAAAGAAAATCCTGATTTTGAGCGATTAGAAGAAATCGGAAAAGGAGCTTTAAGACGAATTGTTGTCGAAGGTGACACTCAAATGGGATCGATGATGGCAGGTCAAATTGCTGGTTTAATTCAAAAAGAAGAAACTTGTAAAGAAATTATTGATGAATTAATGGTTGAATCTCAAAAAACGATTCAAGAACAAATGAAACGTTTTGGATTCTAATTTTTTTAAGGAAATTTTATTTTGAACTTCAAAATATAAGGAGTGCTTATGAAAACGGCTTTTATTTTCCCGGGACAAGGAAGTCAAAAACCTCAAATGGGGTTAGAATTTCTAGAAAATCCTAAGGGTCAGAATTTATTAGAACAAACACAAAAGGTATTAGATTTTTCAGTATTAGAACTATTAGAAGATGAACATTCTACAAAACTTCATGAAACAAAGTATACACAGCCATTATTATTATTTGTTTCTAAGCTTATTTTACAATTTCTTGAAGAAGAAGGATTTCATCCAGATATCGTTGCCGGTCTATCTCTTGGGGAATATAGTGCATTAATGGCAAGTGGTGCATTAAGTTATGAATCAGCATTGAAGCTTGTTTCAAAACGAGGAGAATGGATGCAAGAGGCAGCTAATCAAAATGCTGGTACAATGGCTGCTATTTTGGGATTAGAAGATGAAGTCATTGAAAAGGTATGTAAAGAATTACAACAACAAGAATTATTAGTATCGCCTGCAAATTATAATACACCAGGGCAACTAGTAATCGGTGGAAAAAAGGATGCTGTTGAAATCGCAGTAGAAAAATTAAAAGAACAAGGAGCAAAACGTGCCGTTGTTCTTCCAGTAAGTGGAGCTTTTCATACTGAATTAATGGCTCCAGCAGTAGAAAAATTTAGTGACTTTGTACAAACAATTCCGTTTCAAACACCAAGTATTCCAGTATTAAGTAATGTAACTGGAGTACAACATTCTACTCCAATTGAAGTAGAAATACTAACACAACAAATTACACATTCAGTTAAATGGAAACAAAATGTTGAATGGATGTTAGAACAAGGTGTACGAGTGTTTGTAGAAATTGGACCTGGAAAAAGTTTATCTCAAATGATAAAACAAATTGCCAAAAGTCATTCAATCGAAGTAACTGTACTTCAAACAGAATCAATCAAACAATTGGATCAAACAGTACAAGAATTACGTAGAATGAAAGAGGAGAGTATATGAAATTTATCGATAAGACAGTCGTTGTAACTGGAAGTAGAAGAGGAATTGGATTAGGCATTGCATTAGCTTTTGCAAAAGAAGGAGCTAATATTGTACTCAATGCAACTTCAGAAATTAGTCAAGATGTATTAGATTTATTTACTCCATATCCTGGAGAAGTACTAACTATTGTTGGTGATATTTCAAAATTTGAAGTTGCAGAAAGTTTAGTGGAACAAACAATTGAAAAGTTTTCAAAAATTGATGTATTAGTCAATAATGCTGGGATTACACGTGATGGATTAGTATTGAAAATGAAAGAAGAAGATTTTGATGATGTCATTGATATTAATTTAAAAGGATGTTTTAACCTCATTCGTTTTGCTAGTCCATACATGGTACGTCAAAAATCAGGAAGTATTATTAATATGACAAGTATTGTTGGTGTATCTGGTAATGCAGGGCAAGTTAATTATGCTGCAAGTAAAGCAGGCATTATTGGATTAACAAAATCAGTAGCTAAAGAAATTGGATCAAGAGGTATTACGGTCAATGCGATTGCACCTGGCTATATTGATACTGAAATGACACAAGCACTTCCAGAAAAAATACGTAAGGAATGGGAAAAACAAATTCCAATGCGTAAATTTGGAACAGTAGAAGATATTGCTGAAGCTTGTTTGTATTTAGCAGAACAGAAATATATGACAGGACAAGTACTACAAATTAACGGTGGTTTATACATGTAAAGGAGGAAAATCATGAATAGAGTTGTCATTACAGGAATGGGGGCTATTACGCCATTAGGAAATGATGTTGCCAGTTACTGGGATGGATTGAAAAATGGTAAGAATGGGATAGATTTCATTACAAAATTTGATACGAAAGATATTGATGTTCATGTAGCAGCAGAAGTAAAAGGGTTTGATCCTACTTTATATATGGACCGTAAAGAAGCAAAACGTATGGATTTATTTTGCCAATATGGAATTGCTGCAGCGTTACAAGCCGTTGAAAATAGTGGGATTACAACAGAAAATACAGACTTTGATCGTTTTGGAGTAATTGTTGGTTCTGGTATTGGAGGTCTTCCAACGATGGAACAACAAATTATTAAAATGCATGAAAAAGGTCCTACAAGAGTTGCACCATTATTTGTACCAATGACAATTGGAAATATGGTTGCTGGAAATATTTCAATGAAAACTGGAGCTAGAGGAATTTGTTCTTCAATTGTAACAGCATGTGCAAGTGGAAGTCATGCGATTGGAGAAGCATTTAGAAATATTAAACATGGATATTCTGATGTGATTTTAGCTGGTGGTTCAGAAGCAACGATTTGTGAAATTGGTATTGCTGGATTTGCTGCTTTAACAGCATTAAGTAATAGTCAGGATCCAAATGCAGCTTCCATTCCATTTGATAAAAACCGTAATGGTTTTGTGATGGGGGAAGGAGCAGGGGTTGTTGTTTTAGAAAGTTTAGAACATGCTCAAAAAAGAGGAGCAACGATTTATGCTGAAATCGTTGGTTATGGAGCAACAGCTGATGCTTATCATATGACAGCACCAACACCAGATGGTAGTGGTGCAGGGAAAGCTATTTTACATGCTTTGGATGAAGCGCAATTATCTCCAAGTGATGTAGATTATATTAATGCTCATGGAACAAGTACTCCTGCAAATGATTCTTCTGAAGTAACAGCGATTCGCTATGCTTTAAAAGATGCAGCAGATCATGTACATGTTTCAAGTACAAAATCAATGACAGGACATTTATTAGGTGCTGCAGGAGCTATTGAAGCAATTGCATGTATCAAAGCAGTTGGAGAGGACTTTATTCCACCAACGATTAATGTAAAAGAACAAGATGAAGCATGTTCTGTAAATGTTACAGCTCAAACGGGGGTAGCAAAGGAAGTAAATGTTGCCATTAGTAATTCACTAGGATTTGGTGGACATAATGCAGTATTATGCTTTAAAAAGTGGAAAGGGTAATGTATGAATATAGAGGATTTAAAAGCCATTGTTTCATTATTCGATAGTTCAAGTTTAATGGAATTACATTTACAACAAGAGGGAGTAGATCTTCAACTTTCTAAACGTGAAAATTATCCAGTAAGTGGTTCTAAAAAAGTTGCTGAGACTATTGAAGAGAAGCCGGTGGCAGTAGTACCTACAAAAGAGATTGTTTCTGAAACGGTAGTTGCAAAAGTTCCTGAAGTTCAAGAAACAGTTGCAAAAGAAGATTTACAGTATATTAAAAGTCCAATTGTGGGGATTGTGTACTTAGCACCTTCTCCAGATGATCCTACTTTTGTACAAGTACAAGATAAAGTTCAAGTTGGACAACCAGTATGTATTATTGAAGCTATGAAAATTATGAATGAAATTACTGCAGATTTTCCAGGTGAAGTAGTAGAAGTACTTGTTGAAAATGGACAAATGGTAGATTATGGGCAAGAATTATTTGCTTTAAAGAAAATTTAGGAGGTTCATCATGAGTGTAATGACAGTAACAGATGTAATGAAATTAATTCCAAATCGTTTTCCGATTTTATATATTGACCGAGTTGAAGAATTAATTCCGGGTGAGCACGTAGTGGCTACTAAAAATGTAACGTATAATGAGCATGTTTTTCAAGGGCATTTCCCTGGGGAACCTGTTTTACCAGGAGTTTTAATTGTGGAAGCTCTAGCACAAGCTGGTTCAATTCCATTATTATCATTAGAAAGTTTTAAAGGAAAAACAGCTTATTTAGGCGGATTAAATCACGTGAAATTTAGAAAAAAAGTCACACCGGGTGATGTTTTAACCCTTCAAGTGGATATCCTTAAATTAAAAGAATATGCAGGAATTGGTAAAGCAAAAGCCTTTGTAGATGGTAAAGTTGTTTGTGAAGCGGAGTTAACCTTTATTATTGGTAGGTAAGTTATGTTTAAAAGAATTTTAATTGCGAATCGTGGAGAAATTGCTTGTCGATTAATTCGTGCATGTAGAGAACTTCAAATTGAAACAGTAGCAGTTTATTCTCAGGCTGATTCTGAAGCACTACATGTACAATTAGCAGATTATGCTGTTTGCATTGGTAAAAATATTAGTAAAGAATCTTACTTAAATGTGGAAAATATTTTAAGTGCAGCTGTATTAACTGGATCACAAGCCATTCATCCAGGGTTTGGTTTTTTATCTGAGAATCCTAAATTTGCAAAAATGTGTGAGGAGTGTCAAGTGAAATTTATTGGACCTAGCGCACATGTTATTCAAATGATGGGGGATAAGGCACAAGCTCGTAAACAAATGATGAAAGCAGGAGTTCCCGTTATACCAGGTAGTGATGGGGTTGTTCCTACAGTGGAAGAAGGCTTGAAAATTGCAGAAAAAATTGGATTCCCTCTTTTAATTAAAGCTGTTGCAGGTGGTGGAGGAAAAGGAATTCGTAAAGTTCAAACAATTGATGAATTTGAAAAACAATTTCTTGCTGCTCAACAAGAAGCTCTTCAAGGATTTGGAAATGAAGAAGTGTATATTGAGCGTATCATTTATCCTGCCAAACATATTGAGTTTCAAATTTTAGCAGATTCTCATGGTAATGTTGTTCATTTAGGAGAACGTGATTGTTCTTTACAACGAAAAAATCAAAAAATTATTGAAGAAGCACCAAGTCCTTATTTAGATAATGGATTACGTGAAAAAATGGGGCAAGCAGCCGTGTTAGCTGCAACATCAGTAGGTTATGAAAATGCGGGTACGATTGAATTTTTAGTAGATCAGGATAAAAATTTCTACTTTATGGAAATGAATACTCGTATTCAAGTGGAACATCCTATTACAGAAATGATTACAGGAATTGATTTAGTAGAATGGCAATTAAAAGTAGCGTATGGGGAAAAATTAAGCTTTACTCAAGATGATATTCATATTAAAGGACACTCGATTGAATGTCGTTTAAATGCAGAATGTCCGAGAGAAAACTTTAGACCTTCTCCAGGTAAGATTGAAGTCTTACATCAACCAAATGGAGGTTTAGGTGTAAGAATTGAATCTGCCTTATATTCTGGTTATAAAATTCCACCATTTTATGATTCCATGTTATCAAAATTAATTGTACATGCACCAAGTCGAACTCAAGCTATTTCAAAAATGCAACGAGTGCTTCAAGAATTAGTAGTTGAAGGCGTAGAGACAAATAAAGAATTTTTACAAGATTTATTAGTGACACCTTTCTTTGAAAGAGGAGATTATACGACAAATGTTGTAGAAGAAAAATTCTTACCAGAATGGTTTAATGAGTCTCGTCCATAAAGGAGTGATTAGATGGGTTTATTTAAAAAACGTCCTTATATTTCATTAAAACAAACCCCTGTTGATGTAGTAGAATCTGAAAAAGCTCCAATGATTCCCGATGGAAAATGGATTCAATGCCCTCAATGTCAAAAAACGGTATATTTGGATGATATTGGGGAATTTCAAATTTGTCCAAATTGTGATTATCATTTTAGGTTAACACCGAAACAAAGAATTGCTTTTATGACAGATGAGTTTGAAGAATGGTTTGTTGATACAAAGATGAAAGTACCTGTAGAGTTTCCAGGGTATGATTTGAAACAACAAAAAGCCATACAAACAACAGGTGAACAAGAAGCTGTAACGGTTGGGCTTGCAAAAATTAGTCAGTTTCCATTTGTTTTAGCTATTATGAATCCTTATTTTATGATGGGATCCATGGGTCAAGTAGTGGGTGAGAAACTTACTCTAGCTTTTGAAGAAGCAATAAAGAGAAAGTTACCAATTATTGTTTGCACAGCTTCAGGTGGAGCAAGAATGCAAGAAGGAATTTTTTCTTTAATGCAAATGGCAAAAATAAGTGCAGCGGTTCAAGCGCATCACTTAGCAGGACTATTATACATCACTGTTTTGACAGATCCTACAACGGGTGGTGTCACAGCAAGTTTTGCGATGCAAGGGGATATTATTATTAGTGAACCGAAAGCTATCGTGGGTTTTGCTGGTAAACGTGTGATTGAGCAAACGATGAAAGAAAAGTTACCGGATGATTTCCAACAAGCTGAAACTGTACAGGCAAATGGATTTATTGATGCCATTATTCATCGTACTCAGCTAAAAGAAACATTAAAAACTATTCTTAGTCTACATTCTTTAGAGGAGGAATTCAGATGAAACCAATGAAAATCGTCCAAAAAGCACGTGATATTAATCGTGCAACTACTAAAGAATGGATTGACGAAATTTTTGATGACTTTATTGAATTAAAAGGAGATCGTTTTTTTGCAGATGATGCTGCCATTATTGGAGGAATTGCTCGTTTAAAAGAAATTCCAGTTACAGTTATAGGAATGCAAAAAGGTCATACGTTAAAAGAAAATATTGAGCGTAATTTTGGACAAGTTCATCCAGAAGGCTATCGAAAAAGTTTAAGACTAATGAAGCAAGCTGAAAAATTCAATCGACCAATTATTACGATGATTAATACAGCTGGAGCATTTTGTGGTAAAAGTGCTGAAGATAGAGGGATCGGGGAAGCCATTGCTAAAAATCTTCAAGAGATGAGTCATTTAACCGTTCCGGTCATTGCCATTTTAATGGGGGAAGGTGGAAGTGGTGGAGCCATTGCATTGGCAGTTGCCAACGAAGTTTGGATGATGGAATATGCTATTTACTCTATCTTATCTCCAGAAGGCTTTGCTTCTATTTTGTGGAAGGATAGTACCAAAGCTGAACAAGCAAGTGAATTAATGAAGTTTACAAGTAAGGAATTATTGGAAGAAGGAATTGTCGATAAAATTATTTTAGAGAAAAACCGTTCGTTTAAAAAAATAGCGACAGAACTTCAAACTTCTTTATTCCACTCTTTAAAAGAATGGCGTACAAAATCAAAAGAAGAATTAGTAAGCCAACGCTTAGAAAGATTTAGAAAATTTTAAATGACGAAGAACAACTATGACATTTTGTTGTAGTTGTTTTTTGTGTCGAAAAAGTTAGGCAAACCTAAAAAAGTTATTTTTTTCTTAAAAATCATATATATTATTGAGTTTTTTTGTTATACTAGGTTACACAAAAGATTTTGGAAGGTGATTATATGATTAGAGTTGAAAAAGTAAGAAATGCGATGAAGGATTTAGAAATTGATGGATTAATTGTTTATAGTCCATATAATTTACGTTATTTAGCGAATTTTACTGGTACAACAGGTTTTTCATTAATTACATTAAATGAAGCATATTTTGTAACAGATGCACGTTATACACAACAAGCTCAAAAACAAGCACAAGGATTTACAGTGATTGAACATAAAACAGGTTGGTTAGGTGTATTTCGTGAATTAATTGAAAAACATGGATTAAAACATGTTGGTTTTGAAGCGGATCACTTATCGGTTTCAATGTTAGAAGTTTTTGAAGATGAATTTGATACAGATTTAGTTCCAACTCAAGGATTAGTAGAAAAAATTCGTGAAATTAAAGATGAAGCAGAAATTCAAACAATTCGTAAAGCATGTTCGATTTCAGATGCAGCCTTTTTACATATTTTAAATGTACTAAAACCTGGTATGAGTGAAATTGAAGTCGCTAATGAATTAGATTTCTTCATGAGAAAACAAGGAGCATCTGGAGTTTCATTTGATACAATTATTGCGAGTGGTGTTCGTTCTTCAATGCCTCATGGTGTTGCTAGTGAAAAATTAATTGAAACAGGAGATTTAGTAACATTAGACTTTGGATGTTACTATCAAGGTTATGTATCTGATATGACTCGTACAATTGCTGTAGGGGAACCAACAGATCAATTGAAAGAAATTCATGATGTTGTATTACAAGCTCAATTATTAGTAAGTGCAGCAGCAGGACCAGGTAAAACTGGGGTTGAATTAGATAAAATTGCTCGTGACTATATTGCAAGTAAAGGATATGGAGAATACTTCACGCACTCAACTGGTCATGGAATTGGGTTAGAAATTCATGAAGCCCCAAATGTAAGTCGTTTAGCGACTCAAGCATTTGTTCCAGGAAATGTAATTACAAATGAACCAGGAATTTATATTCCAGGTGTTGGTGGCGTTCGTATTGAAGATGATATCATTATTACTCCGACTGGTGGCGAAGTGATTCAACAAGTTCCGCGTGAATTGATTATTTTATAAGAAATTACCTTGTGAGTTGTGATAGAAGTAAAATCATGGTAAACTGTAAAAGAGAGTGAAGATCATGATTCGTGATGCTCATTGAGACAGATAGCGATTCAGAATCTTTGTAAAAGGAGGTTCATTATGGAAAAATATACAAATCAAACAGCTGTTTTAGGTGCTATTGAAATTGCCCCTGAAGTGATTGAGAGCATTGCAGGAATTGTTGCTTCTAAAGTGGAAGGATTCCATCCTTTATCTGGAATTATTAAATCAAGTGTAAATACAATTTTTGGACGTGAAGAATTAGCAAAAGGAGCTTATTTAACACAAGAACAAGGGGAATTTATTCTTGATGTATATGGCAATGTGGACTATGGAGTATCCATTCCAAAATTAGCCTTATTATTACAAAATAAAATTAAAGAACAATTATTATTTAGTTGTGAATTAGAAATTTCTCAAGTAAATATTCATGTTCAAACAATTATTCCAGCAAAAAATGTTGATTCAGAATTTTTCGAATTGGGGGATGAAGAGTGAGTCGTAACCCATTAAAAAGACGTGCACTACGTATTATTGCTATTCAAGCTTTGTATCAAATGGATATTTGTAAAGATTTAAACTCTTTTGATGCTGTTCGCTTAGCGTTAGACGTATTACATGATGAGCAATCATTTGATGAAGAATTATACTCTAATGAAGCATTATTAGATGAGTTTCCAGAAATTCATTATTCATTAGATTTAATCCAAGGGGTTCAAAATCAGTTAGAAGAGATTGACGCTTTAATTTCGTCACATTTAAAAGGATGGGAATTAAGTCGAATTGTTCGCTTAGATTTAATGATTATGCGTGTAGCAGTTTGCGAAATACGTTCACCTGAATTGGAAGTTCCTCAAACAGTTGCATTGAATGAAGCAATTGAAATTGCAAAATTATATAGTGATGAAAAATCAGCGAAATTTATTAATGGTGTCTTATCAAACTTTGTTGAAGGGTAAGTCAGTATAGAAGGTTGAGCAAGAAGGCGCTCTGAAGCAATGATATGCTTTCAGGTATACTTTTTGCTCAACTTTTTATTTAAAGGAGTGAGTAAATGGCGATTGTATTAGATGGTAAAAGTTTAGCCTTAAAAATTCGTCAAGAATTGAAACAAAAAGTAGAAGAACAGGCAGTAAAACCCGGTTTAGTCGTATTATTAGTAGGAGAAGATCCTGCTAGTCAAATTTATGTACGAAATAAAGAACGTGCTGCAAATGAAGTAGGATTTCATTCGATTGTTGAAAGATTACCTGAGACTATTACTCAAGAAGAGTTATTAGAAAAAATTAAAACACTAAATGAAGATGATGCTATTCATGGAATTTTAGTTCAATTACCATTACCAAAACAGATTGATAGCCAGACCGTATTAGAAACCATTACTCCCGAAAAAGATGTAGACGGCTTCCATCCTGTAAATTTAGGAAAATTACTTCAAAAAGATGAAAGTATTGTCCCATGTACGCCAAAAGGAATCATTCGATTATTAGAAGAGTATGAAATTGACCTTACTGGAAAAGAAATGGTTGTAATTGGACAAAGTACGATTGTTGGTCGTCCAATGGCTTTATTAGGCTTAAATCGTGGGGCAACAGTAACCGTTTGTCATAGTCGAACAAAAGATTTAGAGAAACAAATTGCTCGTGCAGATATTATTATTAGTGCGGTTGGAAAACCAAATTTAGTTTTGAGAGAACATGTAAAAAAAGGTGCTGTCATCATTGATGTAGGTATTAATCGATTAGAATCTGGAAAAATCGTTGGAGATGTGGATTTTGATGGCGTTAAAGATCAAGTAAGTGCCATTACTCCAGTACCAGGTGGAGTTGGTCCAATGACCATTGCGATGTTATTAGAGCAGACGTATCTTAATGCATGTAAGAGGGAAAACATTTATGAATGAAGAATATGTAACAGTCTCGGCATTAACAAAATATATAAAATATAAATTTGATAAAGATCCTCATCTTGGAAGAGTATATCTAACTGGGGAAATTTCAAATTTCCGTTTACGTCCGACTCACCAGTATTTTAGTTTAAAAGATGAAAATGCAATTATTTCTGCAACAATGTTTCAATCTGCCTTTAAAAAAATTCAATTCCGTCCTGAAGAAGGGATGAAAGTATTAGTGATTGGTAAAGTTTCTGTTTTTGAAAAATCAGGACAGTACCAAATTAATATTGAACATATGGAACCGGATGGAGTTGGGGCTCTTTATTTAGCCTATGAACAATTGAAAAAGAAATTAGAAGCTGAAGGTTTATTTTCTCTTCCTAAAAAGCCAATCCCTCAATTCCCTAAAAAAATTGCGATTTTAACGAGTGAATCAGGTGCGGTTATTCAAGATATTCAAACAACAGTGGCTCGAAGATTTCCTATTGTTCAATTAGTCTTATATCCAACAGTTGTACAAGGAGTTCATGCAGTCAATAGTATTTTGAAAAATTTAGACTTAGTAGAACAAGAAGATTATGATGTTGTCATTATTGGACGTGGTGGTGGATCGATTGAGGACTTGTGGGCGTTTAATGAGGAGCCTGTTGTAAGAAGAGTCTCTGAGTTGTCGATTCCAGTTATTTCAAGTGTAGGGCATGAAACAGATACGACATTAATTGACTTTGTATCTGATATGAGAGCTGCCACTCCAACGGCTGCTGCAGAAATTGCAACGCCTGTTTTAATGGAAATTCATCAACAATTGAGAAATTTGCAAACACGTCTGGAACAAGCGTTATCTCGACAATTACAAATCAAACGGGAAAGAATGCAAGCATTATCGAATGCAAGTATTTTCCAAAATCCAGAAAGGATTTATCAAGTCTATCAACAACGAGTGGATCAATTAGAAATGCGATTGCAGCAAATGATGCAACAAAGTGTTCAGCACAAACGTCAACAATTAGTAAAAAATCAACATCGTTTAGAATTAGGTTCACCAAGTAGAAGAGTGCAAACGGAAAAACAGGCACTCCAATATTTAGCAAAACGTTTAGAACAAGCACAAGGTCAATTGATGAAGGATAAAAAACAACAATTCCAAAGAGCGATTCAGCAATTAGACTTATTAAGTCCATTAAAAATTATGAATCGTGGGTATGGGATTTTACAACAAGAGGAAACAATTATTAAAAGTGTTGACCAGTTAGAAGTAAATCAAGAATTAACGATTCAATTAGTCGATGGAACAGTTCGTTCTAAAGTGACTTCTGTAGAGAAAGGAAATCAATTATGGTAAAGAAAGAGAAAAAATTTGAAGAAGCAATGAGTGAATTAGAACAAATTGTACAACAATTGGAAAGAGGAGATGTTCCTTTGGACGAAGCCATTGCTAAATTTCAAGAGGGAATGGCTTTAAGTCAATATTGCAATGAAACATTAACAAAAGCAGAAGAAACAGTCAGCAAAATGATTGTTGTAAAAGAAGATTAATGGAGTAACTCATGAGTGAAATGATTTCATATTGGCAACAAGAAATAGAAAACTATTTATTAACTCGAATAGATGAAATTCCAAATATTTCAACAAGATTGAAAGAAGCTATGCTATATGCTTGTAGTAGTGGAGGAAAGAGAATTCGTCCATTATTAGTACTTTTAATCAGTCATTTAGAAAAAGTAGAACTTCAAAAAGTGTTACCAGTAGCAGCTTCTTTAGAAATGATTCATACGTATTCATTAATTCATGATGACTTACCAGGAATGGATAATGACGATTATCGTCGTGGCAAGTTAACACTTCACAAGCAATTTGATGAAGCAACTGCCATTTTAGCAGGAGATGCTTTACTAACACTTGCATTTGAAGAATTAGCTCAATGTCAATTATCGGATGCAAAAAAAGTTCGTGCCATTCAAGTATTAGGCTCAGCTTCTGGAGCTAGTGGCATGATAACAGGTCAAATGAGAGATATTGCAAGTGAACATCAAGAAATTACATTAGAGCAACTCAAACAAATTCATGCAGATAAAACAGGACAATTATTATTAGCTGCGATTCGTTTAGGATTACTCGTATTAGATGATGAAACACCTTATGAAGAAGCTCTTTTAAAATTTGGCGTGCATTTTGGCTTAGCTTTTCAAATTCAAAATGACTTACAAGATGTTTGCTGGGATTCTGAAAAAACAGGTAAAATTACTGGACAAGATGCAGCATTAGAAAAAAATACGTATCCTAGCATTTTAGGAATTGATGGAGCAAAACTTGCCTTAGAACAAGAAATTAACCAGGCAAAACAAGCGATTCTATCTATTCTAAATGAAACAACGGTTCAAAGACAAGTACAAGAAATATTTATAAAAATTCTCTCATATGTAGAGATTTAAAGGAGAAAGAATGGAAAAAGAACGAGTAGACCTTCTAGTCGTACAACAAGGATTGACAGATTCTAGGGAAAAAGCGAAAAGACTTGTCATGGCAGGACAAATTGTAGATGCTGTGAAACATATTCGCTATGATAAACCTGGCGAAAAAATACCGATTACAACTGAACTATATATTAAAGGAGAAATCCTTCGCTATGTTTCAAGAGGTGGGTTGAAATTAGAAAAAGCACTCGCAACTTTTGATGTAAGTGTAGAAGGTAAAATCTTATTAGATATTGGTGCTTCAACAGGTGGATTTACGGATGCAGCTTTACAACATGGTGCTGTATTAAGCTATGCATTAGATGTTGGATATAATCAATTAGATTATAAGTTAAGACAAGACGAACGAGTAGAAGTCATGGAAAGAGTTAATTTCCGCTTTAGTAAGCCTGAAGATTTTACAAAAGGAAAACCTCAAGTAGCTTCGATTGATGTTTCGTTTATTTCCTTAAAATTAATTTTACCACCATTAAAAGATATTTTAGAGATGGATGGTGACGTTCTTGTACTGATTAAACCACAGTTTGAAGCAGGAAGAGAACGTATTGGGAAAAAAGGAATTGTTAGTGATCCAAAAGTTCATCAAGATGTACTAGAAGAAATTCTAGAATATTGCGAACAAATTGGTTTTTCTGTAAATCAACTAACTTTCTCTCCAATTACGGGAGGAAGTGGAAATATTGAGTTTTTAGCACATCTGCAATTACATGAAACAGTTACTTCTCCATATGATTGGAAAAACGGTATACAAACAGTTGTGAAAGAAGCTCATCAACAATTAAAAAATCTAAAATAGAGGTGGAACGATGATTCAAGAATTGTTTATTAAAAATTTTGCAATTATTGAAGAAGTTCGCTGTCAATTTGAAAAAGGCATGACGGTATTAACTGGGGAAACAGGTGCAGGTAAATCAATTATTATTGATGCAGTAGGATTACTCGCTGGAGAACGTGCTAGTTTAGAAATGATTCGATATGGCAGTGAAAAAGCGACAATTCAAGCAGTTTTTACTATTGATTCTGAAGAGACAAAAAGAAATATCGAAGCATTAGGAATTGAAATTGAAAATGATGAAATCATGATTCAACGTGAATTATATCAAACAGGTAAATCCACTTGTCGCATTAATGGACAAATGGTTACCGTTTCGTTATTAAAACAAGTTGGGCCGTATTTAATTGATATTCATGGGCAAAATGAACATTTCTTATTATTAAATGAAGAGCATCATTTGGGCCTTTTAGATGCATATGCTGGGCAAAAATTGCAATCATTAAAAGATTCTTATAGTGTGTATTATGAACATTACTGTAGTATTCAAGAGCAATTAAGAAAGTTACAAACGGCTGAAAAAGAAGATGCTCAAAAAATTGATTTATTAAAATTTCAAGTAGAAGAAATTGAATTATCAAATATTTATATTGGAGAAGAGGAAGAATTAGTTCAAGAGAAGGAATATTTTACTCATTTCCAAAAAATTCAAGAACACTTAATGTCCGCTCTATCAGTGTTACAAACGGAAGAATATTCTGCAGTAGATGCGATTAGTCAAGCTTCTCAAGAAATAGGATTTTTAGAAGGAATTGGTGAAAACTATAAACAATTGCACCAGCAATTACAAGAATCTTATTATCAATTACAAGATGCGGTTTCTAATATGAGTCATGAATTAGATCATGCAGAATATGATGAAGAAAGATTAGCTTATATTGAAGAACGTTTAGATGTTTATTATCAGTTAAAACGTAAATATGGAGATAATGCAGAAGAAATATTAGAATTCCAAGCACAAGCACAAGCTCAATTAAATCAAATTGAAAATAAAGAAAGTATTATTGAAACATTGATTCAAGAAAAAGCACAAATCGAACAAAAAGCAAAAGAAGTAGCTCTTGAATTGACGAAACAAAGACAGGAAATTGCCCTTGAATTAGCTGAAAAGATAGAAACACAGTTACACGAATTATATATGGAACAAGCTATTTTTGAAATTCGTGTCTTACCAACTGAACAACTACTTGAAACGGGTATGGATGAAGTATACTTCTATATTTCAACGAATAAAGGTGAACCTGTTAAACCACTACAAAAGATTGTATCTGGTGGGGAATTATCTAGAATTACCCTTGCTATGAAAACAATCTTTGTGCGTAAGCATGGAGTGGGAACAATTGTATTTGATGAGGTAGATACAGGAGTTAGTGGACGAGTGGCTCAAGCCATTGCGAATAAAATGCATTATATTTCAGAATTTGCTCAAGTATTATGTATTACTCATTTACCACAAGTGGCAAGTATTGCGGGAGTTCATATTTTCATTGAAAAAATGGAAAAAGACGAGCGTACACGTACAACTCTTACAACATTAGAAGAAGAGAAACGGATTGAAGAAATCGGACGTATGTTGTCTGGAGAAAAAATGACAGAATTAACAAAACAACATGCAGCAGAATTAATTGCATTGTCTCAAAAAATTCGTCAACAAAATAAAGACCAAAAGAAACAGGTGATTGCAAATGACTAAAATTTTTGCACATAGAGGAAGTAGAGGAACTCATCCTGAAAATACATTAGCTGCTTTTCAAGAAGCAGTGCGTGTTCAAAGTGATGGAATTGAATTAGATGTTCATGTTTCAAAAGATGGAGCATTAGTCGTGATTCATGATGAAACAGTAGATCGTACGACGAATGGTAGTGGTTCTATTCAAGACTTAACATTAGAAGAAATTCAAGCATTAGATGCAGGTAGTTGGTTCGATAAATCATATACTGGAGAAAAAATTCCGACATTGGAAGAAGTATTCCAATTGTTAAAGGAATTGGATTTCAAAGGTGAATTAAATATTGAATTAAAAACGGATCAAATTGAATATGCTGGGATTGTTGAAAAATGTGTGGCTTTACAAGAAAAACTGCAACCAAACTTTGTGATTATTTATTCTAGTTTTAATCCTAGAAGCATTATTCAAATGAAACAATTACGACCAAGTCAAGAAATTGCCTTTTTATATGAAACTGTAGAAATGGCAAATTTTGTATTCGAAGAAGTAAAATTTGAAGCCGTTCATCCGGATTTTCGCTTATTAAAAGAATCCTTTGAGATTCATTTACATTATCCAAAACGAGTTTGGACAGTGAATCAAGAAGAAGAGATGAAACATTGTTTTGAACTTAATGTAGAAGCGATTTTTACAGATTATCCACAAAAAGCTCTTGAGCTTCGTTCGAAAATAAAGGAGTAGTATGGTAGAAAAACAAAAAATCATTGTTATTGTTGGCCCAACTGGTGTTGGAAAAACAGCTCTTAGTATCGAATTAGCACAACAATTAAATGGGGAAATCATTAATGGCGATTCAATGCAAGTTTATAAAACATTGGATATTGGAACAGCTAAAGTAACTCCTGAAGAAGCACGAGGGATTCCTCATTACTTATTAGATATTTGTGACGTCAAAGAAGAATATACCGCTAGTGATTTCAAACAAATGGCAAGAGAAGCGATTCAAGAGATTGCAAGCCGTGGAAAACTTCCAATTATTGTTGGTGGAACAGGATTGTATATTGAAGGATTATTATTTGATTTTCATTTTAGTGGAGAAGATTCCAATGATCCAGCTTACCGACTAGAAAAGGAAAAAGAACTAGAAGAAATTGGACCTCTTGCAATGTGGGAGCAATTAAAAGAAGTCGATCCTGTTAGTGCTGAAAATATTCATCCGAATAACACGAGACGAGTTATCCGAGCGCTAGAAGTGACACATGCAAGTGGAAAGCCATTTTCAGCTAATGATCAACAACAAAAAGAAGCTATTTTTGATGCCTATATTATCGGATTATCAACGGATAGAGCAGTCCTTTATGAAAGAATCGATACAAGAGTAGACATGATGATGCAAAATGGTTTAGAAGAGGAAGCTAGACAATTATATGATGCAGTAAAAGGATTAGATGTTCAATCCATTCGAGGAATTGGGTATAAAGAATGGGTGGATTATTTTGAAGGTCAATTATCAAAAGAAGCTACCATTCAAAAAATTCAACAAAACTCTAGACGATATGCCAAAAGACAATTAACTTGGTTTAGAAACCGATTTGAAGCTGTACATTGGTATGATTTAGTAGAAAATCCTAACACAATTTCTCAAGTTGTTTTAGATTGTCAGCAGTTTTTACTGGGAAGTGAATAAATGGAAAACACAAAAGAAAGAGTCATGATTGTAGCAGTTCAAACAACACAATCGGATGAGCAATTTCAATATGCTTTAGAAGAAATGAAGCAATTAGTGGATACCGCTCAAGGAGAAGTTGTCGTAACAGTGACTCAAAAAAGAGAAACGTATAGTGGTCGTACAATGATTGGTAAAGGGAAAGTAGAAGAAATTAGTCATTTAGTCGATGAATTAGAAATTGATTTAATTGTTTTCTACCAATCTCTAACAGGTTCTCAAACGAAAAATCTAAATGAAACAATTAAGGCACGAATTATTGACCGTGTTCAATTAATTTTAGATATTTTTGCAATGCGTGCTCGTTCAAAAGAAGGAAAACTTCAAGTACAACTGGCTCAATTAAATTATTTATTACCACGTTTGTCAGGACAAGGTACAGCCTTATCGAGACAAGGTGGGGGAATCGGAACAAGAGGACCAGGGGAAACTCAATTAGAAACGGATAAACGACATATTCGTAAACAAATTTCAGATATTGAAGCACAATTAGAACAGACAAAACTACATCGTCAACGTTCAAGAATGAAGAGAAATCGTTCGAATGGTTTTAGAATGGGATTAATTGGCTATACAAATGCTGGAAAATCAACAATTCTAAACCAATTAACAGATGCAGGAACGTACCAGATGGATCAATTATTCGCAACTTTAGATCCTTTAACAAGAAAAGTTGATTTAGCCGATCACTATGATGTGACATTAACGGATACTGTTGGATTTATTCAAGATTTACCAACGACTTTAATTCACGCATTTGAGTCAACTTTAGAAGAGAGTGCGGATGTTGATTTATTAGTGCATGTAGTAGATGCATCATCTCCGAATTTCTTAATGCATGAAAAAACGGTTCATGAATTAGTTGAGGAATTAGAGATGGAAACTATTCCGATGGTAACGATTTATAATAAATCTGATCTAATTGTTGGAGAATTTCAACCGAATGCTTATCCTTCGTTAGTAATGTCTGCTGAGAATCCAACAGATATTGAGCGATTGAGAGAATTTCTTGGAGCTCAAATGAAAGCAGAAATGGACCATTATGAAGAATGGGTAGAAGTTTACGAAGCACAAAAACTTTCACAACTCCAACAAAATACCTTAGTAGAAATTTTGGAGTTTAATGAAGAGAAAAACCAATACTATGTAAAAGGCTATCGTAAAAAAGGAATGTAATATTATTTAAACTGCTCTTAAGGCATTTAAAGTAAAAAGAACATTTCTCCGTAGCCGAAGTAAAATTAGCTTCTCAAGATAATTTTACAGGAAATTTTGAGACCTTGGCTCAAAATTTAGGCATGAGACCGCAGGTCTGCTGCCGTCCTGGCTACTTTTAGAAAAGTTCGTTTTACTTTAAATTTGTTACGTAAGAAATTTTTATCTGGAAAATTTATGAAAGAAAATTCTAAAGGTTAATTTAAAAATCACTGAAAGATAAAAAGTAAAGCAATAGGAAAGACTTTTATTGTAGAGTAGTAATATTAGCCATTTTGGCTAATATTACTGGGAAACTTTGAGACCAAGGCTCAAAGGTTAGACATGAGACTTGCAAGGCGAGGCTGCTGTCGACCTTGCTACAATCTGTAAAAGTCTTGTTTATTGCTTTACGTGTTAGAATACGACCCATTTTTTAAGGAGGATCGAAATGATTAAATATTTAAGAAGAGAGATGTTAGGATTTCTGTTAAATATAGCAGGTTTATTTACCGTATCTGGCTTACAAGTTTATGCTGCCTTACGAATGACAAAGGTAGCCGAATATCTCATTCAAAAAAATGTAAAGGTATTCATGATTGAAGTATTTATTATTTTGGGATTATGGATTATTAGTTTAATCATTTCTTACTATCAAACAATTTATCAAGAAATTGTTATTCAAAACATATGTAATAAGATGCGTAGTGATATGTCAGATGCTTCTTGGAAGATTAAAGCTAACTATATTAACGGTCAAGAACAAAAGGAAATTGAGTCATTTCTTCAAAATGATGTAAATATGATTGAAAATAAAGTACTAAGAAGTATTTTTGGTATGATAAAATTTATGTTGCGTGCTATTTTATCTTTAATTGCTTTATTTTACGTCCATTATTTATTATTTATTGTTAGTCTTGCATTATCAATTGTATTATATTTTATCCCGGTAATGACCAAAAAAATGGTGTCTAATGCAGGAAATCATGTTGCTGAGGCAAATAAAAGTTACTTGAATAAAATTAATAATATGATAACAGGAATTGATGTTCTAAAAGAATTTGGGGCATTAAATTTTTATCAGGATTCCTTTAGTCAAGAGTTATTTAAAATTAAGAATAGTAGAGTATTACTTGCTAAAGAAACGAGTAAAGTTACATTTATTATTTTTCTATTGAATGTAATCAGTCAATTATCAGTCATATTTGTAACGGGGCTGTTGATAATAAATCAGTTAATCTTAGTTGGTGCAATTCTTACTACAACTGATTTAGCAATGAAATTATTTGATTCAATTTCTGCGATTAATCAATATATGACTATTATTCATTCTTCAGTTCAACTGTTAGATAAAATTGATAAGTTTGAAAAAAGTGATGATAAAACTATTGAAAAACTACGTATATTATCGTGGGATAATATTACTATTTCAGATTTAGAATTTGGTTATACAACAGATCATGTATTATTTAGCAATGTTAATTTACAATTAGATAAAGGAAAATGGTATGTTTTGAATGGGGCTTCTGGTAAAGGAAAGTCCACACTTTTCAAGTTATTATTACAGCAATTAGAACCAAAAAAAGGTAGCATTTTGATTGATGGGGATAATATTAAACAATACAATACAGATAACTTATTTAGTTATTTAAGACAACAAGGTTATATGTTTGATACAAGTATCAAGGAGAATATTTTATTAGGAAAAGATGAGTCAGATAATTTTAAGGAAATTATTGAACAATTAAATATTGATCTAACTAAAGATATAAATGATTTGTCAGGTGGAGAAAAGCAAAAAGTTGCGATTGCAAGGTTATTAGTTAATCCAAATCCTATCATTTTATTAGATGAAAGTTTTTCAAATATCGATATTGCCAGTTCGAAAATGATTTTAAATAGTTTATCTAAATTAGAAAATACAATGGTTATTATGATAACACATCGTAAGCAAGAATTAGAAGATATTGAGTATGACTCGATAGATATTCTTGAATGATTTTAATCATATTTATTTTTGAAGGATAATAAATGTGTACGTTTGTTTAAATATCATTAATGGCATTTAAAGTAAAAAGAAACTTTTCTAAAAAGTAGCCAGGACGGCAGTAGCCTCGCTTTGCGAGTCTCATGCCTAAATTTTGAGCCTTGGTCTCAAAATTTCCTGTAAAATTATCTTGAGAAGCTAATTTTACTTCGGCTACGGAGAAAAGTTCTTTTTACTTTAAATTTGTTACGTAAGAAATGGAAGTTAAACATTCAACATAAAAAATAAACAAGAGAAGATGTTCTTTTTAAATGGACTGAATACCTAAAAAGTAATACAATGGTGTTACCCTTAGAAAAGGGAGTATAAAAGATGACTACTATTACATTAAAAGTTTCTGAAGCTGATAAAAGATTTATGAAAGCAATGGATAAGTTTGAAGAAGTTTCCCTATCGGAACTTATCCGCACCAAAACTCTTGAAGCTTTAGAAGACGAATACGACGCTCGTGTAGCAGATTCAGCCTATCAAGAGTATTTAGACGACTTGGAAAAAGGAGTTGAACCTATTACTTGGGAAGAAATGATGCATGATTTAGGCTTGGAGGAAGAATAATTTGTATAAATTAGTTCCAACAAGACGTTTCATCAAGCATTTGAAAAAATTGGACCGTTATACGCAGAAGCTAATTACAAACTATTTACAAACTAATGTTTTGGAAGACCCAAGACGACATGGAAAGGCTTTAGTTGGTAATCGAGTTGGTCAATGGGGTTATAGAATTGGTAATTATCGATTTATCGTACAAATTGTAGACACTGAATTAGTCGTTGCTACTCTAGAAGTTGGTCATCGGAGAGATAATTATTGAATTAAAGCTGAGTAATAATAGGATAGAAAGTAAGGAGAGTAAAAATTTGAAGAAAAAATGGTTTTTTGCAGATTATTATGACACAACAATTATTTTACTAGCTTTAATCTCTGTTATTCTGGTATTACTTGGATTTGCTGATATAATTGATTTGGACAACCCCCCTTATAGTATTATTGATTTAGTAATCTGGGCTGTTTTTGTAATTGATTATAGTTGGCGCTTTTTTACGACTAAAAGAAAATGGCGTTTTATTCTAGAAAATATTTTTGATTTATTGGCTATTCTCCCTTTAAATGCTATTTTTACAGTATTTCGGTTAGGGCGTATCTTCCGCTTAGCAAGGCTGACAAAATTACTGAAACTGACTCGTTTACTTAGAATAATTGGACTTACAGGTAAATTAGAAAGAAAAATTAGTAGATTCTTACGGACAAATGGCCTGATTTATATCTTGTATGTTAATATCTTTATCGTGCTAGTAGGAAGTTCAATTTTATCTGTAGTTGAAGAAAAATCCTTCTCAGATAGTCTTTGGTGGGCTCTTGTGACAGTAACCACTGTTGGTTATGGTGATATTGTTCCAGTTTCCCTTTTTGGGAAATGGATAGCTGTTTTATTAATGTTGGTAGGGATTGGTACAATAGGAATGTTAACAAGTGCCTTGACAAACTTTTTTGTAAAAGATAATCTAGATGAACAGATAAAACTTGATAAACTCCAAGACGAATTATCTAGTCAAAGATTATTACTAGAGAAACAATCTGAGAAGATAGATGAACTAAATAGAATGATACAAGAATTGCTTGAAAAAATATAATAAAGGTGAGACAAAACACATAATTTAGTTAACTGTAGTGGGTTGAAGAAAAGCTAAAATCGAGAAAGGACAAATTTCGTTCTTTCTTTTTTGATATTCAAAGTGGTAAATATTTTCCTGTGTATATTCATCAAAATAAGTTCCTTTTGGAAAATAGTCTCGAACCTTTTGTAATACCTAATTCAATTTCAATACGATCAGATAACGTTAAATGTTAATGTTTCATCGTTCCATAACATCATTTGTCTCATACTTAATTCTAACATAAATTTTAGTCCCAGATTAACTTCTATTTTTGATACTTAACTAGAAGTTACTTTAAAACTTTTCGTAAATTATAATAAATATTTTTAAGGATAATAAATGTATACGTTTGTTTAGATATTATTAATGGCATTTAAAGTAAAACGAACTTTTCTAAAAGTAGCCAGGACGGCAGCAGCCCTTCGGTCTCATGCCTAAATTTTGAGCCAAGGTCTCAAAATTTCCTGTAAAAATTAGCTTGAGAAGCTAATTTTACTTCGGCTACGGAGAAAAGTTCTATTTACTTTAAATTTGTTACGTAAGAAATTTTTATCTGGAAAATTTATCAAAGAAAATTCTAGAGGTTGATTTAAAAATTACTGGAAAATAAAAGTGAAGCAATAGAAAAGACTTTTATTGTAGCAGTAGTAATATTAGCCATCTTTGGATAATATTACAGGGAAACTTTGAGACCAAGGCTCAAAGTTTAGACATGAGACTCGCAAGGCGAGGCTGCTGTCGACCTTGCTACAATCTGTAAAAGTCTTTTCTATTGCTTTACGTCTTAGAATACGCCACTATTATAAAATCGTTTGTAATGTTTTATCAAACCTTTTATAATAGGGAGATAGAGAAATGATAAGGAGCCGAAGGGCATGTATTCAATCGAACAATTTAAAGAAAAAATAAAGAAAGACTTTCAAATACAATTTACAAATGAAAACTATCTAAAAGAAGCATTAACTCATTCATCCTATGCAAATGAACATAAAGAGTGCAAAGGAATTTATAATGAACGTATTGAGTTTTTAGGTGATGCCGTTTTAGAATTATTTATTTCTAATTGGTTATACCGTCAAATGCCAACGAAAAAAGAAGGCGAGTTAACAAAATTAAGAGCGCAAATCGTTTGTGAAGAAAGTTTGTCGACACTTGCAAAAGAGTGTGAGTTAGATAAGTATCTTTTATTAGGAAAGGGAGAACGTGCTTCAAAAGGACATGAAAATCCAGCAGTTCTCTGCGACGTATTTGAAGCTTTTGTGGGTGCTATTTATTTAGACCAAGGTTTTGAAGGTGCTAGTCAATTTCTAACACAAGTCATTATTTCGAAAATGAAAGATGGAAGATTTACTTTAGTTGGTGATTTTAAAACAGAATTACAAGAATATTTCCAAAGAAATGGGAATGTGAACATTCGTTATGAATTACTAAAAGAAGAGGGGCCTTCTCATGCACGTTATTATACCGTACAAGTTCATGTGAATGATAAAGGCTATGAAATTGGTGAAGGCAAGACGAAGAAAGCAGCAGAACAATTATCTGCTAGAAGAACATTAGAAAAATTAAACGTTATTTCTTAAAGTAAGGAGTCAAGGATGCAGTTAGAAAAAATTGAAATGTTTGGATTTAAGTCATTTGCGGATAAAACCGTTATCGAATTTGATAAAGGTGTTACAGCAGTTGTAGGTCCAAACGGAAGTGGAAAATCTAATTTGTCAGAAGCAATTAAATGGGTGTTAGGAGAACAATCTGCAAAAAGTTTACGTGGTAAAAAAATGGATGATGTTATTTTTGCAGGTTCTCAAACTCGTAAACCCGTGAATATTGCTGAAGTAAATTTGCATATTAACAATGAAGATGGAAAATTGGCAATAGAGCATTCTCAAGTTGTATTAACTCGTCGATTGAACCGTAATGGGGATAGTGACTTCTTTATTAATAAGAAAGCTTGTCGACTAAAAGATATTACAAGTTTAATGATGGATTCTGGTTTAGGGAAGGATTCCTTTGCCCTAATTTCTCAAGGGAAAGTTGAACAAATTTTTAATGATAAACCTGAAGATCGTCGTATGATTATTGAAGAAGCTGCAGGAGTATTAAAATATAAAGATCGTAAAACTCAAGCGCAAAGAAAATTAGATCAAACACAAGAACATTTAAATCGTGTAGAAGATATTTTACATGAAATTAAAAGTCAATTAACGCCTTTATTAGAACAAAAAGAAAAAGCAATTGTTTATTTATCTAAAAAAGAAGAATTACAAGGTATCGAAACTGCCTTATTAGCCGTTGAAATTGAAACTTTAAATACTCAGTGGACAGTTGCTAAACGAGAAGTAGCTCAGTTACAAGAAACTGTGACGAAAACAGAACAAAAATTAGTAGAGCTAGAGCAGAAAGTATTCGATCAACAAGAATTACTTGCTGTAAAAAATACTGAGTTAGATGAAAAACAAGTGATATACGTTGATGCGATTCAAAAAATGGAACAATTAGATGGTGAACGTAAGGTTTATCAACAAAGACAAGAGTTTGCGAATCGTACCAATGAAGAAAATCAATTAGCTTTAGTGGAAGTCATTCGTCAATTAGAATCAACAGAACAAACTGTGGCTGAATTAGAGCGAGCAGTTGCCATTAAAGAAGTGGAACTGAATGAAATCGAGGCTCAATGGTCTAAATTAGTAGAAGAATTAGAACAATTAAGTCAAGGTAATGAAGAGAGACAAAAGCAATTACAAAGTGACTATATCGAGCAATTACAAGAAATTTCAAAATTAACGAACCAAGAAAAACACTTGGAACGTTCGATGGAACAAAATCAAAATCAACATGATAAATTACTTGAAAAACAAGAATTATTTGAAGAACAATCAAAACAATTAGATCAAAAGATTGCACAGTTAGTAGAAAAAGAAGAAAATCTAGCTCAACAAGCAAATTCTAAACAAGAAGACTTAAATAGTTATCGTCAACAAGCAGACAGTTTACGTCAAGAACGTCAAACGATGCAAGAACAAAAACAAAAGATTGAACGACAATTACAACAAACACAAGCCAACTATCATAGTTTGAAACAAGTTTCAGAAGATTATGCCGGTTACTATCAAGGGGTTCGTGAAATCTTAAAGCAAAAGAAACAAATCGCAGGTGTCATTGGTTCCGTAGCTGAATTAATTCGAGTAGATGATGAGGTTACATTAGCCATCGATATTGCTTTAGGTGCAAGTAGTCAACATGTTGTAGTAGAACATGAACAAGCTGCTGCAAAAGCAATTGACTATTTAAAAATGAACCGTTTGGGACGAGCAACTTTCTTACCACTAACGATTATTAAAGAGAAAAGAATGCCAGATGCGGTTCAACAACAATTATTCTCTTTACAAGGCTATGTTGGAATTGCTAGTGACTTAGTACATGTGGAAAAAACGTATCAATCCATTGTTCGTAACATTTTAGGAACAACGGTAGTTGCCAAAACATTGGATGATGCGATGAAAATTGCTAAAGTCTTGCAATATCGCTATCGTATTGTTTCTTTAGAGGGAGATGTTGTCAATGCTGGTGGTTCAATGACCGGTGGAGCTTCTAAAAACCATCAACAACAATCTCTTGTAAAACGGAATAGTCAATTAGAAACGTTAGAACAACAATTGAATCAGTTGAAAGAGTATGAGAAGCAAGTTTCAGAAAAATGGAATCAGTTGGAAACGAAATGGAACGAAATTGTTCAAAAAGGAACAGCGATTCAAGAAGAAGAAACCCTTTTAAAACAACAATTACAAGAAGTACGCTTAGAATTACAATTCTCAAAAGATGAATTTAATAAAATTAGTCGTCAAACATTAAGTCAACAATATGAATTAGATGAATCGATTCAACAGTATGAACAATTAGAACAGCAATATGTGGAAACTCATGAAGCGTTAAGAACGATTACAAAAGAGAATCAAGCGGTTAAAAAAGAATTGGATTATTTACAATTATCTCAAGAAGACCGTACTCAACAGCTTCAAGAAAAACAACAAGAATTACAAGAAGTGGGGACACAAAAAGCTCGTATTCAAGAGCAAGTCCAACACCAAAAGAAAGAATTCAAACAAGAAAAACTGTCATTAAAACGTTTAGAAGAACAAGTTCATTTACTGGAATCGAAAAAAGATGAACAGAAGGACTTAAAAGAGAAAAATGAAGCAGATTACAACCAAACTGTAAAAGATTACGAAGCGATTAAGGAAACTGTTATAGCATTAGAAATAGATTTAGATAGACTAAAAGAAGAAAGAATTCAATTAGAAGTATTGAATAAACAAACAGAAGTTAGTCGAAATCAAGCGCAACATCAATTACAAGAGTATTTGAAACAACAATCAAAAGTTGAAACAAAAGCCAATCGATTTGAATTAGCAATTGATCAAAAACTGCAATATTTAAGTGAAGAATATGAATTAACATTTGAAGCAGCAATCGAAAAAACAGAATTAACAATGTCCATCGAAGATGCTTCTAAAACGGTTCGTCTCTTAAAACAACAAATCGAACAAATGGGTGCAGTAAACTTAATGGCGATTGAAGAATATGATAAAGTTCAAGAAAGATTTGAATTTTTAACGATTCAACAACAAGACTTACTAGATGCGAAGAAAAATCTAGAAGACACTATAACAGAAATGGATACGGAAGTGACGAGTCGATTCAAACAAACTTTCGATGCTATTTCTAGTCAATTCCAACAAACATTCCCACGATTGTTTGGAGGAGGACGTGCTACTCTAGAGTTAACAGATCCTACGAATTTATTAGAAACAGGAATTGAGATTATTGCTCAGCCACCTGGTAAGAAACTACAATCCTTAAGTTTATTATCTGGGGGAGAACGTGCCTTTACAGCCATTGCATTATTATTTGCAATTTTAGAAGTGAAGCCAGTGCCATTCTGCTTACTAGACGAAGTAGAAGCAGCCTTAGATGAAGCAAATGTTGCAAGATATGGTCGTTACTTGAAAGAATTTACTAAAAATACACAGTTCATTGTAATTACTCATAGAAGAGGAACAATGGAAGAAGCAGATGTATTATATGGAGTAACGATGCAAGAATCTGGAGTTTCAAAACTAGCTTCAGTAAAATTCGAAGACTTTGATGGGTTGGAATAGAAGGTTCATGAATTGTAAGGGAGGAAGTAAAGATGAGTTTTCCGTATTCTAAAAATATAGATTTATTAGGTTTATACTATTTTAGACAATTTAAACAAGAATTTGACAGAAAGTTAGTGGATTATTTTAATAGACCAGAGAAATACGGTATCTTAAGGTTTCAATTGCCTAATGATGGTAATGTTTCAATGAGTGCATTAGATTTAACAGATTTTAAGTGTAGTTGTAGTTTCTTTAAAAATAATCATAATTGTGAACATAAAATTGCTTTTGATTTATATTTTAAAAGTTTATCTGACGAAATTCAAAATCGTATAAAATATTCTCAACTGAACTCATTTGCTACTGAATTAATGCAGGATATTCCAGATGAGGAAGTGTTTGAAGACGATCGTGAATTAAAAAAATATTCTTTAGGAGCGCAATTGGATGTTAATGGAGAATATTTATTATGGACTTTAAAAGTAAAACCAGAAGAATCGAATCGTTATTATATTGTCAAAGATATTTCAAGATTCATTGAATCCATTTATTATGGTTATCCTTATAATATCTCAACAAAATTCAAAGATGAAGTCATGTCTTTAGAATCATTTAATGAACAAGAACAAGCTTGTATTCGTTTTTTATATAAAAATTATTTTGATACAGACAAACAATTATATTATGAATCATTTGGTAAAAATGGAGCACGATATTTACAATTGTCACCTGGTTATATGCCTGAGGCTTGTCAGTTATTTCAAGAATTAGAGGAATTTAGATTTGTAGATGGTACAACAGAATATTCGGAATTCTTTGTAGATGAAACACCTTCAAAATCAACAAAACCAAATTTTGTTGTACGAAAAACAAGTCATAAATATTTGTTTGATTATAAAGGTGGATTTGGGAAAGTTCTTTATACTGATTACTTAATTAGAGAAAATCATATTTATTATATTCCAGAAAAGTATAGAGTTTTTCTAGCTAGATTACAGGAATGGATTGACTTATATACTAAACGTTATGAATTAAGTTTCTTACATCAACAAAAAGAAGAAATGATTCGTTTCTCTAATACGCTATCTATGTTCGCAAATGTGCAATTAATAGAAGAGTTGCAAGCTCATCCATTTATCCCATCTTTTTATTTTTCAAAGGATAGAAGCTTAATCAAAGTTGAGATGAAATGGCATTTTGAAAAGGATACGATTTCTTCAAAGGATGAATTAGTAAAACTCCCATATGCGTATGATGAGAAATTAGCTAAAAAAATTCGATATCAATTTTATCGTTCAGGATTTCAAGAGGGATTTAGCAGTAGTGCGTCCATAGAATTAGCTCAATTTTTCTTAAATGATTTACCAAAGTTTCAGAAATTAGGAGAGGTAGAATTATCAGAGGAATTACAAAAACTCTATATTGAAGATTCAGGGGCTATTAATATTATTGAACAAGATGGCTATCTTTCTGTAAAATTTGATTTTTCAATGCTTTCTGAAAAAGAAGTTGGAGAAGCTTTAAAAGCATTATGGAGTCAAGAGTCCCATTATCAAACGAAAACAGGTCAAGTCATTGTTTTTAATGATGAAAGTCTGAAAGTTGCTAAAGGGTTACAAGATATTCGAGCGAAGTTTTCAAAAGATACGTTTAAAGTTCATAAATCACAAGCATTTGTTTTAGCGGATAGTGTAAAAAATTCTGATACGGTACATTTTTCAAAAGCATTTAAAAAGATGGCTTATTACCTTGCAAATCCAAATCGTTTTGATGCTCCTCCTTATGAAGTAAATGCTCAATTACGTTCTTATCAAAAAGAAGGCGTACAATGGATGAGTATGCTACAATTTCATAATTTTGGTGGAATTTTAGCAGATGATATGGGGTTAGGGAAGACGCTTCAAACGATTACTTTCCTAAATGCTCATTTAAAAGAAAATGAAAGAGTATTAATTTTAGCGCCATCTAGTTTATTATATAATTGGAAAGAAGAGTTTCGTAAATTTACACCAGATGTAGATGTTGAAGTTGTTTATGGAAATGCTAAAAGTCGATTGCTTCAAATAGAAAAACAAGCGACAATTACTATTACTAGTTATTCTTCGTTTAGATCGGATGTAGAAGAATATCAAAAATATCATTATCGTTATTTAATTTTAGATGAAGCTCAAATGGTGAAAAACAGTCAGACAAAAATTGCACACGCATTGAGAGAGTTTGATGTTGAAACTTGCTTTGCATTATCCGGAACACCAATCGAAAACCGATTAGAAGAAATTTGGTCGATTTTCCAATTTGTTCTTCCAGGATTATTACCTAGTAAAAAAGAATTTAGCAAGTTAACACCAGAAATGGTTGCAAAATTAATTCAACCATTTATTTTAAGAAGAAAAAAAGAAGAAGTTGTTTTAGAATTACCGCCATTAAATGAACATTTATATAGTAATGAATTAACTTCTCCTCAAAAATCACTGTATATCGCTCAAGTTCAACGAATGCAAGATATTGTAGAATCTCATTCAGATGATGAATTACAAAAGAGAAAGATAGAATTATTGGCGGGATTAACACGTTTACGTCAAATTTGTAACACACCATCCTTATTCCTGGATGACTACTCAGGAGAAAGTGGAAAAATGGATAGCTTAATTGAATTGCTCACAACACTTCGTGAAAAAGGTGCTCGTCCATTAATTTTCTCACAATTTACAAAGATGTTAGAATTAATTGAGCAGGAATTAGAAAAACAAGGACTCACTTATTTTAAATTAACAGGTCAAACACCATCCGATGAACGTCAAGAAATGGTGAATGCCTTTAATGCAGGTCAAAAGGATTGTTTTTTAATCTCACTAAAAGCTGGGGGAACTGGTTTGAATTTAACGGGTGCAGATACCGTTATTTTATGTGATTTATGGTGGAATCCTTCAGTAGAAATGCAAGCTATTGGACGAAGCCATCGTATTGGACAAACGAAACAAGTAGATGTTTATCGTTTAGTAACTCTTGGTACAATTGAAGAAAAAATTCAACAATTACAAGAGAATAAAAAAGAACTAGTGAATACTGTTTTAGAAGGACAAGAAAGCAAGAATAATCTAACTGTGGAAGATATTAAAGAAATTCTTGGAGTCCATTTAAGTGAATAAGAAATGAAGTAGTTTAGAGAAAGCCTTTTGATGAAGGCTTTTTCTTTTTGTAAAAGAGTGGTTGGAAGGCAATACTAATTCAATTGGTTTTGATAAAAATGTTGAGATTGTTTTAGATGTGTTGCATAACGCAACACATATGGTATAATGATTGTAATCAAATAAGAGGAGAAATATGTATGAAAACAGCTAGTGTAAATGTTAGAATTCAAGAAAATATTAAAGAACAAGCAGAAAATATTTTATCACAGATTGGGCTTTCTCGAGCAGTAGCGATTGATTTATTTTATCGACAAATTATTATGAATAATGGAATTCCATTTTCCTTAACTGTTCCTCAGAAGCAACTTCCTATCCGTGAAACAATGACAGAAGAAGAATTTCAAACAATGATGGATACAGGAATGCAACAGGTAAAAAATAATGAGTCACAAGATATGGATTTTGTTTTTAATGAGTTAATGAAAGGATTATAAAATGGTTGAGTACAGCATTAAGATAACACCTCAAGCATTTGATCACTTACAGGAAATTAGAAACTACATCGAATGTGAGTTGAATGCTCCAGCTGCAGCAAAAAAATTGTTATTTTTATTTAAACATAAGATGAATCAACTTGCCTTAATGCCACAAAGTTATCGTACCATAGATGAAGAACCATGGGGAAGTCAAGGAGTTAGAAAAATCCCAGTTAAGAATTATTATATGTATTATTGGATAGATGAAGAGAATAGAGTAGTTCATATTTTAGCAGTGATTTACAATAGAAGAAATCAGAATCAACAATTATTAGATTTAATGGAGAGTGAATTATGAAGAAAAAAGTGTTAATTACGGGTGTTTGTGGAACCATTGGGGAAGCATTAGTAAATTATTTTATAGAAAATGATGCAATAGTTTATGGTGTTGATTATCAAGAAACACAGTTAGCAATTATGAGTAAAAGGATAGATTCATCAGTATTTTATCCAGTACCAATGGATTTTACTTCGCAAGATTGTTTGAAATATATTGAAGCAATTCAACCAGATATTTTAATTCATGGAGCATCATTAAAAATGACAAATTTTTGTGAAGACTTTGCTGAGTATTATTATTCAAAAAATGTTTTGCAAACAAAAGTGTTTCTAGAGTCGGTATTACCTTTTGTAAAGGAAAGAGTTATATTTATCTCAAGTGATGAAGCATATAAACCCCATAATCAGTTCGGAAGGCAAAAACTAGAAGTCGAACAATATTTGAAGAATTTAAATGATAAGCATCAAGATTGTGTCGTTCAATCGTTAAGATTTCCATTTGTGATTGAAAGTAATGGCTCAGTCTATCATGTGTTTGATAAACTCTCGAAAGAAAATAAACCTCTTCCTTTAACTGATGAACGAATTACAAAGCTAGCAACGAGAAAAGAAGATTTTATTCAAGGTTGGGATGATTTTTATAAACACGTTCTAAAATCAGGAGTTTATACACTAACGATTGGAAAAGTAATAAGTATTAAAGCTTTAGCGGAAGAACTAATTGAGAAGAATCATTCTAAGAGTAAAATAGAAATTATTGGATTGAGCGGAGACGATACTTTAGGAGATCCAATAATGGACTTTAATCATTTTAGCCAGATTACAGAATGTGTCAGTGAGGTTTTTGAATAAGGAGATAAGTTGTGGAAATAAAAATACCAGAATAAGGATGTTACAATATAGCTGATAAAATGCTAGGAAAATGGTATACTTAGACAAAGAATTGAAGGAGGAATACCATGGATCAGAATCTAGAATATGCACAAAATAGAGTAGAAGAGTTTATTTCTGAATTGATTCACGATAGTGTTCCTAGTGAAGAGCCAGATGCAGTATTTATGGCTGGTAGTCCAGGCGCAGGCAAAACAGAAGTTGCTCTTGGATTATCTGAAACTTACGATAATCATATCGTAATTGATGCAGATGCGTTTCGAATTCAATTTCCGGGTTATGACGGTAGTAATTCTAGTCAATATCAAAAAGCATCAGCATGGTTAGTAGATCAGTCTTTTAAATTTGTAGTGGATAACGAATATTCATTTATATTGGATGCAACATTTGCAGTTTTAAGTGCAGAGAAGAATATCATTCGAACATTAAAAAATGGGTATCGTGTGACGTTATTTTATGTTTATCAAGACCCACAAGTGGCATGGAGTTTTACGAAAGAACGTGAATTAGTAGAAGGTCGTGTTGTTCCAAAAGATACATTTATCAATGCTTTCTTCCAATCTAGGGAAAATATTGAAAAAGTAAAAAAACGACATCCAGAAGTAACATTACATATTATTATTAAAGATTATCAAAATAATATATCCGAAGTACATTTTGATGCTGATAATATTCAGCTGGTACTTCCACAGCAATATACGAAACAACAATTGGAGGAAATGTTAGATGAATGACAAAGAAAAAGTAAAACAAATTGTTGAAAAATACAATAAAAGTATCGCAGAACTCTCTGAAAAAGCTACTGCTAAAGAATTCAAGTTTGTGATGAGTTACATCGCACAAGAAGCGAATCGTAGACAGCGAGAGCTTGTTGGAATTAAAGACTAATAGATGGCACGGAACTGGAATTTCTAGTTTCGTGCTTTTTTGAATTTACCAAGACTATTGTACACTCATGTGAATTTTTTCTTTAGAAATAGTTACAATTCTAAAAAAATGCTATAATGTAAAAAACTTCAAATTATGGGAAAATAACAGAGGTTAATATGTTCAAAAAAGAATTTGAACAAAAATGATGGAGAGTTTTTTTGATTATTATTTTAAGGAGAGGTAGTAGATGGTGTTTGAAGTGAAGGGTATAGAAAAACGATACAATAATAAGACAATTTTGCATAATATTTCCTTTGAAATTCCAGAAAATAACATCACGGTGATTCTTGGTAAAAATGGTGCTGGAAAAACGACATTAATTAAATTGATGTTAGGAATGATCAGTGCAGATAAGGGAGATATATTATTTAAAGGAGAGAATCTCTCAGACATTGGACATTCTTACTACCAAAACGTAAGTGCCGTATTAGAGTCAGTCGATAATGTTTATCCATTTTTAACAGGAAAACAAAATATTGAATACTTTCTTGGATTATCAAAACAATCCATAAACTATATGAATGACAGTATTCAAGCGCTAATTGATGAGTTCGACCTCAGAGATGCTATTGATGAACCAGTTGGTGGGTACTCTCGAGGAATGTTACAGAAGCTCTCATTAATTATTTCATTAATGACAAATGTAGAAGTACTATTTTTAGATGAACCCACTTTAGGATTAGATTTTCAAAGTTCAAAGCAACTATGTCAAAAAATTAAACAATTATCAACAGGACAGGAAAAAACGATTATTCTTACCTCGCACCAAGCAGAGATTATAGAATTACTAGCAGACTATGTGATTGTGATTGATGAAGGAGAGGTTGTCTATAAGGGAGATTATCAGAACTTCTTGCAACAAGTCCCACATTCTCAAGAATTTGAAGCGGTTATTGAAGGAGAAGTGATTCATCAAGAGCTAAAATGTCGCATTGAAAAAGGAAAATCATACTTAAAACGAAACTCTATTGACGAGTTAACGGAACTTTTAGTAAAGCATAACTTAATGTCTCATTTAATCAAGATTGAGAAATTAAGTCCTACTGTTGAAGAAACACTGGACTATTTCTATAGTCAAAGAGGAGGAGCTCATTATGAAGTTATTTAAGGCAGAATTATGGAAATATTTACATGAAGTGCGCACTTATTATCCGGATCAGATTGTGAGTATTGTGGTTACTACGATTGTGTTCTATATGTTTTTATTAGTTCAACATCAACAAATGAATCAAGGTTATGTAGGATTTGTGTACTGGTATTTATTGAGTTCGGTTATTAGTGAAGCAGCAGTCTCTGTGTCTTCGGAGAAGCAAATGGGAATCTTAGACCAACTAATTATTAAACCATTTCCTTTTGAACAGCTGATTATAGTAAGGACACTAGTGTGGTTAATTGTCAATCTCATCAAAGTGGCTGTTGTATCACTTATCTTGAGTGCCATTCTTTCAATTCAAATTTCATTCAGTGGGTGGTATATTGTCATCTTCTTATTAACCACAGTTGGAGTGTTTGGATTTACATTAGTATTAGTGGCGTTAACGTTAAAATATACTAAGACGGCATCGTTTGATTCGATTATCTCTTATGCACTATTATTTTTCACTGGAGCTATTTTACCTCACGAAATGATGCCAGAATGGGCAATTTTGATTGGACGATTTCTTCCAATTTCTCTAGGAATTGAAATGACTCAAAATTTGATTCAAGATGAAAGCGTTGCTTGGATGGACTACTTATTATTAGCGGGTCAGTCAGCTTTCTTTTTGGTAATAGGCTATGTCTTATTTAAGAAAATTTACCAATCTAGTAAAAAAGCAGGAATTGATAGAAGTTATTAATCCTACGATTGAGTATTTCTGCATCTAATTTATAGAATGAAGTTTATTGTATCCTATTTGCTATCTAGAATTGACTTTGAACAGTTGAAAAGTAAGGTGAAATTTTAAAGGAGTGGGTGACTTTATGGCTAAAGAAGTTATTAAAATAATTGATATTGAGATGTCTTTTGCAGATAAACCCTTGTTTCATGCTGATAAATTAATCGGTCATATTGGAGAAGTTATTGGGATTGTAGGTAATAATGGTGTAGGTAAAACAACATTATTAAATATTATTTGCGGTAATACAAAATCTACTAAGGGTAGAATAATCTGTGATGTGTTATGTAAAAAGTTTGATCAAAATTGGTTTTCAAATAATGATTATACAAATTTAAATTATAGTGCTGGTGAACAGCAAAGAGATTTCCTATATAAATTGCTTTGTACAAAACAAGGTTGTTTATTATTAGATGAACCAACTAATTTTATGGATATTCAGACGAGAGAGAACTTAATTAAAACGATTAAATCATATAAAAATGGTATCATCATTATAGCTAGTCATGATCGCTATTTTTTAAAAAATGTTGTGACTAAAATATGGGATATTGAGAATAAAGAAATTAGAGAGTATATTGGTACTTATGAAGATTTTGAAAAGCAAAAAGAACTTCATCTTTTAAAACAACAATATGAAAAAGAAGAATATATTAGAGAGAAAAAACATTTAGAAACGATTATTCTAAATAATAAAGAGCAAAGATTACGCCTAGAAAAAAATAAAAATAAAAAGTCATTTGAAAAACCTAGTCGATTAGCTGCAACTAAAGATAAAAGTACAGCTGTTAAGCGAATTGATAGGACAATAAAAAATGTTGAAAAGCGATTAGATAGTTTGGGTGAAATCAATGATATACCTATTGTACAATCAATCCATTTTCCTGAAGGCAATTTTAGAGAACTACATAATAAATATCCTATAAGAGCTGAATTGCTTAATCTCTATTATGAAGATAAACAATTATTAAAAAATGTTAGTTTTCAATTTGCAAATAACTTAAAAATTGCAATTACTGGGAAAAATGGTTCTGGTAAGTCTATATTAATAAAGAATATACTAGCTAACCATCCAAATATTATACTTTCTAAAATGATTAAATTTTCAGTTTTCAAACAATTTCATTTTGATGTTGCAAGTACAAAAAATCTTATAAATTATTTACAAGAAGATTCTAATTTTTCAAGGCAAGATATTATAAATTTATTGAGGGATATTGGGATAGATGCTTCATTATTGAATGTACCAATCAATAAATTAAGTGGTGGGCAGGGAACTAGAATAGAATTATTAAAAGTATTCATTAAAGATGCCAATGTTGTAATATTAGATGAACCTACAAATTCACTAGATATGATTAGTATAAGAGCGCTAGAGGTATTGATTAAAAATTATCCAGGGTTAGTGATTTTTGTTTCTCATGATATGGAATTTGTTAAAAATTGTGCAGACGAAATTTATGCTATTGAAAATAAAACATTGAAAAGATATAAATAATAAAATCTAGTTAGAATAATCTTCTTGTAGTATGATAATAAATAAATTTTGGTTAAAATAGTATCCCTTCTGATGCCAAAATGGGGTATCTTAAATCTGGTGAGGAAACAGCTTTTTTTATATTAAATAATAAAGCTTCCAATCACGATATACTATAGTTATCCACTGTTCCATCAAAAAATCAATCATTATAACCCTATAAAATAAAGAAGCTATATCTCCGTGATATGGCTTTTTATGCTAATTTAAATAAAAGTAGTAAATACGCATTAATTTTAAAAGTGCTAATTGGAAATGTTGATCAAGAATGCTATAATATATTAAACAGATTTAATAAAAATGCGTAATTACAATATATTATTAAATGAGGTGTAAAAATGGAAGTAAAAAGACCAAGATATTTAAATCAACTTATCGATAAAAAAGACAATGGAAGAGTGAAGATTATTACAGGTATTAGAAGATGTGGAAAATCTTATCTTTTATTTGAACTATATAGAAAGTATTTATTGTCCAGTGAAGTGAGTGAAAATCAAATTATAATGATTGCACTTGATAGTCTGAAGAATATCAAATATAGAAATCCAATAGAGCTAGATAATTATTTAAGAGATAAAATACAAGATAATGGACTTAAATATTATATTTTTATCGATGAAATTCAATTTGTAGAAGAAATTTCTAATCCATATTTGGAAGGCACTGAATCAAAGGTAAACTTTGTTGATTTGGTACTTGGACTTATGAAAATTCCAAATGTAGATGTATATATTACAGGTAGTAATTCAAAGATGCTTTCATCAGATGTGCTCACGCAGTTTAGAGATCGTGGTGATGAAATAAGAGTATATCCATTTTCATTTTCAGAATTTTATTCATGTTATGAAGGAGACAAGGGAAAGGCTTTTGATGAATATTGTTTGTACGGTGGTATGCCAATGACTGTACAGATTAGTAATCATGAAAAAAAGAGTGAGTATTTGAAAAATGTTTTTACAAGCACCTATATTAAAGATGTAATGGAGCGTAATAAAGTTCTTAAAGATGCATCTATAATGGATGATTTGTTGGATATTATATCTTCTTCTATTGGTTCTCTATCTAATCCAACTAAGCTGGCGAATACTTTTATGTCAGAAAAAAATATAAAGATATCTCAGTTCACAGTAAGTAATTACTTGGATTACTTTATTGATGCTTTTTTAATTGAAAAAGCCAGAAGATATGATGTGAAAGGAAGGAAATATATATCATCTCCGTATAAATACTATTTTTCAGATATTGGGCTTAGAAATGCAAGGCTAAATTTCAGACAGATTGAGCAGTCACATATTATGGAAAATGTAATATATAATGAACTTCGTATGAGGGGGCTAAATGTAGACGTTGGTGTTGTGGAATATAACTATAAAGATGAGAATAAAAAAACGATTAGAAAAAATTTAGAAGTAGACTTTATTATCAATAGAGGAAGTAATAGATATTATATTCAATCGGCACTTAATGTTGATACAAAAGAAAAACAAGTACAAGAGACGGAATCGTTGAGAAGAACAGGAGATTCATTTAAGAAAGTTGTTATAGTTAGAAATAATATAGTACCTAGATTTGATGATGACGGGATTTTATATATTGGAGTAGAGGATTTTCTCTTGGATGAAACAGCACTGGATTTATAGAAATTACATCATATGATTTAATAAAACTGAGTATTTACAATATAATTTTAAATAAATAATAGTCCGAATAAATTTGGGTTGTTTGACAAATCTTATTGCTGAATCTAATTTGTAAGTATCTATCATATCGACTATAGGTAATATAAAACTACCAATAATTTTGTATAAACTTCATTAGTGATTAATTAAATGATTCATTCAATAAAAACAAAGAAGCTATATCCGTGTGATATGGCTTTTTTTAGGAATAGTCAGTAAGTTGCAAAAACAATTTTACGTATGCTGTTTTTTATAATATTGATATCTATATAATTTTAAATTATAATGAAAGCGCATTAAGAAGAGTTCTTATAACCTGTGAATAAGAAAAATCATTAGAGAAATGCTTGATGGAGAAAGTAGACAAACGATATGGATGAAGTATTTGAATGGTTAAAAGTATATTATCAGTATGTGTTGATAGCAGGTGGACTCCTATTTTTAATCGGTGCGATAAGAGATTGGAAATGGGTATGTCAAGCTACAGTCGGAGATAAGGCAAAATACGCTTTTATTTTTGAAGTGTGGGGTGAGAAAGGATATAGAGTCTTTATAGGTATATGTAGACTGTTACTTGTAATTTGTGGTGTTGTGTTTTTAATGTTGGATAAACGATAAAAAGTGGAGGTAATGTAACATGAAATGGAACTCAGAAAATCGCAAAGAATTTTTTGCGTATATAGAAAAGCTTACAGATGAAGATAAATATACGGAATGTATGACAGCGTTGGAAAGCATCCCTATGGAAGAACGTGATTATCAAGTATGGTATCAGCTTGCTCGTGCTTATCAAAACTTTGCGATTGTCGGCAATGATGATAAAGGAACACCTAGTTTTATTGGCGATAAATTTTTATTAAAATCTATAGATATTTTGAATTCAGTTAGAGAAGAGGGGAAAGATAAGGCTGAATGGCATATGCGCATGGCATATGCCTATCAATACTTGACTCATGAGGAAGAAAGAGCTATTCCTTTTGCCTTGCGTTGGGCGGAGTTAGATCCTGAGGAACAGAATGCGTTGGAAGTAGTAAAAGAGTGTAAAGAAGAAATTGAAAAAAGAGAGTGCAGAGTTAATGTGGCTACGGAGAAAGTAATTGATCAACAAACTGCCAAAATTGATGAAGACTGGGGCATTTATCTATGCAATGCATTTGCTTGTGACTTACCGGCAGTTATTCGAACCAATTTAGCTCTTTGGGATTTTGAATTTACTGCAAACTACCCTAAAAGACTAGAATTACAAATATTATATAAGAATGCTGATGAAAACGGGTTTCCTACAAGAGAAGAAGGGGAATATTTATACCGTATAGAAGATGCTGTGGTAGAGATTATTGAAAAACATGGGGACATATTAACAGGTGTTGCGAAATGTGATGAACGGGTACGTATTATTTCGTATGCTAAGAATGAGTTGGGGTACTACGATGAAATTTCTGAGATGATGGCAGAAAACTTCCCTGAGTATGCCTATACATTTGCAGTATTTGAAGATAAGGACTGGGACATGTATTTTCAGGCACTGTATCCTGATAAATATGAATATCAAAGCATTATGAATATGAGGCTTATTGAGAATATTAAAAGTGATGGTGATAGTATGGTGCCAAGAGTACTCGAACATTGCCTACTCTTTAAAACAGAAGAAAATGGAGAAGCCTTTTTAGCCAAAGTAATGGAAGACGGTTTCATAAAACTTTCATCAGAAAATCTGAGCAACAATGAGGATATAGATAAGGAATATCCATATGTACTTGTCATCGGTAGGGAAGATGCTTTTGAAAATATCGATGAAATTGTCTGGTATCTTATGGATTTGGCAGAAGAGTTTGACGGGGAATATAGTGGCTGGGGATGCCATATTGTAAAATAGCGTGAAATAGCACTTTAAAGAGAAGAAGCGAGATGAAAACGTCCTTTAAAAATATAGATTTCAACAAGCTCTTTGTTAAACAAGGTTGATGAAATAATTTTAACAGAAAATAATGATGTTATGTTGTCTTACTTTATTTTACAACTTAGGTAAGTATAAATAATCGCCTAAGTTCTTAGTAATCGCCTAAAAATGTGATATAATTAGGCGAAAAGAAAAGGAGGTAGGCGAATGCGACTTTTTAGTTATGAAAATCTAGCAAGAAGTAAGTGGGATAGTGAAATTATAAATCTTCTTTCACAAATTCATGAGCACAAAGGAAAACAAGAACTTTTTTTGACACGTAAACCTGCTGTTTTAGATAAATTAGTAGAGATTGCTAAAATTCAGAGTGTAGAAGATTCTAATAAAATAGAGGGAATTGTTACTACAGCAGTCAGGATAAAAGAGTTAATGAATCAAAAAACAACTCCTATAAATAGGGATGAAGAAGAAATTCTTGGATATAGAGATGTACTAAATACAATTCATGAAAGTTATGAATATATTCCAATCAATAGTAACTATATTTTGCAACTTCATAAAGAACTATTTAAGTATAGTGAAAAAGGAATTGGTGGTCGATATAAAAATACTCAGAATTCTATTGTGGAAAAAGATAAAGAGGGTAATACTATCGAAATTTTTAAGCCATTATCCCCATATGAAACACCAAGCGCAATTGATCAGATTTGTAATGAATTGAATATAGCTTTTGATAAAAAAGAAGTGGATTCGCTGCTTTTAATTCCAATTTTTATTCATGATTTTCTTTGTATTCATCCTTTCAATGACGGAAATGGAAGGATGAGTCGTTTATTAACAACCCTCTTGCTATACAGACAAGGATATGTAATTGGGAAATATATCAGTTTAGAAAGTAAAATAGAAAAAAATAAAAATAGTTATTATAAAGCTTTAGAAAAAAGTGGGATAGGTTGGCATGAAAACAAAGAAGAACCTTTACCATTCATAAAATATATTCTTAGAATGATATTAGCCGCTTATATTGATTTTGAAGAAAGAGTTGATTATGTAGACGAAAAAGTACCTACAATCGAACTTGTTAGAAATGCAATTGATAGCAAATTAGGTAAATTTACAAAAAGTGATATGATGGAATTAGTTCCAAGTGTAGGAAAAGCTACAATTGAAAATATGCTTAAGCAATTGACTGAGGAAGCGTACATTGAAAGACATGGCAAAGGAAGAGCGACCTTTTATGTAAAAAAGTAGCTAAATAACTAGATTTTAAGGTGAATTTATGAGGAACGGTATGAAGTTTATACACGATAGAAGTAGCAATATCCTTTTCAGCCTTCATGATAGCAGGGTGAAAGAAATCAAATATCACAACGAAACTTTGACGTTGAAAGTTAATAAAATATATGAATTTGTGGAAGGTGAAGAAAGATCATACCCAGGTGAAATATGTTTTGAGAAATGTGATATCGACCTGTGTGATGTATTAATATTTAACAAAACCTTAACTGAAGGACGTTTCAATGGAAAGTCTATTGGCTTACAACAATTTATGGATGAATATACAGATTCCGAATTTGAAATCATTATTGAAGGCTATTATGGCAACAAAACTACATATAGAGGATGGCTTCGTGAAGACGGAAAAAGACCAGTGTCGGCAATTATGTACGTTTGGAATAGCGGAGATATGGTGTATAACGTAAAAAAATAAATTATTTGAAAAAACAATTTAATAAAGGAGAAAAGCTCATGAACAAATTTGAGAAGAGAAAATTTTTACAAGAATATCAAGTCCAACAAATGGAAGAATTTGAAGAGAACTTACCGATGGAGAAGAAATTATTTTATGAATTATTTGATTATCTAAATGAAAAATCAGAAACGGTAGAGTGTAATCACGATTTTTCTTTAACAAATGAGTTTTTGAATGATAAAAATGTAGATATTGAAAAGGTTATAGAATTTTTGCGAGAAAATGGTGCTGGTTGCGATTGTGAAGTGATTTTTAATGTTGAGGAAAAGTTTGAAGAATAAAATGTTCATATTAGAAACAGACTGGTAAATTTGAAGATGTAAGGAAAAACAGTGATAGATGAAACTAATAAATGATATTTTATGTGAAAAACTAAATCCGAGAAGTGGAGTTATCAAAATAAGTAGTTCTAATGATGAAGATAGAATTTATTTCGATATAAGTTGGGAGGGAGATTTTCATTTTATAGTTACTGGTTGGGTGCATTACGGGTGGTATTTTGTAAAAAGAGATAAACAATGTATATCGCCATCTTATGTTTATCAAAGAATAGATGATAGAGCGTTATCAGTAATGCAACACATTATAGACAAAATTGAAAATGGGAAATATAACAATAAAAAAACTGAAAAAGAAAAAATTAAACAGGTTCTTGCAGAAAGAAATCTAACCTCTTTTATGAATAATACAAAATGGAAAGAACTGATAGATTCCATCATGGAGAACATGAGAGACATCCCGATACAATATAAGACGATTTTTGATGAAGAAAAGCCTAGCGTGTATTGGACGATTGATACTGATGAACATTTTTTTCATAAGAATATGAGCATTGTTGAATGATTTAAAATTAGAAGTAAATTTGAGAAAGTTATTGGTCAAGGACGTTTAATTGAGCCAAAGATATGTGTTACTGATAAAAAATCAGAAATAGAGTGTATGCTTAATAGATTTAGTATTCCTTATGAATATGATGATATTGAAAAATGTTTTATTATTTTTGGGTATAGATAATGAAAATTGTGAATTAGAAGTTAAAAGGGTAATTGTTCCATTTAATAGAATAGTTTGTTGTGATACTCTAAAATATCCGACTATAAATATGAGGTGTGGTTAAGCTATGAATTAGTTTTTAAATATGATTTTTTTGTATAGCTGTTGGTAGATGATGTTGACAACAAAGATTTTTTAACAGGTTTATTTAATTCAATGTATGATGAATTACCTGCACCTAAACCAAAGAAAAAGAAATAATCACATTAGAAGTTGTAGGAGGAAAGCATGAGAATCGGAGTTATTCAAGCAAGTTCGCAAGCGACAAAAAATCAAATAATCTATGATGCTGTATTAAAGTATGCTCCAAAGAAAGCTGAAGTTATAAATTTTGGTTGTACGATGGAAGAAAATGAAAAATACTCGTATATAGAAATTTCTATTCTTGTAGGTATCTTGTTGGCAAGTAGGACAGTTGATTTCGTTGTTACGGGCTGTTCTTCCGGACAGGGAATGATGCTTGCTTGTAATAGTATGCCAGACGTCATCTGCGGGTATGAACCTACACCGAAGGATGCCTATTTATTTGCTCAGATAAATAATGGAAATGCGATATCATTACCATTAGGTGAAGAATATACATGGTCAGGTACTGAAAATCTTGAAAAAACAATAGAAGCTCTTTTCTCAGAGCCATTTGGGCAAAGTGAGGCAGAGAGAAAGATAAGAGATGCCGAGCAACTTAAAGAGATAAGAAGCATCGGACTGGTTCAGTTTAAAGAATTCGTAAATATACTAGATATATCTTTGCTTGAATCAATCAAAAGGAAACAGGATGTAATTCAGTATGTAAAGGCGTATGGGAAGAAGGAAATAATAAAATTATGATAATAAAAAGTGGTGTGAGTCTTATTTTTGAAAAAGAAATTAAAGAAAACAAGATAATATTAATAGGTTTTGAATGTTCACTTTTTAATGAAACGATATAATAATTAAGAGAGAAATTAAAATGAGAGTATCAACTTATATTAAAGAAGAAAATTACAATATAATACATATAGATGATACATTTACAAGTATTAGTATTTGCAATAACTTAGAAAGTGGAGATGCCAATGAACTGTATGAAATTTATTTTTTTGGTTCACTTTTTGAAGGACATATGATTTGTGGTATGTATGATGAAAAAAATGAGATTACCGATCCTTGCATGATAGTAGCAAAATGTATACATACAGGAAAAGAAATTTTACTCTATGATGAAGCTAAATATGGATACAACCCTATGTTCTGTGATGAGATAAATTTAGAAGATATCAAAAAACGTCCACTTTCTAAATTAGAAATTCCAAACTCTAAAATTGAAATAGATTTTGCCTATAACATTGATTTTGATGACGAGAAAGAAGATTTTGAATTTGATGAAGATGACTTTACAGAAACTATTAACGGAGAAAAAATTTCTTTTGAAGAAGTGAAGAGAAATGGATTTGATTATATAAAAATTACTGCTATAGACGAATTGGATACCAAAAGAATTATCTGTGAGTTAGAACTTGCATAAGTTTATCAATTACGAGAGGTAAAATATGAAATCTCCTATTTTAACGGAGAAATGTTTTGAATATATCAATTAAGAGAATGAAATTATAGAGGAGACTAATGAAATGGGTGAAATACAAACAAAATTAAAATACGCAAAGATTACCATAGAAAATATTAAAAGTTTAGATGAAAACTCTTATTATGATGTTGTTGATCCAATGTGGGGAACAATTAATATTTATGATGGATATGATGAGTATGTTCAATCAGCTCAGACTTTCACTTTAGAGCAAAGATATTTATTAGCCATTACTTGGTATTTTTCAGAAGTAAGTAATGGAGGTCATCATCAGTTTTTATATAATCCTACAGGGATAGTTTGGGAAGATGCAATAAAAGGTTTCAAACATTTTGGAATGAACGAATATGCAGGTAATTTTCAAAAAGTTGTAGACTATTGTGGTGGGACAATATCTTTTGGTAGAGAAGAAAGATACCATATGCTAGAAACATTGGAAGAAAAATACGGAGAGGAATTTTTTAATATTTTAGGTGAAGCCGATGATTTCATTTACGATTATAAAGGTGAAGAAAATGAACTAAACTACATCAAATCTCACCCTGAAAAGTTTGTATTTGAAGGAGAATACAAGGGGTATTAAAATTCGCCGATTGTAAAATTAAGTAGAAAAAAATAAATGCATAAAAAAGCCATATACAAAAACCAAATTAATCAGAACAAAAATAAGGAATGTTTCATATTAACTTACCAACATATTAGCATAGATGAATTTATAGTTGTTCGACAAATCCTCAATATAAACAAAAAAGCTATATCCCAGTGATATGGCTTTTTCTTTTGGAATAGTCACAAATCTAAAAATTTGGTATAATACAAGTATGAAATCAACGAGAAACACTTAAAGTGAAGTGTGGAATGATGACTCTCGGAAATTCACCATCTAGAGTAAAAAAGGAGACAAATATGGTTAGTGTTAAAAATTTATCTTTTAGATTAAACAAAATAATTTTAAATGATATAACATTGTCTATTGAACCTAAAGGGCAAATTATTGCATTGCTTGGGCCTAATGGTTCAGGCAAAACAACGCTTATGAATGTTTTAGCTGATTTGTATCAAAAGTATGAGGGCAATGTTCATGATGTTGGTAAAGTACAATTGCTTCCTGATTATGCATACATACCGGAAGACTTAACAATTAGGGAGTGTTTTAATTTATTTGGGCAAGTTTATGACACATTTAATATTGAAAAGGCAATACAAATATTTAGTTACTTAAATCTTGATCAGGATCAGTTGATTTCTTCGTATTCTAAGGGAATGAAAGAGCAATTACATTTAGCTTTTCTACTTTGTCATGATGTAGATACTTACTTATTGGACGAACCTCTTGCAGCAGTCGATCCGCTTACTCGAGATATATTAATTGACTTAATTATGAAATTTAAAACAAATTCTGGAGTTACAATTATTAGTACACATCTCATACAAGATATGGATAAATTGTTCGATGAAGTTATATTTATGAGCAATGGCGAAATATTATTGCATAATTCAGTACCTCAACTTTTTGAAAAGTATCCTGGATTATCACTAGATGACATTTATAAGGAAGTGAATAGAAATGTGCCTTTTAATTAAGAAGATTATACGTGACTATAAGAATGTCTATTTGTATGTATATGGTATAAGTATAGTAATGAGAATGATCACATTTATGTCGGGGGATATTGAGTGGATTCGTATGCTTAATGGTATTGGGGTTATGATTTCTGCTACGTTTTTAATAGGTATATCTACTTATTTTCTATATGAACTTTTGTACACTAGAAAAAGATATTTTTATTACACTCTAAAATACAGTAAAATGCAAATTCTTATTATATATTCCTTTATCTTTGCATTTTTTAATATCATATACTACTTGATAATTTCAAATTTTGACATTTGGCAACTTTTTCAAAAGGTCATTTCAATATTAAGTTTTTTTAGTATTGTTAGTATGTTGTTGTATCTATGTAGAACATTGACAAAGAAGTCTGTTCGTTTAAATTTATTTATTTTTTCACTTGTTTCAGTATTAATCTTTCAAGTATGGTGTTTCTATTATATGTTTATGTCAAATAATCAAGATAAAGTGATGATAGGGGTATCATCAGTTAATGAAATTAAAAATGTATACAATAATATAATACCGCTAACGTTGTTTGTAGATGTCCAAAGATATCAAATTTTAGCGGAACAGTCTTTGATTATGAATTTAATAGTGACGATTATTTCTATATTAATATTATTTAGTCTTAAAAATAAAAAAATTAATTGGTAACAGTGTTCATATTAAAAATTTTGTATGATCAATCAATAGTAAAAACAAAGAAGCTATATCCCAGTGATATGGCTTTTTCTTTTGGAATAGTCATAAACCTAAAAAGTTTGTATAGTATAAGAACGAAATTAAAGAAATATACTTAAAGTGAAAAGTGGAATGATGAACTATAGGAAAAGCCTCCCCTTATGGAAAATACACCCACTAAATAGCATTTGCAACCCTCTAGAGTAAAAAAAGGAGATAACGGTCTTTGCAGTAGAAATAGGAATAAAGTGAATAATACAATAAAGGCTCTAAATAGATTAAAATAAAGAGTTGTTTGCTGGGATAGCTATTTTGGTATACAGACTCAATTTGGTTCGTATTATCTAAAAATAAACTGTTAAAAGGTTGGTAATCGTTACAGGGTATTTTTAATCATAGTATTTATGGAAATTACTAATGATTGTAGACTAATTGTGTATTTTAATTATCTCATTTTGTAAAAATATATTTTGACAAAATGATTGGAATGGATTAGAATTAAATTAAAATTTGATTAGTTTTATTATTTTTTTGCGAATAATGTAACTTGCATTGTTGAATTTAAATTTTCTAAATTAGAGTGGAGGGAATCAGAATGTTTCGATACTTAAGATTTATACTAGTAGGTAATAAGCGAATATTTATAGGTGCTGTGTTATTTTTAGCTTTAATGTCTCTTGATGGAATTGGTGCACCGTATTTTTTAGGGAAATTTACAGATTATATGAACAATAGTGATTTTGATAGCAGTATGTATACAGTATTTTTATGGCTGATTTTTTTACTGTTAATTGTTTTATCAAAATTTCTATTTATTTTCTTTAAAGGAAAGTTTATTCAAAATGTAAATTATCAGTTAAAAAATATACATGCAGTAAATTCTGTTAGCAAAGAGAATTTACAGCAATCACCAAGTTCTTACATCACTAGTATTACTAGTGAAGTTCAGCAAATTGAAAATAAATTTATCAATAATGTATTTACTATGATGTTGTGTACACTTCAAGGTGTTGTTACATTTATATTTTTGATGAATATCAATGTGTTAGTAGGCTTACTTTTTGTTGGTTTGGGAGCTATACCTGCTCTAATTCCTAAGTTAACTAAAAAATGGTTAAAGAAAGGAACAACACGTTGGCAAGAATCCAATGATCAATATATAGGATTTTTAACAGATTTTTTAGAGGCACGCCCGTTGATGAAAAGATTTGGTGTGGTAAATAATGTACTAAAAAAGTTGAATGAGAAGTTAGGAGTATCTGAAAAAAATTATTTTAAGATGGATTTTAATCAGAATATCGCTAATACAATTATTGGTATACTATATGTGTGCTCATTATTGATAGCATTAATGCTGGGAATAAGATCTGTTCAAAATGGATATATGACAGTAGGGAGTTTGCTTACTATATATATGGCAGCTGATAGGGTTGTAACTCCATTAATTACTGCTGCTTCTACATATAATGTGATTCAATCAATTGATCCAATATTGAATAAAGTGCTAACTCTTAATAGTAAAGCCGAAGAATATGAGCAACTGCTAGAGTTACCAACAAGTAGAGAAGTTATCTTAGAATTTAAACAAACTACAGTAGGATATCAAGATAATGAATTGATTAAAAATATTGATTTTTCACTTGGAAGTCATGATAAGATATTATTCAAAGCACCTTCAGGTTCAGGAAAGAGTACTTTTTTAAAAACTATTTTAGGGGAAATGCAGGTATTATCTGGTACTATCAATTATGGTCAAGAACAAGGAATTGAACTTTTTTCTGTTGTTTCTCAAAACCCATTTATCTTTAACGAAACATTGCTGTTTAATCTGACGTTTGATAGTCCAATAGATGAAAGTAGAGTCCTTGAAATTTTAAGAAGAGTAGGAATGAAACACTTAGCAACAAAAGAGATGCTACATACTAAAATGGATAAACAATTACATTCTCTGTCTGGTGGAGAATTAAAACGATTAGAGTTAGCAAGAGCATTATTATTTGAAAAACCTTGCTTACTTGTTGACGAAGCTTTATCAGGGCTGGATGATGAGAGTTCAAAAATTTTGAATGATTTAATTAAAACTTATTCTGGAGCAGTTATTGATATAGAACATCACATTTCAGAGGAAATGATGGTTGGATATGATAAGATTATTACTATCAAGGATAATCATCTAGTTATAAATAAGATGTGAGTAGAGTAATTAATAAGTAAAATAGTGTAATTAGATAATTTTTGTGATTGGAAGAACTGAGTTTTTTGGTTGTTCGACAAATCCTCAATATGAACAAAGAAGCTATATCCCAGTGATATGGCTTTTTCTTTAGGAATAGTTACAAAACTAAAAATTTGGTATAATATAAGAATGAAATCAAAAGAATGATGAGCTCTAGGAAATGCACCGCCCTTAGAGAAAAAAGACTAACTATGAATAGTCAATAATGAATAGAAAAATTCTTCAAAAAATTCAAAAACCACTAAGAAAAATTTCCAGCGGCATCACTCTTTCGAGTACGAGTTTTAGAACTCAAGGAGAGAACGATGTCCTCTATCTAATAACTATATTATACAATTATTTAGGCGTATAAGTCGCCATTAATAACCTAAATACATTATTAAGGAGAAAGTTAATTTGCTTAAAAAATTAAATGAAACAGACTTACCAATACTTCATACACTAATATATTCATCTGAAAAACCTCGATGGACACTTTATAATGCCCCTTATTTTGATGAATATAAACAATTAAATTTTGAAACATTTTTACAGTCAGAAAATCATCTTTTTTTTCTGAGTGAAAATGTTTTAGCAATTGTTCATGAAGAAAGAATTATTGGAGTTGTTACACGCTATTGGGAAGACATTAGAACTCGTTGGTTAGAAATAGGAATTGTTATTTATGATGATTCATTATGGTCTCACGGTATTGGAACATCTGCCTTACAAGAATGGATTGGGATTTGTTTTAAGGATTTCCCAGAAATTGAACGAGTAGGACTAACAACTTGGAGTGGTAATCCTGGTATGATGAGACTGTCAGAAAAATTAGGGATGACTCAAGAAGCTAGAATTAGAAAAGTTCGTTATTATAAAGGAACTTACTATGATTCTATAAAATATGGAATTCTACGAGATGAATTTTTTGCATTGAAGTAGAAGATAAGCTTTTTATTGAATTTTATATAGGGTATTCGATAAAGCCTGTTTGTAAATTTAATTGACTACAATTAGGAGTTATCGAACAACAATAAACGGAGAAGCTATATCCCTGTGATATGGCTTTTTCTTTAGGAATGTCAAGCGCAAGTTAAAATGTCCCGAAAAAAATTAGTTTAGTACAGGTGTGC
>NZ_CAUQCL010000005.1:0-87751 GCF_963516875.1 uncultured Granulicatella sp. | reverse complement strand
CTTTTACTGCCTCATCCGCTGCTTGTTTCGCTGTATTGTATGATCCTACTGTTTCTGGTGTTTTTCCAGCTGTTACTTCTTCTGCTACTGCTTCTTTTAGCTCATTCTTAGCTGTTTCTAGCGCTGATGTGTTGGCTTTATCTTTTAATAATGTTGCCGCATCTGCTAATTTCGCTTTGATCGCACTTACTTTTGCTTGAGCTTCGATTGCTGCGTCTTTACTTGCGTTTTCGCCTTTAGCTGCGATTGCTTCTGCTGCTTGTTTTGCTGCTGTTAGTTCACCATTTAACTCTTGTAATCTTGCTTCATAAGCTGTGATACTTTCAGGAGTTTTTCCTTCTTTACTTGCTGGTACTAACGCTGCTGCATCCGTTGCTAATGTTGTTTTTTGCTCTGGAGTTGCTGCTTCTACTAACGCTTTTTTAGCTGCCGCTAATGCTGCTTTCTTTTCTGTTACAGTTTGTAACGCTGCATTTACTGCTTCTTGTGTTGCGTTTGGATTTGAAAGTACTGCCTCTGCTGCTTTTACTGCATCATCTGCTGCTTGTTTCGCTGTATTGTATGATCCTACTGTTTCAGGTGTTTTTCCAGCTGTTACTTCTTCTGCTACTGCTTCTTTTAGTTCGTTCTTAGCTGTTTCTAAACCACCAGTATTAGCTTTGTCTTCTAGTAGTGTTGCCGCATCAGTTAATTTTGATTTTAACGCATCAACTTTTGAAATTAGTTGAGCTGCTTCTTCTTTTGCTGCATTATCCGTTTTAGCTTTTTCTAAAAGTTCTGCTACTTTTGTTTTTGTTTCTGTTAATTCTGGTTGAATTGTAGCTACAGCATCCTTATACTTTTGTACACTAGTTGGTTTTTTATTTCCTAAATTATCATCACTAATTGGTGTTAATGCTTTTTCTGCTTTTTTAAGTTCTGCTATTTGTGCATCTGTTGCTTTATCCTTTAATAATGCTTTAGCTTCTTCTAATTTAGCAAGTACTTCTGTAACTTTTTCTTGTGCTTCTAATGCTGATACTTTACTTGCGTTTTCTTGAGCATTTGCTACATCATTTGCTGCTGCTACCGCTTTATCTAACTCTGATTTTAATGCATTATATTTTGCTTCATACGCATTAATACTATCTTGAGTTTTTCCTTCTTTACTTGCTTCTACTAGTTTCGCTTTATCTGCTGCTAGTTTTGTTTTTTGAGCTTCTGTTGCAGCAACTACTAATTCAGCTTTTGCTGCTTTCAACTCAGCTAATTTTTCATTTAGCTTACTTACAGCAGCAGCTACTACATCTGGATCTGGATTTTCTTGATCTAATATAGTTTGAGCCTTTTCTCGAGCTTTTATTGCTTCATCTTTTGCAGTATTATAAGGTTCTTTCGAAATTGGTGTCTTACCGATTCTTGGGTCTGGATCTTCATTTATTAATCCTAATAGGTTATTATTTGAAGCAGTTAATTTTGATTTATCAGTTCGTAATGCTTGTTGATCTGCTAACACAGCTGTTACGATATCTTTATAAGTTCTGGTAGAACTCAATTCTCCGTCTAATAAATTCTTAACATTTTCTAATTGTGTTTTATAGGCATTAATAGTAGCTTCAGTTTTTCCTTTAATATCTCTTTCTTCAGTTGCTTTTAACTTATCGTAAACTCTTTGTAGTAAATTTTTAGCTAATTTTCGAGTATCTTGTTCAATTGAAAAGTCTAATCCTGTTACAGGTAACGCATAATGTCTCAATGGAGACTGATATCCCATACCCATTCTTTCTGTATTTGTCACTTTAATTCGAACTGTATACTCAGTAACTCCTACTGGTAAATCTATATCTGAACTTGTAAACGTACCAGCTTGACCATTTGGCTTATAAGCTGCTTCTGCCATTTTTGCCTCTACTTCAGCTTTATTTAAAGTGTAATTATTAAAGTCACTTCGTACAAACGCTCTTCCTGTACCATCCTTAGCTGGTGTTACTATACCTTTTTCATTTGTTAAGGTTTTTCTTGGTTGTGGCTCAAAACTATACGTATAAGCAGTTACTTCACTATTATTCTGACGATAAACTACTTCAACTAAATAATTGGCTTTTGTACCATTCAAATCTCCAGTAAATCCTGTTTTAAAGGCAACTTTCACCTTAGATCCAGTTGCTGGTGAATGAGCTTTAAAAGTTTTCTCAATCCCATTAAAACTCTTAATTGCAAAAGAATCACTACCTCCTAAACCAGATCTTTTATAAGGTTGTCCATTAAATGTTTGTTCTGTTTCACTAGCAATAGTTCTAACTTTTCCTAAGAATAACATATAGTCTTTTGATCTATCAAAAGCTTGTTCGCCTACATAAGTATCATAATATTCAGCCCGTCCTCTGTTAATATTAGTATATACTGTATTTACAGTTTCAACTGGGAAAATACCACTTTCCGTTTTTCTTGCGATAGCAAATTTCCCCGGAGTACCATCTGGTTGATTAATCGCTTTCCAACCACCAAACTCTTGAATCTCTTTTACATCACCTCTTGCAACTCCTGTTTTATCTCCAAGGTCATTCATATCTTGAATTTTTGTATTATTCTGAACTGTATCCGGTAATTTTTGTAATTCACTTGCAATTTCATTCAAATCGGCATTTTCAGCTGGAGCTGTATACGTTTGGTTCGCAGATGGATCTGTATCCGTAGTAGACGAATCCGTACGGAATGGATTACTTCTATCCAATGCTTTTCCGTTACGTTCATCTCTAGAACCTGAGTTTGCAATCGAGTTAGAGTCTGATGCTTTTTCAGTATTCGTTGCTTTTTTACCTACAGTAGGTTTTCCATTTGTCGTATCTACTGCTGGTGCTTCTTTTTTATCTTCTGGTTTTGTTTGTAATTTTGTTGTTGCTACAATTAAGTTTGCGTGTGCTTGTGTTAATTCAGCTTGTGCTTTCGCATTACTTAAAGCTGTTCTTGCTTCTTCTAAAGCTGCTTTTAATTTGTTCACACTATCTTCTGTTTTAGAAGCATATTTCCCGCTAGTAAATTTCCCATCAATTTCTTCAATTAATTTTGTTAATGATGTTTTATCTAAAGTTACTACCGCTGAACTTGCTGCTTCTGTTGTAGTTTCATGTTTTTCAATTCGAGATTTATCCTCATTATCTTTTACCGTTGGGTTTGTTACAGTTGTTTGGTCACCATTTACTGCTTGAACTTCACTTGCAGAAACTGCTGCACTCCCCATTAATAAATATAAAGCTGATATCGCTACTGATGCAGCCCCAAAACTTACTTTTCTAATCGAATAACGTAGTTGTTTTTCTTTATATTCTTTACGTTTAAACAATTTTACATCTCCTTTTCCTAAATAAAATAGCCTGTATATTATAACAAATTTTACCGTTCAACTCAAATAAAAACCCTATTTTAACTTATAATAAAATCCGAATAATATTTATGTATTTCTTATAACTTTTATTAGCTTTTGTGCATATTATTTTATATAAAAATAACATGCACAGAATACCTACTTTTAATTTTAAGATAAAATACTTTTTAAACTTTCTACATGTTTTTTATTTTAATCTGTAGAAAAAGCCTATCAATATCCCTTTCTCAAAATTTAGATATACAAATTTCATTCTACCCCCCCCCGAAAATTTTGTCAAATTATATCACTCGATATTGTGAAAAAAATTTAACAATCCTCCTCTAATGATGTATATGAAAAAAGAGCTCCCGCATAATACGGTGAGCTCTTCCTCGAATTTTTATATTTAACTAATAAAAATCTAAATTGATGTAAAGTTAATCTAAAAATCTTTACTCTTCTTTTTTCTTACCTGGAATTGCAATTCCTAATCCCGCAAGAATTGAAGCCGCAGCTGCTCCGAAGATTGTAAACTCATCTCCAGTACCAGTATTTGGTAATTCATTCTTATGTTCTTCCACAGTTGTTGGTGTTTCTACTTTAGATTCAGAATGAACAACTTGACGATATACATGACGTACATTACCGTTTGACTCAGTTTCTGTACGAATGAATTCATATCCTGGAATATTTTCTTTTGAATGATTTCCTTTCTTAGGAGAACGGATTTCTTTACCATTTTCATCTACATATAAAGTTTCTTTTTCCTTCACTTCAAGAGTTGATGAAGTTACTTTACTATAAATATGAACAGTATTTCCTTCTTTATCTTTTTCTGTACGTACAAATTTATATCCTGGAATTGAAGATTTATCCTTCGTACCATTTTCTCTAGGTTTTAGAGTTTCCCCAACAAAAGTAATGTTATATACGTTTCCAAAATAGAAAAGACTTTGCATAGTAGCTCTAGCGATAAAATCCATTATGGATTTTATCGTCGGAAAATTTGAGACCTTAGGCTCAAATTTTAGCAATGAGACTCGCTTTTGCGAGGCTGCTTGCGTCCGTAGCTACTATTAGCAAAGTCAGTTTCTATTGTTATTAATTATTTTCAGCTTCTGCTTGTTTTTTACGTTTATTTGCCTTTTCACGCTCACCTTTGTTTAAGATTTGTTTTCTTAGACGAATAGTTTCTGGCGTAATTTCGCAATATTCATCATCTGATAAGAATTCTAATGATTCTTCTAATGATAATTTCTTCGGTGTTTTAATCACAGAAGTTTGGTCTTTCGTTGCTGAACGAATATTAGTTTGTTGTTTAGCTTTCGTAATATTAACCGCTAAGTCATTTTCACGAGAGTGTTCACCAACAATCATTCCTTCATAAATTTCTGTACCTGGTTCAGTAAAGATTACTCCACGGTCTTCAACACCCATAATTCCGTAAGTTGTTGATTTACCAGTATCTGTAGATACTAATGCACCATTTCTACGTCCTCCAATATTTGCAGCAATATATGGTAAATATTGATCGAATGTGTGGTTCATAATTCCGTATCCACGAGTCATTGATAAGAACTCAGTTGTATATCCTAATAATCCACGAGCTGGTACTAAGAATACGATACGAACTTGTCCATTTTCACTATGTTGCATATCTTGCATTTCACCTTTACGGTTACTTAATGATTCAATAATTGAACCCATATATTCTTCTGGAGTATCAATTTGTACACGTTCAAATGGTTCACATTTTACGCCATCAATTTCTTTAATGATTACTTCTGGACGAGATACTTGTAATTCGTATCCTTCACGACGCATATTTTCAATTAAAATTGATAAGTGTAATTCTCCACGCCCTGATACAATCCATGCATCTGGTGAATCCGTTGGTTCTACTTTTAGAGATACGTCTGTTTGTAATTCACGCATTAAACGTTCTTCAATTTTACGTGCCGTTACAAATTTACCTTCACGTCCAGCAAATGGTGAGTTATTTGTCAAGAATGTCATTTGTAATGTTGGTTCATCAATATGTAACACTGGTAATGATTCTTGTGCATCTACTGGTGTTACAGTTTCCCCAACGAAGATATCTTCCATCCCTGAAACAGCGATTAAGTCCCCTGCTTTTGCTTCATTGATTTCTAAACGATTTAATCCGAAGAAACCAAATAATTTTGTAACACGGAAGTTTTTCTTAGTTCCATCTAATTTTAATAGAGAAACTTGGTCCCCAACTTTTACAGTTCCACGGAATACACGTCCGATACCAATACGTCCAACATAATCATTATAGTCTAATAATGATACTTGGAATTGTAAAGGCTCATCCGAATTATCAATTGGTGCAGGAATATGTTCGATAATTGTATCGAATAAATAATCCATTGTTGGTTCTTGGTCTGCAGGATTATCAGACATACTAGATGTTCCGTTTAATGCTGAAGCATAAACAACAGGGAATTCTAATTGATCATCATCTGCTCCTAATTCAATAAATAATTCTAATACTTCATCGACTACTTCTTCTGGACGAGCAGCGTCACGGTCGATTTTATTAACTACTACGATTGGTGTTAAATGTTGTTCTAATGCTTTTTTCAATACGAAACGTGTTTGGGGCATTGTTCCTTCATAAGCATCTACAACTAAAACTACACCGTCTACCATTTTCATGATACGTTCTACTTCTCCACCAAAGTCCGCGTGTCCTGGTGTATCCATAATGTTAATACGAGTACCTTTATATTGAACAGCAGTATTTTTCGCTAAAATCGTAATACCACGTTCACGTTCAATATCGTTTGAGTCCATCGCACGTTCTGATAATTCTGTACGTGCATCCAGTGTTTCGGATTGTTTTAATAATTCGTCTACTAATGTTGTTTTACCATGGTCAACGTGAGCGATAATGGCAATATTACGAATATCATTTCTTAATTTCATGTTTTCCTCCAATTTGTAATAAAATGAAAGTGATGGAATACATTTTAATAGGGAATTTCCATCACTTAAACCTCTTTATAACCTTGAAAATTATACTACAAAAATCTCACAAACTCAATTCATATGATTATTTAACACATAGTTTTGTACTATTTTTTTACATCGAGTAAGAATTGATTTCATTTTAACTTCTTTACTTGCCTAATTCTTCTGTTCTTTGTTTAGCACATCTAGTCGCTTCGATGACACTTGATCTAAATCCTGTTTGTTCTAATGAAATCACTCCAGCGATTGTTGACCCTCCTGGGCTACAAACTTTTTCTTTTAAAATAGCTGGATGTTCTTTGGTTTCACCTACCATTGTCGCAGAACCTTTCACCGTTTGGGTCGCTAACTGAAGCGCAACTTCTCTAGATAAGCCCATACTTACTCCTGCTTCTGCTAATGCTTCAATAAAAATATAAACAAAAGCTGGGCCACAACCTGCTAATGCTGTAGCAGCATCTATTTGAGATTCTGGTAATTCTACTAATAGACCAGCACTTTGCAGTAAACGAACAAATTCCTCTTTATACGTTGTAGTCACATTTTTCCCAAGAGAAAAACTAATCACACCTGCTTCTACTTGTAGTGGTGTATTTGGCATCATACGAATCCAACGATGACGCGTATCCGTCATTAACTCTAACTGTTCTAAAGTCACTCCAGCAGCCATACTAATCAATAGGATAGACTCTCGTCGCTCTAAGATATTTTTATTTTCTTCTAATAACTCTTGAATTTGATTTGGTTTTACTCCAAGGAAAATCACATTTGCCTGTTCAAAAACTTGTCTATTAGTAACTGCTGTAGCATTCAAGTTCTCTGCTAGATTCACTGCCTTTTCATGAGTACGGTTCGCAAGTAATACTGGATAAGTTTCATGTTTAGCCGCAATTGTCGCAATGACGCTTCCCATATTTCCTAAACCAATGATTCCAATGGTTTTCATCTTACCTCACCTGACCTTCTCCATACACAATGTATTTATAAGTTGTCATTTCTTTTAAGCCCATCGGTCCTCTAGCATGTAATTTTTGAGTGGAAATTCCCATTTCACATCCTAAACCAAATTCTCCACCATCAGTAAATCGAGTAGAAGCATTCACATAAACAGCTGCACTATCCACTCTCGTTGTAAAGAATTCAATCGCATCATCTGATTCTGAAATAATTGCATCAGAATGATGAGTACTATGCGTTTCAATATGACCCACTGCTTCTTCAATCGAACTAACGACTTTTACAGCCATAATATAATCAGAAAATTCTGTGTCAAAATCTTCTTTTTGAGCTTTCACTCCTGAAATGTATTGAGCTGCTTTTTCATCAACTCTTAATTCAACAGCCGGAGTATGATTATCCACTAAAGTTGTTTTTAGTAATGGTAAAAATTGAGGCGCAATAGCTTCATGAACCACACAAACTTCCATGGCATTACATACAGATGGACGACTCATTTTAGCATTTTCGACTATTTTAATGGCTTTATCTAAATCTGCATCTTTATCAATATAAATATGCACAATTCCAGTACCTGTTTCAATGACTGGAACAATCGCATTTTCAATAACTGCACGAATTAATCCAGCACCACCTCGAGGAATTAACACATCGATATAGCCTTTTGCTTTCATTAATGCCATCGCACTTTCTCGACTTGTATCACTGACTAATTGAATACATTCTGGAGAAATACTTGTTTTTGCTAATCCTTTTTTCAAGGCTGTCACAATCGCAAAAGCACTTTGATACGCTTCCTTGCCACCTCTTAACACAACCGCATTTCCACTCTTAATTGATAATGCCACTGCATCGGATGTAACATTAGGTCTGCTCTCATAAATAATTCCAATTACACCAAATGGCACTCTTTTCTTCTTAATTTGAATGTTTTGTGCGCCAACCGTTTCTTCAATGACTTCTCCCACTGGGTCTGGTAATTGAGCGACTTGTCGAATGCCTTCAGCCATTGCTTGAATTCTAGCTTCATCTAATCTCAAACGATCCAACATTACTTCTGAGATATGTCCTTTTGCTTTTTCCAAGTCTAATACATTTGCTTTTAAAATAGCATCTGTATCTTCTAATAATGCAAGAGCCATTGCTTCTAGTGCTTCATTTTTTGACGTTGTTGAAGCAATATTGATTTCTTTTTTAAAACGATTAACCGTTTCTAACAATTGTTGTGTAGTCAATATGCATGCCCCCTTAAAATTCTTGTTCTAATAGTGCTAATTCTCCAGAAATAGTCATCCAATCATCTCGATGAATGACAATTCCTTTTCGATTATTTTTCGATAATTGTTGTGCAATAGCGTATTTACTTAAACGAGTTTGTCCTTTCCCAATCACTTGATAGTGTTCATCTACAACTGTCACGATTTCGGATTCATAAAACTCTCCCTCAACTGCTTTCACACCTGAGATTAATAAGCTCTTTCCTTCTTCTTGTAAAGCTTGTTTTGCTCCAGCATCAACGACTAATTTCCCTTTACTTTTTGCATACAAGGCCAGCCATTGTTTATGAGTTTTCATCACTTTTTCTTGCGGTGTAAAATACGTTCCATCAACAGTTTGGTGAGCAGCTTCGATCAATGCTTGTTCTTTTAAAGATGAGCAAATATAAACAGGAACACCCGCCATTGTCGCAATGGTCGCTGCTTTAATTTTAGTATACATTCCGCCAGTTCCATTGCTAGAACCAGCTCCGCCTGCCATTTCGACTAGTTCTTTCGTAATTTCATCAATTGTATCAAATCGTTTTGCTTCTGGATTTTTCGAAGGATTGTCATTATATACGCCATCAACATCTGTTAATAAAACTAATAAATCTGCTTGTACCATGGCAGCTACTTGCGCACTTAATGTATCATTATCACCAACTTTTAATTCCTCAATAGACACTGTATCATTTTCATTAATAATCGGAATCGCATGTCGTGTTAACAATACAGATAACGCTTGATGAGCATTATTGTAACGACGTTTATCCACAAAATCATCTTGAGTTAATAAAATTTGCGCAGAAACAATACCTTTCATTAATAAATTAGACGTATATTCTTCTAATAATAATCCTTGTCCTACTGCAGCAGAAGCTTGTTTATCGGCAATCTTTGTTGGACGTTTTTTAAACCCTAAAGACGAGAACCCTGCAGCAATCGCACCAGAAGATACTAAAATTAATTCATGTCCTTCTTCATGTAAAGCTGCTAGTTGTTGCGTAATAGCTTTCACTTTTGCACGTGACAAGCTTCCATCAGGATTTGTTAATGAACTTGTTCCTACTTTAAACACAATTCTTTTATGCTTCATTCTGTTTTCCTTTCTACTAAATAGTCAATCTATTTTGCTTCATACCAGTTATTGCCAATATTGCTATCTGCTTTTAATGGTACAGATAAGCTTACCGCATTTTCCATCACTTCTTCGACTAAGCTTTGTAAACTTTCCACTTCTTCTTTTGGCACTTCAAAAATCAATTCATCGTGTACTTGTAATAATAATTTCGCTTGGAAATTTCGTTCTTTCAACTCTCTATCTAACTCAATCATGGCTACTTTTAAAATATCTGCAGCAGTTCCTTGAATCGGTGAATTCATCGCTGTTCTTTCTGCAAATGAACGAATGTTAAAATTGCTCGAATGAATTTCTGGTAGATAACGACGGCGATGGAATAATGTTTCTACATAATCTTTTTGACGTGCTTCCACTACAATAGTTTCCATATAGTCTTTGACTCCTTGGAATTCTTCTAAGTAGCGATCAATGAATTCTTTGGCTTTTTTACGTGGAATATTCAGATTTTGAGAGAGCCCATAATCACTAATTCCATACACAATTCCAAAGTTAACAGCCTTCGCCTGTCTTCTCATACTACTTGTCACTTCTTCAGGATTTTGTATTCCAAATACACGCATCGCTGTATTCGTGTGAATATCTATATTATTTTTAAATGCTTCAATCATATGCACATCATTTGCCATATGTGCTAATACACGTAACTCAATTTGTGAGTAGTCACTGGAAAGTAGTTTCCATTCAGGATGACTTGGTAAAAATGCTGAACGAACTTGTCGTCCTTCTTCTGTACGAATTGGAATATTTTGTAAGTTTGGATCTTGAGAACTTAGACGACCTGTTTGCGTTAAGTTTTGTACGAAACGTGTATGAATTTTACCTTTTTCATCAATATAAGTTTGTAATCCTTCAACATATGTTGAATTTAATTTTGCTAATTGTCGATATTCTAAAATGCACTCAACAATTGGAGATTGGGAAGCTAGTTTTTCTAATACATCGACTGCTGTCGAATATCCCGTTTTTGTTTTCTTAATAACTGGTAAATTCATTTTTTCAAACAAAATAACACCCAATTGTTTTGGAGAATTAATATTAAATTCCTCTCCTGCTAATTCATAAATTGTTTGTTCAATTTCTGTTAATCGTTCTTCAAACTGTTGTCCCATTTCGATTAGACGATTCTGATCCACTCGAATTCCTTGAATTTCCATACGAGCTAATATATCACTCAACGGTAATTCCATTTCCCAATATAACTGAGTTTGTTCATTTTCATCCAATTGTTTTAATAAACGTTTTGGAGCAGTCGCTAATACATAAATTTTTGCAGCTAAATGATTCCAAAATACTTCTTTTTCTTCTGGAACTTTTATTTTAACACCTTTTCCATATACTTCTTCATCGGTCTTCAATAATGAAATACCAAATCGTTTTGCTACATCATAAATTTCATTGACTATTTCATTGGCATCCACTAGATAGGCTAATAGAGACACATCATATTTTGCACCTGCTACTGTTAGTCCAAAACGGTTTGCGAATACTTTCATTGCTTTCGTATCAAACATTGTTTTCTCAATGGTTTCATCTGCTAGCCATTGTTTAAACGCTTCAGACTGAACAGCTGATTCAATAGAAGTGACATACACTTGTTTTTCCGTTCCGAATGCGACTGCTAATACTGGAGCAATATGATAGTTGTTATCAAATGATTCAAAATGAACCGTTGTTGCATCTTTCAATTCTTTTTCTGAAATAGTATCAATCCATTGAACGTTTAGACTATCAACACTTTCTTCCTGAACAACTTGCCCACCTTTTTTATTGAGCAAATCTTTTTGGAATGATTGAAAACTCATTTCTTTATAAAAAGCTATTAGTTCTTCGACATTTTCTTCTTTTCGAAGGGTATCTGCTACGGTAATTTCTAATGGAGAATTGATGTCGATTCTTGCTAATGTTTTACTTAAAAAGGCTAATTCTTTATCTTGAATTAAATTATCTTTTAGCTTACTTTTTTTCATTTCTTCGACATGTTCATAAATTCCCTCTACACTTCCGTATTCTTGAAGTAATTTAATAGCGGTTTTTTCACCCACTTTTGTTACGCCTGGGTAATTATCTGATGAGTCGCCCATTAGTCCTTTCATATCGATAATTTGTTCTGGTGTTAGTCCATATTTTTCGTTGATAAAAGCTGGAGTGTATTCGACTAATTCGCTTACTCCTTTTGTAGTTATTTTAACGGTAATTTCTGGAGTTGCTAATTGTATTAAGTCTTTGTCTCCAGATAAGACGACTACTTCAAAGCCTTCTTTAGATGCTTGGTGAGCTAATGTTCCAATAATGTCGTCGGCTTCGTATTGGTTTAAGCGATAATGTGGGATTCCCCATGCGTCTAATAAGACGTTGAAGTATGGCATTTGTTCTTTGAATTCTGTTGGTGTTTTTGCTCTACCACCTTTGTATTCTGCATACATTTCTGTACGGAAAGTTGTTTTCCCTGCATCCCAAGCTACTAATACGTGGGTAGGATTTTCTTGTTCTAAGATTGTTTTGAACATTCGGTGGAATGAATACAATGCGTTTGTGTGTAATCCGTTTTGGTTTTTAAATCGGTTTAAATCTAAGATGGAATAAAAGGCACGAAAGGCTAAGCTGCTGCCATCTACTAGTAATAATTTTTGTTTCACGATAGGCTCCTCAATTCTTCACAATGTTATTTTCAGTGTACCATATTTTTATAAAAATTTGCATTGATAGCCTATTACGGAATAAAAGCAAGAAGCAAAAATATTTTTTGTTTGTGAGGTCGCCAGTAGCCCCTGCGGGTCTCTTGGCTAAAATTTGAGCCTCGGTCTCAAATTTTACCTGTAATGGAAGCCACCTTGGCTTCCATTACTTTCACTACAAAACATATTTTTGCTTCTTGCTTTTATATAGGATTGGTGTCTTTCACTGAAATTTTTTCCTAATGTATTATAAATAAGAAAGAAAAACACTTTTTTTGTGGAAGCAGCAGTAGCCCTTGCGGTCTCTTAGCTAAAAATCGAGCCTCGGTCTCGATTTTTACCGGTAATGGAAGCCAACTTGCCTTCCATTACTTTCACTACAAAAAAATTTTTTTGCTTCTTGCTTTTATATGTGATGAACGTTTTTTCAATAACAGCATGTATCGACGAAAAAATCATGACAAAAACTCTAGCACAGACTTTTCCCGTAGCAGTTGTAATAGAAGCTGGGTTACCAGATTCTATTACCGGAAAATTTGAGACCTTAGGCTCAAATTTTAGCCAAGAGACCGCTAGGGCTACTGGCGTCCGTTACTACATTTGAAAAGTCATGGCTAGAGTTTATGTCTACGTCCAGAACGTATACAAACAATTTAGAAACGTAACAATCATAACAGAAACCCTAGACTACACTTTTCCCGTAGCAGTAGTAACAGAAACTGGCAAGCCAGATTCTGTTACCGGAAAATTTGAGACCTCAGGCTCAAATTTTAGCAATGAGATTCGCAAAGCGAAGCTGCTTGCGTCCGTGCTACCTTTGAAAAGTTTAGTCTAGGATTTCTGTAACCGCAAAAAAAGCATGAAACGATTGTTCCATGCTTTCGTTATTTTCAGATTATGCTTCCATTAAAGCTTGGTTTGCTGTAATGATCGCTAATTTATAAACATCTTCTTCGTTACATCCACGAGATAAATCAGAAATTGGTTTATTTAATCCTTGTAAGATTGGTCCAATTGCTTCAAAGTTACCGAAACGTTGCGCAATTTTGTAACCAATATTTCCTGATTGAATTTCAGGGAACACAAATACTGTAGCTTCCCCTGCTACTGATGAATCTGGAGCTTTTTGTTTACCAACACTTGGTACAAACGCAGCATCAAATTGTAATTCCCCATCAATATTGTAGTTAGGAGCTAATTCTTTCGCAATACGAGCAGCTTCTGCTACTTTTAAAGCCTCTTCAGATTTTGCTGAACCTTTCGTTGAAAAACTTAATAAAGCAACATTAGGTTCAATCCCAAATAATTCTGCAGTTTTAGCTGATTCAACAGCAATTTCAGCCAACTCTTGCGCATTAGGATTAATATTAATAGCGCAGTCTGAGAATAAATATTTCTTAGATTTATCACTATTAATCATAATAAACGCACCACTAGTACGTGATACACCAGGTTTTGTTTTAATAATTTGTAAAGCTGGACGTACAGTGTCTCCTGTAGAATGCACCGCACCAGATACTAAACCATCAGCTAATCCCATATGTACCATCATTGTTCCAAAATAAGTCACATCTTTTAATAATTCACGAGCAGCTTCTGGAGTTGCTTTACCTTTACGACGTTCTACAAAACTTTCCACTACTGCTTCAAAGTTTTCATAAGTTTCTGGATCAATAATAGTAATATCATGTAAATTAAATCCACGTCTTTGCGCTACTTCTTCAATTTCATCTTTTTTCCCTAATAAAATAGGATGACATAATTCATCTGCTCTTAAACGTACAACAGCACCTAAAATACGAGGTTCGCTTCCTTCTGGGAAAACAATTTTTAATCCTTTCCCTTTAATCTTGCTTGACAATTCTTCAAATAATTCCACAACTATCCCTCCAATTATTTTCTATAAACTATGATACAACAAATCTCATATAAAAAACAGTACTAAGTTTTAGTTTAAGAGAATATTCTTCAAAAAATTACATCTGTTATAGTCTAATGATTAACACAGTTAAATAGAAAGACTTATTTACACACTTTAAACTTATGGTATACTAATCTTATTACGTTATAAAGGAGATTCATCATGCGAGAATACGCTAAAAAATTGATGGATACTGCCATGCTTGCAGGTCAAATTATGTTAGAATGCAATGCAGAAAGTTATCGTGTAGAAGAAACGATGAATTATATTTTATCTACTTCTCATTTTGCCACTTGCGAAGCATTTGCGAATGCTACTGGAATCTTCGCAACATTGGACGATGACTGCATTGATTGTATTACCGAAATCCGTCGTGTTCCAAATCGAGATACAAACTTAAATCGAATTTATAAAGTCAATAGTATCTCTCGTCAATTAGTCAGTGGAGAAATCGATATCGACACTGCTTATGAAAAATTTCAAAATTTAAAAGAATCAGATTATCCATCTTGGTTGAAAAATATTGGATTAATTATTATGTGTGGGTGCTATGCTGCCCTTTATGGAGCAACTTTATTAGAAATGTTTGTTGCTGGATTAGCAGCTATTATACTTCCATTTATTTATAAACTGGATGCCAAATTAGGATTAGGGATGTTTATTACAAATTTAATTTCCATTATCCCAATGGTTATCATTATTTGTTATCTTCAAGAAACGATATTTCCAACAATCCATATTGGAATTCCAATTATTGGTGCAATTATGCCTGCTGTACCAGGTACTGCTATTACAAATGCTATTCGGGATACTTTACGAGGAGATTATAATTCTGGAACTGCACGTGCGGTAGAAGCAGCCGTCACTGCTCTATCGATTTCCATTGCGGTAGCGATTGGTCTATTAATTGGAGGAGGTGTAAATCCATTATGATGTTTCAAGTCATTAGTTCAGTCATTGCGGTTTATTTTAGTAGTATTGTATTTGAAGTACCAAAGCGTTTAATTAAATATACCGCTCTTATTGGTGGTATTGGTTGGTGGATTTATCTGTTATTTTTAGATAGTGCTGGAATGGAACTATCCACGTATTATAGTGGACTTACGGTAGCTTTTCTTTCACATTTAGCAGCAAGATTTTTCAAAGCTCCCGTGACTGTATTTTTTATTCCAGGATTTTTCCCATTAGTACCAGGAGCTGGAATGTATCGAACAGCCTATGCTTTTTTAACTGGGGATTCTGTGAAAGCTCATTATTATTTATCGAGTACAATTTCTGTAGCTGGAATGATTGCTCTTGCCATTTTTACAGTAGACTCACTTTTTCGTTTACATTCCATTTGGAAAAATCATACAAAAAAAACGTGATACTAACGAGGTATCACGTTTTTTGATTATTCGAATCCACCAACTGTAATAACTTCATCTGTTGGAAGAATGATTTCTTGTGTATTTGGATTACTTTCTTCCACACTTGGAGTAAATGTAGGCGTTACTTCTGGTGCAATTAATTGTTCATTTTTCTTTGCACGACCTGCTATAATTGATTCAATAGATGGTGCAGATACTTCAATTTTAGAATGGCTATTTAATAATAAATCCCACTCTTCATTTTTAATCATTTCTAATTGAGATTCCACCATAATTTGTAATCTTTGACGGAACATACGTGTTTCTTTCTTCAATACATCTGTTTCACGATTGATTTCAGTTGCTTTTTCAGCTGCTTCTTTTAATAATCTCTCTGCTTCTTTTTCAGCTTCGAAAATAATAATTTCTGCATCTTTACGAGCATTTTCTTTCAAACGGTCAGCAGCTTCTTGTGCTACGATGATTGATTTATTTAATGTTTCTTGAATAGAATTAAAGTATGAAACTTTTTCTTCATTGAATTTTACACGTTTTTCTAAATCTTTATTTTCACGAATTAATTGTTCAACTGTACGAATAACTTCATCTAAATAATCATTTACTTCTTCTGGATCATATCCTTTGAATTTTGTAGGAAATTCCTTATTATGGATTTCAATTGGCGTTAACATATTTCCAACTCCTCTTATTTATTTTTCTCGAGCAGACCTATTTCAAGTTTTATTTTATCCTTTTTCGTCCGTCCCTCTATATTTTTTATCTGTATTCTACCATACCCTCTTATGGAAATAATATCAAGTATTTCAATCATAAAATCTGGACGAATTTCTTCTGCCCAATTCACCTTAACTTTATTTCCTTCCACTAATTCCTTTGAACGTTGTCGAGAAATATGGAAAATAGATGCAATTAATGTATCTAATCTCAATGAGGATACAATTGCAGTTGTATAAGACCAATGATCGATAGGAATGATTAGATCAGGATAATCTCTTTCTTCAATACGGATACTAATTTTCCCTACCTTTTGAAAATTATGTTTTAAATAAGACAACATTTGTTTTGTTACGAATAATTGCCATCTTTCTCCATCCGATATAATATCTCCTAATTGGTCACGGTCTATCCCTAAGCCTACCAAAGAACCGAGGATTTGTCCATGACTTATTGAAGAAAATTTTATCGGATAATGAATTTCTATTAATGCAACATCAAATTCATCTGTTGTCGGTGTATAAAAATCTGGATAAATCATACCTCTTTTTCGCTCAGCAGCAATATAGCCACCTTCAAATTGAAATATTATATCATCATATTGTCCAACAATAGCCTCAACAATAAATTGTTGTCGTGGATCTAAAAAGGGTGTCAATATCGGAGCATACTGTTCTTGACAAGAAGCAACCCAAGATTCTACTTTTCGAATAAAATCTTGTTCTTCTTTTCTAAAATGTTGAAATATAGACGTATCCATAACTATCACCTATTAAAATATAAATTTAACAATTTGAATAATGCCTAGTTTTACAAACTGTAAAAATAAAATTCCAAAAATAGCTGAAAAACCAAACATTCCTATTCTTATTTTATCGAAATAAGATAAATATGGTTCACACAACGCTTGAAGCCATCTGGCTAATTTAGTATTTTGCGCTTGTGGAAACCAAGTTAATACAACATAAATTGTAATTAACAATATATAAAGATCAATTGCCCGTAACAATAAACGGATAAATTGAAACAATAACATATCTTTCTCCTTAACTTAAATTTATTTCCATTAATAAGAAGAATACTCATCCTCAACAAAAGATCCTTGTACTTGGAAATTCGGTGGTGAACAAATATAAATATCTTCTCGAATTTGTTGAACATCTCCATTAATGGCATAAGTGACTCCAACGACAAAGTCGATGACTCTTTTCGCATCCGCAACTTCCATTTTTCTAAAGTTAATAATCACTGCTTCACCTTTTAACAAAGCGTCTGCCACACGTTCTGCTTCTGTATAAACCGTTGGTTCCATTACAAAAACTTTTGAAACTTTTTTATTTTGTTGTGCTTGTTGAAAACTAACAACATTAGAGGGAGTTCTTCGGTATTCCTGAACATTTGACTGTTCTTCTTCATACATTTCTTCATCGATTGGCTCATACCCATCATCTGGATCTAAAAATGTTTTAACGCTATTCCAAAATCCCATACTACTCCTCCTCTTCAAACCAAGCCGTTCCTATTCTAATAAAATGAGCGCCTTCTTCAATCGCAATCGGATAATCTTGACTCATCCCCATGCTTAATTGTAATGGCTTCTCACTGTTAATATTTTCAGAAATTTCTTTTAACTCATGAAAATACTGACGAATTTCTTCTTCACTCGCATCGAATGGTGCCATTGTCATTAATCCAATGATGTCAATGTTAGCATATTGTTTGGAAACTTCAAAAGCTTCAAAAACTTCTTTTGTAGTAAAACCATGTTTCGATTCTTCCCCAGAAACATTGACTTCTAGAAAACATTTCAATGGTGAATTTAATCTTTTTTCTATTTCTTCCATAATCGATAATCGATCAATCGCGTGAAAATATTGAATTCGATTCACAATTTGTTTTACTTTTCTTTTTTGTAATGGTCCAATCAAATGCCAAACAATATCCTCTTGCGGGAATGCTTCTTGACGCTCTAATAGTTTTTCAACACGATTCTCCGCAAAATGCCGAAATCCAAGAGAATAAACTTCTTGGATTTCTTCATTCGTACGATTTTTAGTTACTATGATAGGACATACTTCTTGTACATCTCTTGAAACTTTATCGCATGATTGTTGAATGCGAGTTAATATTTGTTCTGCATTACGTTTAATCATCATATTAGTTTCTATTTCTTCTTCTGAAGAATGGTGGTGTGTCTAATGTGTCATCAGATTCATATTTTGTTTCCACTGGAGCTTCTACGAAACTCTTTTGTGAAAATGGAGAATCTGTTTCTGTTGTTGTTTCACGAACAGTTGCTTCACGACGAATATCCCAATCTCCGAAAATATCTTTTTCAGGTTGTTTTTCTTCAACTACTGCTTTTTTCTTTGGTGTTACTTGTTTTTCTTGGAATGTTTGAGGGTTATTTCCAATTTCTTTTGTTGAAGTTGGTGTAGTTGGTGTTAATGTTGGACGGCTAGTGCGACTAGCTGTTTTTTTAGAAGATTTATGTTCTTCATCAATTCCAGTAGCAATAACTGTTACAATAACTTCATCTCCAAGATTTTCATTAATAGATGTACCAAAGATAATATTAACATCATTTGTTGCAGCTGCTGCTACGATATCAGAAGCATCTTGCGCTTCGAATAATGTTAAATCAGATCCACCTGTAATGTTTAATAAGATTTGTTCTGCTCCATCAATTGAAACTTCTAATAATGGAGAAGAAATAGCTTTTTTCGTTGCTTCTGCAGTACGGTTTTCTCCACTAGCAACTCCGATTCCCATTAATGCTGAACCTTGATCTTTCATGACTGTTTTCACGTCAGCAAAGTCTAAGTTTACATAACCAGGTGCAATAATTAAATCAGAAATACCTTGTACTCCTTGACGTAATACATTGTCTGCTTCACGGAATGCTTCTAACATAGGAGTCTTTTTATCAACGATTTCTAATAAACGGTTATTTGAAATTGTTACTAATGTATCCACATTTGCTTTCATTTGAGCAACACCTTCTGCTGCATAACGACCACGTTTTGGTCCTTCAAAGCTAAATGGACGAGTTACTACCCCAACCGTTAAAGCTCCTAAATCTTTTGCAATACGAGCTACGATTGGTGCTGCACCAGTACCAGTTCCGCCACCCATACCAGCTGTAACGAAAATTAAATCTGCTCCTGATAAAGCTTCACGAATACGTTCTTCACTTTCTTCTGCAGCTTTTAAACCGATGTCAGGTAATGAACCTGCTCCTAAACCTTTTGTTAATTTAGGTCCTAATTGAATTTTAGTTTCTGCTTTAGAATTTGCTAAAGCTTGTGTATCTGTATTGGCAACGATAAATTCAACGCCTTGTACGCCTTCAGCAATCATACGGTTTACAGCATTATTTCCTGCTCCACCTACACCAATGACTTTAATAACAGCGCCTTGTAAATTTGTATCAAATTCGAATTCCATTCTTTTTCCTCCTTAGATTCTTACTAGTCAATGAACATTTTGAAGAAGTTTTTCACTTTATCTCCAAAACTTTCTGATTCAGTTTCTTGTTTTACTTCCACATCCACCTTTGGTTGTTCAACTGGTTGTGGAGTTGGTTCTACAACTGGACGGCTAGGGTTCGTTAGAGGTGTTACTCTCTTTTCAGTTGTTAATTTACCTTTTTGGGCAATACGATGCACATCATCTAATGATGCAGCATATTGAATTAATCCCATACTTGTTGCATAAATTGGATTTCTCATTCCCATTTGTTCAGGAATATATGTTTTTACATTTACTCCAAAAATTTCTTGAGCTAATTCAAGTACACCTGCCATAGAAGATGCTCCACCGGTTAAAACAATTCCTCCAGGTAAACTTAATGCATCTACTTGATCTAAAGCACGTTTAATTGTTTCAAAAATTTGAACTTCTCTCGCTTCAATAATTTCTGACAAATAATGTTCATCCACTTTAACAGGATCTTTTTTTCCAATTGTTTCAACTGGGAAGAATTCTTCATCAGAAGTTTCAGTAGAAATAGCATAGCCATACTCACGTTTAATACGTTCTGCATTTTCATAGCTTGCATTTAAAATAACTGAAATGTCTTTTGTTACGAAATCTCCACCTTCTTGGTCAACATAAGAGAATTTTAATTGATGATCATGCATTACTGACGCACTAGTTTGTCCGCCACCCATATCAATTAGAATTGTACCAAACTCACGTTCACCTGCTGACATTGCTACTTGGCTAATAGCAAGAGGTTGAATAACCATTTCTTCAATATTTAATCCTGCTTTATCAATACAACGTTTGATATTATGAACAATTGTTTTTGGTCCAGTAATCATGCTTGCGTATAATTCTAATCGAACACCAATCATTCCACGAGGATCTTTAATTCCATCGAATCCATCTACGATAAATTCTTCTGGAATGACAGAAATAATTTCTCTTTCAGGAGCAACTGAACGAACTTTTGCTGCTGAAATAACATTATGAACATCCACATCAGTAATTTCACGATTTTCACTTGAAACAGCAATCATGCCATGACATGGTTCAATCGAAATTTGATTACTTGGGATTCCTACGATAACATCTTTAATTTCAATATTTGATTTTTGTTCTGCTTGTTTAACGGCTTTTTTAATAGATTCAACAGTTTCGTCGATATCTACAATTACTCCCCGACTAAGTCCTTGAGATTTTTCATTGCCGACTCCAATAATGTTTAATTGTCCACGAATATATTCAGCAACAACAACTTTAATTGAAGTGGTTCCAATATCTAAACTCACATAAATTCCTTGATTTTTCACGTTTATTGAAACCTCCTACTAATATTTTTTCATTCACATTTTATAAATAACTATACTGATTCATTTTAACATATTTCTTGACTGTTAAGAAAACATTTGTATATTTTCTTAATAATTTTTTTCAATTTATTGGGCATTCACGTCAGGTGTGTAAAAAATTCCAACTTCCATATCAATCGTTCCTGATTTTTTAGGCAATTGTTTTAAAATACTTGGATAATAATTAAGCTTCTCACCAATATCTTTTAATGTCCCAATCACTTTCATTCCATCCTTCATTTTTAAATGAAGTTTTAGCGGTTTTTGTTCAGGATCTACATATTGAATTTGACGAATATTACTAATCACACTTGGAGAAGTTTTCTCCAATTGATTGGCTAATTGAATTCTCGATTCTTCTGTGAAGTTCACTAATTCTGGATATTTTTCTTTATTTGTTAATTCTTCTACTGAAATCGACTGAGCATCTTCTAATAACTCTTTATATTGCCCATCTTCAACATAATAACCAATGGCAGGATTTTCTAAAATCGTTAACCGGATTGTATTCAATCCTGACAATGTTACAGAAACATCTTTAATTTTAGGGTTTTGAGCGGTTAATCTTTTTCGAATGATTTCATGTTCTGATAAAATTCCCCAGATACTCTTTCCTTTTTTGATGCCTGCTTGTTCTTGAATCATTTCAACTGCTACTTGTCGATTCCCATACACATAAATTTCCTTAGGTTTTGAAAAAGGAGAAATAAAATACAATCCCCAAAACATACAAGCAAGAAATATCCACCATAAAAATCTCATTTCTAACTTAGAAAAATGAAAGATTTTTCTCAATATCCGTAATGATTCCTTGTTTTGTACCTCCTCATTGAACTCAGTCGGAGGAGGCGAAGAAGTTGAAGCTTTTTTAAAAAATTTCATAAGACTCCTCCATTTTCTTTCTACATCATTTCATGAATCATACTTGTTAATCTTACACTTGCATCTGTAATTCCCATTTTTCTAGCAGAAGCAGCCATTGCTTCTTTCTTTTGAGAATCTAATAAAATGTGATCAATTTCAGCTAACATTATTTGAGCATTCAATTCTTTTTCTAAAATCATCGATGCTGCTCCTTGATCGACTAACGAACGAGCATTGGCTTCTTGATGATTATTCGTTACATATGGACTTGGAATTAAAATACTTGCTAAACCTAATGCTGTTAGTTCTGTTAAAGTTGTTGCGCCACTACGACAAACGACCAAATCTACATTTTGGAATAGTTGTGGCATATCTTTAATATACGGAAAAACAGAAACATTTGGCAATGATTTTTCTAAATTTGTAATCTGATTGTTGATTTTGTCATAATGTACTTCTCCTGTAACCATTATGACATGATAATTTTTATTAGCAAATCCTTCTAAAGCCTCAACAAACACTTCATTCATTCGTTCAGACCCACGACTTCCACCAAAAATAACAACAATTGGTAAATCTGTCTCTACTCCTATAGAAGCTAAATATTCAGGTTTTTTCTCAATTTCTACAACTTCTTGTCCTCTAGGATTTCCTGTTAAAACAACTTTATCACTGTAAGAGGCAAAATCTTTTTTCACATCTTCAAAGCAAATCGCAATTTTATTGACCCATTTTGCTAAAAATTTATTTGTTATTCCGGCAACACTATTTTGTTCATGAATAATAGTTGGAATTTTTAGCAAACTAGCTGCAAATAATACGGGTGCACAAACATAACCACCCGTACCAATGACAACATCTGGTTTAAATTCTTTTAAAATTTTTCTTGCTTTAATAACACTTGTTACCATATAGTAGGCTGTTTTTAAGTTTTCTAATGAAAGCGAACGTTTTAAGCCTTCGATTTTAATAGATTCAAATGCATATCCTGCTTGAGGAACAATTTTACTTTCTAATCCTCGTTTTGTTCCAATATATAAATATTCTACATCCTCTTGTTTTTCTAAATATCTCATAAATGCAAGTGCAGGATAAATATGACCTCCTGTACCTCCGCCAGATACGACAACTCTCATGAATATTTTCCTCTTTCTTATAAATTCTCTATAACTCGAATAAATTCATCCCCACGAATTTCAAAATTCTTAAATTGATCCCAACTTGCACAAGCTGGTGATAATAAAATAATATCGTCTTCTTTACTGATTTCATAAGCCTTTTTAGTCGCTTCTTCTAATGTATTCACGATTTCAATAACAGGAATACTTGCAACTTTCGCAGCTTCTTGTAATTTTTCTTTCGTTTCTCCATACAAAACAATACCAGATACAGCTTTTAAATCTGGAACTAATTCATCAAAACCATTTCCTCTATCTAACCCACCGGCGATTAAAACAACCGATTGATTGGTGAAGCTACGCAAGGCTGTTTGAGTGGCAATAATGTTCGTTGCTTTCGAATCATTGTAGAAACGTCTCTTATTTACTTCTTTTACAAATTGTGTACGGTGTTTTACACCATGGAAATTTTGTACTGCTTTTTCAATTCCTTCATTAGTAGCTCCTGCTAATTTTGCAATCGCAACTGCTGCTAATACATTTTCAACATTTTGCGTTCCAGGAACTTGAATCGTTGAAACAGGAATTACCTTTTCACCATTGAAGCAAATATAATCTCCTTCAACTGAAGCTCCAAATTCTAAAACATTTTTTCTACTAAATGGAACTAATGTTGCCTTTGTATGTCCTTCAATTAAGGTAATCAACTCTGGATAATCGGCATTATAGACTAAATAGTCTTCCTCCGTTTGATTTTTCGTCAATTGAAGTTTCGCCTTAATATATTCTTCCCTTGTTCCATGATAATCTAAATGAGCGCTGAATATATTTACAATACACGCAATTTTCGGCTTGAATTGATCAATACCCATCAATTGGAAACTACTCAATTCTGAAACATAAATATCTTCTTTTGTAGATTGTTCTGCTAATTGCGATAATGGAATTCCAATATTTCCTGCCGCATAAACCTGACGTTCAGGGAAAGATTCTTTCAACATCAAGCTCGCTAATGTAGTCGTTGTTGTTTTCCCATTTGAACCTGTAATTCCAATGATTAATCCTTCTAGTAATTGATAGGCAATTTCAACTTCTGTATATACTGGAATTCCTTTTTTAATAGCAGCTTCTACCATACAATTATGGTATGGAATACCTGGATTTTTCACAACAAAATCAAAATGTTCTTCTAATAAATCAACAGGATGCGAACCTGCCAAAACACGAATTCCTTCTTCAATTAAACTTTTTGCATCTGAATTTTCTTCTAATGGAATACGATCATTTACTGTTACAATCGCTCCTTGATGTAATAATAATTTGGCAACTGCCACTCCACTTTTTGCTAATCCAATCACTAATACTCTTTTATGTTCAAATTTCTTTTCATTCAGCACCTAATATGCCCCCTATTTTTATTTCACTATGTATATGGCAGTATGAACTGCCTAAAAATATGTATGAAAAGCTAAAAAGCTTTTCTAAATCAATACTAATGTAATCAATGCTCCAATTAATCCAACTAAACTGAAGACTAAAACGATTTTCACTTCTTTCCAATCACACATCTCAAAATGATGGTGAATTGGACTCATTTTAAACACACGTTTTCCTGTTAATTGAAATGAAGTTACTTGAATAATAACACTAGCTGTCTCTAATACGAATACAATCCCAATTCCTAGCAAACTCCACTCATGATGAAGCATTAAAGAAATGATTGCTAAACCTGCACCTAAAGCTAGAGAACCAACATCTCCCATAAAGATTTTAGCTGGCTTCCAATTGAACATTAAGAATCCAATTAACCCACCTACAACACTAAAACAGAAGAATGCAATTTCTACTTGTTTTGAATGTAATGCTAAAAATGCATACGTTGCATAAGCGACAATAGATGTTGACGTTGCTAAACCATCTAGCCCATCTGTTAAATTTACAGCATTTGAAAATCCTGTAATCCAAATAATTGTAAAGATTGCAAACAATAATAAACTGTGTACTTCACCAATAAACGGAATATAAATTAACGGATCACGTCCACTTAATAAGAATAAAACCACAAAAACAGCTGATCCTACTATTTGTAAAATAAATTTTTGATGACTTTTTAGACCTTGATTTTGCTTTCTAAAAACCTTGATAAAATCATCAAAAAATCCGATTGCCCCAAAAAATACAAATCCAATTACTCCACTCAATAATGTAAAATTAAAATGTCCGAATAATCCTCCAAGAACTAAACTGACAATTCCAATCATCAGTAGGAAGATAAATCCTCCCATCGTAGGTGTTCCACTTTTGGCTTTATGCCAAGATGGCCCATCTTCTAAAGTTGTTTGCCCAAACTGATTCATTCGCATAAACTGAATAAATTTAGGCTCCGCAAATACTGTTGCTAGTAATGTGGCTCCTAATACAAGTAATAATTGTAATGTCATCATTTTCTCCTTTTTATAACTTTCCTAATAATGATTCTACGACTTCAATTTCATTATAAGGATATTCCACTTCACCAATAATTTGATACGGTTCAACACCTTTTCCAGCAAGTAACACAATATCTCCTGCAATTGCTAACTGAAGTGCTTTTTCAATTGCTTCTTCTCGTTTATCAATGCATTCATAAGAAACAGAATTCTTATCAACTGCACTTAGCAATCCTTCATAAATATTTACTAAGGGCTCAGTTCTAGGATTATCTGCTGTAAAGACAACATGGTCTGATTTTGTTAAAGCTATTCTTCCTAATTCTGGTCTCATACTAGAATCACGATTTCCACCACTATGCCCCACAACTGTAATAATTTTACCATGTGGAATTTGTGCTAAGGAATCTAATACATTTTCTAATCCATCCGGAGTATGAGCAAAGTCCACGATTACTTGAAAATCTTGTCCTTTATCAACGGCTTGCATACGTCCAGCAACCCCTTTGAATGCTTTCACTTTTCCCAAAATTTCTTCTATAGAAATCCCATAAACATAGGCTACAGCAATTGCAGACAACATATTGTATACATTAAATGTTCCAAGTATTGGCATATCTACTAAGTAGCGTTCCTCTTGCTGAATAACTAATTCAAAGATTGTATGGCCATTTTCTGTACGAATATTTTCCGCTTTAAAATCAGCATCTGCTGTGATTCCATAACTAATTACTTGAACAGGAGTAGAATACTCAAACATTTGAAACTGTTCATCATCCGCATTTAAAATCGCTACTTTTGGTTTAGAATTTTCTCCAACATAGTTTCCTAATTGAGAAAATAATAAACTTTTAGCATGCGCATATTGTTCCATTGTTTTGTGTAAATCTAGATGTTCATGTGTTAAATTTGTAAAGACTACACAATCATAATCTAATCCCCAAATACGACCTAATTGTAAAGCATGAGAGGAAACTTCCATCAAACAAGTTTCTCCACCAATCTCTTTTAGTTCTTGGAAAGTTTCATGCAATGTTAAAATTTCAGGCGTCGTATTGTGAGTCTGAATAATTTTTGGACCAATTTTACGATAAATTGTACCAATTAATGCAGTTGGTTTATTCGGTTTTTCCAATAATGCATCGATCATATGAGTGACTGTCGTTTTACCATTAGTTCCTGTAACACCAATCATTTGTAAAGATTGAGTTGGATATCCATAAAAATGATTTGCCAACAAAGCCATCACTCTTGTCACATCTTTAACATAAATTACTGGAGTATCCCCTACTTGATTTTTGATAGATTTACTAGCTACAAAGGCAACGGCACCTTTTTCTTTCGCAGCAGCAGCAAAGCGATGCCCATCTACTGTAACTCCATCAATACAGAAAAATAATGTATTTGGACGAACTTTTCTTGAATCTTGTGCTAAAAAATCAATTGTTACACCTGATAAATTACCTTCAATCTTTTTGAGATAAATTAATTGAGCTAATTCTGTAGCTAACATTTCTAAATTCCTCCTTTTTATTGCGTTAATCGACTATAATCTAACGCACGTTTCATCATTGGATTAAAAATCTCTTTAATTAAAGCACTACCTCCAGCTCCATAAGGGTTATTTTGAGGTTGCTTCAATGTAATATATAAAATATATTTTGGATCACTTGCAGGCGCAAATCCAACTACAGAATAAATATAATTACTTCCATACGAGTAATAAGTTCCTGTTTCAGGATTTACAAATTGGGCAGTTCCTGTTTTCGCAGCTATTTCCTCACCTTCAATATCAAACCCATTAGATGTTCCATCTTTCATAGTAGTTGCTTGACGTAAATATTCTAGAGTTTTTTTAGCTGTTTCCGGTTTAATTACTTGCCCTAAAGAATTTTCAGAAAAATTAACTGTAGTATTTGTTGCTGGTCTAAACTCATGATCCACAATTCTTAATTTTTTCATTTCTCCTTGATTCGCAATTGCTGTAAAAGCTTGTACCATTTGAAAAGCTGTTACAGAAATCCCTTGTCCAAAACCAGTCGACAATTGTTGTAAATAAGAATTATATGTATTCAATCCAGTAGCTTCATTTAAAAATCCTGATTGCGTACTTTGACCAAATCCAAATAAATCTAAATATTGCTTCCATTTTTCTACTCCAATTTTTTGAACTACATGAACAAAAGCAACGTTACTTGAGTGAGCTAAACTTTCTAAATAAGTGATTCTCCCCCAACCAACTTTATTATAGTCACGAACTAAATCTTTAAAAATCTGGATTTTACCAGATTCATTCTTTTCATTAGGGTCAAAAACTCCTTCATTAATAGCAGCAGCAAGAGCTAATACTTTCATTGTTGAACCAGGCTCATAGGCTTCATCCATTAACAAATTATTCCACATAGTTGAAATTCCTTCTTTAGTAGTTCCATTAAACGTTGGACGTTGCGTTGCTGCTACTATATTCCCAGTCTTTGGGTCTACCAACATTGCTGTTAATTGTTTTGGAATATATTTTTCATCTACTTGTGACACTAAAGATTCTAAATAAGTTTGCATTTTTTTGTCGATGGTTAAATATAAATCATTTCCATCTTTTGGCTGTTCTGTCACTTCCTCACTTCCTGAAATTACATATCCATTTCCGTCTAATCGTGAAGTTACTTCTCCAGGTTTCCCCGTCAAAGTTGCATTATATGATGCTTCAATTCCCATCTTACCGACTAATTGTTCAACAGATTTTCCATCTAATTCTTCCTTTTCAACATCTGTGTAACCAATCAAGTGAGAAGCAAAAATTCCATTTGGATAATAACGAGAAAGATTTTCCGTAAATTTAATTCCTGGAAGAGCTTCTTTTTCAATTTTTTCTTTTGTTTCGACAGAAAGATTTTTCCCCGCATTTCCGAATTCTACTTGCGCAACATTTTTCTGAGATAAGATTTTTTCAATTTCTGGAGCTTTCATATCGATATACTTCGATAAAACAGCAGCCGTTTTAGAAACATCTTGAACGTAATCATTTTTTCCTTTATCCCATTGATCTGTTAATACAGCAAATAAAGAAAAATTCGTTGCATCTACCGCAATAGGACTACCACTCGCATCATAAATATTTCCACGTTTTGCTTTTAATAATGTAGTATGTGTTAATTTTTTATCTAATTCTTTTCTTAAATCGACGCCATGACTTTGACCAAGCACCATGATTTTATAGAAATTGATAGAAAAAATGAGAAATAGGAAGAATGCGATTGCCATCAAGCAATGTATCGCAATCTTTCTATTTCCCATATATTCCTTAAAATGTTTTTTTTTCATTGTTCAACATTCCTTACGTTATTTTCGCCCATTTTTAATCCTTGTTCTTTAGCAATACGATTCACACGGTCATATTGTGATAATTCTTGTGCCGATTGTAATAACGTATCATTTTTTCTTTGCATCAATGTCGTATTTGTTTGAATGTCTTGTAATTGACGATTTTTATTCGTTACAACCATTGAACTGATAATTGTGATTGTTGCTAAAGCAAACATAAGCACTAAACCAACAATCATATTACGTACATAATTAACTTTTACTCTTTCCTGCGGAATAGCTGTGACTACTGCATCTTTATAAGTATTCGGAAAGGCTTCTCTGGCTATTGTTGTAGAATTTACATCAACGATTTGTTTTGCTAATGCCATCAAAAAACGCCTCCTTTACTACTTATTTTACACGTTCAATCACACGTAATTTCGCACTTTGTGATCGTGAATTTTCTTGCATTTCTTCTTCTGTTGGCAAAATTGGTTTTCTTGTAATTAATTTGAAATCTGCACTTTCTAACTGACCTGGTAAAATTGGTAAATTTTTAGGTCCTTGTTCTACAGTGCTTTTTTGTTTAAACATCGTTTTTACAATACGATCTTCTAATGAATGGAATGAAATCACACTGATTCTTCCACCTACTTCTAACAAGTCAAAAGCTTGTTCCAGTGAGTCCTCCACTGCTGCTAATTCATCATTCACCGCAATACGCACCGCTTGGAAAATTCTTTTAGCAGGATGCCCACCTTTTCTTCTTGCAGCAGCAGGAATACTATCACGAATAATATCCACTAATTCTCCAGTTGTTTCAATTTCATGGTCTTGACGAATACGTTCAATATTTCTCGCAATTTGTTTAGAGAATTTTTCTTCTCCATAGCGATAAAAAATCCGAACTAATTCATCATAACTCCAATCATTAATAATTTCTTTTGCAGTTAATGATGCCGTTTGATCCATTCTCATATCTAAAATAGCATTTTGATGATAGCTAAATCCTCTCTCAATTTGATCCAACTGGGGAGAAGATACTCCTAAGTCATACAAAATCCCATCGACTTTTTTAATTCCTAATTCATTAAGTTTTTCCTGAATCATTCTAAAATTTGCATGAATAAATGTTACTTTATCTTTATCAATAAAATTTTTCAAACGGATTTTAGCATTATCAATAGCATTCATATCTTGGTCAAAACAATATAAATGTCCTGTTGTCAATTGACTTAATAAATATTCACTATGTCCTGCCCCACCTAATGTACAATCTACATAAATCCCATCTGGTTTTACCTCAAGGTTGTCTACTGTTTCATGTAGCAATACGGTTACATGTTTAAACATTCTCTATTAATACCCTTTCTAAAATCCAAAATCAGCCATTTGTTCTGCTAATTCTTCAAAATTCTCTTCAGTTTCAGCAACATATGCTTTCCAACGATCTTCATCCCAAATTTCAATTCGGTCATTCACACCAATGACACGACAATTTTTTACTAAACCTGCATGTTCTCGTAGAGTTGGTGTGATATTAATTCTTCCTTGTTTATCAAATTCCACTTCGCTTGCAGCAGAATTAAAGAAGCGGGCAAATGCACGAGTGTCTTTTTTTGATTGAGGTAATTCACTTAACTTTTGACGAAGCAATTGCCACTGTTCAAGAGGATAGCCGTATAAGCAGCCATCTAGTCCACGTGTTACAACAAAAGTAAATCCTAAATCTTCGCGAAACTTCGCTGGAACAATCATACGTCCCTTAGCATCTATTGTGTGTTGGTATTCACCGATTAACATGCAGACTCCTCCTATCATTCATTAATTATCCATAGTTTACCACACTCCCCCACTTTTCACCACTTTTTTATTAAAAAAGTTAAAAAATATTTTATTTTCACCCCAATTTTTATCAAATTAGGTTTATCTTTCTTAACACATCGAACTAGGAAATATAACTGACATCATAGATTCAATGAAAAATGGTGTCATTTCATAAGCAACCAGTTTATAATAATTTAATATTTCAGAAGAGTTATTTGAATCCTATTTATAACAAAAAAACTAAAAGAGCCCACCGTATCATACGGCGAGCTCTTTTTCTGTTAAAATCTTTATTTAAAAATCAAGAAATAAATAAATTGACCTGCTAATATCAGATGACCAATCACTAAAATTAAAAATTCAATTGAACAAAATTGATACACAAATTGACGGATATAAAACTCTGGATTTTTCTTTTTCACTAATAATAAAAGCATTCCTGCTATACTACTGAATACAATCACCCAAGGCATTAATGATATACCTAAAATAAACTGACTAAATATTTCATAGCTTACAAATAAAAGAGGAAGCATCACTTCTCTTATTGTTAAAAAAAATGATTCTGAAAAATAAATTCTTGTACCAAAATAAAATTGTAAAATGAAATAAGATGCAATCGTAATAGTGATTAATAATAGGGATAATACTAACATTATTTTCTTCTCCTTTTCTTCTCACATTGTACACTAGAAAATCATAATCGTCCAATAACCAAGTCTATTGAAAAAAGCTCTCCGCATGCCGGAGAGCTTTTTTCGTACAAGATATTCGTAGCAAGCTAAGTTTATATTTTGAAAATGTACAAACTCTTTTCTCACTTCCTTAATCTCTTGCTTAATGATTATTCATCTTCTTTTTTCTTTGTTGCAAATACGCCTACTCCTGATAATAGAGCCGCAATTGCTGGAAGAACTGTTCCTAATGTAGATGTACCTGTATTAGGAAGTTCTTTTTGTGATGAATCTGTTGAAGCTTTCGCTGTTGAAGATTGAGCAGTTGTTTGATGATCAGCTGTTCTTTCTCCGCTATTGTCGTTTGTTGACAATTTAGCTTTGAACGCTTCGATACGTTTCACCATTGCATCCACTTCTGCTTGAGTCGCTTTTGGATTATTAAATACATCTTTAGCTTCTGCAAGTAAAGTTTGAGCTTCTTTTGCTTGTGCAGCATCTAATTTATCTAATTGAGAAGTGATTAAAGTATCCAAGTTATGAATTTCTGATTCTAATTTAGATTTATCTACTTTAGCATCAGTATTTCCTGCATTACCATCATATTGTGGTACATAAGGACGTTGTTTAAATGCATCATCTCTTGAAATTGCTAATACTTTACCATCTTTTGTTACGATAGTTACATTTCCATCTTTGTTAATGTTAACTGCTAAATCAGTCTTACCATCTTTCGTAACTTTCATATTACCATCTTTGTCGATTGTAATTTTCACTTTAGAATCTTTAGATGTGTAAACTGTATTTCCTTGTTCGTCTGTTTCTTTCGTGAACTCATCAAGATTGAATGCATCTTTAGAATTAATAGCGCCTAACATCATGAATTGGAATTTCGCTTTTTCTTCTGGAGTAATATTAGCAAGGTCTGCTACCTCTACTTTACTCAAGTCGATATCAAGATTATCTCCACCATGTTTAGATTTAGACACAGCTTCTTTATCTTTTACTAGTTGTTCTTTAGAAATTGTTACTGTAGAACCATCTGGCATTGTTACTGTTGCGTTTCCTTTGTCGTCCACTACTACAGTTGCGCCTGGGTTTACTGTTTCAATTGCTTTCTTGACAGCTTCTTTTTCAGCATCTGTTAAGTTTTCTTTATCTCCAACTAATGTACGGAATGCTGGTGTTTTCACTTTAGCATTTGTTGCTTCATCAGCTAATTTTTCAGCTGGGATTACTAAGTCTAAAGCTGGAATATTTAGAACTGTTCCATCACCTTTCGTTACTGTTGCATTTCCTTTTTCATCAACTACTACAGTTGAACCTGGGTTTACTGCTTGAACTTTAGCGATGATTTCATCTTTCTCATCTTTTGTTAACGACTCTGGATCTCCTACTACAGTTTTCGCTGCTGGCGTGTTTGCATCGTTACCACCATTAGGTTTGTTAGCATCATCTTCGACTTTAACTAAGTCTGTTGATGGGATAACTGAAGCATTACCATCTTTCACTACAGTTGCATTTCCTTTATCGTCTACTACTACAGTTGCGCCTGGATTTACTGCTTTAACTTTGTCTTCGATTGCTTTCTTCTCAGCGTCAGTTAATTGTTCTGGATTTGCTACTTTTGTCTTAGAAGCTGGTGTCACTGCATTGTCTTTCGCTTTTCCATCGTTCACATCTTTTTCAGATTTTGTTAAATCTGATGCTGGGATGACTGCTGTATTACCATTTTCTAATGTTACTGTTGCGTTTCCTTTATCGTCTACTACTACAGTTGAACCTGGATTTACTGCTTTAACTTTAGCTGCGATTGCATCTTTCTCATCTTGTGTTAATGAGTCTGGATTTGCTACTTTTGTCTTAGAAGCTGGTTTAACAATTTCATTTCCTGCTTTTGGTGCATTTTCTGCATCTGCATTCTTCGTTAAGTCTGCCGCTGGAATTACCGCTGTCTTACCGTTTTCTAATGTAACTGTTGCGTTTCCTTTGTCATCTACTACAACTTCAGCACCTGGGTTTACTGCTTTAACTTTAGCTGCAATTGTATCTTTCTCATCTTGTGTTAATAAGTCTGGATTTGCTACTACAGTCTTATCTGCTGGTTTAACTACGTCGTTTCCTGCATTTGGCTCTTTAGCTTGTACTTCTGTCTTCGTTAAGTCTGCTGCTGGAATTACCGCTGTCTTACCATCTTTCGTTGTTACTGTTGCATTTCCTTTATCGTCTACTACTACAGTTGAACCTGGATTTACTGATTCTACAGCTTTCTTAACAGCTTCTTTCTCTGCGTCTGTAAGTTGTTCTGGGTTCGCTACTACAGCCTTATCTGCTGGTTTGTTCACATTGTTTCCTGCTTCTGGTTTAGCTGCATCTGATTCTGTTTTCACTAAATCTTTCGCTGGAATTGTTGCTACTGCTCCATCTTTCGTTGTTACTGTTGCATTTCCGTACTTATCAAATACTACTTTAGCTTCTGGATTCACTTCTTGAATTTTCTTAGTGATAGCTTCTTTATCCGCATCTGTTAAAGTATCTGGATCTTTTACAACAACTTTATCAGCTGGTGTATTTACTTTGTTTGTAGCATTTGGTTTAGTTGCATCTTCTGGTGATTTCACTAAATCAGTTGCTGGAATTGTTGCTGATTTACCATCTTTCAGTGTAACTGTTGCATTTCCTTTGTCATCTACGAATACTTCTGCTCCAGGATTTACTGCTTTAACTTTTTCAGCAATTGCTTTTTTATCATCTTCAGTTAATTGATCTTTATCTTTTACTGAAACTTTATCAGCTGGTTTGTTAATATTATTTCCAGCTTTTTCGTTAGCAGCTTCTGCTTCAGTTTTCACTAAATCATCTTTTGGAATAACTACAGTCTTACCATCTTTAGTTGTTACTGTTGCATTACCTTTATCATCTACGAATACAGTTGTTCCATCTGCTGGTGGGTTAACAGCTCTTACTTTAGCTTCGATTTCTTTCTTCTCTTCTGGAGTTAATGAATCTGGATTTTTCACTAAAGTTTTATCCGCTGGTTTCTTCACTGCATCTTGTTTAGCTGGATCTAGTAAATCTGCTTTTGGTTTAACTAAGTCAGATACTGGAATTGTTGCAATATTACCTTCTTTAGTCTTAACTGTAGCATTTCCTTTGTCGTCAAATACTACTTCAGCATCTGGATTTACTTCTTTGATTTTCTTCTCGATTTCTTCAACTTCTTTAGCAGTTAATTTAGCTGGATCTTTCACTAATACTTTATCTGCTGGAGTGTTTACTTTGTTACCAGCATTTGCTGTATTCTTATCAGCTTCTGTCTTCACTAAATCATTTACTGGAATTGTTGCAGTTTGTCCATCTTTCGTTGTAACTGTTGCATTCCCTTTGTCATCTACGAATACTGTTGAGCCTGGGTTAACTGCTGCAACTCTATCTTTGATTGCTTGAATATCTTCAGGAGTTAAGTGTTCTTTATCTGCCACTAATTCTCTATCAGCTGGTTTATTAATTACGTTACCTGCTTTTGGATCAGTTAACACTTCATCTGCAGTTTTCACTAAATCATCCGCTGGAATTACTGCTGTTTTTCCTTCTGGAGTTGTTACAGTCGCATTTCCTTTTTCATCAACTACTACAGTTGCGCCTGGGTTAACTTCTTGAACCTTAGCTTTAATCGCTTCTTTTTCAGGTCCTGTTAAAGCATCTTTAGCTGCAACTACTGTTTGATCGATAGGTTTCTTAATTGCATCTTGTTTAGCGGCATTTTCTAAGTCTTCTTTAGCATTTGATTTCACTAAATCTGAAGCTGGAATTGTTGCTGTAGTCTTAGTGCCATCTGGATTTGTTACAGTTACTGTCGCATTCCCTTTATCATCTACTACTACTGTTGCTCCTGGATTTACAGATTCTACAGCTTTTTGAATAGCATCTTTAACATCTTTTGGTAATGTTGCTTTTGGATCATTCAATACTGCTGGATCTACAAGTGCTTTTTCAGCTGGAGTATTTACTTTATTTCCTGCTGATGGAGTTTCTTTAGCTGCTGGATCTTTCAATAAGTCTTCCACTGAAATTGTTGCTGTCTTACCAGCTGGTGTTGTTACTGTTGCGTTTCCTTTATCATCTACGAATACAGTTGCACCTGGATTTACTGATTCTACAGCTTTTTGAATTTTAGCTTTAACTTCGTCTTTCTTATCTCCAGTTAAATCTGCTGGTGTTGCTGAAACTTTATCTGCCGGTTTGTTAATGTTGTTTCCTGCATTTGCACCTTCAGCTTCTTTTGCAGTTTTTACTAAGTCTGATGCTGGAATTACTTCAGTTTTACCGTCTGGTGTTGTTACTGTTGCATTTCCTTGTTCATCTACAACTACTGTTGTGTTTTCTGGATTTACTTTTGCTACAGCTACTTTAATAGCATCTTTTTCTTCTTGACTTAATTTAGCTGGGTTCTTAACAAGTGTTTTATCAGCTGGTTTCTTAACTGCATCTTGTTTAGCTGGATCTGTTAAGTCATTATTTGTTTTCACTAAGTCTGATGCTGGAATTGTTGCTACAGCTCCGTCTTTTGTTGTTACTGTTGCATTTCCTTTGTCGTCAAACACTACTTTAGCATCTGGATTTACTGCTTTAATTTTCTCAGCAATTTTTTCCTTATCTTCAGTTGTTAATTCAGCTGGATTTGCTACTACTACTTTATCTGCTGGTGTATTTACTTTATTTCCACCATTTACTTCATCTTTAGCAGTTGGAGCTTTTACTAAATCTTCAACAGGAATTGTCGCTGTTTTTCCATCTGGAGTAGATACTGTTGCATTTCCTTTGTCATCAACAAATACTTTCGTTCCTTCTGGATTTACTTTAAGAATTGCTTCTTTAATTTTATCTTTATCAGTTTGCTGTAAATTATCTTTATTAGCAGTTACTTTGTCGGCTGGTTTATTGACATTATTACCTGCTTTAGTATTTTCTGCATCAGCTGCTGTTTTCACTAAATCAGCCACTGGAATTGTTGCTGTTTTACCATCTGGTGTTGTCACTGTTGCATTACCATTTGCATCAACTACTACTGTTGCATCTGGATTTACTGCTTTAACTTTTTCTTCAATCGCTTTTTTAGCAGCTTCATCAATATTTGTTGGGTCTGTTACTAATACTCTATCCGCTGGTTTATTGATGTTATTTCCTGCTTTTGCAGTTTCTTTATCTGTTTCTTTTCTTACTAAGTCAGCTTTAGGAATAACTACAGTTTTACCTTCTGGTGTTGTTACTGTTGCATTTCCTTTATCGTCAACTACTACAGTAGAATCTGGGTTAACTGCTTCAACTGCTGCTTTAATCGCATCTTTAGCCGTTTGAGATAATGTTGCGTCTGCATTATCTACCAACTCTGGATCAACTACGACTTTGTCTGCTGGTTTGTTTACAGCATCTTGTTTCGTTGGATCTGCTAATTCAGTTTTAGCTTTCACTAAATCTGTTGCTGGAATTGTTGCTACAACGCCATCTTTATTTGTTACGGTAGCATTACCATTTGCATCAAATACTACTTCAGCACCTGGGTTTACTTTAAGGATTTCAGCTTTAATCTTTTCTTTATCTGTATCGTTTAATGCAGCTGGGTTTTCTACTACTACTCTATCTGCTGGAGTATTTACTTGATTTCCACCACTTACATTTTCTTTATCAGATGAAGTTTTCACTAAATCAGCTACTGGAATTGTTGCTGTTTTTCCTTCTGGTGTTGTTACAGTCGCATTTCCTTTATCGTCAACGACAACTGTTGAACCTGGGTTTACTGCTTCAACTGCTGCTTTAATTCTAGCAAGTTCAGGCTCTGTTAATTCAGCTTTATCTGCTACTTGAACTCTATCTGCTGGGTTATTGATATTATTACCAGCTTTTGCAGTTGATGTTTCGTTTGGTTTTTTAATTAAATCATCTGCATCGATTACTGCTGTTTTTCCTTCTGGTGTTGTTACAATTGCATTTCCTTTATCATCTACAACTACAACTGCACCTGGGTTTACTGCTTCAACTTTTGCCTTAATCGCGTCTTTTACTTTAGTACGTTCTTCTGGGCTTAATGTTGCCATATCAGCTACAACAGTTTGAGCATTCGGTTTATTGATATCATCTCCACCGTTTACTTTACTTGCATCTTCTGGTGTTTTAAATAAGTCTGCAGCTGGAATTGTTGCAATTGTACCATCTTTAAGAACTACTGTTGCATTTCCTTCAGAGTCATATTTAACTGTCGCATCTGCACCATTTAATTTTTTCAGTTTTGCAGTTGCTTTTTCTTGATCAGCTGAATTTGTTGCATTACCCACTACTTTATCTGCTGGTTTAAGAATTCCTGCATTACCCGAACCATCTTTTCCTGCATCAGCTAATGTACGTACTAATTCTTTAGCTGGGAAACCTGCTGTATGTCCATCTGATGTTGAAACTGTTACTGTTCCTGCAGCATCAATTGATACTACAGCATTAGGGTTAACATCACGAACTGCTTTTTTGATTTTTTCTTTATCTTCAGGAGTTAACTCATCAGGGTTATTAACAATTACTTTATCTGTTGGACGGTTAATATTATTTCCTCCACCAGCTGTTTCTAAAGCACTCGCATCTTTTGTTAAGTCAACTTGTTTTAATGGTTCTGTTTTACCATTTGGTAATGTAACACTAGCACTTCCATCTTGATTTACAGTTACAGTTGCGCCTGGGTTTACTGCTTCAATAGCTTTTTTAAGTTTCTCTTGTTCTTCAGCATCTAGATTTGTTGGATTTTTCGCAACTAATTTATTTCCTGGTAAACGTGCAGAGTTAATAGCAGCAATTGCTGTTTCAGCTGCTTTTTTAGCTTTATCAACATTGGCATTTTTCTTAGCACCATTAATCGCTTCTTCTGATGCCTTTTTAATTTCATCTACTTCATCTTGAAGTTTTTTCTTAGCTTCTGATGATAATGCGGTATCGTCTTGGATTGATTGCTTTTTAGCTTCTGCAGCGTTTGTCACAGCTGTATTTGCTTCTGGTTTTTTCGCTGGATCTTTTGCTAAAGCTGTAATAGCCGCTGCTCCATCAGTACCTGCTGTATTGATTTCACCTTGAACTGTTCCAGCTTCTGCTTCTGTATCTGCATTATTTTTCTTAGCATTAATTTCAGCTTTTTTAGTAGCTGCAATTTCCTTAGCTTTATCTTTAACTTCTTTTTTCTCTTCATCAGTTAAGTCAGTACGAGCATCGATTTCTTTTTCTTTTTCTTTTAATGCTTCATCGATTTTATCTAATGCTGCTTGTTTACCGATTGGATTAATTTTACCGATTGCAGTCGTACCATCAGCTTTTCCAGTATCAACTGCTGTTTGTGCTGTTGTTGCTTCTGCTGGAGTTGGTGCAGTATCTGGTTGTTCATTAATTTTAGCAATTGCTTTATCTGCTTCTACTTTAGCAGCTGCTTTTGCATCTTCTTTTTCTTTTTGAGTTAAATCTTCACGCTCATCAAGTGCATCATTTTTAGCTTTTAATGCATCTGTAACAGCTTGTTTAGCAGCTTCTTTCGCTACTGGGTTTACTTTTGATACTGCAGTATTCCCATCATTTTTAGCTGTTTCAATTGCTCCATTATTTGTAGCTTCATCAATTTTACCTAATGCTGCTGTTTTATCTTCATTTACTTTAGCAATAGCTTTTTCTTTTTCAGCTGGTGTTAATGCAGTATTATTATTAATCGCTGTAATTTGGTCAGTTGCTTTGTTATTTACTGCATCAATAGCTGGTTGTTTATCTAATTTTACAACTTTATCTACTGGGATTGTATCTTTAGAACCATCTTTATAAGTTACTTCTAAGTTATCTCCTTTTTGAACAAGTGTATCAACTACTTTTGCAGCAGCAGCTTTGTCTACTGCTGTTCCTTTTTTATCCGCTAAGTTTTTATCTTCATTTTTCTTAGAGTATTCTAAAGGAATGTTCTCTTTAATTTTAGCTAACTCATCTGCTGGGATATTAGTTGTATCAGATACTACAATTTTGTTAGCTTCATCTAATTCTTTAATATCATATTTCTTTGTTTGAGATTTTAATACAATTGTAAATGCACCTGGGTCTGTTGCGTATGAAGAACCAGTAGCGTTATTTACTATTTCTCGTCCATCTGTATCTGTTGCTGTTGCGTAACGAGTGACTAAACGATATTCATCATTATCTCCTTTAGGGAATTTATCCGCTTTAAGACCTGGTGTTTCTTTCGTTACTAATCCACGAATTTTAACAATTGCAGGATTTTCAGCTGTCGCTGGAGTCTCCGCAGAAATCTTTTCTTCTGTCATGTCAAACTCATTATTTAAAAGATTAGGATTATCCTCATTTATTACTTTTAACGGTTGATTTCCTCCACCGTTAACAACAGCTGAGGCAATTTTCCCTGAGTCATCTGTATATTTAATATCAATATTAACATCTTCATTTGCATATACATATACATCTTTCTTACCATCTACAGAGTAAGGGATTTTTACTTCTGGAGCATTGTTTACACGAACTAATTCTGATAAAGGTTTTTTATCTTTTGAACCATCGGCGTATGTTACAACTACATTATCATCAGCATCTCTAGTAATTGATTGAATACGTGAAGGTTGTTCTTGTACATCCACTAATGTACCTTTTTTATCCGCTAAACGCTCATCTGGGTTATTTTGAGAATATTCTAATTTAATTTTCTCTTTAACTCTTGCAAATTCAGCATCTGTTACATTTGAAGCATCTGTTACTGCTACTTTATCTGCTTCTGCTGGAGTTTGAATATCGTATTTTAAAGTTTGAGGTTTAAGGATTACATTAACTGCAGTTGGGTCAGTAGCATCTCTACCATTGCCTCGTGCGTCTGCACCATCTTTATCAACAGCTTTCACAAAACGCCATCCTAATGGAGTTCCTCCATTTTGAATCGCAGCTTCAAATCTTTCTTTTGTAAAATTCCCTTCAGGTGCTGGCGTTCCAGTGTATGTAATTACTGTTGGATTTTCTTCTGTTGCAGGTGTTTCAGAAGTGTATTTATTTGCAGTGAATCCATATTCTGTATTTTGCTTAGTTGCATCTCCTGCTACATCTTTAAACTCTTGGTTACTTCCTCTTCTTAACTCAGCACTTGCAAGTTTGCCACTATCATCTTTGATTTTAATATCAAATGTATTAACTTCTGATGCGTAAACATATACTTCTTTTTTATTTGGTGCTGGGTCAGAATATTTAATTTCTACAGTTGGTTTCTCATTTGTACGTACAACACTTGAAATTGTTGCTGTATCTGTAGAATCATCGTTGTATGTTACAGTAATATTTTGTCCATCTACTTCAATATTTTTAACAACATCAGCTTTATTCTCTAATGCAATACCTTTTTTAGAAGTTAATCTTGCATCAGTACTTGTTTTAGAATATTCGATATTAATTTGGTCTTTAATTTTTTGAATATCTGCTGCAGTTAAGTTGTTAATATCAGCTACACCAATTTTATCTCCATTTAATTCTGGCTGTTGGATGCTGTATTTGTATGTTTGAGATTTAACAACTAAATTAAAATAACCAGGTTGATTTGAGCCATTACTAGGTGCCTCTACCTTTCCTCCTGAAGTATCTGTGATTACTAAATATCTAGCTCCTAAAACCGAATTTTGATCCTCACGTCTGTTGGTAGGAGTAAGACCTAAAAATCTCTCATTAGTCTTACCAGTAATATTCATCGTTACTGGACCAGCTGTTTCAGTTACAGTTTGTGTATAACTCCATCCAAATCCATCAATTTGAACAGCGCTATCTTTAGTTGCTTCATCAAGAGGTCTGTTACCTCCACCTCTAACTTTTACTGAACTAATATTACCAGCTGTTGAATTTACAGTGATACCAACATTTGTATCTTCTTGGTTATAAAGATAAATTTCTTTATTAGCATCATCAGAAAACTCCATAGTGTAACTAATGTTCCCTACTTTGTTTGTTGTTGCTTCATGCGTCGCAGCAGTTGCTTCTGTTCTAAACGCATTCTCCTTATCCAGCTCTTTCCCATTACGTGGATCTTTAGACCCTGTATTTTCGATTGAGTTAGAATCAGATTTCTTTTCTGTGTTTTCTGCTTTTTTACCGACAGTTTCTTTCCCATTAGTAGTGTCTATTGCTGGAGTTTCTTTTTTCTCTGTTGGTTTAGATTTTAATTTTGAACTTACAGTTGTTGCTAAACTATTGTAAGCAGCATTTAATTCTTTTTGTGAAGTTGCATTTACTACAGTTGTTTTAGCTGATTCGACTGAAGATTTTAATACAGATAAACTTTCTTCTGTTTTATCATTGTATTTTCCATCTGATAATTTAGTTTCAATTTCAGCAATTAAACGAATTAAAGCTGACTTATCTAAAGTTTCAGATTTTTGCTCTTCTTTTGGAGTCACTACTTCCCCTGTTTTAGGTTCAGTTCCTTCTACTACTCCTTCTTGTGCAGCATATACTGCGCCATTTCCCATAAACATTAAGTACGTTGCAATGGCTACTGATGCAGCACCAAAACTATACTTACGAATTGAAAATCGTTGAATTCGATTAAATTCATTATTTTGATTCTTTTTCTTCATTATAATCTCCTCTTCTTTTTTATTTCCATTTTATCTGGCTAATATAAATTAACATATTTGATATAAAAATTCAAGAAATGCAACTTTTAATTTCACAATAAATAAACTTTATTTTTATATATTTTTCTTTATATTTAAAGCAATTTCAGCATTCTAAAAATATAAAAATTCACAATCAACTCTTCTTATTTATATAATTTTTCCTATTTTCATCATTTTAATTCTACTAGGTGCACGCTTTCATTACTGTTAAATTAATTAAATAGAAAATACCTAAAATTAATAAGGATTTTTTTCACAAAACTTAACACTATTTCCCATTTTTGTTTTGTACACTTTTGCTGAAAATGTCCATTTTTAAACATTGTGGTTATACTAAATTATAGAAATCCATTTAGATTGAAAAAAGAATTTATTAACAATAGTTATCACAAAAAAGATTCCCTACAAACTTCACCAACAAAAGCTATAAGGAATCCTTATCAATTTAATTTATCAATTTGATGCAAGAACTAATGCAAATAAAAAAACCCACACAAAAGTGTAGGCTTGATTGTTAATATTATGCTTCTTGAGAAACAACTTCTTTTCCATCGTATTGTCCACATGATGGGCAAACATGGTGGCTTTTTCTTAATGAACCACAGTTAGGGCATGCGTTTAACCCTGGTACTTCTAATTTGAAGTGAGTACGACGTTTAGCTTTTCTAGCTTTTGATGTTTTACGTTTTGGTACTGCCATTTTGTACACCTCCTAATCAATCTTCTTTACATAAAATGCTTTTTACTTTTCAGTCTCATCGGAATCGAAGAAAGACTGTAGAGCCGCTAACCTTGGATCAATTTGTTGTTCTTTTGCGACTGTACGTCTCAAAGCCAACTCATCTTGAGAAATGACTTCCCAATCTTGACCACTTGGCATTCGGTCTTCACTCAATTCCTCTGGCGATAAGACTTGTAAAGGAATTGAAAGTAAAATATGATCTTCCACAGCAGGTTGTAAATCTATCCAATCAGTTTCTAACGGAATTACAATTTCTGTTAATTCCTGTTCTTCAAATGAAGTTCCTTTTGGAATATATCGTTCAACAATTTCTATTGACAATGGCACAACCACTGGCTCTAGAGACCTGGATGAAGGAAGTGTGATATCGACAACACATGTAAATTGCGCAATAACTGTTTCATTTTGATAGACAAGAAAACCTTTTGCTACAGCAGGAGAAACTGCTATTATCGTATCATCACGACTCTTTAAGTTATCTTCTACTCGCATTTCTTCATCAAAATAAACAGGCATTCCTTGAGAATTTTCAAGTTGTTTTAATGATATTTTCACATTTTTCACCCCTAAAGCAACATAGAGAATTATACTAAGGAATCTCTTGTTTGTCAATGTTTTCTACTTGACAATTGTATATTTCTCCATCATTTTATTTTATAAGCTGATTCTACAGATTTCTGACTCAGATTGCAATCATTTTTCAAAAACTAGTTTTTCATTTATCAACTATTTCATTACAGGTTTCATCTGCCGAGCAGAATGATACCCAGATGGATTCATTATATCATAAATGTTATCAAATTTCTTTTGTAATTCCAACGAAGGATGAGCATAATTTGTAATAAATACTGTTTCTTCTTCTCGTAAAGTTTTTAAATATTTTCTTCCTATTTCGTTAAATCCTAAAACAGTCACTTGTTTTGGCTCCCGAATACTTTCAAAATGTTGTTTTACTTGTTCTTTCGTAATCCCTAATAACACACAGATGCATAAGCGTTGTAATCTTGCCCAAGTCCATCGTTTATTTTTCAATAATTGAATGAATTCATTAAAAGAATTAGCCTGATGTATGAATTTTTTGAAACGATATTCAATCCCTTCATCCATTTGATAAATCATTCTTAATTCTTCCACACTACTTCGTTCTAATTGGTATTTCAACAAAGTCCAATACAGTTCCCATTCATTACGATATTCATTTGAAGAAACTTCTGTTAAATAAGGTAATTGAGAATACAACTGGTGATTTCTATCAACCTTTAATAATTGTCTTCGTAATGCAGTTCCACTAGCGAACTGTTTATCTTGGATTTTCGCATCTAAATGACCATTTCCTTTTCGTTCAACCATTAAAAATTTCATTGGTAAATTTCTCGTTAAAATTTCTTTTACATAAGCAAAACCTAATTGTTGATTCGGTTGTTGCATTAATCGATAGAGTGGACTATTTTCTCCAAATATTTCCTTTGAAATCAACGAAAGTCGATTTGCATAAGTGAGAGATTTTATCTCGTCATTTGTGACGTGTTCTTTGATTTGTGTTTGTAAGGTAATCCATTCCTCAAATGCTAATTGATAATCAATCGTTTTATCTTCTACTCCAAAAGCAATTTCCCGGCATTTAGCAGCATGCAAAATACCAACGCCTCCAGCAGCAAACCAATCTGTGGCTTGCGTGCTTGAAAGTGTTGGTAATTCTAATATTAGATCGGCTCCATTTTCTAGAGCCATTTTTGCACGATGCCATTTATTTTCAATCGACGGTTCGCCTCTTTGAACGAAATTCCCGCTCATCGCAACAACAATGACATCTGCATCTGTTTGCCTTCTAATTTGTTCGATTTGATAATGGTGACCTTGATGAAATGGATTATATTCTGCAATAATTCCACAAGCTTTCATTTAATTCCTCATTTCAATGCAATAAAAAACCAACGTGGTGAAGTCTCTTCAACTTCTGACTCACCAAAATCAGATTTTACCCATACTTTTTTAAACCCTACCATTTCAAGAGCTTCTTGATACCATTCCATAGGGAAAGTTTGTTCCACATGCACTTCTTGAAAATGCTCAAATAAGGCTTTACTCGTTTGAGATTCGTCACGGACAAACATATCAATGACATGTTCCACACTTCCAGGTTCGTCTAATTCATAACTTTGCCATAAAAATGCTAAATTTTCACTTGTATAATGATATTGATATCCTGGAAATACTTCTTGCATTTGATAGAGAGAATGCACATCAAATAAAAACAAACCATCCTCTTCTAAATGCTCATAAACAGTTTTAAAGACTTTAATAGTATCTTCAAACTCCGTTAAATAACAAAGTGAATCAGAATATAATGTAACGGCATCATATGTCTCTAATCCATCTAAATCACGCATATCTTTTTGAACCCAATCAATACTTGGGTACTCTTGTTGATATTTTTCTTTGGCAATATCTAACATTTCGTCTGATAAATCCACACCAGTCACTTGATAGCCTGCCTCTGTTAGGAGCGAAGATACTTCACCCGTCCCACAAGCTAATTCCATGACTTTTTGAATATTTCTACTCGTATACGCTTTAAAAGAATCTTTTGTAAAATTCACCCATAATTGGTATTGTTCATGATCCATTACTTCATCATATACATGTGCAAAGGTTTGATAGGTCATTCTTTTTCACTCACAATATTAACGATTGGTGCGTCATTCCATAATTTTTCTAAATTATAATATTCACGGTCTTCATAGTAAAATACATGTACAATGACATCATTTAAGTCCATTAAAATCCAACGTGCGTTGTCTTTTCCTTCGATACTTTTCACTTCAAAGCCTTCTTTATGTACTTCTTCTTCAATTGCATCGACAATTGCTTGTACTTGTTTTTCATTTTTCCCATGAGTAATAACAAAGTAATCTGCTACAGGTGTTAAGTGTCCCACTTCTAGTGCAACGATTTCTTGTGCTAATTTATCATCTGCTGCTCTTAATACTACATCTAATAATTGTTTACTACGATTTTCTGTCATACGTTTCCTCTTTCTATTACTAAATAATTATATACTTCTAATGTTCCAGGATAAATATATACTTCTTTTTCAATTAAATAGTGTAAAGTATGTCTGACTAAATATCGAACTGCTTCATCAATATTATGATGCGCAATCACTCTTGCTTCCTCTACTCCTGGATAATTTCTTCCATCTTCAATCGCATCTGCTACAAATAAACATTTGGATAACAGAGTCATTTTAGTTCCACCAATCGTATGTTCACGAATAGCGTCTAAAATTTCTTCATCTTGAATTTCTAATTCATCTTTTAAAATTTCAGCACCTACTGGTCCATGTAAAATTTCAGAAGATTGATTTTTTAGTTGATCTGACAACTGTTTTTTGACCACTAATTCTTGTAATTCTTCTAAGGGTCTTTCTTTTGCATAATCATGAATTAATGCTGCTAAAGAAGCTTTTGTAACATCTGCTCCATATAATGTTGCTAATTCAATGATTTTCTTTTCCACTCTTAAACAATGATCAAATCTTCTTTGACTCATTTGAGAGCGAACTTGATGTAAAATTTTTTCACGACTCAAAGAAGAATATGGAGAAAAATCTAAACCTGTCATTCTTGATACAGTCCTTTCTCAAAAATATATTCTTCTACACTTTCTGGAACAAGGTAACGAATACTTTGTCCCCATAACACATTTTTACGAATTTGTGTTGAACTAATTTCCATTTGAGGCGCTTCAATCCATAATACTGGATATGGAGTTTCTTTTGGATAACCTGGACGACAAACTCCAACAAATTGAACTTCATGAACTAACTCATCAATACGATGCCAAGTTGGTAAATAATCTACCATATCGCCACCAATAATAAAGTAATAGTCCACATCCGGATTCTTTTCTTTTAAGAGGTGAATCGTATCAAAACTATAACTTTTTTCTGGTCTTTCTAATTCAATCGTTTCAAGTTCAAAATGATAATTATCTCGTATCGCTAATTGCGTCATTTCTACTCGATAATTGGCATCTATCGTCTTCTTTTCATCTACATGAGGTGGAATATGGCTCGGCATAAAATAGATTTTATCTAAATTCAATTGAACTCTAGCTTGCTCTGCCATAATTAAATGTGCTACATGAGGAGGATTAAAACTTCCTCCTAAAATTCCAACACGCTTTTGTTTTCCACTAAAATCATTTTGTTTTACTTTTGGACAAAGCTTGATGGATTGCATCATATTATCGCCCTCTTTTTACAAATTCTGCAAATCGAATCGAAATATCACGATTTTTTGGGTTTCTAGCTTGTTTATATAATACAATTGTATGTCCAATCACTTGAATAATCGTGCTACCTGTTTGTTCTGCTAATACTTCAGCAGCTTCTTGAGGTTCTTCCATTGTATTTTGTAATAAACTCACTTTAATTAGTTCACGTTTTTCAATCGCAAATTGGATTTGTTGAATCATTTCTTCACTTAAACCGCCTTTTCCAATTTGAAAAATCGGTTTAATACTATGTGCTTCTTTTTTGAAAAATTGTCTTTCTTTTCCTTTTAATTCCAATCCAATCCCTCCTTCTTATATGATCGATGGACGTTTAATGACGTCTACTTCTTTCGGACTCCAAACTTCAATCGTCCCTGGTTTTTGAATCGTTACCCATCCTAAACCTGCAATCACAATATCTGATTTTTCTTTTACTGAAAAGACTGTCTTCTGTAGTGCTGGATATTGTTTAACATTATCTCCGGTAGGAGGTGTTAAAATCGTTCCATTGTGTCTTGCATAAAACTCATCTGCTTTTTCTAATTTTGTACGATGTAATTCAATCGTTTGTGGAGTATAAAATGTTAAGGAATTTCTTTCTCCTTTTGTATAATCCACTCGTACAAGTCCACCAATAAAAATCGTTTGTTCTGCATTTAATTGGAAAGTTTTTGGTTGTAATTCCTTTTGAGGTAATACTTTTTTCACTTCTTTTTCTGCTAAATAGTGTGCTATTTGATGACGGTGAATAATCCCTGGAGTATCAATTAAGCTTGATTCTTCATCAAATGGAATATCAATTTGTCCTAATGTAGTTCCTGGGAATTGAGAAGTCGTAATCACATCTTTTGTTCCGCCGATGCTTTGAATTAATTTATTAATTAAAGTAGATTTACCTACATTGGTTACCCCTACTACATACGCATCTTTCCCTTGACGGTATTCATTTATTTTATCCAATAATTCATCGATTTGAATGCGTTTATTCGCACTTACTAAAATCGTATCGACTGGACGAATGCCATATTCTTTTGCAAAACGCTCAATCCAGTTTTTCAAACGATTACGATTCACTGATTTTGGATATAGATCCACTTTATTAGCAACAAATAATACTGGATTATCTCCAATAAAACGTTTCAAGCTCGAAATCATACTGCCATATAAGTCAAATAAATCGACCACATAAACAACTAGTGCATCTTCTTCGGCAATCGAAGATAACATTTTTAAGAAATCATCATCACTTAAAGAAGCAGGTTGTAATTCATTATAATTTCTAAGTCTAAAACAACGTTGACAATATACGGGTTCTTCTTTTTCTAACATTTTTGTCAACACACTTGTTGGAGTATAGCCGATTTCTTCATGATTTTCTGTTTGAATCGTTGCGCCACATCCCATACAAAAGTAGTGGTTTTCAGTCATAGATTTTCTCCTCCCATTTCTCTGAGTAATTTTTTCCGTATATCATAGTTAAGATTAAATTTTCAAAAAATCGATTGATTCTTGTTTTCTTAGCATCTGATAACTTTAAAGGTTTTACAAGTATTGTTTGAATACCAAACGTTCCTGCTCCTAAAATATCTGTCAATAATTGGTCTCCAATCATCACAATTTCATCTTTTGTTGCAGTCGTTTGCTTCAACGCTTCTTTGAATCCTTTATGCAGTGGTTTTAATCCTGGAAAAACATACGGAACTCCTAATTGTTCAGCCACTCTTTCAATACGATTTTTACGATTATTAGATACTAATATAATTTGAATCTGGTTGTCTTTTAATTGTTGAACCCATACTTGTAAAGCTTCATTTGTATCTAATTCATCCCACTCCACTAATGTATTATCAATATCTGCAAAAATTGTTTTAATCGATTGTTTTTTTAAAAACTCAATGGAAATGGATAAATAATCTTTGATAAACCACGTTGGTGTTAGTTTAATGGACATATTTCTCCTCTATCTATTATATTTTTTCAACTCGAACGCCTACTTGATCGACGGTTAATACTTGAATTTTATATTTCCCTAATTTTTTCGGTAATTGTTCTTGTAAATAATGGGCAATACTTGGTGCATTTTCTTTTGAAGATAACACCATTACAGTTGGACCCGCTCCACTTAAGTACGTACCAATCGCTGCTTTTTCTTTTGCAAGTTTACGTACTGGTGTTAAAAATGGAATTAATGTTTCACGATAAGGTTCATGGAATAAATCTTTTTCTACGATTCTAGAAACATTTTCCCAATCTTCTTGCCATAGTGCTGCAACTAATACATTCGAACGGCTGCTCGCTTGTACTGCCTGAGAATAAACAAATTCACTAGGAAGAACTTGTCTACTTGCTTTTGTTGATAGTTCAAAATCTGGAATTAACGCAATCCCTTGAATATCTGAGTGAATTTCCTTTTGTAAATAATCTACTTCTTGACTTTCTTCATCGTAAGTTGCAACAACTAATCCACCTAAAATAGCAGGAGCTACATTATCTGGATGCCCTTCTAATTTAGTTGCCCACTCGACTTTTTGTTGCGGTGTTAAGTTTAAATTAGCTAATTGATTCGCTAATTCGATTCCTGCAACAATTGCACTAGAGCTACTTCCTAATCCTCTTGTCATTGGAATATCACTTTCACACACTAAATGATGAGGTTGTAATGTTGGGCAAACTGCTAAAGCTGTCTCAATGATTAAATTCTCTTCATTTGTTGGTACTGCTTCTCCAAATGGATGTTCAATTTTCCATTCACTACTAGGTTCTACAACTGTTAATATTAAATATAAATCAACCGCAATCCCAATGGAATCGAATCCTAGACCAATATTGGCAGTTGTTGCGGGTACAATAATTTTCATTTTTATGCCTCCAATACTGGATAGATTCTAACAGCTTTTACGCCATCTACTTGTTGATATGCTGACACTTTTTCTTCTAACTCAGCTTCTGAAATTTGAGTGAATCGTGTTAATACTGCTTGATTTGGTAACACAACACCGTCAAATTCTTCTGGTTTACTTGTTTCAATGACAACAACATAATCTTTTAATGGAGCTGTCGTTGTATGAATTTTCGTTGCTTGCGTTAATGGTTCAAATGGAACTACTTTAGCGTTACGATTTTGTTGTGTCGCAATCATCATGACATCAGCTACTACACTTGTTGCAGTTGGGTGTGAACCTGCTCCTTTTCCGTATAATAAAATTTCTCCTAAAGCATCACCTGTTACAGAAATGGCATTATTTTCATAAGCAACTTGAGCTAACAAGTGGTTTAAACTTACAAAATAAGGACGTACTTCTAAGTATACTTCTTCACCATTTGCGACAACACTTGCTAATAATTTGATTGTGTAACCTGCAAGTTTAGCTAATTGTAAATCTGTTTTAGTTACTTGTGTAATTCCTTTTTTAGGAATTGCATCGAATGAAACATTTGTTCCATATGCTAATCTTGTTAAAATAATTAATTTATAAGTAGCATCATAACCTTCTACATCACTTGTTGGATCTGCTTCTGCAAATCCTTTTTCTTGAGCCACTTTTAGAACTTCTTCATAAGACAATCCTTGTTGACTCATAGAAGTTAAAATAAAGTTCGTTGTTCCATTGACAATTCCGTAAATTGATTCTACTTCATTGCTTGCAACATGTTCTACTAATGGACGTAATACAGGAATTCCGCCCCCAACACTTGCTTCATAATATAAATACACATTATTTTCTATAGCAATTTGAGATAATTCAACACCATGTTTTGCTAATAAATCTTTATTCGCTGTTACTACATGTTTTCCTGATTCTAAAGCTTTCTTCACACAATTAAAAGCAAAATCCACTCCACCTAAAACTTCAACAACAATTGAGATTTCTTCATCATTTAAAATATAATCTACATCCGAAGTAAATGTAATTCCTGGAATTTTATCGGCAAATAATTCGGGTTCTTTTACAAGAGCTTTTTCAATTTGTAATGAAACTCCTGTTTTCTTTTCAATTGATGCTTGATTTTTGGTTAAAATATGATAGACTCCACTACCAACCGTTCCAAATCCTAATAATCCAATCTTTTCTACTTTCATCGTAATCCCCACTTTATCTTTATGTATAAATATTGAAAAACCACAGCACACATTTTATAGGCGCCGTGGTTTATCACAAAGTCATTAATCTTGTAATAGTTCAAAAATTTCAATTGCGACTAAATCGATATCATCAAATTGGAATGTTTGTTTTGTCTCACAATCTTCTAACTCAAAGCTATCTGCTTCTTGATTAAATGTCACAACACATTTTTCAACACCATCTTTTTCAAAACGACGAATTTCAATATCCGTGCTTTGATCCGCCATTGTTTGTAGACGTTGCACAATTGCAACTAGTTGTGAAGGTTTCATGTTGCTTTACCCCTTTCAGCTTTCTTAATTTCTATTCTACCATAAAACTTTTTTAGATTATATGAAAATCCCTTTAAAAATCATACTTTTTTATAAATTTATTCAGGAAGTGTCCAATATAAATGAATAAGTGCTTGTGTTCCTAAATCACCATAACCATCATCACAAACTGTTTCATATAGTTTTCTTGCTTGTAAAGTTGCTGGTAAAAACAATCCCATTCTTTCAGCTTCTTCCACTGCAATTCGTAAGTCTTTTAAGAAATGTTTTGCAAAAAAACCTGGACTATAATCTTTCTTCAAAATTCTTGGTCCGTAATTTGACAATGACCAGTTAGCTGCACTTCCAGCTCCGACTGTTTGAAGAACTTTTTCTAAATCTAATTCTGCAGCTTTTGCGTACACTAACATTTCAACTAAGCCTGTCATTGTACCAGCAATCATAATTTGATTCGCCATTTTAGTATGTTGACCAGCTCCATTTATTCCTTGTAACGTAACTGTTTTTGAAAAAGTCTCTAAAATTGGACGCACAGTTTCTAAAACAGACTCCTTACCTCCAACCATTGTAGATAAAGTTCCATTTTTTGCTCCTAAATCACCACCAGAAACGGGAGCATCTAAGGCATCACAGGAAAGTTTTTCAGCTTCTTCTGCAATCTTCTTCGCTAAAGAAGGCGTACTTGTTGTCAAATCAATCAGTACCATCCCCTCTTGTAATCCCTGAAAAATCCCTTGTTCACCAAAGTAAACTTCTTCAACATCTGTTGGATATCCTACAATCGTTAGCACGACATCAGACTGACTTGCTACTTCTTTTGGAGTATCCGCCCATGTAGCTCCGGCATCGATAACTGCTTGTGCCTTTTCTTTTGTTCGATTATATACTGTAACTGGATAACCAGCGTTTAATAAGTGCTTCACTATAGAAGAACCCATTACACCCGTTCCAATAAAACCTATTTTTTTCATTCTTCATCCTCCTTATCATCATCATAGATTTTGAAGAAATTCATCTTCTCTAACCAAGTTTTTGTATTTTCTTTATCATGTTGATAATTACTAATTGCATCTTGATAAAATGCTTCTACTCTTTTAGCAAAAGTAACAGAAGAAATCTCTTCTAATAATTGATTTTGTAATTCTTGAACTTGATGAGAAGATTGATCGCTACATTCTAAATATGCTAACACTCTAGAAGCAATATCCTCATCTCTTTCAAACAACATTCCTAATTCTGGTTTAGTAATAAATTGTTGTAAATAATCATTTTTCTTCGCAATCACTGGAATTTTATTCACTAATGCTTCTAAATAAGTTAACCCTTGACTTTCTGACTCAGAAGCATTCACGTATAAATCTGCCATTTGATAATATTGAGACACTTGATGATGCTCCACTTCACCTGCGAACTGTACATAAGGTGTAATCCCTAAACGTTCCACTTGTTTTTCAAGTTCTTCTTTTTCTGGCCCTCCGCCAACAATACAACATTTCACAGTTGAATCTTTTTCTAAAATTTCAGGCATTGCATCTAAAATTACAGCAATATTTTTTTCTTTAGATAAGCGACTTAACGATAATAATACTTTATCTTCTTTTGTATACCCTAACTTTTCACGTAACTCTTCTGCAACTTTTGGATTCATTTCTGGAATCTCAACACCTGTTGGAATCACACGAACTTCCTGAGTCACTCCATAAGATACTAATTTATCTTTTGTCATTTGACTTGGTGCAATCACGCCTCGAGTTTGATTACAAAAGTTTTTAGAAATATATGCCACATGACTTGGTCTTAAAATTTTACCATTTGCAATATAATGAAGATATTTTTCATACATCGTATGATAAGTATGAATGGTCGGAATCCCAAGCATTGCGCCTAAAATTTTTCCAAGTAGTCCTAAACTAAATTCTGTTTGAGTATGAATAATATCTAATTCATATTCTTGAGAAACTTTATAAGCTTCAATAAATCCTTGAACAGCAATTCTTCTTTCTTTAAATGAAAACAATGGAATACTTCCCAAGCGAACGATATTCCACTCAGGCATCGTAGCATTTGGATCGGTTGTTGTAAAAATAATAACCGTATGTCCAAGACGTTCTAATTCTTCTTTTAACACTCGAACAGACGTAGCAACACCACTGACTTGAGGGAAATAGGTGTCTGTAAAAATCCCTACTCGCATAAGTTCCTCCTTAAATCTATTTTTTATCTTTTAATGATTTCAAATAACTTTACACGTATCTCTATTATATACGATAGTCCAATATCTGTCACGAAGTACAAGAAAAAACCATTTTTAAAAGAATAAGATGATTAAATGTTAGTATCCCCACTACTATTCCAAATCAATATTTTACCCCTCACTTTGACCATCACTTTGAACCTCACTTTAACCATCATAATTACGATTAAATCATGAAACCTCGAATCTCATATGACACAAACCAAAGACTTCCCATAGTAGCTAAAGTAATAAAAGCCGATTTAGCTTTTATTACGGGAAAAATCGAGACCAAGGCTCGATTTTTAGCAATGAAACCGAAGGTTTGCTTGCGTCCCTAGCTACTATACCCAGGGAAGTCTATATAAAAAATAAAAACACTAAAAAAACTCTCCAAGCTTCCCCACTGGAATCTCAAAGAGTTAACAAATCAAAATTTCTTAAAAATTATTTTGCAGCTTCATAACGACGAGCTACTTCATTCCAATCAACTACATTCCAAAATGCTGCAATGTAATCAGGACGACGGTTTTGATAGTTTAAGTAATAAGCATGTTCCCAAACATCTAATCCTAAAATTGGAGTTTTACCATCTGTTAATGGGTTATCTTGGTTTGGAGTAGAAACAACTTCTAATTCACCATTTGAAACAACTAACCAAGCCCAACCAGAACCGAAACGAGTTGCTGCAGCTTGAGCAAAAGCTTGTTTAAACGCATCAAATCCACCGAATTTTTTATCAATTGCATCTGCTAATTCGCCAGTAGGTTGACCTCCACCATTTGGTGAAATTACTGTCCAGAATAAGCTATGGTTTGCATGTCCACCACCATTGTTACGAACAGCACCACGAATATCTTCTGGTACAGATGCTAAATCTGCTACTAATTCTTCCACGCTTTTTTCGAATAAAGCAGGGTGTTTTTCTACTGCTGCGTTTAAGTTTGTTACATAAGTGTTGTGATGTCTGTCATGGTGGATTTCCATTGTCAAAGCATCCACATGAGGTTCTAATGCAGAAAACTCATACGCTAATTTTGGTAATTCAAAAGTCATAATTGATTCCTCCTAAAATAGTACAGTTTTAATTACTGTTTGATATTTTAAGAATACCACTCTTTAATATGAAAACGCAATTTTTTTGCTTGCTTTTTTTAAGATTTTCCTTCTTATTATTCGTTCTCTTTTTAAAATCATCGAAAACTATGGTATAATAACAACGCTTCAAAATAGATTATAGAAAAGAGATGAATCCATGAAATTTACAGATTATCAATTACAACCATTTTTACAAACGGCATTAGAAAAATTATCATTTTCTACTCCAACTAAAATTCAAGAAAAAATTATTCCACTACTATTAAAAGGAGAATCTGTGATTGGGCAATCCCAAACAGGAAGTGGAAAAAGTCATAGCTTCTTACTACCACTGATTCATAAAATTGATCCAGATAAACAAGAATTACAATTAGTCATTACTGTTCCAAGTCGTGAATTAGCAGAACAACTAGTTCGAGTAACTGCTCAATTAATTGAAGAAGCTCCTACTCCTATTCTGTTAGAAAAATGTGTCGGTGGTACTGACAAACTTCGTCAAGTTCAAAAATTACAACAAACTGCCCCTCATATTGTCATCGGAACTCCAGGAAGAATTTTTGATTTAATGCGAGAAAATGCTCTACTTGTTCAAACGGCAACAATGATGGTTGTTGACGAAGCTGATATGACATTTGATTTAGGATTTTTAGAAACCGTCGATGAAATTGCTTCAAGAATGCCGAAAGATTTACAAATGTCCGTATTTTCTGCAACGATTCCAGATAAAATTAAACCATTCCTTAAAAAATATCTTGGAAATCCAAAAATTATTCATGTAGAAAATAAACAATTAGTTTCACCAACGATTACGAATCAATTATTAGTGACGAAAACACAAAATCCATTAGAAGTATTATTTGAATTGATTACACTAGGACATCCATACTTAATGTTAATTTTCGTAAATACAAAACAAAAAGCGGATGAAGTTACAGCATTTTTACGTGAGAAAAATTTAAAAGTAGCAACGATTCATGGAGACATTCCTGCTCGTGAACGTCGTCGTGTGATGAAGCAAATTCAACAAATGGAATATCAATATGTTGTAGCAACAGATTTAGCAGCTCGTGGTATTGATATTGAAGGTGTTTCTCATGTAATTAACTTAGAAATTCCTAGTGAATTAGAATTTTTCATTCACCGTGTTGGTCGTACTGGTCGAAATGGCTTAGCTGGACAAGCAATTACTTTCTACACTCCTAACCAAGAACAAGCCATCCAAACGCTTGAAGCTAAAGGAATTTCTTTTGAAACATTGGAATTAAAAAATGGCGAATTAGTGGAAAGTTATGACCGTTCTCGTCGTGAAAAAAGAAAAAATACCCAAAGTTCTGACTTAGATCCTCGCTTAAAAGGAATGATTAAAAAAGCTAAAAAAAATGTCAAGCCTGGATACAAGAAAAAACTAACTCATGAAATTAAACAAAAACAAAGAATTGAACGAAAAAAACAAAATCGTCAATCAGCTAGAAAGAAAAATAGTAAATAAAGACTAAAAAACTGGAGAACCAAAATTCTCCAGTTTTTTTATGATGGTCGATTGTTTTTTAAAAATTCTCGAATTCCTATCACCCAATTAAAAGTTGTTGCTAAAAAGATAAATTGTCCTGGTCCAATAAATTGAATCCCTAGTAAATCAATCATCGTATAAATCAATACAGGTAAAACAGCTGCTCCTAAAACTACTTGCCATCCAATTGGTTTAGGGAATCGAATAAACACTTTCATAAATAATACAGCTATTAGTTTTACGAAGAAAGAAACAATCCATAAAATAACAAATAAATATACCGAATTAAAAAGAAAATACAGAACAAAAACAATGAGTAAACTTAACCAACTCATTTGTTGGAAAGTCATTGCAATATCTTTGAAAAATGATTTATTCATCGTTTCTAACTGACTCAACTCAAGTTTTTGATGATTGATATTCGTTTCTAAATAAAATCCATCTTTTAATAGGGCAAATACAGGAATTGTAGCAGATGTTTCATTCAACAAATCTTCACTCGTTGTCTTCCCACTTTCATCAAAGACAAATATTAGACTATCTGTTTTATACACAAAGCCTTTATTTTTCTCTTGGGTTGTTAATTGATGATTTTTCACTTCAAATTCTGGTAATTGATGACTAATTTCTACTAAATCCTTCCCTAAAGAATGAAATAATGCAGCCATTTGAATCATCCCTGGCAACATCAATAATAGGGTTAATAAGAAAAATACACGTTTTGACGATTTCATTGGTTTCTCAATAATTTTCCATAATTGATTTGGGTTGAAAATTGTTAATCCCAAAAACTCTTTAAATGTCATTTGATACACTCCTAAAAATTGAACTGTTATATTTAATCTAACATATTTTACTTCCTTCTTGCAAGAAATGCCCTTTCTATCAACTTTATCTTTGCTCTTCAAAATTTAAATTTATTTTCAGATTAATTATTAGACATTTTCCATTTTATATTTTACACTGGAAAAGAAATCTGAACTAGGAGGCATTCATTATGCAAGAACAAAAAGTATTGATTACTTTTTTTGGTGCTACAGGTGATTTAGCAAGTCGTAAATTATACCCAGCACTATTTCGTTTATTTCAAAAAGGATTTATCCGCAATCATTTTGCGGTCATTGGTACAGCTCGTCGTGAATGGACGGATGAACATTTTCGTGAAGTTGTTGTAAAATCTGTTCAAAGTTTAACAGAAGATGTCACTCAAGCAGAAGAATTCGCTAATCACTTCTACTATCAAGCACATAATGTAACAGATACTCATCATTATGTTGTCTTAAAAGAATTATCAGAAAAATTAGACCAACAATATGGTATTGAAGGAAACAGAATTTTCTACTTAGCAATGGCTCCTTCATTTTTCGGAACCATTACTCAACATTTAAAAAACGAAGCTTTATTAACAGAAAATGGCTATAATCGTTTAATTATTGAAAAACCATTCGGGAAAGATTATGCATCTGCTCAAATTTTAAATGAACAACTACGTCATTCTTTTGATGAAAATCAAATTTATCGTATCGACCACTATTTAGGAAAAGAAATGATTCAAAACATTACTGCTGTTCGTTTTGCAAATCGTGTATTTGAAACAATGTGGAATCGCAATCACATTGACAATGTTCAAATTACATTAGCTGAACAAGTTGGAGTTGAGGAACGTGGTGGTTATTATGAAACAAGTGGCGCTTTACGAGATATGGTTCAAAACCATATTTTACAAATTTTAGCATTAGTCGCTATGGAGCCACCTCAATCATTTGAAGCAGTTCGTCAAAATAAAATTAATGTATTAGAACAATTACGTCACTATTCTCCTGAAGAAGTTTCCAAAAATTTTGTACGAGGTCAATATGGTCCTTCTTTAGATGGTAACTTACCTGGGTACCGTCAAGATCAAAATGTTTCGGATGATTCTAATATGGAAACTTATGTGGCTGGTAAAGTCTTTATCGATAATGAACGTTGGAAAGATGTTCCATTTTATGTTCGTACAGGTAAGAACTTAGATTCTAAAACAACTGTGATTGATATTGTGTTTAAAGAAGCAGATTCTCCACTATTCGAAAACGAAACAAAAGGAAAATGCCCTTCAAATCGAATTTCTATTCATATTACTCCTAAAGAAGGCTTCTGCTTTGTTATCAATTCAAAAGCTGTTGGAAATTCATACGGATTACAAACAAGTCATTTAGAAAAAATCTTTGATAAGAATTTTGGTTTAAATAGTCCAGAAGCTTATGAACGTTTAATTTTAGACTGTATGGAAGGCGATATGACGAACTTCACGCATTGGGAAGAAGTTGCTGCATCATGGAAATTTGTGGATCGTATTCGTCAAGCATGGGATAATGAAACATCTGTACAATTCCCTAATTATCCTGCAGGTTCATCTGGACCACAAGAAAGTTTTGACTTATTAGCTCAAGACGGACGTTGTTGGATACAAAAATAGACATGACAAAAAGAGTTAGAGGAAAATCCCCTAACTCTTTTTTAGTTGTTCAAATGTAGTGCCGGAGTACGAGCAAGAGACCGCAGAGCTGCTACCGTTCTAGTACTACCTCAGTCAAGTATATTTTTTTAACGCCCTCTCGTATGGTCACGTAAAGAACGAATGACTTGACGCCGTAGTACGAGCAATAGAATCTGTAGCTCAGATTCTATTGCAGGAAAAGTTGAGACCTTAGGCTCAACTTTTAGGCAAGAGACTCACACAGTGAGGCTACTGGCGTCCTAGTACTACCTTAGTCAAGTCTATTCGTTAAAGAAATTAATTCTTTTACATATTCTCCAATTGTCTCAATTGTATTTCTTAATGGCTCATCCGTAGAAACATCTACTCCTGCAGCCTTAGCAAGCTCTTCTGCAGTTTTAGAACCACCCATTTTAAGAACTTCTACCCATTCAGCTGCTTTATCCGGATCCTCTTCAATCATTTTAGCAACTTGAGTTCCGATGGTTAACCCAGCAGAATAAGTATAAGAATATAATCCCATATAATAATGTGGCTGTCTCATCCAAGTTAACTCTGCGCCCTCTGTTAACACAACAGAATCTCCCCAAAATTGTTCCAATGTTTGGCGATAAATTTGATTCAATGTTTCTGCATCTAAATTTTTACCTTCATCGACTAATCGATACACTTCTCTTTGATAATGAGCTTCTAATAAATGTGTCACAAAATTATGGTAATAAGTTTTACCAATAATTTGCGAAATAATCCAACGTTTCATTCTAGCATCTGTTGCATTTTGTAATAAATAATTCTCCACTAGTAACTCATTAGCAGTCGATGGCGCTTCAACAAAATACATAGATGGTCTAGATAATTGAATATTTTGATGTTGATGCGCTAATTGGAAATGTCCAGCATGTCCTAATTCATGTGCTAATGTCATTACATCATTCATACCTTCTGTAAAGAACATTAAAATAAATGAATTTGCCCCATATGGTGACGCACAAAATGCTCCTGTACGTTTTCCAATCGTTTCAGCATAATCAATCCATCTCTCATCAAATGCTCTCTTCATAATAGAAAGATAAGATTCCCCTAAAGGTTTTAACCCATCTAAAATATAAGCTTTCGCTTCTTCGTAGCTTACTTTTGGTGCAAAATGAGGATCTACTTCTAATTTTAAATCTTCATAACGTACTTCATCTAACTGATAAATTTTTCCAATTAATTGAGCATAGCTTCTCATAATCGGTGCTAAATGTTCCATAATTAAATCAATTTGACGATTATATAATTCTCTAGAAACTTTTTGGCGATCTAATAAATAATCAATGACTGAATCGAATCCTCTTAAAGTCGCCATTGTTTTTTCTTTTTGAACTTGAGCATTATAAGCTGAAGCTGTACTATGTTCATATTTACGTAATGTATTTGAAAATACTTCAAAAGCTTTTCTTCTGACACTTGTATCTTCATCTGACTCTAAGCGTTTTTCAAAACTATTGTACGTCATTTCAAATTCTTTTCCATCAACTTCAAAATTAGGGAATTGAATATCTTTGAATTTAATATCATTGTAATTTTGATAAGGGAAATCCAATGTATTTCCTAATGCTGCTAAGACTGATTCTACTTCTTTAGATAATAGATGTTGTTTATCTTCTAATAATCTTTCCAGATAAATTTTATTTTCTGGATTTTGTGAAGCCTCTGCTAATAAATCTTCCTCTAATTGACTTAATTCTGGAAAGAAGAAACTTAATGTTGCATCGCATTCTGCTACTACTTTTCTTGTTTGTGCTAAACGATTTTGTGCTTCTCTGTCTTTAGTATTCGCATTTACTGCTAAACTTGCATATTGAACAATTTTTCCACGTAATTCTAAAATTTCACGATAATCTGCCAAACTTTGATGAATCGCATCTACAGTGTTGATTTGATTTTCAAATGTTTTACAGAAATTTTCTACCAATTGTTTATAGAATTCAATAGACTTTTTATAATCCTCTTCTGTTTTGAATAATAATGTTAAATCCCATGTTTGTTCTACTGGAACTTCTGTTCTTTCTTTCATGTTACCACCTCTTTATAGAATAGTCCTATTTTAGACCGAATTAGAAGACCTGTCAAAAAAATAATTCCAGCAATTTGCTTATGAAACAAAAAAAATAGAGGCTAGGAAATTCCTAACCTCTTTCTTAATTGATAAAATTATAATTTTACAACATTAGCTGCTTGAGGACCACGTGCGCCTTCTTCAACTTCGAATTCAACAGCTTGGCCTTCGTCTAATGATTTGTAACCTTCAGATTGGATAGCTGAGAAGTGTACGAATACGTCACTTCCGTCTTCGCGCTCAATAAATCCAAAACCTTTTTCTGCGTTAAACCATTTTACTTTACCTTGTTCCATGAACATTTTCCTCCTTGTGCCATCAGCACGGTTATTCATATTTCTGCCTGTGGTTCAAAAAGGAGTTCTTACAACCCATTTATATCCCTAACAAAAACACTACGGTCAGTATAGCATAATTGTAAGCCTTTTACAAGCCTATTTCCGAACAAATTTAGAAAACCTCTCTATTAATTCCTTAATAAAATAATGAAAAGAGTGAAAAAATACGAAAAATTTTCACTCTTTTCATTAAAAATGTTATGGTTTTTCTGACAATAATTTGATTTTCTGCTCCAATTGTTCAATCTTCTGATCTTGCTGTTGTATATGATCTTTTAACTGAATGAACTCTTCTCGATAAGCTTCAATTGGTGTTTTTGTACGTTTAGAGACCATATTAAATAAATATACAACTCCAAATAATACAATAATGATGATGAATAAATAAAGCCAACTTGTATTTTTACGTGAATATTTTGCAAATGAATCCCCAAATTCTTTTAGATCATCACTTTGTGGATTTAGGTTATGTTTTGTCATTTCCTTCTATCCCCCTTCATTTCCATTTATCATAGGAAGTATACCATAAAGTTTAAGAAAACGGTAATTCCTTGGATAATTGTGTCATTGTTTCAAATCTTTCTCCTACTACTCCTTCATCACAAACTACTATTAAAATATCACCCGGTCGCAAGATAGTATCACCTCTTGTAATTTCTTCTTTTGCTCCTCTTCTTACAGTTGCAATCACAATATCTTTTGGCCATGGAATATCTCGAATCATTTTTCCAACTAATGGACTTTCCACCATTATTGGTACTTCAAAAGTTGTTCGTTTCCCTTTTGTTTCATGCGGATGTTCAGAGTCTAAACGTTCTGCTAAAATTTCATATATTGGACCCATCTTCATATAATCAGCAACAATATAAGCGGTCAACGTACAGATTCCCAGTGGCATTAATTGATTTAATCCTCCAACCATTTCTGTTACAAGTAATAAAGCTGTTAATGGAGCTTTCCCTATTGCTGCAAAATAACCCGCCATTGCAAAAAAAACAAAACTCACTCGTAAACTAGGATCTACTCCAAAAAATTGAATTAATACTTCTGCATAAACTAAACCTAGTAGTGCCCCAAGCGAAAGAATCGGTAAGAAAATCCCCCCTGGTAACCCTGTACCGTACGAAAGCATAGAATAAAATAAGCGAAGAATAAATAAAAATGCTAAAAATTGAACCGTATGATTTTCTTGAAGCAATTCTAAAATCATTTCCCCGCCTCCACCTAATACATGTGGATTCCATAATCCTAATGGGATAATCGCTATAAAAGCAACAATACAATAATAATAATTAGGGATAAATGGGAAAAATTTCCCATAAATTGCCGGTAATTGCAAAGTATAATGATGATAAATCCACCCAAATAATCCTAAAATAATTCCTAATAAAATAACATAACCATAATGATTCATTGGAAAGATTTGATTATTTCCTAAATTTAATGAAGGACGTGCTCCAAAAATATTTAATGATACGAAATTCGAAACGATAGCAGCTGTTAATGTTGTTAAAGCGACTAATGGACTAAATGTATGATGAACTTCTTCTAACACAAACATTAATCCTGCTATTGGAGCATTAAAAGCTGCAGCTAACCCAGCTCCCGCACCACTAGAAATAAAAATATTTTTTTGAACTCGATTACTTTTTAACCCTTCAGCTACTCCTTGAGCAACAGAAGCTCCTAATTGAATGGAAGGCCCTTCTCTTCCTAGTAATAATCCTGACCCAATCGAAATAGATCCTGCCACAAATTTTTTCCAACAGACAGACCACCAATTCATGTCCATCTTCCCTTGTAATTGTAGTTCTACTTGAGGAATCCCGCTTCCTTTAATATCTGGGTCACTTTTAACAATTTGTCCTAAAATGACAGCCATAACCATAGAAAATATTAACCATACTGGAATCCATTGAGGAGCTTCTTGTAAATAAGAATAAACTATCACGACTCCTTCTAATGTTTTCCCAAGAAATAAGCGGAATAAACTCACCGTTGTTCCAACAAGTATTCCAATAACAGCACCTATTGCAATATAACTGCTCTTTCCAAATTGTTTACTATTAAACAATTCCACTTTAAAACATCCTTTCGCTCTCTAATTATTATCATTATACCAAATTCCATTAGAATAAAAACTGCAAATCTAAAATGAAGATAAATTTCTATGCAAAAAAAGACAGACACTTGTTACGACTGTCTGCCTTTCTATTATTAAGCTTCTTGATTGAAATCTGCTTCATCTAATTCTGCCATCAATTGGTATAATTTTTCTTCTGTTAGTGCATCTTTTTCTTCTTTTTCAAAAACTCGAATAATTTTTCCACGATGCATCATCATTAAACGGTTTCCATATCTTAAAGCATCTGATAAATTATGCGTAATCATTAAAGCAGTTAACTGTTTTTCTTCAATAATTTCCTTTGTTAATTGCATAATTTTTCTTTGTGTTTTTGGATCTAATGCAGCAGTATGTTCATCTAGTAATAATAATTCAGGAGTTCGTAATGTTGCCATTAATAATGAAACTGCCTGTCTTTGCCCACCAGATAATAATCCAATTTCTGCATCTAATCGTTCTTCTAATCCTAATTGTAAAGGAGTTAATAATGCTTTAAATTGTTCTAATTCTTCAGCTGTATAGCCTTTTTTCAATCCACGTTTTAATCCTCTTCTTAAAGCTAACGAAAGATTTTCAGCAACGGTCATACGAGGCGCTGTTCCTTGCAATGGATTTTGGTAAACACGACTAATATATTTTGCTCGTTCGTATTCTGCTGTTTGTTCAACTGCTGCATCTCCCATATAAATATGTCCTTTATCTAATGGGAAACTTCCTGAAATGGCATTTAAAAAGGTTGATTTCCCTGCACCATTTCCTCCAACAATTGTAATAAAATCCCCTTTATGAATTGTTAGATTAATATCGATTAATGCATCATGACTTCTATTTGTATTTGGGTAAAATGTTTTATGAACATTTTCAATTCTAATATCCATCTTCTACCTCCTATTGTACACTTTTACGATGACTAATTTTATAAATCGCTTGTTTAATTTGTGGAATTGTTAAGCAAATAGCAATTAATGCTGCAGATAATAATTTGAAATCATTTGGATCAAAAATATTTAATCGTAAAATCGATGCTTGTAATAAACGATAAATAATCGAACCAAAAATAATACATACTAATCTTCCTACGAATGATTCATCCGCAAAAATCACTTCTCCAATAATAATCGCTGCTAACGCAATAACAATAGTTCCTAAACCGGAGTTCACATCTGCATAACCATTATTTTGGGCTAAAACAGCTCCCGCCATTGCAATTAACGCATTCGACATCATTAAGCCGAATACCGTCATTTGACTTGTATTAATTCCAAGAGAAATCGCCATTTTTTCATTATCCCCTGTAGCAATTAATGCTTGCCCAATTTCAGTTGCAAAAAAGACATACATCGCTACGATTAGAATCCCGACAAATACAATTCCGATTAAAATAATATCAAAATACTTCGGTAACTCCATTCCCTCTAAAAAACTAAAAATCGTTTTATAATTTAATAAGGATAAATTCGGGCGACCCATAATTCTTAAATTCACGGATAATAAACCTGTCATTGTTAAAATTCCAGCTAATAAGCTAGGTAATTTACAAACGGTAATTAAAAATCCTGTGACATATCCTGCTAACGCTCCAACAAACATGGCAATGAATGTAGCTAAAAGTGGATGTACCCCGTGTTGAATACACATCACACAAGTGGCTGCCCCTAATGGGAAGCTTCCCTCTGTTGTCATATCTGCAATATTTAAAATTCGAAAACTAATAAATAAACCTAATGATAAAATCCCCCAAAGTATCCCTTGAGAAATTGCTGAGATTACTAAATCCATATTTCCCTTCCTTTTCTATAAAATCTATGTATGTGAAACTCAATGACTACTATACCTTATTCCATCCATATTAGCTATCATTATGAGTATTCTTTTGAATAAATATTGAGGGTGGACAATTTTCTTGCCCAATCCCTCAATCATATATGTTTTTTCTCTAGACGACGTCTTACTATTTGTTATTTTTTAGCAGTAACTTTTTGTGCTTTTTGAGCAATATCTGCTGGAATTGTAATTCCTAATTCTTTCGCTTTTTCTTCATTTAAGTAGATGACACCTTCATTTGCTAATTTAATTGGTGTATCTGCTGGTTTAGCACCTTTTAATACTTCTACAACCATTTTAGCTGTTTCTACACCAATTTGGTATTGATCCACACCTAAACCTAATACTCCACCGTCAGCAACCATTGTATCAGCTGAAGGGAATACTGGAATTTTTTTAGCATCTGTTGCTTTTACAACTGTAGCCATTGCACTTGCAATTGTATTGTCGATTGGAACAAAGATTGCTTCTACTTGGCTTGCTAAACTTTCAGTTACTTGTTGAATATCGTTTGTGTTTGCAATTGTTGCTACTTTTACTTCTAACCCTAAAGCTTTTGCATCTTCTTCTGCTTGTTTAGCTTGTTTTACTGAGTTATCTTCACTTGATGTATATAAAATACCTACTGTTTTTAATGTTGGAACAACTTGTTTCATAATTTCTAATTGTTGTTTAATTGGTGTACGGTCACTAACACCTGTGATGTTGTTTCCTGGTTTTTTCTCATCTTTAATTAATCCTGCTTCTACTGGATAAGTAATCCCACCCATTACGATTGGAATATCTTTTGTAACATTTGCTAATGATAATGTCGCAGGTGTTGTAATCCCAACAATCACATCATTTTTGTTAGAAACTAATTTTTCACTCATTGATGCTAAGTTACTTTGGTCACCTTGTGCATTTTGGAAATCAATTTCTAAGTTTTTACCTGCTTCATATCCTTCTTTAGCTAATTCATCTTGAATACCTTTATAGATAGCATCTAATGCTGGGTGACTTAATAATTGTAATACCCCTAATTTTACTTTTTTATCTTGTGTTATTGTTTGTGCTGTTTGTTGTGTATTTGTTGTTTTTTGAGATGATTTTTGTACTGTATTGTAAACTAATGATCCTAATAATACGACTAATAATACTAATGCAAATCCTAAAATTCCTTTATTTTTTTTCATAAAAAATTCCTCCAGTGTAAATAAAACTTCTTTGAATGAACTCGATAAAGAAAAAAGAGACCGCTTTGGGTCTCTTTATTAATACAAAAAGACCACGTAGGTTCTATTTTATTAGATCTACGTGGTCGAGTTCATTCATGTTTAAATTTCCACATAGATACAATTTCACGTCAATGAAGGTTGTATCTATATGTACAAAATGTACGTTAAGAACAACCTGTATCTAGTGGCTTTGCCAACGAGTATTCAATTGTAAGACTAATACTTGATGCATGTTCCTAACTCCTTTTCGCTTGATGTGGTTATTATGCACTGATTTATATCAAATGTCAACAACTTTTTTTGAAAATGAAATATTTTTTGTAACACTTTTGTAAAATATTGTAAAAACATGAAAATTATGATAGGATATTTAAGGCAAAAATAATTTTTCACAAAAAGGAGAATAGAGATGAAGAAAAGTCTTATGGCTAGTTTAGCCTTCGCCTCAGTTCTATTATTATCTGCTTGCGGAAATAGTAGTACTACAAAAACAACAAAGGAGACAACTAAAACAGAAGCTGTTGCTAGTGCATCTGCTCAAAAATATGCTGATCCTTCAACATTAAAAGACAGCTATGATGTTGTAATCGTTGGTTCTGGTGGTGCTGGTTTATCAGCTGCTATCCAAGCGAAAGAAGCAGGTAAAAACCCAGTTATTTTAGAAAAAATGGCAACAGCAGGAGGAAATACAACTAAATCTTCTGCAGGGATGAATGCCTCTCAAACTAAATTCCAAGAAGCTGAAGGAATTAAAGATTCAAACGATAAATTCTATGAAGAATCTTTAAAAGGTGGACATGGAACAAACAATCCTGAATTATTACACTACTTAGTAGACAACTCTGCTTCAGCGATTGATTGGTTAGATTCTATGGGAATTACATTAAGTAACTTAACAACTACTGGTGGTATGAGCGAAAAACGTACTCACCGTCCTGCTGATGGTTCAGCTGTAGGTGAATACTTAGTTGCTGGATTATTACGTAATGCTTCAGAACGTGAAATCCCACTTTTCGTAAATGCTGTTGTAAACAAAGTGAACGAAAAAGATGGTAAAGTTACAGGTGTTAACGTTACAATCGATGGACAAGAAAAAACAATTGCTTCAAACGCTGTTGTTTTAACAACTGGTGGTTTCGGTGCAAATATGGAAATGGTTACTGAATACAAACCTGAATTAAACGGTTTTGTAACAACAAACCAAAAAGGTTCAACTGGTGACGGTATCGTATTAGCAAAAGAAATTGGCGCTGCAACTGTAGATATGGGAGAAATCCAAATCCACCCTACTGTTGAACAATCAACTTCAACATTAATTTCTGAATCAGTTCGTGGTGAAGGTGCTATCCTTGTGAACCAAGAAGGTAAACGTTTCTTCAATGAAATGGAAACTCGTGATAAAGTATCTCAAGCAATTATCGGATTACCAGAAAAATATGCATACTTAATTTTAGATAATGCATTAACTGATCGTGCTAAAGCTGTTAAGTTCTATGAAAAACGTGGTTTAGTAAAAACTGCTGATACTTTAGAAGGCTTAGCAAAAGAAATTGGTGTACCTGCTGAAAACTTAAAAGCAACTTTAGAAGCTTGGAACAAAGCTGTTGCTGATAAAAAAGATAGCGAATTTGGTCGTTCAACTGCTATGGATCACGACTTAACAACTGGTCCATTCCACGCAATCCAAATCGCACCTGGTATTCACCACACAATGGGTGGCTTGAAAATTAATACTAACGCTCAAGTATTAAAAGAAGACGGTTCAGTTATCAACGGATTATACGCTGCTGGTGAAGTAACTGGTGGAGTTCACGGTGCTAACCGTATCGGTGGTAACGCTGTAGCTGACATCATTATCTTTGGACGTCAAGCTGGAGCACAAGCTGCTGCTTACTTAAAATAATAGATTTACTCTATCTTTTTTAGATAAATCTATTATTTGGATATTGAAGTTAAGCCCTGCTATCATTTCGATGGCAGGGCTTTTTAATGTTTGGTACACCAACTTCTTATCTATATCTTGGTGGAGTTAAAGGTTGACATCTACAAAGTTTAATATTACAATACATTCAAAAATATATTTGAATGAGGTGTTTTATGATCCAAAATGTTATTACTTCAATAATCCTATATTCTGGGACAGCCGTAGACTTACTAATTATCCTAATGTTATTTTTTGCCAAAAGAAAAAGCAGAAGAGACATTATCAACATCTATTTAGGACAATTTCTAGGCTCTGGTAGTCTAATATTGCTAAGTTTGCTTTTTGCATTTGTCTTAAATTATATTCCTAGTAAAGAGATTTTAGGTTTACTCGGTTTGATTCCAATTTTCCTAGGTCTCAAAGTTTTGCTTTTAGGAGATTCTGATGGAGAAGCTATTGCAAAAGATGGTTTGCGCAAAGATAATAAAAACCTGATTTTTCTAGTCGCTATGATTACTTTTGCAAGTTGTGGTGCTGACAATATTGGTGTCTTTGTCCCATATTTTACTACCTTAAATTTAGCAAATTTGATAGTAGCTTTACTTACCTTTCTAGTCATGATTTATCTCTTGGTTTTTTCTGCCCAAAAATTGGCACAAGTCCCTTCTGTTGGAGAAACTTTGGAAAAATATAGCAGATGGTTTATTGCCGTTGTTTATTTAGGATTGGGGATATATATCCTGATTGAAAATAACAGTTTTGACATACTATGGACTATATTAGGCTAGGAGAAAATATTATGAAAAAAGATAGTATCTGCCAAGTGAATGTTATAAATCAGCAAAATATTACAACCGCAACGAACTACCTTGAAAAGGAAAAAGTCCAAAAATCACTTCGCATTTTAACAAAATTTACCGATAATAAACAGATAAATATCATCTTCTATCTTCTTGCTGTTGAAGAACTCTGTGTCTGTGATATAGCCTGTTTACTAGATCTCAGTATGGCATCTGCATCCCACCATCTTCGTAAACTAGCCAATCAAAACATCTTGGACACTAGAAGAGAGGGGAAAATTATATATTATTTTATAAAAGATGAGGAAATCAGGGATTTTTTTAATCAACTCGGATAACAACTATTTTTACTACTTTTCCATGGTTCTAGGGTGCTACTCTATGAAATTTTTTGATGAAAATTACTTACAAGAAATACCTACTTGTATCAAATGTTTAAGAAAAAAGTATAATTTAATCAAAAAAGGCTGCCTATCTTGGCAACCTTTTTTTAATCCTCATCCTTAATATCAATATCTTCTGGAATCGGCTCATCTAAGTATTTTTGATATTCTTCAATCATTTTTTGACGTTGCTTTATAAAAAAATCAAATTGAGATCGATTAATGAGGACTTCATCATCGACTGTAATCGTAGAAATTTGTTTTTCACGAATTAAATATAATACATACGCAATATCTACTTCTAAATATTCCGCAATCCCTTCAATTGTTTGATACATCTTTTTTTCTCCATAAATAAAAGTAACAGTTCTTTTCCAAACTGTTACCTTCTCTTCTATCCTAATTTTTCTACTAAACTTTTTGCAAAAGCTTCAATATTTTTCACATCTTCTTCTTCTGCATTTAAATCTACTAATACATTTTCTGCACCTTTTGTTGCACCTGTTTTAGCAAATTGTTCATCAAAATCTAATACTGATTGACAGAATTTATCATAGAATGTATCTCCAGAACCTAGTGCTCCATAGATTTTTCCTGATAAATCTTCCTCTTCTAATTCTTCATAAAAATCAACGATTTCATCTGGTAAATCACCATCTGTACCATAAGTGTAAGTTGCGACTACACAAATATCATAGTCATGAAATTCATCAGCTGTAGCGGAAGTACATTCTTTAATATCTACTTCTACTCCTTGTTCTTCTAATGATTCTGCTAAAATATCTGCAATTTCTTCTGTGTTTCCTGTTAAACTAGCATATACAATTAATGCTGTTGCCATTTACTTCACTCTCTTTCGTTTCGATTGATTTTATTATACCAAAAGAATTCCTTAAGAGATAGTCAAAATAAAAGATTTCTTATGTCATTTTCATCTATATTTTCATATAAAACTATCTTCCATAGCATTTAATTTTTATTTTCACTCTTTTTTTGTTATAATTTTATAATAACTTTTACAGAATGGAGGAAATAACATGAATGCTACTCAACGATTAAAGCAGGCAGAAAAAGGAGCTATCCTTAGTATTATCACTTATATCCTACTTTCATCTAGTAAATTAATAGTTGGAAAATTATTTTTCTCTCAAGCACTCTTTGCCGATGGATTAAACAACTTTACTGATGTCTTATCTTCTATTCTTGTATTCATCGGATTAAAAATTTCTCAAAAACCTGCCGATAAAAATCACCCATATGGTCATTGGAAATTTGAAACTTTAGCTAGTCTAATCACTTCATTTATGATGTGTATTATTGGATTAGAGGTAATTCGAGATGCATGGAATAACTTCATATATCCTGTCCAGGAACCCCCATCATTAATCACTGCTATTATTGGCGGGGTGTCAGCAGTTTTAATGTTTGGAGTATATCGTTATAATAATTCACTAGCTATAAAAATTAATTCACTAGGATTAAAAGCAGCTGCTAAAGATAATCTTAGTGATGCATTAACAAGTCTTTCTACTTCCATTGCTATTTTAGCAGCAAAGTTAAGTTTTACTTGGTTAGATGGTTTGATGGCATTGGTTGTTGGAATCATGATTTTAAAAACAGCATTTGATATTTTTAAAGAAAGTACCTTCCAATTAACAGATGGATTTGAACCAGAAGAAATTAAAACTTATCAATCGCTAATCCTTGCTCACCCAGAAGTAAAAAGTGTTGAAGAAATTAAAGCAAGACGATATGGTTCAAATATTTATATAGATTTAACAGTTTGTATGGATCCAAATTTAACTGTATGGAAAAGTCATGAAGTAACAGAAGAAATTGAAATCGAATTAGAAGAGTTGTTTGGCATTCAGTTTATTGATATCCATGTTGAACCTTATAAAAAAGCTAGAAATTAGGATTTCCCTAATTTCTAGCTTTTTTTGTACTGTCTCCTAATTTTACATGAGTAGGTATCATTGTTTTCATCTCACATGGAATGTTATGGATTAATTTTTCTAGAACTTTCATTGAAACTCTTCCAGCTTCTTTGAACTGATATTCGACAGTTGTTAATGTAGGATTCATAAATTGACCAATCTCATATCCACCAAAACCTGCAATCGCAACTTCTTCAGGAATTTTTCTTCCACACTGTTGTGCCGCCTTCATTAAAGCGACAGCAATATTATCAGTTGCAGCAATAACTAAAGGATGAGTTTCATCTTTAAACAAGTCCATTCCTATTTTTAATGCTTTTTGAGTGGAGAAATCTCCTTCCAACTGTTCCATTCGCTCAAATTGATGAACTTTTGCTCCTGAAAAAATCCCTTCTTTCCGAACAACTCCAACAGCATGATCTCTTTTTGAAACACCCACATACGTTAATTCATGATAACCAAGTTCAGCAAGATTTTCGACTAATTCAAAGCCTGCTTGGTAATCATCGTGAATGATACTATAAATTTCATGATGTTCTTGACCAACGATTACGACAGGAACTGGACAATTTTTAATCGTTTTAATATGTTCAGGTGTTATTTCAGTAGCAACTAATATAATTCCAGCAACTTTATTTCTAGCAAATTCTTCAATTGCTCGGATTTCTCTTTGGTTATCTTGTCTAGCATTATTCACAATCGAAATATAGTTTAATGTTTCAGTAATTTCTTCAATACCAATTAAAGTCTGAGCCGTTGCTGCAGAATCAACTCTTGGGACAATAACACCAATAATCGAACTTAACTTTGCTTTTAAACTACGAGCAAACGGACTAGGGATATAATTTTCTTCTTTTATTACTTTTTCAATTTTTTGTGCTGTTTCTACACTAATCGATCCGCCATTTAAAAATCTCGAAACAGTACTTTTCGTAACTCCTGCCTTTTCTGCGATATCCTTAATTGTTGCCAACGGATCCACCTTCTTTATAATGTTGTAAAGTCAATATTGAAAGCTTGTTTTACATCTTCAGTAACATCACTAATTGGTGTTTTTGAAACGAATTTTCCTTTAAAGCTGTAACGATGAGAAGCTTCTAAATCATCACATGTAATTAAAGTAATTTCAGTTTTTCCTGGAACATCATAAATGACTTCTACTTGATAAGCTTCCACTAAATCAATACTTGTAGTTTCATATTCATAGACATATTCCATATCTGTTAAATAAATTTTATCTCCAACTTTTAATTTAACTAATGGAGAGAATAATAAACGTTCATCTGAAAAATAGTGGTGACTTGCTAGCGCATAATTTCCTTCACCCATTTTTTGAGTTGGTTTTAAAGTTCCCGCACCAGCTAATAATACAGGATTGGAAATCCCTTTATAAATCGGTAAATTTAAATTAACACTTGGTACTGCAATGGCCCCTAATGTTAAAAATTTAGAAGTATCCATTTTAGCTTTTACAACTGCTTGTAAATCTAAAGCTTCTACTGTTGAAAAATCAAACTCTGCTTCTTGAGTTTCATTTTCTTTTACTTCAGCTGCAGTTACTTTACTTAATTGTACAGCATGTTCTGCTTGGAATTGTGCTAACATATACGAACGAATTGGTCCTGCTGCAAATAATACTCCAGCAATAATAAATAATAGTCCAGCAACCCATATTCTCCAATTGAATCCTTTTTTTCTTTTTTGCTTATTCATCTTTTCTGTTTTTGTCATAATAATCTCCTTTACATTTTTGTACTTACTAAAATCCAATATCCTTTATCCCACTGAATTCTTTCACAATTTCCAAATACTTCTTCCATTTTCTTTTGCGCACTTGGAGCTCCTTGTTTTTTTTGAATCACAATGACTAATTGACCATTTTCTGCTAAATAATCATAAGCTTTTTCTAAAATGGTATGCACAACTGTTTTTCCTGCACGAATCGGAGGATTACTAATAATGATTTCATATTGAGATTTTTTTACTGCATCATACAAATTACTTTCATGTATATCTACATTATGAATACCATTTTTATTGGCATTTTCTCTTGCTAATAATAAAGCACGTTCATTGACATCAATCATTTCGATAGATAATTCAGGATAAGCTTTTCCATAAGCAAGTCCCATGGTACCATATCCGCACCCAATATCCAATAAACTTGCTTTTTGAAACTGCTCAGGAATGTCATAAGACTCTATTAACAATTCGCTCCCAAAATCAACCGTATGTTTTGAGAAAACTCCATTATCACTTGTAAAAGAAAGAGTATTTCCTTTCAAACGATACGTCCAATGTTTTTGATGGCTAATGCTCTCTGGATTTTTTGTATAATAATGATTTTCCATAATTTCTCCTTAATTCTTATAATAATTAACTATACTATTTCTTTTCATAACTTCCAACACTTATGATTAAATTTTAATGATTCTGTAATGATTTTTACAACCAAAAAACCCGTTGCTATTTCTAACAACGGGAAAAGGTTAGGAGGGTTTACTAATAAAAAATGTTGGGAGTTCATTTTTTATTTGGGAGAAGTAAACCTTAGGTGTTTTATTGGGTATGTCTGTATAATAAAGGTCAATTATGAATTTTTTATGAATTTTTTGTGTTGTTTTTATGAAAAAATAACTTTTTTTATATTTTCACATCATGATATTCGTCATATTTTTTAAATAAATTAACGACATATGAACATGTTGGATGGATTTTCTTCTGATTTTCCCTTGCATAATCCGCTAATTTATCTACTAATAATTTTCCAATTCCTTGGCCTCTATAAGTTGGATCTACAAAAGTATGATCCGCAATGAACACATCATTTTCCACTTGAAATGTAATTTCTGCATCCACTTCACCTGAAGCGTTATAATGTCTAAAGGCATTTTCTTCTTTTACAAATTCCATTAAACTCACTCCTTAAAGATAATCCTAATCTAATTTTTTTCTGACTTTCTTTGTAATCTTTCAACTACATCTAGTATACTCTGTTTTTGATAAAATTCTAGTTGATTTTTAATTTGTTCGTCTTGCAAGTCTGAAAAAACTCCACAAATATGATTGGCTACGAGACAAACTTCATCCAAAGAGGATTGATATTGTTTTTTTAATCGTTTATCTTCTCCTACTAGAAGAAATAAATCTCCTAATAAAATCTCTTTTGGATCTGCTTGAATTTTATAACCACCATTAGCTCCATTTACAACATCTACATATCCTTTAGAAGAAGCTAAACTCATCACTTTTCTAACTATAACAGGATTACTACATGCATTATGTGCTAATTGTTGACTAGAAAATCTTCTATCATGATGAACAGATAAATACGTTAAACAATGGATGATAACTATAAAGTCGTTTCCCATTTTGATTCCTCTATTTGATTAATCCAAATACATCATTTAATGCTTCTGCCATTGTTGGGTGAGTGAAGATTTGATCACGTAATGCAGTATAAGGTAATTTTGCTTTAATCGCAGTAGCAATGATATTAATCACTTCATGAGACTCTTCAGCAAATAATGTTGCCCCAACAATTTCATTTGTTTCTTCATGTACTAAAACTTTGTAGAATCCTACTTGATTTCCTAAAATTTTTGCTTTTGGAACAGCAGCCATTGGTAACTTAGCAACTTTCACAGGAATCCCTGCTGCTTGTGCTGCTTTTTCATTTAAACCAACACTTGATAATGTAGGGCTAATAAATGTTGAAGTTGGAATTAATGAACGTTCTTTAGTTGAATATTCTTTATTTCCTGCTAAGAAGTTTTTCACGATTCTGAAGTCATCTAATGAGATAAATGTGAATTGAGGTCCACCATTTACATCACCTAATGCGAAGATATGTGGTTTATTTGTTTGTAAAAATTCATTTACTTTAATAGCACCACGTTCAGATAATTCAACACCTGCTTTTTCTAAATCTAAGCCTTGAATGTTTGGTTTTCTACCTGTTGCTACTAATACTGCATCTGCAACAAGTGATTTTTCTTCATCATTTTTAGCATAGTAAACTGTTGCTTTATTTCCTTCTGTTTCTACTTTTTTAACAGAAATTCCTAATTCAAAAGTAACTCCCATTTCTTCTAAACGTTCTTTAACTGCTGCAGCAACATCATCATCTTCACGAGGAATAAATGCATCAAATACATCTACTACTGTTACTTTTGAACCGAATTGTGCATATGTTGCTGCAAATTCTAATCCAATAAATCCACTACCAACAATTACAACTGATTCTGGGAATTCTTCTAAATCCATAATTGTTTCATTTGTGTGAATTGGTCCTCCAACTTTTAATCCTTCGATTGGTGGGATAAATGGAGTACCACCTGTATTAATGAAGATTCTTTCTGCTACATATTCTTCTACACCATTTGCTGTATCAACAGCAACTGTATGTTCATCTACAAAACGACCAAATCCATCTACAATTGTTACATTTGGAGCAGAATTAACTTTTTGGTAGTTTGCTTGATTTAAAGCTGCAATTAATGCTTTTTTCTCTTGAATAGATTTTTGATAGTAAACTGCATTGTCTACTTGGCTATATTTTTTGCGAGCTGCTGCAGTTGCAATTTTTTTAGTTGGGATACATCCAACATTAATACATGTACCACCATACATTACAGGAGATTTTTCAATTAAGACTGTTTCTTCTCCTTGTGTTCCTAAGTAAGCAGCAATTGTTTTACCTGCTTTACCAAATCCAATAATAATATTTTTAACGTTTTTTGACATATGAATCACCTTTCTTTAAATGTAATATTTTAAATTACAGTTAGTATCATATACCTCTTTTTTCATTTTGTAAATAGTTTTGCTCAAAAAAAATAAAAGTCTGATAAACAGACTTTTATTTTCTACTCTACAGTACGTGGTTTATAAAATGTTCGATTGTCCAGACCAAAAATTCGTTCACTAAATTGTCCTGGTTCTGTCTTTTGTAAAGCTGATGTAATCATTGTGACACTTGCATCCATCAAGTCTACATGATGTAAAATCTCTGCTTCTAATAATAATGGACGAACTGGAGATCCATATTCTAATTTACCATGGTGTGCTAATACTAAATGTTTTAATAAGATAACATCTTCATGGCTTTGATCAATATCTAACTCTTCACACGCTTTCGTAATTTCTTCATCCATTAGAACAATATGCCCCATCAATTTTCCTTTTAGAGTATATTCAGTTCCTACTGCACCTGACAATTCAATAATCTTCCCGATATCATGTAATAAAACACCTGATAATAATAATGAACGATTTACTTCTGGATACTGTTCCGCAATGGATTTTGCTAATCGTAACATAGATAAAGTATGATAACTTAAACCTCCTGCAAATGCATGATGGTGACGTTTAGCTGCTGGATACTCAAAGAAATCTTGTTGATATTTCCCTAAAATTTTATGTACGATTCTTCGCATTACTGGATTAATAATTTCAAATAAAATAGTATTTAATTCTGTTTCCATTTCTTCTCTTTTCATTGGAGCATGTTCTAAGAAATCTGAAACATCACTTGGTTCTCCCATTTCAGGTCTAGATAAACGTAGTCCTGTAATTTTAATTTGTGGCATCCCATTAAAAATTTCTCTTTTACCTACCAGATAAACAATACTACCTGATGAAAAACGCTCAATTTCTTCTGGAGTTGCAGACCAATATTTGCCATCCATTTGTCCTGACTTATCTTGGAATGTAAAAGCTAAAAATGGTTTCCCATTTTTGGCTAATCTTACATCGGCTGTTTTAATTAATAAAAACAACTCAAATGATTCATCTACTGCATAATCATATAATTTTTTTACCATGTATTCCTCTTCTTTCTATCTTAGTAACCTTATTAAACTAGCAGGTGTCTCTGCAATCATAAAAGGTTCCTCATCTAATGAAAAATAAACAACTTGTACTTTATGTGAAAGCTCTTTAATTAATTGTAACATAATCTTTTTACGTACACTATCAAAATTCACAAAACCATCATCAATTAGAATAGGCAATGAAATTTTAGAGGATAAATTTCTAATAAAAGCTAAGCGAATACTTATTAATAATTGGTCTAAAGTCCCTCTTGATAATTCACTAGCCAAAAACCATTTTTCATCCTGATTTTGTACTGCTATTTTCATATTTTTCATTTGAATCGTTTGATATCTACCTTGGGTTAAACGATTCAAATACTCACTAGCTACTTGTATTACTTCATTCGTTTGCGAAGGTAACTGTTTTTGTAAACTTTCTAAAATCCATTTTGAAGCATATAAATGACTTGCCCAATCTACTAGTTGTTCTTCCACCTCTGTCTTCCATAATTCAAACTGAATCAGCTGTTCATGATAAGTTCCATCTGTTACTAAATAATGAATCTGTTGCCCTAACTTAGCTTGCTCTTCTAATAAGAATTGATTTTTTTGAAGAAGTGTGAATAAAGATTGTTGAATAACTTCAATTTTACATTCTAAATCTTCTTCACTTTTTATCTCTTCTAATTTTTCTAAATAAGGTTTTAATTGCTGCTGTAACTGATGATATTCTTGAATCAACAATCGATTCCTTTCAAATACTGCTTCTTTTTCATAAAATTCTTCAGCTGTTTGAACATTTGCCATCTTAAAAAGTGTTGTCTTTTGAATTTCTAATAATTGCTTATCGCAATACAATTGTTGAATCTGTTCCTGTAATTTTAAGCCTTCATTCATTTGAAGAAGTTCTTTTTGATAAGAATTTTGAACTTCTTGAATCATCTTCTTCAATATTTTCCATTCCATTTCAATTGTATTTGGAATCGTTTCTTTTCTAACTTCAAAAACCCAACGCCAATTCGTCTGTAGCTGATTTATTTCACTTTCAATCTGTTGAAGTTTCTCTTCTTTTGTTTGACTTTGCTGAACGAAATATCGAAGTGATTTTAAAACATCTCCTTGGCATAGCTGTTCAACTGAAATTTTTGAATCAGCATACCCAAATTCTTTTTTCCAATGAGAAAATTCCTTTTTAATCTTTTCTACCTCTTCTTGATTTTGTTTACTTTGTAACGTATATCTATCTAATTCTTCTTGAATTTCTTCTAATTTTTTTGAAAAATAATTCTCCATTTGTTTTTCATGAATAAAATTCTTTCCATACAGCAAACTTGAACATCCTATAAGAAGTCCAATAATCATTCCGAACCCTTTTAGTAATGGATTTGATAGTAACATTAGAGATATAAGAATCGTTACTAAACCACTAATCATCAACAGTCCACTAGCATTAAACCTATTTTGTGTAGAATGTTTCCTATTAGAGTGATTGTTGAGCTTTTCTGCTTCCTGTTTTAGTCGATTCATTTGACTTTCTAATTCTAACTCTTTAAATGTCAGAGATTTTTCTTGATGAAGCATTTCTTTTAATCGTTCAATATCTCTATCCGTCATTTTTAAGGGAAGATTTTGATGATAAACATTCCACAGTTCTTCTTCTTTTTCAATCGTTTGTTTTAATTCATCCAATTCTATTTTTAAGTTCTTTCTGAGCAGAATTTTCTCTTCTATTTCATCTTCCATTAAAAAAAGATTTAGTAAACTTGACCATCTTGCATCTTCTTTTAATAATTGCTCACTTTGCTGTCTTTGTTTCCACAAATGATACTTCTGTTGTAATTCATGGAGTTGTTGTTCGTTCCATTCAAAATCTAATTGATTTCGCTCTAATTCATATTTCCACTCTGAATCCCATGTATCTTTCTGATTCATATGAATTTTATTCCTTAATTCTTTCCATCTTTCATAACTACTCCAATGAGAGTATAATAATTGGAAAACTCTATCATCTTCCTGATTTTTTTGTATCTTTTGCGAGTGATTTTGTATCTCTTTTTTTATATTTTCAGACTTTTGAATCATTTCTTCATATATTTCATTATTTTGTGCTAATTCTTCAATTTTTATCATTTGTAAATCCAATTGTTGTAATTGTTGATTCATCATTCTTTTAACAGCTTTAGGTGTAAAAATTGATTCTGCTTGTTTTTGTAAACTGGTAGATAATTTCATCCACTCTTCACTACCTGTTAAACTAACACTGTAAAGAAACTGATCCATTTCCTCCATTGAAGAAAAATGAAATTGATCTAATTGCTCTTTATTAAATCCAAAAACTTGTACATATTGTTTTTCATCCATTTGAAAAAGCAATTGTTTCCATCTTTCTTCAGATAAACTTTTTTCTGAAGTAGTTTCACATCGAAAACACAATTTTCCATTCTTAATATATCGTTCGATGACTAATGAACCTTCATCCGTTTCATCTAACCAAATTCTCCCACCCATTACTCCTCCATGGTGAGGTTCATATGGATATTTCCCAGCTACTTTCTTTGGAAAGCCAAACAATACATGTTGAATAAAGGAACGTAAGGTTGATTTACCTGATTCATTTTCCCCTTGAAAAATTTGAAGTTGTTGATGAAAATCCATTCTCACGTTAGACCATTTTCCATATCCAAAAATTTCTATCCGATTAATGTACATTCTCATCACCTACTTCCCTATTCATTTCGATTAATATTTTTGCTCTTTGAATGATTTTATGATGAAATTGATTGCTATTCATTTCCTTTGAAAAATATTTTGCTAACAATGTATGTTGCTGGGCAATCATTTGAATATCTTTCAAGCGCTTTTGATGGCTTTCTTCATCTTCTAGTAATTCAATACTTAGTTGACTATTAATTTTAACCTTTTTAAATTCAATCGTAATTTCTATTAAATTTAAATTTTTACACTTAATTGAAAGTTCTTTTTGCAACATCTCTTCAATTAATTTCAACCACGATTGGTTAAAACCTCTAGTTACTATTAAAATGAATTTTAATAAATAGGTCTTATCATCATTCCATTTTTGCTTTAAAATTTCGCTATACAGCTGCGACACAATTTGTTCTATTGAATAAACTTCCTCCATTAAAAATTCTAATTCCATCCATTCAATAGGATTACAGGAAATAAATTCTCGATTCATTGGTAAAGTTTTATTTAGAGTAACTACATAGAATCCTTTCTCTCCGAGTTCTTTAAAACTTCTCCCTTGAATCGTACCAGAGTAAGCTATTCTTCCATTAGAATTTAAATCCATCGCTCGATGAATATGTCCTAAAGCCCAATAATCATAATGAAGTTGCTCTAAGTCACTAATCTTAAAAGGAGCATATACTGTTGATGAATCAGCTGTTGTGCGAGTTTGTCCATGATACATACCAATATGATAATCTACAAATGAATTTCTCATTGGAAATTGTAACGCCATACACTCATTAATCCATCTTATATCATAACTAAACCCACTAATAGCAATACTTTCTCCAGATAAAGTTGTGAGTATTTCCGTTGAAACATCCCTTTTAAAAACTTTTACAAAATCATTATTCCACTCTTCATTAAACATTCCATAATCATGGTTTCCATGAATTAAATAAGTATAAATACCTTCTTGAGCTAACCGTTGAAATTGTTCTTTTAAAAAGTTTTTTTCCTGAATGTGTTGATGACTAGAATCAAAAATATCCCCCGAAATCAGTACAAAATCAACATGAAATCGAATGGCTGTTTCAATTAGGGTTAAAAAGGCTCTTTTAGTAGCTTCAATGGCTTGAAATGCAATTGAACTATTTTTTTGTTGAAGCCCTGTAAAGGGGCTCCCTAAATGTATATCGGCACAATGAATAAAGCGAATCATAAGAACTCCTTATCTATAAAATAAAACGGTCTATTCACTTCTAGTCCATTATGAATTTTATTCATAGGCTAAAAATCAATAAGACCGTTTCGATCAATATAATTATTGATATAATTCTTGTAATGAAGTCGTTAAAATGCGATTAATATCTTGCATCATCACATTTAAACGTTGTTCTGCTTGCATTAATGTTTGAATAGCTTCATTAGAACTTGCTTTTTGATATAAATCATTTGCATAATTCATATCTTCTTCAGTCAATTCTTCACCACTCATTTGTTTTTGTTGAAATTTTACATTCATATCACGGAACTCTTCAAATAAAGCTTTTGCTTCTTCAGATTGTTGTACTGCTTCAAATGCTACCTTCACTGCAGCAAACTCATCTGATTGACGAAGTTCACGTTCTAATTGATTCGCTGTATCATATAAATTGCTCATCATTATACCTCCTTTTTCTCTTTTATTATAGCACAACTAGAACGTTTTCTTCTAGTTTTTTCGTACATATGTTCGTACATAAAAAGCCGGCAAAATACCGGCCTCAGTTTAATGATAATGATAAGAATTCCCTTGATTTCTTCGAGTAGCTCGCAATGAAATTTTCTCATGAGAAATCCCAGATTGTACCCATAAAGCGAATTTTTTCAAAGGAATATATAATACATAATACAATACAATATTCAAAATTAAACTTGACGCTAATCGTTGAACTAAAAATTGTTGCACTGAGAGATGTTGAATTCCAATTAATGTATAAATGATATATACTCCTGTTTCAGTAATGGTTAACAAGAAAATTAAAGCTAATCCTAGTGTGAAAGGATTGATACTAATTTTCCCTCTAATATGACCAATGACTCGAATAATAACAGCAAAGATTGCCATATAAACTCCTAAAATACCAGAATAGTAGCTATCATACATAAAACCAACCATTACTGCAAACCAAAACATACTAGAATGGTCTATAATAAAAGTTAATAAGATTAATGTAATCACCACAATTCTTGGAACAAGAGTATATCCTGATTCAATTAAAAATACTGAAAAATGATTCATAATCACTCCGTCCAATAAAAAAGCAATTATCATCAAAATTGGTAACCAATAAATACGTTTTGAAGTATGCATTATTCAGTCCTACTTTCACTTGTTCGCTTCACCACTGTTACATAACGAACATCATTTGTATCTGCTGCTGGTTTAATACGAACTTCTTTATAAAGTCCAAAACGATCCATTGCTACTTCTTCAACAGTTCCTATATATAAAGAACTTGGAGAAACGCCACCTAAACCAGATGTCACAACTTTATCCCCAACTTTAATTTCTTGAGTTGCTTGAATTTGGCTCATAATTAAAATATTTTTTTCATGGTCAAATCCTGTCAATGTTCCATAAATGGATTCTTTTTCTCCTTGAATCATTGCTGCAACACGAACTAAAGTATTATCATTATTCGATAATAAAGCGACTCTAGCACTTGTAGGATTCACATCTAACACTTTCCCTACTAGTCCGTTATCACTCATAACAGACATTTGGGGAGTTAATCCATCGTTTGCTCCCTTATTAATAGTAACAATATCTCTCCAAGTATCTGGATTTCTTGCAATTACAGTTGCATTTATTAAAGAATATTCATTTAAAGTATCTTGTAACTTCAATGCTTCCTTCATTTTTTCATTATCTTTTTTTAAGTCATTTAATTGAACTTCTAATTCATAGATTGTTTCTACTTTTTGTTTTAACGTCTGATTTTCTTGATAAGTATTTGTTAAATTGGAAATACTTTCCATAAAATCATTGACACTATTGGCAGGATAAGCAAGCATGCGTCCTAAAATATTTGTCACATCATTGACACCTTGCGAAACAATATTACTACCAACAGTGAGTGAAAAGGTAATTAGTAATAGCGTTACAATTCCACCTAAAACCCAACCAATTAATTTCTTGTTCGAAAATATTGGATTCACTGTTCAGTCTCCTTTTCATTATTTTTTCATTAATAATGGATTTGCTAAAATTTTTCCCGTTCCTAATGCTACACAATCCAGAGGATCATTTGCCACAAATGCAGGTACTTGTGTATAGTCAGAAATGACTTCTGCTAAATTTCTTAACAAGGCTCCACCACCCGTTAATACGATACCATGATCAATGACATCAGAGGCAATCTCTGGAGGTGTTTGTTCTAAAACATCTCTTACTGCGTCTATAATTTGAGTTATAATTTCACTCATTGCTTCTGCAATTTCAACAGCTTCTACTTCAATAATTCTTGGTAAGCCAGAAACCATATCACGTCCACGAACTTGCATACTTCCATATGCAGATGATTTTTCTACCGAAGCAGATCCTAATTGAATTTTTAAATCTTCAGCTGTTCTTTCACCAATTAATAAATTATATTTTTTACGAACATGTAATACAATGGCTTCATTTAATTCGTCACCACCGATACGGATAGACTGACTATTTACAATTCCACCTAATGAAATTGTTGCTACATCAGTCGTTCCACCACCAATATCAACAATCATACTACCGGTTGGATCTTGTACAGGTAATCCTGCTCCAACAGCTGCTGCAAATGGCTCTTCAACCACATAAGCTTCTTTAGCACCAGCATATTTTGTAGCATCTAATACTGCTCTTTTCTCAACATCCGTAATTCCACTTGGTACACAAATCATAACAATCGGTTTAAAGAAAGAACGACCGACAATCGATTGTACAAAATATTTTAACATAGCAGTTGTTGTATTATAATCTGCAATGACACCATCTTTCATTGGTCTAACTGCCACAATATTTTCTGGTGTTCGTCCAATCATATCAAATGCATTTTGACCAACAGCTATAATTTCTTCAGTAACTATATTTTTTGCAACTACTGATGGTTCACGTGTAACAATTCCTTCATTTTCAAGATAAACAATTGTATTGGCTGTCCCTAAATCAATACCAATATTTTGTGCTCTTAAACTTAATGCAACCACAAACGGTCCTCCTTTTCGTGTCTCTTTCGACACCTAATATACCTTGTATAGTATATCATACAATAGGCTAATAATAAATATTAGTCCTCTTGTAATAATGGAGAAAGTTATAATGATTTTATTAATTTAATACTCTTTATTTTCTTGAATATTTTCGTAAAATAATTTAAATTTCTTATGGCAACGGTTAAAAGCACTTTTGATAGCTGGTATGGATTTATTAGATTTTTCTGCTATTTGTTCAAAAGTATATCCTTTTGTATAAAAATAGAATACAGCTTTTTCAAATGCTGATAAAGAATCCCAATATCTAGGAATTTCTTCTTTTAATAAAAATTCTTCTTCTACAGAAATATGATGTTTAAGATTAGAAATATCATATTTACATAAATACTTTTCTGGAACAACTCTTTCACGATGTTCATGTCGAATTAATTGAATAGCATAGTTTTTTAAAGAACGTTGAAAATAAGCTAAAAATGATTTTCCTTTTTTAAAATCAAATTTTTGAGCTGTATAATAAAGTAAAAAACTAGCTTCCTGCATAAAGTCTTCTAATTCAACACAATAATAAAAATGACGATAATACATATTATACATTAAAGGCTTTACTTTGTTTTCTAAAATAACAAAGGCTTCTTCTTCATCGCCATTTTGTATTCTCAATACTAATTTTTCTATGCTACACATATTTACCCCTCCTAATTTTTATTCAATTTCATTATAGAATAAAAATTAGGAGCATCAAGATTAATTCTTAGATTTTATAGAAAATTATTGCTTGAAAATAATTTTAAAACTATCAATAAAGAATAAATCCGATTTTTAATTTTCCATTCATTATTTTCATTACAATTTTTTTCTAGGTAAATCATAAATAATAAATATCATTGAAAAATGATGCAAATAATACTTTATTATATTAAAAATTCAATTTGACAATTAATCTAGAAATTTAATTTGTTAAGATTTGTTTAAAATTTCAAAACTCTTTTCTGAATAAAAGAAGCTCATCATTCAAAAAAATTTAATATAGAATCATGCACATAAAAACTGTTTAGTAAATCATAGCAATCCACTAAACAGTTTCAATAATATATTTGTATATACAGATTATTCAATTACCTCATAAATTGCTTCTTTATTCCAACGAAGTTTAGGAGTAATCTCTTGATCACGGTATCCAAAACTAGCCATGACTGATACACCAAACTCATCTGTGTTTAAGTAGCCTTTATCTTTTAAATAAGCTTCTACTTGTTTTTTGTTATATCCTTCAATCGGTAAAGAATCAATACCTAAAAGTGTTGCTGCAGACATCATATTTGCCATTTGAATATACGTTTGTTTACTAGCCCAGTCAAATAATGTTCTTTCATCATTTAATGCTGCATCGATTTCATGGAAGTTCTTCACACGAGCAGCAAATCGTGAAGTTGGATCATACTCACGATTTTTTACTTCCTTCATCAACTTTGCAACATACGGACTATCATAAGTAACGCCTTTTCGAGCAAGGAAAATAACAAAATGACTTGCAGCTTCTAAACTATTAATAGCTCCCCATGCCATTTCTTTCAAATCTTCTCTCATTTGCTTATTTTCTAATAGGAGCATTTTCCAAGGTTCAAAACCAAGAGATGATGGAGCTAAACGTCCTACTTCCACTAATGTATCCCAATCTTCATCTGAAATACGACGATTCGGATCATATTTTTTTACAGCAAAACGTTTATGTTGTAATTCTATAACTTCATTTCTGTTCATAAAACTTCTCCTCATATTTTCTGATAATCAAACTTTATCATACGTAATGGGTACTTACAAGAAAATATATTTCTATTCCTTCACTAGCCATACATGTTGTAAGAAACTAATATCTTTATACGGATACAAATTACATACTGCAAGTTCCATTTCAGTCATCTTTTCTAACCAGTTATCTTTCGTTTTTACTTCATTCATCTGTAAACTATAAAATGTACGGATAGCTTGATAGTTTTCCAATTTCATTTTTGACATTTCTAATAATTCATCAATGGTATACGTTGTTCCTTGAGAAAAAGAAACACTTCTAAATTCATCCCCATTTAATAAATCTAATGCTTGATCAACATCATTAGAAAAGACAACTGCTTGCATAATTTTGCCAACTTGATTATGTTTAATAATGGATAACTTCCCATTTCGTTTTAATACTCTCTTTAATTCAGAAAGATAGTTCACTCGACAATCTTTATCAATATACTCTAATACATTGTGACACAAAACAATATCAAAAGTTTCCGATTCAAATTTTTTAACTTGCTCTAAGCTGCCTAAGATTTTTTCATAACGATGATTTGAATAGGCAAATAACATTTCTTCCTGTGGTTCAATCGCAAAGACTTCATTATTTTGAGCTAAAAATTGACTTACTAAACCAAAACCTGAACCAAAATCTAAAATTTTCTTTCCTTTAATATGTTCTAATTGAGCAAAAGTAATTTCATATTGAATTTTCCCCCATGGCTGCTCTAACATTTGTTTATATTGTTGAATATTCATTAAAAAATACCTTCCTTTTCAAAATTATTTCCTTTATAAAACTTAGGAATTACTCGTTTAAAATCGTCAAACCAATCCAAAACTAATTTTGCCCTTTTAAGCATAATCTCTAATTGATTATCTCCAAAATTAATAGCCCAACGAATAGAGCCTACAACATCACAAGCCATATAATAAGCCATTAATTTCCAAAATATATCAGGAATCTTCTCTCCTTCAAAATATCCATTAACGAAACCAGTAGCAAACTCTTCAGATAATTGAGCATTCCAAATCATACGATTAAACTCTTCCATAGGATCACCAATCTCTAAAGAACCAAAATCAATAATAACGAGCTTCTTTGTTTCTAATTCAATCATCATATTTCCAATATGATAATCTCCATGACATAATGAAATGGGTCTATCTTTTAATAAAGATTTATGACTTTGGATAAAATTAATAAACGTTTCAATTTCTGCAAAATTCTTATTCAGTTTTCTAAAAAAATGAATCTTTTTCTTTGACTTCTGTATATAATATTCTTGCCAATTTACAGAAGATTCTTCAATAGAAAGCGAGTGAATCTTCTTTAGAAAAGCTCCAGCTTGCATAGCATATTGATAAAGTTCTTCTCCTGTTAATTTAGACGCATAATCTCTAATATCAACTCCATCAATCCATTCGTATAAACTTAAAATTGAATTGGTTTCAAACTTCATTTCTACTAATTTTGGAAATTTGATTTCTTTTTCTAAAGCTGAAATATACTTTACTTCTAATTCTTTCTTCTTAGTAAAAGATAAAGGAGAAATTTTTAAAAAATAATTCTTGTCTGCTTTGACTTTGTACTTCATCTCTTCAGAATATCCTTTTTGGATGAACTCCTTTGGATATTGTTCCAGTTCATCTAGTATTGTCATATTTAACTCCTTTAAAAATTGGTTCTATAATTTATAGGGTTGATGGAGAAAATCTACCAACCCTATTTTAGTGT
>NZ_CAUQCL010000004.1:0-166934 GCF_963516875.1 uncultured Granulicatella sp. | reverse complement strand
TCTTTGCCGTCTCGTCCATTTTGTCCGTTTTCTCCAGCTGCTCCGTCCTCACCTTTGTCCCCTTTTGTAATCGTAGGAACTGCTGTTGCCGAAACTGATGGACTCGTAGCTTTATTTGGTTGCGTTTGTGAAACAAGAATATTATCACCTTTTGCTACAGGACTTTCTAATGTAACTGTCCATCTTCCATCTGTTACTGTAGTTGTTTTAATAGTACCATTTGGAAGAGTAACATTAATGGTTGAACCATTTTCCCCTTTACCTGTAATCGTTGTAGCACCTTCAATAATTGCATCTACTATTGGTTCCTTAGATAATTCTAGTCCAGCATTTGCAACTACAGTAGCACTAATATCATTACTCATTGTTTTATTAACTTCTTTTTGACGAGCAGAGATGCTTTGTCCTTTTCCAAGTGGTGATGTAGTATCCACACTCCATGATCCATCTCCTGAAACTAGAGCTGTTTTCTCATCTCCAGTTGGAAGTGTAACGGTTACTGTCGCTCCTGCAACACCGCTTCCCTTAACCACATTGGAACCTTCATGAGCTTCTGTAATGACAGGAATCTTAGAAAGAGATTCCACTACATTCAACGTGAATGTTTCTCTGGCTTCCTTACCACCTAAATCAGCACTATTGCGTGCGATGAAAGTAAATGCAATACGTCCAGTCTTTGTTGGTGTTCCTGTAATTGTATGATTTGTAGGATTGTAAGTTAAACCGTATACACCTAAGAAATAATTAACAATATTCGATTCAGCAACTCCAGAAGCATTCCCGCTAACTGCATTAAGAAGCGCATCCGTTCCATAGACACTGGCATGTGTATTCGGTGTTACAGTTACCGGAGTTATTTCAGTTCCAACTTGAACGGTTTGCTCTCTAGGCGTAATTCCAATTGTTGCTTCTAACGGATTTACTTGAATCGTTACAGTCGCAGTTTTGTTATTACCAGTTATTCCATTTGGTCTTGCTGTAACTGTAATATTATAAGTGCCTACCCTAGACGGAGTACCTTCAATTCTCTTGTTCTCTTCGTTGTATGTAACACCCGGAGGTAATGCATCCGTATCGACCGTTAGATTTATCCCCTCTGGCACTGTCAACACGACTGGATCAATTGGTGATAGAACCGTCTTTGTTTGTGTTTGATTAGTTATATTTAAGTCAAAACTCTTAGCATTCACTGTCACTGGGATATCAAGCGTTTTTGTAACACCAGAATACTCCCCTGTATAACGTCGTGACAGAGTTGTAGATAAATGAATGGTATGGTGCCCTACAACTGTCGGTGTACCTGTAATCGTTCTTGAAGTTGTATCATAACTCAATCCAAGTTCTGATAATGGTCTAGACTCTCCAATTCCTGCAATCGTTACTGTTGGTGTAGCAAGTTCAGAAAGTGGGTCTTTCGTAATAGTAATGTCTGGCATTCTATTAGTAGCCTCCACAGTGGCCGCACTTGGAGTAGCCGACAAGCTTGGTTCTATTGCACGCACGTGAAGAGTAACTCCCTTGGTTGTCACTGCACCACCAGTACTTTCTGGCATAATTGCCCGTACATTGAAAGAGTAATCACCTACTCCACTTGTTGGAGTTCCTGTAATTTGACGAGTAATCTTGTTATAACTTACTCCTTCTGGCGCTCCATCTAATTCAACTGTCGCACGGCTATCAACCCCGGACACCGTAATCGGAGGCATATTTTCGTTTGCATTAAACGTCTGTTCCGCAGGGTTAATTTCAAGTCCTGATGTTTCAGGAACGACTTCAATATAAATCCTTTTTTCAATAGAATCAGGCTCACCGCTTCGTACTAGGTTATAATCTAAACGGGTTGAGACTCCAATATTATGAACATATCCTCGATAATACATATTGGTTGGAGTTCCTGTAATCGTACCAGTATGAGTCGCTTCATCATACGAATACTGCAAACCTTCTGGTAAGCCACCAACATCCAATCTTGAATGAGGTTCTTGTTTTATTGTAATTGTAGGGATTGGAGAACCCAGTGGTGCAATCAATCGATAAGAACTATCCGTGTATGCATCCGTCGGATGTTCTGGTTGAGCTGTTGAACTAATAGTAAGACTTGGCGTTAATCCTGTTACATTAATATTATAAGTAGTTGTGGCGGTACGAGTAACTCCATTTGAAGCTCTCCAACTAGCAATGGCATTAAGAGTATATTCTCCTACCCTGCTTGGCGTCCCGGTAATTTCAGTTCCATCTTGACTAATTTCCATTCCCGAGCCTGAAAAGTAGTATCCTCTATCACTATAGGTTACTTTTGCACCTTTCGGTATGTGTAATCCATATCTAGGTACTGGAGTCTTCACTATTTCCCCATTTTCTCCTGTTGTGATTGCTTTAATATCATTAGAAAGTACCTCAACTTCTACAGTTTCTGGCGGAACGACAAATTCTCCTGGTTTCACAGTTAAATGTACCGCTGTCGACTTCACAGTATCTCCTTTTACTGCTAAGATAGGAATCTCATAAACCCCTTCATAGAGACCTTTTCCCTTAATAACATTGCCAACAACTCGTGTTCCTATCGGAAGTTTTGTCTTATCAACTTTAATCGTCACTCCTTCACTTGGAGTTGTCGTAATAACCATATCTTGCCATGTACCACCCTCAGAAATTTCTTGAGTTGAATTAGTAACTGTTACTGCTAAATCATCTACCGTATTCGGTTCAATTTCATATTTAAAATCTGTGAACGTTGTATGTGTTTTCCCATCTCCATCCGTAAAAGTTACATACACACGGGCATTTTGCTTTTCTGTAGTTCGCTTCAACCCATAAATAGAGATGTTCGAATCATTAGGATTCCCCTCAAAAACAGCATATCCTCCACTTGTTTCTACACGAATTCCTGTAATTTTCGAACCATTCTCCATGGAAACAGGAATCGGAGTTGGAACAGATGATTCCCTCCAACGCTGATCAGCTATTGGATTAATGGCATCTACAACATCAAAGTTAAACGAACGAACTCCTCCCTCTTGAAAGTGCCCATCTCTTGCTGTTACTTTAAACGAATATGAGGCAGGGGGGATCTTAACATTCTCTTTTTTAACTACATACGCTTCAGTTGGATGTCCTTGCTCATCAACTTTTCCCTCAATCGTTCTTAACTCAATACCAGGAGGGAATTCATTCGGCTGTATATAGGCATTCTCTTTATTAAGAACTACTTTCCCTAAGATTTGTTCCTTATTAGATGTAGGAATCGTAACCGTTCCATTCTTCTCATCAACATATTCCTTCTTTGCTTCAAATAGGGCATCTGCTGTAGTTAAAGCGTAAGATATTCCAAATTGACCGTAAGATCTGCTACCAGAAATAGAATTTTCATAAGTTGTAAAGTTTAATCTGATTTTTTTAGTCAGCCCTAAATTGTCTGTTATTTCAACAGTTGCGAAATAATTACCTGCATCTTTAGGCAATTTCGTAAATTGAAGATAATATGGCGTATTAATATAATCCGACCATGAATTATATGATTCGTCGTTATTATACAATGCCACCGTTTGAAAATCCCGATTATTGCTATAAACACCCTTATCTGGAGCCTTATCATGTCTCAAATCTATTAACTTAGCTTCCACTCCATCGGATGCTTCTAAAACTGTAAATTTTGTAATTGATAACCCTTGTTTATCATTATTAGCAAAATCTTTTGAACGATCCATTGGAGCAAATATTGGCAACATTGTATAATAACGTTTCGTATCTTGATTAGCATCACTAACTCTCTTCCTCGCATCAGGCATAAAATAACCAAATGGTGTCGAAGGCATGCGAAGTCCATCAATAGTAACTTCTGCTTTCGGATAATTATTTTCTACATAATCAACTAAGTATTGCCGAGAACTGGAGTTCGTGCGATAAAATGGTGTTTCGTTTCGTAAATCTCCGCCGTAATTGCTATCTCTGTAATTGCTGTAATTACCATCTTGCTGAGTAAGATAACTACTTGTACTACTAGCATTTGAAAAATAAGGGACATAATCATATCCCTGATCATTCATAATCATAAAACCATAATGTTCATTTACGGTAATGGTTATAGTTCCTGACACTTTAATGTTTGGATTTGACTTAACATAAAAACCAACCTCATAAGTCCCCTTCATGGATCTTGTAGGGGTTAACGTTGTAGTCAAAAACCCATTTGTTGTATCCAACGTAAATCCTAAATCTTTTGCTCCTTGGGTCAATTCGACATCTGTTTCTATATTATTATTTGGAAGTCTTGAGGCACCAGCCTTATACACAATTTTATAAGTATTTTGACCATTTCCAAGAAAAGTCATAGATTCTCTACTTTCCCATCCTGGCGTGTAATTTTCCAGTGTTAAGTATGGTTGTCCATCTATATTAGGAGTTTCTTGGTGCCGTTTATTTCTCACTTTTCCGCCTTCAGAATTCTGAAGTTTAAACGTTACTTTTCCGACAGTGCCTTCTGTTAAGGTAAGTTTTTGACTAGCTGGTGCATCTTTTGAAAGAACCCAGTCCTTTAGTTTTTCATTTGTAGCAAGTGAAGGTTGAATTGTTACTTCTTTTTTCGCTACTGTTTCTGTTGTAGAGACTTTTTCTTCCTTTTCCTCGCTTGCTAAGACAAGACCAGACTTTTTATCAACATATTCTACCGTATATTTAAGAGCAACGGTACGTTCTTTAGGTGTTTCTGCTTCTCCAAAGCCTTCTACTTCGTATTCAAAAACATTGTCTGCTCCTTCAACAATTTCTTTTGTCATTGTTGTTGGATTGCCATCTGGAACATAATAGTTTTCTAATTGACTATCATTTGCCAGTTCACCACCAATTTCTGTTACGCTAGCTTTTGCCTTCGCTTCAGTAGTTTCTACGGTTTTCGTCTTCGTTACTTCATGAACTACTTTGTGAGATTTACGATCTACATAGCGTACTTTATAGACAATACTTACTGCTCGTTTAGAAGGAGTTGTCTCTTCAGCTGGTTTTGCTCCCTCTGTTGGCTTAACCGATGCAGCTGGTTCTTCTTTTGGTTGAGACGATTCGCTATTTACCGGCTTTGTTTCATTCGTTTGAGCATTTTCCACATTTGATTTCGGATTATCTGTAGATGTTGATTCCGATTTAGGATCACTTTCTTTTGGTTGAGACGCAATAATAAGATGATTCGTTTCAATAGTTGGAGCATTTGTTCCATTCACAGCTGATCCATCTGCCGGTTTTGTTTCTGGTTTACTCTCCTGTTCTCCAGCTTGAACCGCAGGTGCCAATCCGCTCAGCAAAAATGCTGACCCCATTAATCCAATTAATACTGAACTTGCACCGTACGCTTTATTTTTACGGATAGAATATATTTGCTTTTGTTGCCCTGTATTTTCTTTTTTCACACGCTTACTTCCTTTCTTAATTCTAATTTAGTTTTTTCGTTTTAATGATGATTTTGAATCACATCAGGAATATAAATAACTTGTTTAGAACTCTCAAAAACTTTTTCTGACTGAGCAATCTCCTCCTCTAAATGTTCTTTTATACGAGTAAAGTCCTCCGTCTCTGAGGTTTCAAACGCATTTTTATAACGCAATAAGAGTTCTTGCAATTCCTTCGATAACTCGGCTTTCTGAGCCACAACTTTGTTCTTCATTTCATTTAACGTATCCATCGTTTGATTAAATCGCTCAAACTCATCTGATATTGTTTTATTCGCAGCATCAATCATCTCTGTTGCTTGTTGTTTCGCTTCCTCTACCAATTGCTTGGATAGCTGTTTTGCATCAATGATTGCTTCGCTAATTAATTCTTCTTGAGAGCGATATTTATATAATTGAGCATTCAACTGTTCAATCGCTTCTGATTTCCCAGTAAGTTCTTGTTTGAGAAGTTTATTCTCTTGCTCCAACTTTCCCACTAAATCCTCTACTTCCTTTTTGTGATATCCAAAAAGACTTCTTCTTATAGTTTCCATATTTCCTCCTTCTTTCTTGGTTACTAAACTTTAGAAAAGAATAGTACCTTTTATCAAATTTCCTATTCCACTTCATTTATGTCATACTACTTTACGCAAAAAATCACATAATATTGTAACATTAGCCGATTACTGACCTTTCATTCTTTTAAAATGCATACCTCCTTAGAGTTTTTATGGGTCATTTTCAAGGTTCTCAAACAAACAAAAACAGACAACAAAGAAATACCTATCTTTGATAGATAGGATTCCTTCATTGTCTGTTATAAAAAATGTATTCAAATAAGACAGACTTACCTCTGTCTGTCTGTCTGTCTGTCTGTCTGTCAATGATAGCAACATCTCGATCACCTTGTCAACACTTATTTACTTCGTATTTTATATAAATTCTCAATTCTTTGCAAGCGAAAACACAACATTATTTTGATATATAAAAATACTACACCTATACAGTTCAATATTTAATGATAGAAAAAATACGATACGAACTACTCCCTCATAATTTTTCTCTAAATAAGGATTTATCGAACAACCTAAATAAGAAAAGACTTCCTATAATAGCATGAGTAGTATCAGCCACACGGCTGATACCGCAGGAAACTTCGAGACCTTAGGCTCGAAGTTTCGCCATGAGACCGCTAGGTCTGCTGGCGTCCTAATGCTACTATTTCAGGAAGTCTAATTCGCATAAATTACGCTTGAAATACAAATATAACACAAAGCACTTTGCCACAAGCTCGGGTAAAATCCACTAAAATGAAACAATATACAAATTCCAATTATAAAAAGAAGCATTGGAAGTGAATGAAGGAAAGAATTTATACCAATTCTAATATCTCTTTTAATATCGTTACGAATCCATTCATTAGTATAAGATTCTATAATTTTTGAATGAATCAATCCATAATAAACTTGAGAACTACTTAATATGATCAAAAGTAAGGACAGTAAATGATATAAATCTAATTCTGTAGCATTTTCAAACACTGAACTTGCTAATCTATTAGATAGCATCATAATTGAAATAACAAAACAAATAATAACTAAACAAACCCACCAATACATCTGTTTTGAAATCGAAAAAATTTTTACAGTATCTTTATCAGAAACTAAAAAGCCAAAAATTTCATTTGCCAATACTAACCCAGCCATATTCAAATACCATTGCACTTGATTTCCCAACTGCTGAAAAACAAACAATAACAACGTAATTCCAAACAAAGTCCATAAAAATGCTGTTTTATCGGATAATTCTTTTTTATTCATAAAAAACTCCTCACCCTCACCTCATATTTATACGTAAAATGAGAAAAGACTTCCTATAGTAGCATGGGCAGTATCAGCCTCATAGGCTGATACCGCAGGAAACTTCGAGACCCAGGCTCGAAGTTTAGCCATGAGACCGCTAGGTCTGCTGGCGTCCTAATGCTACTATACTTAGGAAGGCTCATCTCACACGCCCTTATCATGTTTATCCGTTAAATAAGAATAGACTTCCTATAGTAGTATGAGTAATATCAGCCATTCTGGCTGATATTACAGGTAAATTCGAGACCCTAGGCTCGAATTTTAGGCAAGAGACTCGCTTGGCGAGGCTACTGCCGTCCTAATACTACTATCACAGGAAGTCTAATTCGATTTAATTAAGCTTGGATTAAAGCCAACGCTTCGTTTAAGTGTACAAGGCTACGTTCTTTTCCTAATAATTCAATCGTTTGACCTAAAGATGGACCATGAGTTTGACCACTTGTTGCCACACGAATTGGCATAAATAAGTTCTTACCTTTTACACCAGTTTCTTTTTGAACAGCCTTAATAGCTGCCATCACACTAGCTTCATCAAACACCTCTAAAGCTTCTAATTGAGCCTTAAATGCATGAAGTACAGTCGGTACAGTTTCACCTTGAAGCACTTCTCTTGCTTCATCATTTTCTACAACAAAATCTTTTTGGAAGAATAAACTTGAAATAGAAACAATCTCATTCATGTAGCTCATTTGATCATGATATAACGCTACTAATTTATTCGCCCAAACTTGTTCTTCTTCTCTCAATGTTTCCGGTAATAAACCAGCTAATTGTAATTGTTGAATTGCTAATGGAGCAACTTCTTCTAATGGAGTTTTCTTCACATAAGTATTGTTAATCCATTCTAACTTCTTAGGATCGAATGCTGCTGGAGATTTACCAAGACGTTTTTCATCAAAAATTTGAATAAATTCTTCTCTTGAGAAAATTTCATCTTCTCCTTGTGGAGACCATCCTAATAAAGTAATGAAGTTGAACATTGCTTCTGGTAAATAGCCTAAATCTTTATATTGTTCAATAAATTGTAAAATAGATTCATCACGTTTTGATAATTTTTTACCAGTTTCTGTATTAATAATTAATGTCATATGACCGAATCTAGGAGTATCCCATCCAAATGCTTCATAAACCATCATTTGTTTAGGAGTATTTGCAATATGGTCATCCCCACGTAATACATGAGTAATTTCCATAAAGTGATCATCCACTGCTACTGCAAAGTTATACGTTGGCATACCATCACGTTTTAAAATAACAAAGTCGCCACCTACACTACCAGATTCAAAAGTAATTTCACCTTTTACAATATCATCAAATGTATAAGTTCTATTTTGAGGAACTCTGAAACGAACAACTGGAGTACGTCCTTCTGCTTCGAAAGCATCACGTTGTTCTTGTGTTAAATGAGCATGTTGCCCACTATAGTGTGGCATTTCTCCATTTGCACGTTGTGCTTCACGTTCTGCTTCTAATTCTTCTTCAGTCATATAGCATTTATAAGCTTTATCTTCTGCAATTAATTGTTCAATTAATGGATTATAAATATGTTCACGTTCTGATTGACGATATGGTCCTACATTTTTTGGTTTATCTGGACCTTCATCCCAGTCAATTCCTAACCAAGTTAAGTTTTCTAATTGACTTTCTTCCCCATGAGCAATATTTCTCTTACGGTCAGTATCTTCAATACGAATAATAAATTCTCCACCGTAATGTCTTGCGAATAAATAATTAAATAGAGCTGTTCTTGCATTACCAATATGCAAATGCCCTGTTGGACTTGGTGCATAACGTACACGCACTTTATCTGCCATTTTTAATAACTTCCCTTCTATTTTGTCTATCGTTTCTATTGTAAAACTTTTTCATTAAAATTGCTATGACTTTAACGTTTTTTCTTTAAAATTCTAGCTGGAATCAGCAAACTATTTTTCCCGCTTCATAAATTCCGTCATTTTTTCAATTACTTTCTGTTGTTGTTCATCATTTGAAATCGAAGCTTTCCCATCACCTTTCTGTTCTCCATACATTCCAAATCCACTATGATTTCCACCTTCAATCATAAGTTCTTCACTAGACTTAGGCAAACGAGACTTACTAGCTTCATATTTGTCCCAGTTCAAAACCTTATCCTGACTTGCTACAATTGATAAAACTGGAATATTACTACTACTCAAATCAACACTTTTATCTGGATAACTAGCTAATAAAATTATTCCTGCTAAGTGATTGTCCTTTTGTAATTTTACAGCATCTAAGCTTGCAACAACTCCCCCTAAAGAATGTCCTGCTACATATACTTTATCCAAATTCTCTTCTTTTACAATTATTTCCATTGTTCCCATTTCAAAAACTGGTAAATTCAATGAAGATTCAATCACATAAGTCGTAATGCCACTCTTGGCTAGTCCTTCGGCAATCCCAACATAAGCTTGAGGCTCTACTAATGCTCCCGTATAAAATAATAGAGTTGCTTGTTCTTCTCCCTTTGCCTCAAATCGATAATACTGATTCTTTTTCACATAAGAATGCTCATTCCACTTTTCGATTGCTTCAGGTGTTCCACGATAAGTAAATATAAGAATCAATCCATAAAATAATAAAATCAGTGAAAATAATACACCAAAAACTCCATAAAACCATTTCCTTTGTCGACTCATACTTTCAACACCCTTCATTTTTAAACCAAAAAACATCCCATCCATCTGACTAAAACAATGGATAGGATGCTTTCAATGTCATTAAATAGCCCAGTCTCCATTACGGAAAATTGGTACAACTGTTCCGTCTTCACGAATACCGTCAACATTCATATTTGGTCCACCAATCATGAAGTCCACATGAACGTCAGAACGATTTAAGCCGGCAGCAGCTAATTCTTCTTCAGTTTCGAATTTTTCTCCACCTTTGACACTTGTCGCATAAGCTGAACCAATTGCTAAGTGGTTAGAAGCATTCTCATCATATAATGTATTAAAGAATGTAATGCCTGATTGAGAAATTGGAGAAGGATCGCTTACTAAGGCAACTTCTCCTAATCCACGAGCACCCATATTTTCGAATACTAAGTCTTTCATTACTTGGTCGCCTTTTTCAGCAGAAACTTCTACGATTTGACCATCTTTAAAGGTAACTTTAATTCCTTCGATAATATTTCCGTTATAACTTAATGGTTTTGTACTTGTTACATAACCATCTGCCACACGATAATCTGGAGCTGAGAACACTTCTTCTGTTGGCATATTTGCAATAAAGTGTTCACCTTGTGCATTATAGCTTCCAGCACTTTCCCAAACATGGTTTTTAGGCATTCCAAGAGTTAAGTCAGTTCCTGGTGCTGTGTAATGTAATTTAGCAAATTGTTCTTTATTTAAAATAGCTGCTTTTTTGTCTAATTTTTCTTCATGTTCTTTCCAAGCTGCAACTGGATCATCAGCATATACTCGGCAAGTAGTGAAGATTTGATTCCACAATAAATCTACAGCCTCTTCAGTTGATGTTGCTTCTGGGAATACTTTTTTAGCCCATGCGCTACCTGCTGCAGCTGCTACTGTCCAGCTTATTTTATTCGATTGACCTGCAATACGCATTGGTTTTAAAGCAACACTTGTAGCTTTCATTGATTTTGCAAGACGACTTGTATCTACTCCATTTAATGCATCTGGATCTTTAGAGACAATGCTTAAACGACTTGCTTTATGGTCTAATAAATAATGCATTTCTTGGACTTTATATTCAGGAACAGTTGTGATACGATCTTCCGCTGCATATAATAAACGCTCACGGTTGATTTCATCATCACTCCATTGAACGATAACTTCACTTGCTCCTAATTGATACGCTTCTTTTACTAATAAGCGTGCAAATACTGCTTGCTCCACTTCCGCATAAATGACTACTGTATGTCCTGGTTGAACATTAATCCCAGTAGACACTAGTAATTTTGCATATTTTTGTAAATTTACATCAAAATTTTCTAATACCATCAAATCTCTCCTTAAAATTAAATCCGTTTCTATTGTAACATACTCTTGATAAAACTGCATTATTCCTTTTCTTCATAGAAAACTTCATCTAAATACAAGCCTTGAGGAGGAGCGGTTGGGCCTGCTTTTTGTCGGTCCATTGCTTCTAAAATCTCTTTCATATCTGAGACAGGTCGTAGTCCATCTCCAATTTGAAGACTCGTCCCCACTAATATACGAATCATATTGTATAAAAATCCATTTCCTTCAAACGTAAAGACTAATTCCCCATCTTTTTCTACCACTTCGGCTTTCGTAACGATTCTAACTTTCGACTCTTTATCCGTCTTTGTAGAACAAAAGCTTGTAAAATCATGTTCGCCAATGACCGCTTGTAAAGCTTCATTCATCTTATCCACATTCACTCGATAAGGATGGTGAAGAGTATATAATCGACTAAACGGATTGATAAATTTTTGAATATTTACGCGGTATATATATCGTTTTCCCGTCACACTATATCTTGCATGAAAGTCATCACTAACTGTCCTCACTTCTCTTGCACAAATATCATCCGGTAATAAACTATTTAATGCTCTTTGTAAATTTTCTTCTTCAATTTTTGTCGGATAATCAAAATGTATCACTTGTCCATTCGCATGTACACCTGAATCTGTTCTACCAGAACCACAAACCGGAATATACAATCCCTTTGTCATTTTTTTCAGTGCTTTATTTAATTCTGCTTGAATGCTATTGCCATTTTCTTGTACTTGAAATCCTACATAATTCGTTCCATCATAACTTAAAATGACCTTATAACGAAATCCCACTCGATTTCCCCCTTCATAATTCCTTCGTCTTATTGTACCATATTCCCGTTCGAAAAGTGGAAAAGACTTTCCCATAGTAGAAATAACAACCTACTATGGGAAAGCCTTTAATTTAATTGTTGTTTAATTAAGCGTACAACTACTACTTTTAATGAATCCAAATTTCTCGAAATCTCTTGTACATTTTTATGAATCATAAAATCTACAACAACATTATCTAACCACAAATCAAAAATATAGTCCCAAGTTGTATTCGAGATATGTAAATTTGAATTTGCTAATAAGTAGGGATAGTCTCTTTAAAGTTTTCTTACTCCATATTGGATTTCAGCTAAATCCTTATTCAATGCTGAAATTTGCCTTCTTTTAAACCAATTTAAAATCAGACTATCACTAAAAAAATCAAATAGCATCCATGTTCTTAATTTTTTCATACGTGTTTCAGCATGATAGATTTTTCTTAATAAATATCTTAATAATGGTAAATCTTGTTCCATACTCATTATTGTCCTCTAAATAACACTAAAGCAATCGTTAAAATCACTAGTGACGTTGCAGCTATTCCATCAATTTTACCATAGGTAAGAACTCGATATTTTGATCTCCCTGTTCCACCTTGGTATCCTCTTGCTTCCATTGCAGTTGCCAAATCTTCCGCACGGTTAAATGAACTCACAAATAATGGAATTAAAATCGGAATAATAGCTTTCATCTGTTCAAATAAATTACCTTCTCCAAAATCTACACCACGAGCTCGTTGTGCATTCATAATTTTTTGAGCTTCATCCATTAATGTAGGAACAAAACGTAAAGCAATTGATAGCATTAAGGCAATCTCATGAACTGGAACACCAATTTTCCCTAATGGTTTCATAATCGATTCCATAGCATCTGCAATTTGCAAAGGCGGTGTCGTTAAAGTCATTAATGTAGAAATAAAAATAATAAACATAAATCTTAGGAAGATAAAAATTGCATTAATAACTCCATAAGAAGTAATCTTAATGAATGCCCATTCAACATAAACCTCTCCACCTGTTGTAAATACCATTTGTAATACTACTGTAAACAAGATAACCCACAATAGTGGTTTTACTCCATTCCAAAAGAAACTCATTGGAATTTTAGAAGCTAACAAAGCAAGCATTGTAAAAATTGCTAAAATAAAATAAGTTAGCCAATTATTCGCAAGGAATACAATAATAATAAAAAGAAAAGTGGCTAAAAATTTTGTACGAGGATCCAAGCGATGAATAAAAGAATCCCCTTGTAAATAACGACCTAATAGTAGTTTATCGAGCATCTTCATTCACCCCCCGTTCTTCTAGGATAGCATCTGCTAATTCTTCTAATGTTAACGGCATTTTATCCGTATTCCAACCTTTAGATTTTAATTTTTCCACAAAAGCTAATGTTGTTGGAACTCCTAATTGTTTTTCTAATAACCAGGAAGCATCTTCAAAAACTTCTTTAGGAGAACCTTCTTTTACAATCTTTCCTGCCTCAACAACAACAACATGATTGGCATAATCACTTACATCATTCATTTGATGTGTTACTAAAACAATCGTTAAATTTTGCTCTTTATGCAATTTATAAAACATTTCCATCATTTCAAAACGACCTTTTGGGTCAAGCCCTGCTGTTGGTTCATCTAAAACTAACACTTCTGGTTTCATTGCTAATACCCCAGCAATAGCAACACGTCTCATTTGTCCCCCAGACAAATCAAATGGTGATTTTTTCAAAACATCTTCTGGTAATCCAACTATTTTTACTACTTCAGCGGCAGTTTTTAATGCTTCTTCTTCACTCACACCAAAATTTTTAGGTCCAAAAGCAATATCTTTTTCAACAGTTTCTTCAAATAATTGTGCTTCTGGAAATTGAAAAACAATCCCAACTTTTTTACGTAAAGGTTTTAAGTCTTTATTACCGGTTGTTGAATCAATCGTTTTTTCTCCTAATTCTACAACTCCTTCAGTTGGTTTCAACAAAGCATTTAAATGTTGAAGAATTGTTGATTTCCCAGAACCTGTATGTCCAATAATCGCAACATAAGAACCATCTTCAATAGAAAACGAAATATCATGTAATGCTCTCATTTCAAATGGCGTACCTGCTTGATAGGCAAATCCTACTTGTTTAAAACGGATGTCCATAACCATTCAACCAACCCTTCTTCGTCTAAATATTCATTTGGAACATTTAACCCTTTTTCTTTTAATACTGCTTTTAATTTTTCAGAAAATGGAACATCTAATCCTTTTTCAACTAAAGCTGTCCCCATTTCAAAAATTTCAGAAGGTGCACCAATACGATTGACTTTCCCGCCTTCCATTAATAATACTCGATCTGCACTTGCAGCCTCTTCCAAATCATGAGTAATAGAAATAACTGTAATCCCTTTTTCCTTATGAAGTTTTTGAATTGTAGAAATCACTTCAAATCTCCCTTGTGGATCTAACATAGAAGTAGCTTCATCTAAAATCACAACTTTAGGTGCTAATGCAATCATACCAGCAATTGCTACACGCTGTTTTTGTCCACCTGATAAACGTGCTGGTTCTTTATCTTTAAACTTCGTCATGCGAACCATTTCTAAAGATGAATTGATTTTTTGAATCATTTCCTCACGAGGCATTCCAATATTTTCCAATCCAAATGCAATATCATCTTCTACAGTAGTACCAACAAACTGATTGTCTGGATTTTGAAACACCATTCCTACTTTTCGTCTAGCTTCATAGACTGTTTCTTCTGTTAATAATTGACCATCAATATAAATTGAGCCTTCATTAGGTTCTAATAGTCCATTCATCATTTTAGCTAATGTTGATTTTCCAGAACCATTATGACCAATAATTGCTAACCATTCACCAGGATATACATCGATACTTACATCTGATAATGCTTCTCTTTTATCATCGTCATGATAATGAAAATGAATATTTTTTATTGAAATAACTGGTTGAACCAATTTCTTCACCTCTTCACCTTTAATTATGTATATAAAATAAAATATGTATAAAAACAAAAAAAGACACCTTCATGATGAAGTGCCTTCCCGTCATCGCTGACGGGGAGACAGCGAGCTAGACTAAATAATCATGAGAAAGAATAAGGCTACTTTACAGTAGCCTCAGACTTCTCATCCTACAATCGCAAGATGATTATTACCATCATGACGCTCATTTATAACCATCAAAAAGTGTTTGTTTATCTATTAAACTAATTCAATGATAACCATTGGTGCAGCATCGCCACGACGAGGTTCAGTTTTAAGAATACGAGTGTATCCACCTTGACGTTCGCTGTAACGTGATGCTAAACCATTGAATAATTTTTGTAATGCAGTTTCAACAACGATTTTTTCGCCTTCTTCACGTACATCTGCTACCTCGTTACGAACATATGCAGCTGCTTGACGACGAGCATGTAAATCTCCACGTTTACCTAAAGTAATCATTTTTTCAACAGTTGAACGGATTTCTTTAGCACGAGCTTCTGTTGTAACGATGCGTTCGTTAATAATTAAGTCAGTTGTCAAGTCACGTAATAACGCTTTACGTTGTGAACTTGTACGTCCTAATTTACGATAAGCCATTTTTTAATATTCCTCCTTCTTAAGAGTTTCTATTAGTCTTCACGACGTAAATCTAAATTTAATTCGATTAATTTGTGTTTAACTTCTTCAAGCGATTTACGACCTAAGTTACGAACTTTAATCATTTCCGCTTCAGATTTATTCGTTAATTCTTGTACAGTATTGATTCCCGCACGTTTTAAGCAGTTATAAGAACGAACTGATAAGTCCAATTCTTCAATCGTCATTTCAAGCATTTTCTCTTTTTGAGTTTCTTCTTTTTCGACCATAATTTCTACTTGACGAGTTTCATCTGTTAAATTAACAAAAATATTTAAGTGCTCAGTTAAAATACGAGCTGCTAAACTAATAGCTTCTTCAGGAGAGATTGAACCATCTGTCCATACATCAAGCGTTAATTTATCATAAATATTTTTTTGTCCAATTCGAGTATTTTCGACTTGGTAGTTCACTTTACTAATCGGAGTATAAATAGAATCAATTGGGATTACACCAATTGGCATATTTTCAGATTTATTATAGTCAGCACGAACATAACCACGACCATTTTTAGCGTTCATACGAACATGGAAGCGATGACCTTCAGCTACTGTACAAATATATAAATCAGGGTTAAGGATTTCGATATCACTATCATGTTTGATATCTCCAGCAGTTACAACAGCAGGACCAACGATATCGATTTCTAACACTTTATCATCTTCGCTAAAAGATTTTAATGCAATTTTCTTAATATTTAAAATGATTGCAGCAACATCTTCTACCACGCCATCTATTGTTGAAAATTCATGTAACACGCCATCCATTTGGATATCTGTTACTGCAGTACCAGGGAGTGACGATAATAGAATACGGCGTAATGAGTTCCCTAATGTAGTACCATAACCGCGTTCAAGTGGCTCAACAACGAATTTACCGAATTTGGCATCTTCGCTGATCTCAATCGTTTCAATTTTTGGTTTTTCAATTTCGATCATTATTATTTACCCCTTTCAAAACGTACGTACAATGTGCGATTGTCCAACAAAATTCAACAATAACAATCCATTACACACGACGGCGTTTTGGAGGACGACATCCATTATGAGGGATTGGTGTTACGTCACGAATTGCTGTAACTTCTAAACCAGTAGCTTGTAATGAACGAATTGCAGCTTCACGACCTGAACCAGGACCTTTAACTGAAACTTCAACTGTTTTCATACCATGCTCCATTGAACCTTTCGCAGCAGATTCAGCAGCCATTTGAGCAGCAAATGGTGTTGATTTTTTAGAACCTTTAAATCCTAAAGCACCTGCAGAAGACCATGAAACAGCATTTCCATGTACATCTGTAATCATAACAATTGTATTATTAAATGTTGAACGGATGTGAGCAACACCAGATTCAATATTCTTTTTCACGCGGCGTTTGCGTACAACTTTCTTTGCCATGAAGAATTAACCTCCTTCTTCTCTAAATTATTTTTTCTTACCTGCAATAGCCTTAGCTGGGCCTTTACGAGTACGAGCATTGTTTTTAGTATTTTGACCACGAACTGGTAAACCACGACGATGGCGAACACCACGATATGAACCAATTTCCATCAAACGTTTGATGTTTAAGTTCACTTCACGACGTAAGTCACCTTCAATTTTTAGTTTATCCACTTCTGCACGGATACGGTCTAATTCATCATTTGATAAATCACGAACACGAGTATCTTCACTTACATTAGCAGCTGCTAATACTTGTTTAGAAGTCGTAACACCGATACCGTAGATATAGGTTAAAGAAATAACAACACGTTTTTCACGTGGAATATCCACACCTGCAATACGAGCCATACTTTTAAGTACCTCCTTATAAATTATCCTTGACGTTGTTTATGTTTGGGATTTTGACAAATCACCATAACTTTACCATTGCGTTTAATTACTTTACATTTTTCGCAAATTGGTTTTACTGATGCTCTAACTTTCATTTAAGTTCCCTCCTTTATATCATTAACGGAGTCCATTATTTAAAGCGATATGTGATTCTTCCGCGCGTTAAATCGTAAGGTGATAATTCAACCGTTACTTTATCGCCCGGTAAAATCTTAATATAGTGCATCCGGATTTTACCAGATACATGCGCTAAAACCTCATGACCATTTTCAAGTTCGACCTTGAACATCGCATTTGGTAATGTTTCATTAACAATACCTTCAATTTCAATTACGTCTTCCTTTGCCATGCTTCATCCTCCTCACTTTTAAAAAGTTGTTACGGATTTTACTGACGGACTTCTACCGTTATCTAACTTTCTAATTATACCATTTCAGCTACAATAAATGCAAGATAACAGGTTAAGCTTGGTGCGGTTCGCCCATAATTGATTGAATTGTGTTAAACAAATGATCAATCCCGCTTTCACCATCTACATTATGTAAAACTTCTTTTGCATTGTAGTAGTTTAAGATTGGTTTTGATTGTTCAATATTAATTTGAATACGATTTTCAACAGTTTCAGGTTTGTCATCTTCACGTTGGTAGAAATCGTGTTCTCCACAACGATCACATGTGCCTTCTACTTTAGTTGGTTTATTGATTTTGTGATAAGTAGCTCCACAGTTTCTGCAAATGAAACGTCCTGTTAAACGTTGCATTAAAATTTCTGGATTTACATCAATATTGATAACTGCATCAATTTTACGACCTAATTCATCCATAATTTTATCAAGTGCTTCAGCTTGAGCTTGTGTTCTTGGAAAACCATCCAATAAAAATCCGTTTTTAGTATCGTCTGCTTGTAAACGTTCCTTAACAATTCCGTTAGTAACTTCATCAGGAACTAATTCACCTTTGTCCATAAAAGATTTAGCTTTTAGTCCTAACTCTGTTCCTTGTTGCATTGCTGCACGGAACATATCACCAGTTGAAATATGTGGAATGTTATAAGTAGCAACAATTTTTTCTGCTTGAGTTCCTTTACCTGCTCCAGGTAAGCCCATTAAAATAATATTCATAATATCTCCTTTACATTGTAGATGAAGAAAAGACAAAACATTCAAAAATATTTTGTCAATCTTCCTCATTACTCTTGGATAAACCCTTTATATTTACGTTTAATTGCTCGGCCTTCAATTTGACGGCTAATTTCAAGTGCAACCCCAACTACGATTAGTAAGTTTGTTCCACCTAACATTAAACCACGTGGTAGATTCCACAAAGCTGCAGCAACCATAGGTAATAATGAAATACCACCTAGGTAAAGGGCTCCGACTGTACTCAATCTTAAAAGCATTCCAGAAATATAATGTTCTGTGTCTTTACCAGGTCTTACACTTAAGATGTAACCACCTTGTTTTTGTAAGTTTTCCGCAACTTTTTCAGGGTTAACTTGTACAAATGCATAGAAGTATGTAAATACTACTATTAAAAAGATATATAAACTTGCACCTGCTGGTTTTTGGTAATCAAATATATTTGTTGCAACTTGATACCAACTTTCCTCACTGTATTGACCATGAACAGCACTTAATACAGTTTGAGGTAATGCTATAAACGAACTTGCAAAAATTACTGGAATAACCCCTGCAGAGTTGATCTTCAATGGTAACCATGAAGCTTCGCTTGCTCCTGTTGGACGTTTAGAGTATGAAATCGGCAAGCGACGTTGCGCTTGTTCAATATATACTACTAACATAACCACTAAAAGTATTGCAACTGCTAAAGCAGCTGTAAACCCATAAGCACGATACAACTCTTCATCGACTTTTCCGTGTAATTGATTAACATAAAATTCATAAATATCATGTGGCATACGAGCTACAATCCCTGCAAAGATTATAATAGAAACCCCATTACTAATTCCATTTACAGTAATCATATCTCCTAGCCATGTTACAAACATTGTACCTGCTGTTAAAACTAAAGCAATCAACAAGTATGTTGAAATGCCAGGATTATTAATTAATCCATAGTTTGCATACGCATTGAAACCAAATGAAATCGCAAATGCTTGGAAAAATCCAATTACGATTGTTAAATAGCGAGTAGCGGTATTTAATTTACGTCGACCAACTTCCCCTTGTTTAGACCATTCTACGAATGTAGGAAGAATATCCATTTGTAATAATTGAACTACGATTGACGCAGTGATGTAAGGAGAAACTCCCATCGAAAAGATGGAAAAGTTAGACAATGCCCCACCACTAAATGTATTTAAAATACCAAAGAAACCCGACGATGCAAATGATTCAATAGCTGATGCATTAACACCAGGAACTGTAATATGCGTCCCAATTCTAAATACGACTAATACCATTAATGTATATAATAGACGTTGTCTAATATCTTTTGTTGTGATCGCATTTTTAAGTAGAGAGAACATTAAATCACCTCTACAGTTCCACCTGCAGCTTCAATTGCTTCTTTTGCTGCTTGAGAGAATTTATTTGCTTTAACAGTTAACTTACGTTCAAGTTTTCCGTTTGCTAATACTTTGATACCGTCTTTTTCGTTTTTAACGATACCTGCCTCAACTAGTACAGCAGCAGTCACTTCTTGTCCATCTTCAAAACGGTTTAATGTTTCTAGATTTACGACTGCATATTCTTTACGATTAATATTTTGGAAACCACGTTTTGGTAAACGACGGAATAATGGAGTTTGTCCACCTTCGAATCCTAATCTAACGCCACCGCCTGAACGAGCTTTTTGACCTTTGCTTCCACGTCCTGCAGTTTTTCCGTTTCCTGAACCTTGACCTCTACCAACACGGTTACGTTCTTTACGTGAACCAGCTGCTGGTTGTAATTCATGAAGTTTCATGTTTCGGGCACCTCCTCTTATAAGTTGATTAATTAAACTTCCTCAACATCCACTAGATGTGATACTGTGTTAACCATGCCTTTGATAGCATCGTTAGCTGGTTTTACAACTGTTGAACGAATTTTTGTTAAGCCTAATGCTTTACAAGTATCAATTTGGTTTTGAGGACGTCCAATCAAGCTTTTCTTTAAAGTGATCTTTAATTCTGCCATTTTCTATGTCCTCCTATCCTAATAATTCTTCAACTGATTTGCCACGTAATGCAGCAACATCTTCAACACGTTTTAATTGTTTCAAACCTTCGATTGTAGCACGAACCATGTTTACAGGTGTGTTTGAACCTAAAGATTTTGAAGTTACATCAGCGATACCTGCTAATTCAACAACGGCACGAACTGGTCCACCTGCGGCAACTCCTGAACCGGCTTGAGCTGGTTTTAGTAATACATTACCACCGCAGAAACGTCCGATAACTTCGTGAGGAATTGTAGAACCACTTGTAGGTACTTCAATTAAGTTTTTCTTAGCATCTTCGATTGCTTTACGGATTGCTTCTGGAACTTCTTGAGCTTTACCAGTACCGAATCCAACATGTCCATTACGGTCACCAACTACAACTAAAGCAGCAAAACGTAAACGACGTCCACCTTTAACAACTTTTGTTACGCGGTTAATCGCAACTACACGATCTTCTAATTCTAAGTTTCTTGCATCAATATTAACCATGAATTGTGGGTCCTCCTTTTCCTAGAATACTAGTCCATTTTCACGTGCAGATTCAGCTAATGCTTTTACACGTCCATGGTATAAATATCCACCACGGTCAAAGACTACTTTCTTAATATTTTTTTCAAGTCCACGTTCTGCAATTAATTTACCAACTGCAACAGCTTCCTCAGTTTTTGTTCCATTTTCTACATTTGTATCTAAAGTAGAGGCACTTGCTAGCGTCACACCCGCTACGTCATCAATTAGTTGAGCGTAGATGTTTTTGTTAGAACGAAAAACGTTCAAGCGTGGGCACTCAGCAGTACCAGAAATTTTGCGACGAACACGTGCGTGACGGTTTTGACGCACTTTATTTTTGTCTGGTTTTGTAATCACAATTTTCACCTCTTATAATATATTTTTATGCGACTAATAGCGCAACAAAAGGTAAATAATTACGAAAATTATTTACCTGTTTTACCTTCTTTACGACGTACAAACTCGTCAACGTAACGAATACCTTTACCTTTATATGGTTCTGGTGGACGTACGCCACGAATGTTAGCAGCTAATTCGCCAACTTTTTGTTTGTCATAACCTTTAACGATTACTTTAGTATTTGAAGGAACTTCGATTTCTAATCCTTCTTCTGGAGTGAATTCCACTGGATGAGAATATCCAACGTTTAATACAAGATTTTTACCTTGTAATTGAGCACGATACCCAACCCCGATTAATTCCAATTCTCTTTGGAATCCTTCAGTAACACCAACAACCATGTTGTTGAATACTGCGCGAGTTGTTCCGTGGATTGTTTTGTTTTCTTTTGAGTCATCTGGACGAGTGAAAACAACTTCACCTTCATTTTGAACTAATGTGATATTTTGGTTGAATGTATATGATAATTCACCTTTTGGACCTTTAACAGTTACTGTATTGTCCTTTAAGTCGATTGTTACGCCTGCTGGGATAACAACTGGTTTATTTCCGATACGGCTCACTTGGCTGCACCTCCTTGTTTTCTAGATTACCAAACGTATGCTAGAACTTCTCCACCTACGTTTTTAGCTCTTGCTTCTTTATCTGTAATAACACCTTCAGATGTTGATACGATTGCGATACCTAAACCGTTTAATACTTTAGGAACTTCGCCTGTTTTAGCGTACACACGTAAACCAGGTTTTGAAATACGTTTCAATCCTGTGATTACACGTTCGTTATTTTTTCCATATTTCAAGAATACTTTGATGACACCTTGCTTACCATCTTCTTCAACAGTGAAGTCTTTAATAAATCCTTCAGATTTTAAGATGTTAGCAATAGCCACTTTAATATTTGATGACGGAACTTCTAAAGATTCGTGACGAACCATGTTCGCATTACGAATACGAGTTAAGAAATCCGCGATTGGATCTGTCATAACCATTAATGAGTACCTCCTTTATCAAGTAGTAATGATTACCAACTTGCTTTCTTCATTCCTGGGATTTGCCCTTTATAGGCAAGCTCACGTAAACAAATACGGCAAAGTTTGAATTTACGATAAACTGAATGTGGTCGACCACAACGTTCACAACGAGTATATTCTTGTGTTGAATATTTTTTTGGACGTTTGTTCTTTGCGATCATTGATTTTTTAGCCAAACTACTCGCCTCCTGTGAGTTTTATTTTATTTTTGGAAAGGCATTCCAAGTTGAGTTAATAATTCTTTAGCTTCTTCATCTGATTTAGCAGTAGTTACGATAACGATATCCATACCACGTACTTTGTCTACGCGATCGTAGTCAATTTCAGGGAAGATTAATTGTTCTTTCACACCTAAAGTGTAGTTTCCACGTCCGTCAAATGATTTTTTAGAGATTCCACGGAAGTCACGTACACGAGGTAATGAAACTGTTACTAATTTATCTAAGAAATCATACATACGTTCGCCACGTAAAGTAACTTTAGTACCGATAGGCATACCTTCACGTAAACGGAAACCAGCGATTGATTTTTTAGCTGTAGTAACAACTGGTTTTTGACCAGAAATTAATGTTAATTCTTCAACTGCTTTTTCTAAGTTTTTAGCATTTGATGTAGCATCACCAACACCCATGTTGATAACGATTTTTTCTACTTTAGGCACTTCCATAATTGATTTGTAGTTAAACTTTTCCATTAAAGAAGCTACCACTTCGTTTTTGTATTTTGCATTTAAGCGATTCATGCAGGATGGTCCTCCTTCCTAAAATTACTTATCTAGTACTTCACCTGTGCGTTTAGACACACGAACTTTTTTACCATTTTCAACCTTGTAGCTAACACGTGTAGCTGCACCTGTTGAAGGGTCAATTAGCATTACGTTTGAAACATGAATTGGTGCTTCCATTTCAACTACGCCGCCTGTTTGGTTAGCTTGAGATGGTTTTTGATGTTTCTTAACAATGTTTACACCTTCAACAAGAACTCGGTTTTGTTTTGGAAAACTTTTTAGGATTACTCCTTCTTTTCCTTTGTATTTACCTGAGATTACTTTAACTTTATCACCAGTTTTTACGTGCATGTGTTACACCTCCTTCGATTTTGATGAGAATTATAATACTTCTGGAGCTAATGAAACGATCTTCATATAGTTGTTATCACGTAATTCACGTGCAACTGGTCCAAAGATACGTGTTCCACGAGGGCTCTTATCATCACGAATGATTACACATGCGTTTTCGTCGAATTTAATGTAAGAACCGTCTTTACGACGAGCTCCTGATTTCGTACGAACGATTACAGCTTTAACAACGTCACCTTTTTTAACAACCCCACCTGGTGTTGCTTGTTTAACAGATGCAACGATTACGTCACCGATGTTAGCTGTTTTGCGGCCAGATCCGCCTAGAACTCTAATTGTCAATACTTCACGAGCGCCTGAGTTGTCAGCCACTTTTAAACGAGTTTCTGTTTGAATCACTATTGGTTCCTCCTTTCAAATGTATACACAATTTGAAATTAAATAATTACTGCTTCTTCAACAATCTCAACTAAACGGAAACGTTTTGTTGCTGACAATGGACGAGTTTCCATGATCTTAACAATATCACCGATTTTAGCTGAGTTATTTTCATCATGAGCTACAAATTTTTTCGTATATTTAACGCGTTTTCCGTAAGTTTTGTGACGTTTGTAAGTTTCAATTGCAACTACAATAGTCTTTTCCATCTTATCTGAAACAACGCGACCTTGATACACTTTACGTTGGTTACGTTCTACAGTCATGTTCATTGCCTCCTTTGCTGATGATTATTTTTGCAATTCTTCTTGACGCAATGCAGTCTTGATACGCGCAATTTGTTTACGTACTTCACGAATGCGTGCTGTACCTTCTAATTGACCAGTAGCAAGTTGGAATCGTAAGTTGAATAGTTCTTGTTTTAATTCTTTTTCTTTTTCAACAAGTTCAGCAGTGGATAACCCTTTAAGTTCTTTTCTAAGTGCATTAACCTTCATTCGATTCACCACCATTTTCTTCGCGTTTCACAAATTTTGTTTTAACTGGCAATTTGTGTGATGCCAAACGTAAAGCTTCACGAGCTACTTCTTCTGAAACTCCAGCAATTTCAAACATGATTTTACCACGTTTAACTGGTGCTACCCAACCTTCAGGTGCCCCTTTACCAGAACCCATACGTACCCCGATAGCTTTAGCTGTGTAAGATTTGTGAGGGAAAATTTTAATCCATACTTTCCCACCACGTTTCATATAACGAGTCATTGCAATACGAGCTGCTTCGATTTGACGGTTTGTAATCCAGTGAGATTCTGTTGCTTGTAAACCGTATGTACCGAATACTACTTCTTTACCACCTTTAGCTTCCCCGCGCATTTTACCACGGAACTCACGACGGTGTTTTACACGTTTTGGTACTAACATGTTTATTTCCCTCCTTTCTCAGAGTTGTTGTTCTTTCTTGTTGGTAATACTTCATCACGGTAAATCCAAGTTTTAACACCTAATTTTCCGTATGTTGTATCTGCTTCTTCCCAAGCGTAGTCAATATCTGCACGTAATGTGTGTAATGGAACAGTTCCTTCAGAATAGCTTTCTGAACGAGCGATATCTGCACCGTTTAAACGACCTGATACCATTGTTTTAATTCCTTTAGCACCTGCACGCATTGTACGTTGGATTGCTTGTTTTTGTGCACGACGGAAAGCGATACGACGTTCTAAGTCATTTGCAATTCCTTCAGCAACTAATTTTGCATCTAAATCAGGTTTTTTAATTTCCACGATATTGATGTGTACTTTTTTACCTGTTAATTTATTTAAGTTTGTACGTAATTTATCAACTTCAGATCCACCTTTACCGATAACCATACCTGGTTTTGCAGTGTGGATTGAAACATTAACACGGTTAGCTGCACGTTCAACTTCAATTGTTGAAACGCTAGCGTCGCTTAATTGTTTACGGATATAATCACGGATTTTTAAATCTTCATGCAAGAATTCTGCGAAATCTTTTTCTGCGTACCATTTTGAATCCCAGTCACGGATGATTCCGACACGCATTCCAATTGGATGAATTTTTTGACCCACTGATTATCCCTCCTTCTTCTCTGATACCACTACAGTGATGTGGCTTGTGCGTTTTAAGATTTGTGAAGCTGAACCTTTAGCACGTGGACGGAAACGTTTCATTGTTGGTCCTTCGTTCACGTATGCTTCGCTTACATATAAGTTTTCAACATCTAAGTCGAAATTGTGTTCAGCATTTGCGATTGCAGACATCAATACTTTTTCTACGATTGGTGAAGCTGCACGTGGTGTGAATTTCAAGATTGAAATTGCATCACCGATTTTTTTACCTCTAATTAGATCGACAACAAGACGAGCTTTACGAGGCGCAATACGAACTGTTTTAGCAACTGCTTTTGCAGATGTGATTTGTTCTGACATAGTTTAAGTCCTCCCCTCGTTATTTACGTTTACTCTTCTTATCATCATTTGCATGACCACGGTATGTTCTTGTTGGTGCGAATTCACCAAGTTTGTGTCCTACCATGTCTTCTTGAATATAAACTGGAACATGTTTTCTGCCGTCATATACAGCAATTGTTTGTCCAACAAAGTTTGGGAAAATTGTTGAACGACGAGACCAAGTTTTGATCACTACTTTTTTGTCGCTTCCTTGAGCTGCTTCAACCTTTTTCATCAAATGTTCATCGACGAAAGGTCCTTTTTTCAAACTACGACCCATTATGGAAATCCTCCTTCCAAAATTTTAATAGAATCAGATTTGTTTTAATAATTATTTTTTACGACCACGAACAATAAGTTTGTTTGAACGAGCTTTCTTGCTGCGAGTCTTGTATCCAAGAGCTGGTTTACCCCATGGAGATACTGGTGTTGGACGTCCGATTGGAGCACGACCTTCACCACCACCGTGTGGGTGATCGTTAGGGTTCATTACAGATCCACGAACTTCTGGACGTTTACGTTTCCAACGAGCACGACCAGCTTTACCAATGTTAATTAATTCATGTTGTTCATTACCAACAGTACCGATTGTTGCACGGCAAGTTGCTAAGATCATACGAACTTCACCTGAGTTCAAACGAACTAAAGTGTATTTACCTTCTTGACCAAGTACTTGAGCACTTGTACCAGCTGAACGAACTAATTGTCCGCCTTTACCTGGTTTTGTTTCAATGTTATGGATAACAGTACCGACTGGAATGTTTCCTAAAGGTAAAGCATTACCTACTTTAATATCAGCGTTAACGCCTGATTCGATACGTTGTCCTACTTGTAAACCTTTTGGAGCAATGATATATGCTTTCACACCATCAACATAGTGAATTAAAGCAATGTTTGCTGAACGGTTTGGATCGTACTCGATTGAGTGAACAACTCCTTCAACGTTATCTTTGTTACGTTTGAAGTCAATCACACGATAAGCACGTTTGTGTCCGCCACCTTGGTGACGTACTGTGATTTTACCTTGGCTGTTACGACCAGCGTTGTTTTTTGATGATTCTAACAAAGTTTTTTCTGGTGTTGACTTTGTAATTTCGCTGAAATCATAACCTGTCATATTACGACGGCCGTTTGAGGTTGGATTATATTTTTTAATCGCCACGTCTAATTCCTCCTATATAATAGTAGTTTTGCTTCGAAGATTATGCTTCTTCAGCGAAGATTTGAATATCTTTTGAGTCTTTTGTAAGCTTCACGATTGCTTTACGACGTTTGTTTGTGTAACCAGCATAGCGGCCAACACGTTTGAATTTAGCACGTACATTTAAGATGTTAACTTTTTCTACTTTAACACCAAAAATTTCTTCTACGGCTTGACGTACTTCGATTTTGTTTGCGCGTACGTCTACTTCGAAAGTGTATTTCTTTTCGTCAGTAGCAAGCATTGAAGCTTCAGTAATGATTGGGCGTTTGATTACGTCACGTGCATCCATTATTGAAGTCCCTCCTCTACTTTAGAAAGAGCAGCTTGTGTTAATACTAATTTATCGTTGTTTACAACATCTAAAACAGTAACTTGTGTTTCGTCAACAATTGTTACGTTTGGAATGTTACGTGCAGCTAATTGTGCAAATTCGTTTGAAGATTCAACAACTACTAACACTTTTGTGTCAACTTTTAAGTTAGCTAATACTTGTGCAAACTCTTTTGTTTTTGGTGCGTCGAATTGTAATGCTTCCACTACAACAAGCTTTTGATCTAATACTTTTTGTGATAATACTGATTTAATCGCTAAGCGACGTACTTTTCTTGGTAATTTGTAACTATATGAACGAGGTGTTGGTCCGAATACAATACCTCCGCCACGCCATTGTGGTGAACGGATTGATCCTTGACGAGCACGACCAGTTCCTTTTTGGCGCCATGGTTTACGGCCGCCTCCGCTTACTGCACTACGGTTTTTAACTGCGTGAGTTCCTTGACGTAATGAAGCGCGTTGCATGATTACTGCGTCGAATACTACATTTTCATTTGGTTCAATTCCGAAGATATCTGAGTTTAACTCAATTTCTCCATTTGTTGTTCCATCTTGTTTGTATAATGTAACTTTTGTCATTCTCTCGTTCCTCCTTCCTTACTGAATTATTTTGATTTAATAGCTGTTTTAATTTCTACTAATGATTTTTTAGATCCTGGTACATTACCTTTGATTAAGATAACGTTACGTTCTGCATCAACTTTAACCACTTCAAGATTTTGAATAGTGATACGGTTGCCACCCATTTGTCCAGGTAATGCTTTACCTTTGAATACACGTGATGGGAATGATGCTCCACCCATTGAACCAGGACGACGGTGGTAACGAGAACCGTGAGCCATTGGTCCACGAGATTGACCATGACGTTTAATCGCACCTTGGAAACCTTTCCCTTTAGATGTTCCTGTTACGTCAACGATGTCACCTGCTTTAAATACATCCACAGTGATTTCTTGTCCTACTTCGTACTCGCTAAGCTCGACATTGTTGAATTCACGAATGAAGCGCTTAGGAGTAGCATTTGCTTTTGCTACATGACCTTTTGCAGGGCGATTTGATAAAACTTCACGTAAGTCGTCGAAACCTAATTGAACAGCTTCGTAACCGTCGTTTTCGATTGTTTTTAATTGAAGAACAACGTTTGGAGTTACTTCTACAACTGTTACAGGAATAAGTTCACCTGATTCTGTAAAGTATTGAGTCATCCCTACTTTTTTGCCTAAGATTCCTTTGGTCATGGTTACACCTCCATTTTTCTATAAATTATAATTTGATTTCGATGTCAACGCCACTTGGTAAATCAAGTTTCATTAAGGCATCAACAGTTTTTGGTGTTGGATTGACAATGTCAATCAAACGTTTGTGAGTACGCATTTCAAATTGTTCGCGAGAATCTTTATATTTATGAGTCGCACGAATAACTGTATATAGCGATCTTTCTGTAGGCAATGGAATTGGACCAGCTACGCTAGCACCAGTTCTTTTTGCTGTTTCTACGATTTTTTCCGCTGATTGATCAAGCGCACGGTGTTCGTAAGCTTTCAAACGGATACGGATTTTTTGTTTTGCCATTTTCTTTCCTCCTTCGTCTAATGTTGTCATAAGACTAGCTCCACGCGAATTTCCGACGTTTCCCTTCCGTGGCAAAGCGTCCGGGTGTGTCGCAACCTCTCGTTTCATAGCTACCCCTGTTTCCTTTTCAGGGGTGTCATTAGCGGACATACTTATCCCCTGTGACACTTTTAATAGTATACATGTTTACCAAAAAAAATGCAAGCTTTTTTTGTTGATTTATCAATCTTTTTTTATACAAACGCCTCCGTGTGTTTCATTTTGAAACTAAAACCTCTAGAACCATTGTTATAACAACGATTCTAGAGGTTTTTCTTAACCTTTTAGATTTTATGAAAACCAATACAATTTTTTCTCTTAAAAAATTTATTCTAAAATATTTATTTTTTCTTTTTTTCAATAACTGCTGTTACTACGAATAAGAAAAAAATCGTGAACAGTGAGATTGAATAGGTAACATTAAACTCTTCTCCAAACGAATGTTTAAAGTACAACACATTAAACAATTTCATCAAAACTGGAATAATATTGATAACAATCGCTGCAGCCCAAATTGTTCTCCCTGTAACATTCACTTGTTTTTCTTTACTATTCTCATCTTTTCTCATTATTATCCCTCCTTAATCTTCTGCCATTTTTTCTCTTTCACATTTCTCTTTTTCAATATTAGCTGTCACTGCGAATAAAAAGAAAGTTGGAAACAGTGACATGAAATAAGTATAATCAAACTCTTCTCCAAATGGACGTTTAAAATAAAATACATTAAATAGTTTAATCAAAATTAGGATTACATTGATAATGAGTACCGCTGCCCAAATTGTTCTCCCTGTAACATTCACTTGTTTTTCTTTACCATTCACATCTTTTCTCATTGTTATTCCTCCTTAAACTTCTTCTGAGATGACGCCTAACAGGATCGGAATGAACAGTACAAACTTTTCTCCCGTTACGTATTCAACGACTGATTCTCCACCAACGAATACTTTCACCATTAATATCGTTAACACTGCAACATAAAACCAGAATAAGTTTTTAAATATTTTTTTCATTTTGTTATTTTCTTTTACTTCTGTCATTCCAATCACTTCCTTTACGTTTTTACATGTTTAGTATACCCAATTCTCCCCTTATCGTTTAGTGCCTAAAGTCACTACTTACCATGACTAAAGTCATTAAAAAAACACTCTAAGCATTTCACCTAGAGTGTTCTTTCTCAATTAACATTGAATATCAAATTTACATTGACCTTTTTCTTCGTATTCTTTAATATTTTCGAAACTTGTTTCAATCATGTTTAATACAGCTTCATCTGTGTAACTCCCCATGTGAGGAGTAACTAATACACGAGGATATAAGTCTACTAATTTTGCAACTGCAGGATCTTCGATTGTTTGACCTTGTAAATCTTTAAAGAATACTGCACTTTCTCCTTCTAATACATCTAAACCTACACCTGATAAGTGACCAGATTCAACCGCTTCAATAATAGCGTCAACATCTTGTAACTCACCACGAGCTGTGTTTACTAAGATTGCACCTTTTTTCATTTTGCTAATAAAGTCTTTTGTAATCACTTTTCCGTTTGCTGGAATGTATGGCGCATGAATACTAATGACATCTGAATTCGCTAATAATTCATCTAAAGATACTTGAGTACAAATATCTTCTACTCCTTCTTTAGGGAATGCATCATATGCTAAAACTTTAGCACCTAATCCTTTGAATAAGCTTGCTGTTGTTAAACCAATACGGCCAATCCCTACTACACCAACTGTACAGTTACGAATTTCTTTAGCAAACATTTGTGCATCTACACGGAAATCTTGTTTGCTTGTTTTTGAAACTGTATAAGCAACATTTCTTAATAAAGTCATTGCTAATGTTACTGCTAATTCACTAATCGCATTTGGTGAATAGAATGGAACATATCCTAATTTAAATCCTAATTCACGTGCGTAAGGTGCATCAATGTGGTTTACCCCTACTGTACGTGTAATAACATATTTTACACCTAATTCTTTATAAATATCTAAGTTTTCTTTATTTGCCCAGCAATTTCCACGTAAAATAACTGCTTGACAACCTTCTGCTAATCGTGCTGTTTCTTCTGAATTTAAATATTCAGGAGTTGTTACTAATTCATAACCAAATTTTTCATTCACTGCTTCGAAAATTGGTTTTTCTACATCACGAACTCCGTATGCTAATACTTTCATTTTCTTCCTCCAATATTGAAATAGAAAAGTAAGCCCCAATTACACGAGCCTACTTTTCCATCCCAAAAATTTTATTTAATTTAATCTAGATTATAGACCTTTTAAAATAACTGAGCCTACTACAATCCAGAATACTACTGCTGCAACACTTAATACTGTTGCTAATAATGACGCATTACTTGCTAAAACTGCTTCACGATCATATTTAATTGCATAAGCTACTGCTACTGTTGCAGGTGGTGTTGCAAGCATAATAATAATTCCCATCGCAGCTTCATAACCCATTGGTAAGAATGGACGTACCGCAAAAATAATTGCTACGAAAATAGCTGGAACTGCTAATAATTTAACAATACTGTAGAACCATACTGCACGTTCTTTTACAGCATCACCTAAAGAAATATTTCCTAATGTAATCCCGATTGCTAACCAAGCTAATGGTGAACTTAAATCAGCTAAATAAGAAATAGCTTTGAATAACCATGGAGCTGTTTTATCGATACGTAAGAAAGCTACCATAATTTCTTTATCTTTTTCCATTACAGCAACTTGTGGTAATGATCCTTGGAATACCCAGATTAATAACCCTGCAAAAGTTGCAATTACGATAATATTTCCAAAAATTAATTTTAAGTTTTTCTTTTCGAATTTCATACCACCCATACGAATTAATCCATATGAATATAAGTATACACGATAAGCTAAGTTGAAAATATTCGCATATAATGTACCAGTTGCTCCTAGTAATCCGTTAATAATTGGAATACCGAAGAATGTTGTTGAACCGAATGTTGTTAAAACAGAAAGAGTCGTTTTACGATCACCTTTCTCTTTCATGAAGAACAATTCTCCTAAACCAATTAAAATAACATATGCAATAAAACCAAAGATAAATACATTTAACCCTGTTGTAAATGTTTCTTGTTTGATATCTTGCATAAATGCTTTAAACGCTAATGCAGGAATCGCAACCGTTAAAACTAAGTTACTAATGACTTTCCCACTATTCGCATCAACAATTCCCTTTTTACGGATAATATATCCCACTAAAATGATAGAAATTGTTGAAAAGATTGCTGCCACAAATGTTGGCGCTGTTAAAACTTTTAGAATTTCAGCTGTAGACATCTAAAAATTAACCCCTTTTCTATTGATATATTTATGTACTCTTGCACATACCCCAGTATTTTACCATATCTTTCATTTCATTTGCAAAACATTTTCTTGGTGTGAAAACATTAATTCGTCATGAAAAACATTTCATTCAAATGATAAAATTGCATATCAAACTTAACTTCTATTTCTCTGTACAAATTCGAATTTCTGGTTGTTCTGGAGATGCCTTTAATAGTACTGCCAACAAATCCGCACTACTTATAGCAGCTACCACTTGATTACCCCATTCAACAAAATAATAGTGCCATACCTTTAGCGGTTCTACCTCAAAAACTCTTGCAACTATCTTTCCTAATGAGGATAGATTCTCTTTCACTTCACTTAAATTATCATTTTGTAAAGCTTCTAATAAAATTTTGAATTCAGCAGAAGATACACGAATCTGATTCACATTCAATATATGCGTTAATGCTTTAAAACTATAAAAAGACTGTTCCAATCTTAATCCTCCTATTTGTGTTCATCTAACCATTGTTTGGCTACTTTCAAAATTGGCAACTCCCGATTGGTTAACAATCTTCCAAGTTTTTTGTCTGTTTGTTGTTCATACAATTTTACCGCTTCTTCATAACTAAGCGTTAATACCTTCATGTTAAAATCATTTTTTTCATAATCTAGTAATTCTTGCTCTCCACGACTCTTCACTTTACACAAATAATAATGATTGATATTATGACGATTCAATGCGTGATAATAGTCACTCACAATTCCAATTTTACATAGCAGTTCACTTTCGATGCCTAATTCTTCCTTAACTTCTCGTAAAACTGCCTCTTCAGCATTTTCACTTTCTTCTATACCACCACCGGCAGTTTCGATATAAGTTCCGCATCCAAATAAATCATCTCTAGTAATTTGAACAAAATAAAATTGTTCCAAATCGTCTACAACAATCGCTCTTGCACAATGACGATCTTTTTGTTCACCTGCTCTTTCCCATTCCTTATCTTCTAATTCTAAGTAAAATTGTAAATCTTTCATCTATCTCCCTCCATTCTCAATCATTATTATATAACTTTTTTATTTTAAAATAAAAAGAGAGGATCTAGAAGATCCCCTCACTCAATAATTTGTTCATTAATTCAATGCTTTTTTCTTACGATTTAAAACTGTATTTAAGAAAATTGCCATTACACTAGCAACTACAATCCCATTTGAGAAGAACATTTGGAAAGCAGTTGGCATGCTAATAAATAAGTTACTATTATTAAAACCAACACCCATACTAATTGAAATTGCTGCAATTAAGAAGTTATGTTCATTATTCGCAAAATCTACTGTTGACAAGACTTGCATTCCTTGAAGAGATACAAAACCAAACATTACAACCATTGCACCACCAATGACAGGACTTGGAATAATTTGAGCTAATGCGCCAAATTTTGGTAATAAACCTAGTACAATTAAAAATGCTGCAGCATAGTAAATTGGAAGACGATTTTTAACACCTGAAATTTTTACTAATCCAACATTTTGAGAAAAACCTGTATATGGGAATGTATTGAATACTCCTCCTAATAATACTGCCATCCCTTCTGCACGTAGACCATTACGAAGACGAGTTGCATCAATAGTTTCACCTGTAATATTTGAAAGTGCCATATAAACACCAGTTGATTCTACCATTGAAACTGTTGCAATAATACACATCATCGCAATAGAAGAAAATTCAAACGTTGGCATTCCAAAATAGAATAAAGATGGAACATGCACCACTGATGCTTCTCTTACAGGAGTAAAGTCTACTAATCCCATGCTAGCTGCAATAGCTGTACCAGCAATTAATCCAATTAAAATAGAAATTGATTTAATAAATCCTTTTGTAAAAATGTTAATTAAAAGAATAATTACAACTGTAATAGTTGCTAATAATAAGCTTTGAGAAGTTGGTTCTGGAGAGTTATTTCCCATATTACCAATTGCTACTGGAATTAATGTTAAACCAATAGTAGTAATTACAGAACCTGTTACGATTGATGGGAAGTAGTTTGCTAATTTAGAAAAAATACCTGAAACTAAAATAACATAAATCCCTGAAACAATTAATGCACCAAACATGGCACCACTACCATGACTTTTACCAATAATAATTAATGGAGCAACAGATTGGAACGCTACCCCTAATACGATTGGAAGACCTACTCCAAAGTGTTTGTTTAATTGAAGTTGTAATAATGTAGCAACCCCACACATAAAAATATCTGTAGAAATTAAATAAGTTAATTGTTCACTAGAATACCCTAAAGCTGTGGCAATCATTAGAGGAACAAGAATAGAACCTGAATACATTGCTAATAAATGTTGTAATCCTAAAAGTGCTGCTTGCGAGTGTTTTTGTTGTTGCATTATAAATCTGCCTCCTTAAAAATTACTTTACCATTTTCAAAACGTTCAATTCGAGCAAGTGATAATACTGGATAACCAGCTTCTTCAATCAATCCACGACCATCTTGGAATGATTTTTCAATCACGATTCCAACAGCCTCCACTTTTGCTCCTGATTGTTCAATAATTTCAATTAAACCTTTAGCAGCTTGACCATTTGCCAAGAAATCATCAATAATCAGAACTTTATCATCAGAAGATAAATATTTACCTGCTATTGAAACTGTATTACTAATTTGTTTGGTAAAGGAATAAACTTCAGCAGTTAATACTCCTTCATTCATTGTAATGTTCTTTGATTTTTTTGCAAAAATCATTGGGACATTCAATTTATCGGCAACATAAATCGCCGGAGCAATTCCTGACGCTTCAATTGTCACAACTTTTGTAATTCCCGCATTGGCAAATTTTTCTGCAAAAACTTCACCAATTTCATGCATTAGACGAAGATCTACTTGGTGTGTTAAAAACGAATCCACTTTAAGGATATTTTCACCTAAAACATGACCATCTTTTAAAATACGTTCTTCTAGTAATTTCATAAGTCCTCCTATAATCAAAATAGTTTTCTTACTTCCTCACAATCCCTTATCCCAAATAAACAGAATTCAAAACCATACATTTTATACGCTGTTCATTCGGAATATCTGTATTTTAATACTATAGCTTTATAAAATCAATAGTTTTTCATGAATTAATTATTCAAATACGAACGTTTTACAATTATAAATCTTCGATTATACATTTTTAAATACAAAAAAGGTCGGACATACTCGTCCGACCTCTAAATAGTCATTAAAAATTATTTTAATGTTACAGAAGCTCCAACTTCTTCTAATTGAGCTTTTAATGCTTCTGCTTCTTCTTTAGCAACGCCTTCTTTTAAGATTCCAGGTGCGCCATCAACTAAAGCTTTAGCTTCTTTTAATCCTAAACCAGTAGCTTCACGAACAACTTTAATTACTTTAATTTTGTTGTCGCCTGCAGATGTTAATTCTACATCGAAGTCTGATTTTTCTTCAGCAGCTTCACCAGCGCCACCAGCTACTACAGCTACAGGAGCTGCTGCTGTTACGCCAAATTCTTCTTCGATTGCTTTTACTAAGTCGTTTAATTCTAATACAGTTGCTTCTTTAATGTCAGCAATGATTTGTTCAATGTTTAATGCCATTTTAAAATTCCTCCATTTTGGTTCATTATTTTTTATTATTTTTTGATTAGCTAGCTAGCTTTAAGCAGCTGCGCCATCTTTTTGATCTGCAACGGCTTTGAATGCCAATGCAGTGTTGCGAACTGGTGCTTGTAATACTGATAATAGCATTGATAGTAAGCCTTCGCGGTTTGGTAATTTTGCAAGAGCTTCGATTTCTTCTTTAGAAGAAACTTTACCTTCGATTACACCTGCTTTAATTTCTAAAGCTTCAACTTTTTTAGCAAAGTCAGCTAAGATTTTAGCAGGAGCTACTACGTCATCGTTACTGAAAGCTACAGCTGATGGTCCTTTGAAAATGTCATCCATTCCTTCTAAACCAGCTTCTTTAGCTGCACGTGATAAGATGCTGTTTTTTACAACTGCAAATTGTACACCTGCGTTACGTAATTCTGTACGTAAGTTTGTTGCTTGTTCTACTGTAATTCCTAAATAATCCACAACTACAACAGATGTTGCGTTTTTGAATTGTTCAGCAACTTCAGAAACTTGTTGCGCTTTTTTAGCAATAATTGCTTCACTCATCTTCGTGTTTCACCTCCTGAATTTTAGGTAGGGCATAAAAAAATCTCTATGCCCACAAAGACATAGAGAAATAAGATCAACTTGTTCTCCCTCGGTAGGATATTAAGGCTACGCCTCCTACTGTCTTCGGTCGCATTCAACTAGGAAATAGTTTACAGGAACAAAAAGTCCTTGTCAACTATTTTTTTGCATTTTTGAATATTTTTTGCTTACTCTCCTAAAATTAGTTTTGTAAGTTCTTCAGAAGTCACAGCTCCAAAATATTCTGTTAACTCAAATGTATCCAGCACAGCTTTAATATCTTCTTCTACCATACGAACGCCAATCAATTGAGTTTCTACATCTTGAATTTCTCGTTTAGAGAAGAAATCTCCACGAATACTACATTTTGTAATTCTTCCTTGTTCTACTTCTAAGTATACTTGAATCGTTCCTGCTGCAAATCTTCCATCACGGTAGTCGCTATATTGTGGAGATTCTCCATAATTCCAGTCCCAATTTTTATACTTTTTAGTCGTCAGATCATCAATAGCTTTCCAGTCTTCTTCCGTTAATACATAACGTTTAGCTTCATCAATCGAATTAATTCCTAATAACTTACAAGTCATTAAGTTTTTAAACTCATCAATGGTAATTTCTTGATATTCTGGTGCTAAATGCGGACGAATTGAACCTACTCTTGCTCTTGTAGATTGAATTCCTTTTGATTGTAGTTTCTTTTTATTTGGATTTAAAACTTTTTCCATTGCATCATAATCAACATCTAATAGTAAAGAATATCCTCCATAAACACGTCCATTACTAATCGTCATTGCAGCTCCAGAAACTTTCTTCCCATCAATCGTTAAGTCATTTCTACCAGTTTGTTCCACTCCAGTTGCCCCTAACTCATGCAGCGCTTGAATCGCCGGAGCATATGTTCTCTTGAAATCTCCAAACACTCCATTATCTTGAATTAAATAACAAACATTCACAGCACCTGAATCTACATATACGGCACCACCACCCGTATCTCTTCTAACGACTTGAATATGATGTTCTTTTAAATATTGTTCATTCACTTCTGCAACTGTATTTTGGAATTTACCTATTTCCACTTTTGGATCACAGTAATAAGGGAATAAAATATCATCATCTAAAAATACATTTTGTTGCACATATACTTGCATTGCAAGAGCTACTGCTCCGTCCGTAACATACTTTCCATTTCTAATTGGTTCAATCAAATACATAAAGCTTTCCTTCTTCCTTTAATAATTGATGTGTTTTGTGTATTAATGTTGCAATATTTTCTGATAATAGTAAGGTGCGATTTCGAATGGCTAAAGGCACTCGATAATGTTTATGATTCATACTTACATAAACTGCATTTGGATTTTCTGTAACTTTCTTTTGGAATGGCGTTTTAATAAATTGTGGTGTTGTAAATCCAATCCCAATTTCTAAATAAACAACTTTTCCTGTTTCATATCGCTTTAAAAAGGCATCATAACGTGCTTTTTGCGCAAAGAAATCTGCAGATTCAACCATTCCTTTTTCCGCATTACGCTTATTAATCTCTAATGGCGCACCACATTCTGGACAAAACGGAATTAATTCATACGGGACTTTCATATCTTTTTGTTGAGCAATCATTTCCCGAATTAGCTCATCTTTTCGATAAGTTTGCGGATGACAATGTTGGCTACATTGTAATAGTCCGTATTCTCCTTGAATATGAAATACTTTCTCCATATCAAATCCTGCTACTTCAAAGGCATTATCTGCATTCGTTGTAATAATATGATACGGTTTTGTTTCAAGCATTTCTTTCAAATCTACATAAGCTGCTCCCACTGGTTGGTCTAAATAGTTCAATGCAATAAAACGACTTTGGAAAGACCAGTACTCTTCCCAACTTGCAAATTGAAATAAACTTGCTTGCAACATATCTAATAATTGATACTTTTCAATAAAATCTGGAAAAGCTGACTCAAAACGTTCCCCAATATAAGTGAACCCATCCGCAGCAGACATTCCTGCACCAATTCCTACAACAATTGCATCTGCTTCTTCAAATAAACTTTTTAATTGTTGCGCTTGACTTTCCATCTCTTGTATCGGTGTAATCCACTCCACTGTTTCTCCTCCCTTCTATTTTATGATTGTAATAATTTCCCATAGGCCATTTGTTCTTCCTTTGTAAAAGTCGATAAAATAATCGTTTCTGGAAAAGCATGTTGCTTAGACCAGTCTTTTACAATCGAAACTGCAATTGAAGCAGCCTCTTCTACCGGAAACCCAAATTGACCCGTTGAAATCCCACAAAAAGCAAGACTTTCTAACTTCATTTCTTCTGCTTTCTTCAAGCAACTGATATAACATTTCTCTAATAATTGTTTTCGAATAGTCGTAACTGGTTTTCCAGGTGGAATAAAAGGACCCACTGTATGAAATACATACTCACACGGCAAATGAAAACTTAGTGTCACCTTCACAGATCCTACCGGTTCTTTTTTTCCTTGAACAAGTTGGATTTGATGACAACATTCTCTTAACTTGACTCCTGCAAACGTATGAATTGCATTATCAATACAACGATGATTTGGAATAAAACATCCTAACAAATCACTATTCGCTGCATTTACAATTGCATCCACTTCTAAATGACATAAGTCCCCATGATATAATTTTACTCTCTCTTCATTGGTATCTTGGCAACTTTCCAATCCAACAATTGTCCCCGTATGGTATTGCTTTAAATAAGCCTCTTCCAATTCTAAATAACGGATATCCGCTGGACTAGCAGGTCGAATATTGACCAACCCACGCCAAATTTCTTCTAATTCTTTTTCTGATTTCCCAAAGAAATCTGGAATAACTTCGCCTTTTTCCTCCATCAAAAAATCAATCATTTGCTGTAATCGATTAACTTGTGTGTCTTTATTCATCTTCTAATGCCATAAATTGCGATTCATCAACATCTGTTAATACGACTAACCAATGTTCTTCTGGTTTTTCAGAGTTTAATAATGTTGGTTCATCTACTGCAGCTTTATTATATGCCACTACTTTTCCTCCAATTGGAGTCACAATAGACATCACTGTTTTTGAAGCTTCAATACTAACAATTTCTTCTTCAGCTTCTAACACTTCATCTTGGCTAAATTGAACAAAACCAATTGTACCCACATCATCTTGCAATTCTGGTGTCATACGAATCGTATAACGGTCTCCTTCTTTATCAATCCATAAAAAATTTGCAAATTTTCTCATTTTATTCGTCCTTTCTACTGATACATTTGTGCGAATAATTCTAACGCACGTTTCCGATTTTCAAATCCTCCAACTAGTGGAATCATTAATAATTCATCCAGATTACAAACTTGGCATAATGCATCCAATTGCGCTTTTACCGCCCGTGAATCTCCAACAATTAGCCGTTGACGATTGTCTTCGATTGTTTTTCTTTCTGCTGGAGTTACTTCTCTTGTTTCAACATCCTTTTTAGTTGGGAATGTTTCAAATTCACTAAAATCTTGTTTTCCTAACATCCATAAATCTAATGCTTGAGCCATCTCTTCCGCTTTTTCTTCAGTATCTGCAACGACTACAAAAACCGCTAAAATAAAGCGAGGAGACGCCCCATTGACCGATTGAAACTCTTTACGATAAGACGTCGATAATTCTTTTGCCAGCTCAAGAGGCTCTTGTGGAATATATGGGAAAATTCCATAAACAAATCCTAATCCATTCTTCGCAGCAATATGAATAGATTCTCCACCCATTCCTAATAAAAATTGTTCTGGGACCCTCTTTGTATAAGGAACCGCAGCATTAGATTGGATTATTTCTTGTAAACTCTCTACCCATTTACCAAACTGAGGTTTCGTATAATGACTTTTCAAAGCCGTTGAAACAGATTTTGTTCCAATTGAATTTCCTAGTCCAATATCGATTCTTCCTGGAAATAACACTTCTAATGAACTCATCACTTCTGCTACCTTATAAGGAGCGTAATGCAAGCCCATAATGCCACCTGAACCAATATGAATGTTCTTTGTTTGAGAAGCAATCGCTGAAATCACTACTTCAGGTGCACTAATCGATAGAGCATTTACTTCATGGTGTTCTGCTACCCAAAAACGTTCATAGCCTAATTCTTCTGCAATTTTAGCTAGTTGAATCGTCTCTTGAATGGCTTCTTCATTTGTCTTTCCAAAATCAACTACTCCATAATCCAGTACACTAATTTTCATCGATAGCTCTCTCCTTATAGTTTACTTCTAAACTTCTAAAGAAATCTCTAGCATCTTTATGAAGCGACTCTCCAAAATCCATTAATGGCACAATATCTTTAAACGCCGCTTGTGGAATGGCTAATTCTTCTAAATTCTCCGGTTTAATCGATAATTGAATTTCTTCTGATTTACCTTCTTTAATTTTTTTAGCAAATTCAGGATCTGTAATAAATGGAGTTGATAAGCCAACAAGGTCGGCATATTCTAACGCTTCTAATGCTTTTTCTTGACTATTAATACCACCTGAAGCAATCACCGCTACTTTTCCTTTTAACGCTTTATAAATCACAGCATTCACTAGTTCGCCTTGATGAGGACCTTTTGCACGAATTTTATTTCGAAATACATCATGCCCCCAACTCGCAATCGCTAAATAATCAATCGAAGCAATGGTTAGAGCCTGATGGAAAAATTCTAAAAACTCATCGATACTATAGCCAATTTGATTCCCTCTAGTTTCTTCAGGAGTTGCTCTAAAACCTAATATAAACTGTTTCCCAGCATATTGCTCAATGGTTTCTTGAACAACTTTCAACACTTCAATCCCAATACGGGAACGATTCTCTAAAGATTGTGAACCATATTCATCTGTTCGTTCATTTGAAAAAGTAGAGAAAAATGTTTGAATTAACAATCGTTGAGCAGAAGAAATTTCTACTCCATCAAATCCTGCTTCAATCGCAATTTTAGTGGCACGACGATAATCTTCAATCACTTGATGAATCTCTTCAATCGTCATCTCATGCACTTCATGTGGAAATGGCGATTGTAATTTCATCGCACTAGGCCCCACAACTATTTTATCTCGATTTAGTGCATGACTAGCAAAACGTCCTGCATGGGTTAATTGTAAAATAGCCGTTGCTCCTTGAGATTTCATTTCCTGAGCTAATTTCTTTAATCCTGGAGCAGCTGCCTCATCCATTGCACTAAATCCAAATTCAAATAGTTGCCCTTGTTTATTGACGTACGCTGCCCCTGTAATTTGTAAAGCTGCAGAAGCTGCACGTCTCTTTGCATACAATAAATCATCTTGTGTAATATACCCTTCTTCTGTTGAAGAATTTGTCACCATTGGAGATAATACGAAGCGATTGTCTAATACAATATTCTCCTTCAAAGTAAAAGGTTCAAACAATGCGTCTATTGTTTTCATTTTTAAACACCTACCTTAACCATACATACTTCTATTGTATCACTTTTCTGGCTATATGCTGGAAATTTTTTAAAAATTATTAAAACTTCCATAACTCGTCTTCTTCCCACTGCTCAGCAATTGCTAGCAATAGATCTTCCCTGCCTTTTGCCGCTACTAATTGCACTCCAATTGGCATACCTTCCCGTGAATGACCAACCGGAAGACTAATCGCTGGTTGACCTGTAATATTCATACGCTGTGTAAACGGAGTATCTTCCACACTCGACTCAAACATCTTCCACACAACTTCTTGACGTTCTTCGTGTGATAATTCATGAATATGCCCCATCTTCTTGATTAAGGCAGTATCTAAAGAATACGCATCTTGTTTCGGTGCCTTATTCGCAACTGTCGGTAACAACAACACATCATACGTATCATGAAGTTGCATCATTGCTTCCGCATAACGATCCCAATCACCCGCAACTCGTGCATAATCCGCACCCGTCACCATTAAGCCACTTTGATACATGACCCATGTCATTAATTCCATATCGAAACGAGTCATTTGACGTTGCAATTGTTTCTCCATTTTTTGAAACATCACAACAGTCTCTGCACCACTAATGAGATAAAATCCTTTCTGAAGTTCAACTCCATTAATCGGGTCTTCTGTTATTTCACTCACTTCATGTCCATCTAATTCAAATTTCTTTGCTATTTGACGAACAACTTGTTCCACTTCACTAGAAACTTTTCCACCAATCGGGTGCTTTAATAACATCCCCACTTTCAACGGATGATTAAATTTAGTGGAAAATAAATGTTCTTTTTGTAATAAAGGCAATGGAAATGGACTTTCTAATTGACACGTTTGCAAATGCCACAACAAATTCCGAGTATCTCTCACCGTTTTTGTTAAAGCAAATTGAACGGTAGCTCCATTCCAACCACGATAAGAACCAGGTCCCACCGGAACACGACCACGAGTCGGCTTCAACCCAATCAATCCATTATGACTAGCAGGCACACGAATCGAACCTCCTCCATCACTTGCAGCAGCTAAAGGCGAGACCCCTGCAGAAACAATTACAGCAGCACCTCCACTAGAACCACCTGCATTAATGCTTTCATCTAAAAAATGACGAACAGGGCCATGCAACTGAGCATCACTCACCATTTTATAACCAAACTCAGGCGTATTTGTTCTTCCTAATATAATAAAACCTAATTCTTCTAGACGTTTTACAAAATGACTTGTCTCCTGACAAATATAATCTTTAAACAAACGAGAACCATAAGTACAAGGTGTTCCTTTCTTCTCTTGCCCTAAGTCTTTTAAAAACAAAGGAATTCCTGCAAAAGGTTGATTACCCACTTGAAACTGCTTCGCTTCTTCTATCGCTTCTTCATAACGTTTTGAAACAATCGCATTTAATTTCGGATTCAATCGTTCCGCTTTTTCAATCGTTTCTAGCACTAATTCCAACGGACTCACTTGCTTATCCCGAACCGCTTGCGCCATACCCGTCGCATCTCGAAACATCTCCACACCTTCTTTCACACTATTTCGCATTGTCATTATATACATGTACGTTCTTTATTGGCAATGAGAATGCATGGGGGAAAGTTCCCATAGTAGCACAAGACTCGCCTAGCGAGGCTGCTGCCGTCTTCAGCTACTATTTCAAGAAGTCCCATTTTTAAACGTTCTCCCCCTCAAATCCAAAAAATAGAAAGGACTTTTCACGTAGAATGAGCGCTAGAATCTGTCACAACAGATTCTAGCACAGGAAACTTTGAGACCTTAGGCTCAAAGTTTAGCTATGAGACTCTCTTGCGAGGCTGCTAGCGTCCTAATGCTACAATTTGAAAAGTCCTTTCTATAAAAAAATCAGCTTAAACTATTACTAGTCTAAACTGATTCATTTCAAACTTTTGATAATACAATTCCATAGCCCTCTGGCAATTTCGACAGTAAGAAAGTATCTTTTTCTAAAATATATCCCACTACATTTTGTCGTTCATCTAGGGGTAAAACTTGTTTTGTTATTTCCACTTCTCCTTGATATCGTCCATAACCCTCATTTGCTTGATTAATTTCTCCAACACGTCTATTGCTTACAGAAACTTCGCCTGCTAATAATTCCATCCCTCTTGTCCCAAGTACTCGAAAAACATAATCACTAGCATCCGGTCTATCATAAAGAAGCTTTCCTTCTAACGCCTCAGGAACAACTGCCTCTAATATCACAAATCCTTTTTGAAAATCCGATAAGATTTTTTGTGTTTCTTCATTTACATAAGGATCTCCAACTATAATCATATCCGTATTAGCATTCATTAATTCGCAAATTGCTAAACGCTTATCACATTTTCGATGTTCTTCTACAGTAGGTAGCCCTTGATGAATTGGTCCTCTATACGGTTCATCTCCAGGAATAAATGCTAAAATTTCAGCTCCTAAACTTTTCAGATACGCATTCATCTTCTCTAGCTTTTTAATAGAAATTCCTGTATATTCTTTTGGATAATAATTATGACATGCAATTATTTGAGTGTTTAGTCCTAATTTTTGTAAAACAATTATTTCTTCTTTTTTGAAAGTTGAAGCATTAACCACTAATTGAAAAGCCTGACCGCACCTCTCAACAAGAGATTCATCTCCAAATTCATCCAAGCGAAGGTATTTTAATCCCGATTTTTTTAACGCTAAAATATTTTCTTTTGTTAAATCTTTATGAGCAATATCCGGAATGACATTTACCCCATAAGATACTGTTAACTCTATAAATTCCATCATTTGTTCAATTTGCATAGGAAATTCTTGTAATTGAAAAGAAGTAAAAGCTACGCACTGACACGCAGCTTTCATCTCCTCTAAAATATCTATTAAAACTTCTCTATCTAAATTAGGATAAATCGAACGTCCAAATGAAATTTTATTTCGATTATTTTCCATACACTTCATTAATTCTTTCTTCATCTACTCCAAATAACCAAGTGATGATGAATCCTCCTACATAAGCTCCTACCATTGCAATTAAGAATTGAACTTGTGTTCCAGGAACCATAATTAATGCTCCAAATAATCCAGATACTCCTTGAGATACTGTTCCTAAATGGAATAATACAGCTAAAACTCCGCCTAAACCAGAACCTAAACAAGCTGTGATAAATGGTTTTCCTAAAGGAAGAGTTACAGCATACATCATTGGTTCGCCAATTCCTAAGACACCTACAGGTAATGAATCTCTTGTTAATTGTTTTAATTTTTTATTATTTGTCTTCAAATATAATGCTAAACCTGCTCCGACTTGACCGCCACCAGCCATCATTAAGATTGGTAATAAGTAGTTAATTCCGGCACTTGGTCCATTTGGATCATTTAATAGTACATGAATTGGTGTTAACGCTTGGTGTAATCCAACAGATACAATTGGTAAGAATCCTGCCGCTAAAATATATCCACCTACAACGCCTAATTGTTCATAAACAAAATTTAATACTGTATAAATTCCTTGTGTTAAAGCTGCACCAGCAGGTTGAATCAATAAGATTGAAATAAATGCTCCAATAATTAAAGTACATAATGGTGTTAAAAAAGTTCTTAACATTTGAGGCATTTTCTTATCAATACATCTTTCTAAATAAGCTACTACAATCCCCATCATTAAAGCTGCTAACAAACCTCCAGCACCTGGGTTAAATGGTTTCCCAGTAAATGGCAATACAACATTTTGTGTGTCAGTTTTTAATAACAATGGCATTGTAGAAATACCTAATGACATGGAGCCTGCAATCGCCCCTAAAATAGGAGTTCCTTTAAATTCTTTTGCAGCATTGTACCCAACATATAAAGGTAAGAAACCAAATAGTCCCCAACCCATTGTACGAATTGCTTGATACCACCATTCAAAGTTATAAGCATTTCCAGTTGTTACATTAATGACATTTGAAATCCCGTTAATTAAACCTGCTGCAATAATCCCTGGTAATAGCGGAACAAAAATATTAGCAATATGTTCTAAAAATCTTTGTACTGGACCGTTGTGAGCTTCTTTATTTTCTTTTTTATTCTTTTTCGCTAAATCTTCAGCATTTACTTCATCCACACTTCCTAAAGCAATACCTGTCAACTCAGCAAATTCTCTTCCCACTTCTGTAACCTTACCAGGTCCTAAAACAATTTGTACACCTTCATTTCTTTCTACTACACCTAAAACTCCTTCGATATTTCTCAATGAGGCTACATCAATTTTTGATGTATCTGACACCATTAAACGAAGGCGTGTCATACAAGTAAAATTGCTATAAACATTTTCCTTATTCCCCACACTACTTAAAATTGCTTCTGCTGTTTTTCTCGGTTCCATAATATAACCCCCTTATTTTTTCATCGCTTTTACAATATTCATATGATTTTCTTTTAATAAGTCTATGGATTCTTCAATCGTAATACCGTGTAATTGCGATAATATCGCCACTTTCAAATCATAATCAGTTGATTCTAATTTCAGAACAGCTTCTTCTTTTTCAATTCCTGTTACTTTTTCCAAAATCGTAGCTGCTCGTTGTTTTAATTTCTGATTTGTTGGCTGAACATCAACCATATACCCTTTAAAAATTTTACCAATACGAATCATTGCTGTTGTTGTAATCATATTTAGTATCATTTTTTGAGCAGTACCTGCCTTCATTCTCGTTGATCCTGTCACAACTTCTGGACCAGTAGTAGCTTCAATCCCTACTGTAGCAACTTCGCTAATTTTCGATTGAGGAGAATTAGAAATTGCTCCCGTAAAACAACCTTTTTGACTGGCATAAATTAATCCAGAAACAACATAAGGCGTTCTACCACTTGCACTAATTCCAATTACAACATCTTCTGCTGAAAGATGAATTGCTTCTAATTGCTTTTGAGCTAAAGTTTCATCATCTTCTGCTCCTTCAATAGCATTTCTCAACGCTGTATCTCCACCAGCAATTAACCCAACAACCATTTCTGGAGAAACTCCAAACGTTGGTGGGCACTCACTTGCATCTAATACTCCTAATCTTCCTGAAGTACCCGCTCCGATATAGATGAGTCGCCCACCTCTCTCGAAGCTTTCAATAACTGCGTTTGTTACTTGCTCGATAGAAGGAATACATTTTTCGATAGCGTTTGTAATCATCTGATTTTCATCATTCATATATATTAAAATATCTTTTACAGATTGTGTTTCTATATTATTGCTTCTTACATTTGATTGTTCCGTCATTAATTTTGAAATATTTTCCATAATTTCACCTCCATCCCTATTTCTTTCTCAGATGACTTGTAATCGCTTTATCTGATTTCATTATACACTTTTGTAATTTTTATTTCAATATAGTATAATAAATTTAGAAATAAAATTTCCAAAAAGAGAGGTCAAACACGATGAAAGACTTTTTAACAGAAACCGATAAAAAAATCGCTAGCTATATCGAACAAAATATTTCTACTGTTCTATCTTCGAGTATTCACGACTTAGCAAACCTTATTGGCGTTTCTTCTTCATCAATTAGTAAATATATTAAAAAAGTTGGATACACATCCTATTCCCGCTTCAAAGTAGTTCTTGCCCAACAAAATTCACAACCTATAGATGCACAATTGGATAGTCACGATACCATTAAAACGATTCAGTCCAAATTATTTCATACAATTACACGTTCTTATGAAATGACTTTAGAGCTCCTCAACGATGAATTACTAGAAAAGATTGTTCAGCAAATCCATTCTGCGAGAAGAATTTATATGTTCGGTGTCGGAGCTTCAGGTATGGTTTGTAATGACTTATATTTCAAATTAAGTAGAATTGGAAAAAATATTATTTATCATACAGATTCTCATATTCAACTTGCAAGTCTAAGTGGTGCAACAAATCAAGATTTCATTATTGGTATTAGTTATTCTTCCAACACAAAGGAAGTTATTACCGCTTTTAAAATCGCAAAGGAATTATCAATTCCAACTTTATCCATTACAGGAATTGGCAATCAGCAATTAGACGCTTTAAGCACTTATCAACTTAAAATTCCAAGACATGAAAATACTATTCGTTCATCTGCCATCACAAGCCGAAACGATTCATTTTTCTTAATTGATATTTTATATCTTGCTTTACTCCAAAAAGAAGAAGATCGTCATTTCCAAAACCTAGAAAAAAGTTACCGCATGACACATTCCTTACGAGAAGATTTATAGTATTGGATCATAAAATGTTAATATGATTTTTAAAATAACAGTACTTTTAACACAAAAACGTTAGGATGTAATAAATTTAATCTATCACATCCTAACGTCTTAAAACTTATCATCAAAAGATTTCACTCACATTAACATAATCACATCATTATTATTCCACTAAATGGAATGAATAACTTGAAATAACAATATCTTCATGCATACGAAGTGCATATCTTAATTTCAAGCTCATTTGATTATGTAATACATTTTGCCAATTTTTTCTTGGGATAAATTGAGGAACAATAACTGTTACTGATTTTCCACTTTCCTTCGCTTCTCTTGCAATCTTCTCCACAAATTCAATTGTTGGTGGAATGACATCACGATAGTTTGTCATTACATTTTCAAAACGAATTTCTGGGAAATACTGTTTAAATTCACGAGCAACTTCCTCATCCTTTTCTTTCGTTTCTTCAGTAGATACATGCATCGCTATAATATCATTACCAAGACTATGTGCATAACTAATGGCTCCCACACTTACTTGTGTAACATTCCCCACTAGCACTACAACTACATTCCCACTATACGTCTTCTTAACAATATCTGTTGAAATGCGTAATTGTGCAGCCACTTTATCATAGTGATTTTTTATTCTTAAGAACATCCACATCAAAATAGCAATAATTGGGAAGAATGGCCATATTTCACTAATTCTAAACAGCAATAGGATTCCAACAATTCCATAACAAATAATTGCACCTAAAATATTTGCAATTGAGTGTCGTAAAAAGTTCTTTCCATATAATTTTCTCCAATAAATGACCATTCCAGTTTGCGATAAAGCAAAAGGAATAAATACACCAATCGTATATAGTGGAATTAAACTTTCTGTATTAGCGTCAAAAATTAATAATAATACAACTGCACCTGTTGCAAGAGTAATAATTCCATTCGAATAACCTAAACGATCCCCTTTTTCCATATACATATGAGGCATATATTTTTTCTTAGCCATATTAAACGTTAACATTGGAAATGCAGAAAAACCTGTATTTGCTGCAACTGCTAAAATTAACGCTGTCGACAATTGGAAAATATAGAATAACCCTTGACCTAACGTAGAATCTCCTAAAATAGCATGCGCCATTTGAGCTAGAGTTGTAATTCCATTCTCTGGAACAAGACCCAACCAATAATTTAGAAAAGTAATGCCAGCAAACATAATCCCTAAAATAATAGTCATAATAACAAGAGTTGTTGCTGCATTTTTCGCTTTTGGTGATTTAAAAAATGGTACTGCATTGGAAATAGCCTCAACCCCCGTAAGCGAAGCAGATCCACTAGTAAAAGCACGTAATAACAAAATTACAGTTACACCAGAAATAGTTTGCCCTACATGAGCCGTAGCATTATAAACTAATTGCCCAGTTAAAATTTGAGTAAATCCATATCCTAACAAAAGAAGTGTACTCACAATAAAAAGATATACAGGAACCATCAAAGCAGTCGCAGACTCACGAAGTCCTCTTAAATTCATCATCATTAAAGCAAGTACTAACAAAATGGATATATGTAAATTATATGGTTGTAAACTTGGCACCGCTGAAGTAATCGCATCTGCACCTGAAGCTACAGATACAGCCACCGTTAACATATAATCAATTAGCAAACTACCACCAGCAATTAAACCTGCATTTGAAGACAAATTCTCAGATGTTACTAAGTAAGCACCACCACCTTGTGGATAGGCATGAATCACTTGACGATAAGATATTGTCAAACTTGCTAATAAAATTAAAACGACTACCCCAATTGGTAAAGACCACCAAATAGCTCCTGCCGAAGCCGTCATTAAAACAAGTACTACTTGCTCTGGACCATATGCAATAGAAGATAACGCATCACTAGAAAGCATTGCTAATGCTTGGGTTTTCCCAAGTAATCCTTCTTCACTTTCTGAATTCGATTGGAGAGGACTTCCAATAAACCATTTTTTTAATGTTGAAAACATAAATAACTCCTTAAACATACATAAGGTATTTGATACCTCGAAATAAACAATAGGGTTATTTTACTCTTAGAAAATATGATTGTCAAAAATAAAAAACTAAAGAAAAAAACCAAGCACGAGGCTTGGTTTTTTAATCATTTTTAAATTATAGAGAAGCTACGTCTACTTTAACCCCAGGGCCAAAAGTAGTAGTTACAGAAACGTTACGTACGTATTGACCTTTAGCTGTAGCAGGTTTGATACGTAATAATGTTTCGTGAATTGTTTTGAAGTTTTCTACTAATTTTTCGTTTTCGAATGAAACTTTACCGATTGGAACGTGGATGTTACCAGCTTTATCAATACGGTAAGTTACTTTACCAGCTTTGATTTCTTCAACAGCTTTAGTTACATCCATTGTAACAGTACCTGTTTTAGGGTTTGGCATTAAACCTTTAGGTCCTAATACACGACCTAAACGACCAACTTCACCCATCATGTCAGGTGTTGCTACGATAACGTCAAACTCAAACCATCCACCTTGAATTTTTTGAGCTAATTCGCTATCACCAACGTAGTCTGCGCCAGCTGCTTCAGCTTCTTTAGCTTTTTCACCTTTTGCGAATACTAATACACGTTGAGTTTTACCAGTTCCGTTTGGAAGAACTACTGCTCCACGTAATTGTTGGTCAGCTTTCTTTGGATCTAATCCTAAACGATATGCAACTTCTACAGATGCATCAAATTTAGCGAAGTCTGTTTCTTTTGCTAATGCGATTGCTTCTTGAACTGAGTAAGCTTTTGAAGAATCGATTTTTTTAGCGGCTTCTAAATATTTTTTGCTTTTCTTTGCCATTGTATAATTTCCTCCTATTGTGTGGTTTTAACGGTTCTACCTCCCACAAAGTCCATGAGTGAAACACTCGTGTTAGGGACTTTTGGAAGCTGCATGTTTGTTAGCCTTCTACTACAAATCCCATTGAACGGGCTGTACCTTCGACCATGCGCATTGCAGCTTCAACATCTGCTGCATTTAAGTCAGGTGCTTTTAATTCAGCAATTTCTCTAACTTGATCACGAGTTACAGTAGCAACTTTTTTCTTATTTGGTTCGCCTGAACCTTTTTCTACTTTAGCAGCTTTCTTTAATAATACTGCTGCTGGTGGTGTTTTACAGATGAAGTCGAATGAACGGTCTTCATATACTGAAATCACTACCGGAATGATTAAACCAGCTTGATCTGCTGTACGAGCGTTGAACTCTTTACAGAAGCCCATGATGTTAACTTGTGCTTGACCTAAAGCTGGACCTACTGGTGGAGCTGGTGTAGCTTTACCTGCAGGAATTTGTAATTTAACTAGTTTTACAACTTTTTTAGCCACGAGACATTACCTCCTTGATTGTTTCGCGCGTGGTTTAAATGGAGATGAAGATTTCTCCTCCCACGTTTTGTTCCAGTGCACACAAATGCACTTTGATATTCTAGCAAGAATTCTTGTGAAATGCAAGCTATTTTGCAACTTTTTCGATATATTTTTCCTCAGCTGAATTGTAAAATGAAGTGCAACAAAAAGACATAACTATCTGATATACTTAAGTCGACCAAAACAAAGCATAGGAGTGATAGTTATGTCTAAAGAAAATAGTACCACAAAATCATCTTACAATCATCTTTCAGCCATCGAAAGAGGAAAAATCGAAGCACTTCATAAACAAGGAAAATCTCAATCAGAAATCGCAAGATTAATGGGTAGAAATCGTTCTACGATTAGTCGTGAATTAAAACGTGGAACTGTTACACAAATGAAAATCAAAAACGAAAAGCTTATTTATTATAAGGAATATTTCGCTGAAACAGGTCAAGAAGATTATAAAAACAAACGAAAAAATTCCTATTACCTAAAGCTAAAAAAGACTTCTAAACGATTTTTAACAAATTTTACAAAAGAAATGAAGGAAGAAGTTCGTATCCATAGTGTTGAATCATTTGTAAAAAGATATGAGAAAGAATGTGAAGAAGAAGTGATTCTAAGTACTAAAACTCTTTATAACTATATTCATCAGGGGTTATTAGAAGTTAAACCAATCGATCTCCCACGTGCTACTAGAATGAAACAAAGAAGAAAAAAACGTCCATCAACTCATAAACGTTTAGCTGGTAAATCCATTGATGAACGTCCTAAAATTATTCAAGATCGAACAGAATTTGGTCATTGGGAAATTGATTTGATGATTGGAAAGAAGTTTATTAACGAAGCAGTTTTACTTACGATTGTTGAAAGAGTAAGTAGATTTGCAATTGCTAGAAAGTTACCGTTTAAGTCTGTAAATCTTGTAAATCATGAAATCAATAAAGTCGTTAAAGAATTTTCAAATTTGGACTTTAAAACCATTACAGCTGATAATGGTGCAGAATTTTCTAAATTAGGAGAATTAAAATGTGTAGAAGATGTATTTTATGCACATCCTTATTCTTCTCACGAAAGAGGCACAAATGAACATTTTAATGGATTGATGCGAGAGTTTTTACCAAAAGGACAATCGTTTAATTCGTTAACAGAAGAAGAGCTTCAACGATATGTAGCTGCTATTAATAATCGTCCAAGGAAACTATTGGGCTTCTTAAGTGCAAGTGAGCTGTTGGAACAATTACTAGCTGGATAATGGGATTAAATAGAAAGTTAATTGAAAGTTAATTGAAAGAAAAAACGCGCCAAAATTTGGCGCGAACCCCCTAGGGGGTTATTAGTATATTTGTTTGTTTTGAATCAAAATATATTGTAAATATGAAGTTAAATTAGGTATATAGGATAAGTTAGCATTTGTTGCACTTGACTTGACAATTCACGATATTTTTCCTCAAATTATTGATGATCTCTAAAATAACATACTTTAAGATCAATAAACCGTTGTAAATCTCTTAACAACTGAAATAATGTTGCACGGTATTCAAATTCAGCTCTCGTTTGTGGTAAGTCCAAGTTTCTAAATTCATCAATATAATCTTGAATTTCATTCATTAAGGATACACCAGTATTCATTAAATGCAATTGTTCTCCAGTTGAACGGAACATTTCAGCAAGCAACTCCGCTTCTCTAGCAGGGCAATGAAAATCATTTAAATTTTTCGCCATTACTTCTAGTAATTGCAATTGTTCCGCACGCATTTCAAAATAGCATAAATCTTTATTAAATTGACTAAATAATTGGTTTTCACTTTCGATATATAATAATTTTTGTGCTTCCGTTAAGGTTGCTTTTGCTTCCAAAATTAATTTAGCATCATTTGTACCATTTCCTTCTCTTAAAAACGAAGCCATTAAACATAAAATCTCACGAAGTTTTGCTTCGATTTCTTCTCGTTTCTTTTCAATTTCTTGTTGATAACTTGGCATATACCAGTTTACTAAAATCGCTACTCCAGCACCAATCAATAAAATTAATGCTTCATTAAGCAATAAATTAGGAGTAATTTCTTTACTTAACCAAACATGAATGGCTAATACTGAACTTGGCGCAATTCCTACTTCTACTTTAAATAAAAAAGCTAACGGAATAAAAATTAATAAATACACTCCAAATCCTGCTGTTGAATGACCGAGTAGCATAAATACACATACTGCTATTGTTAATGCTAGAGACATCGAAATAATTCTTTTCCAAGCAATTACAATCGAAGACTTTCTTGTATCTACTACACTCAATATCGCAATAATCGAAGCAACGGAAGCTGAAGATAATCCTAACGCTTGTGCCACTAACAACGCTCCAAATGCCGCTAACACCATTTTAATTCCTTTTAATACCATTTATTTTCCCCTTTCTATTCTTAACAACTCTTCTTTTCTATGAATTCCACCCGCATATCCAGTTAATGCACCATCTTTCCCAAGTACTCGATGGCATGGAATGAGAATACTGATTGGATTTTTCCCAACTGCCTGTCCAACTGCTTGAGCAGAGTAATTTGCTACTCCTTTTTCTTTTGCAATTCTCTGTGCAATTTCTCCATAAGTCATCGTTTCTCCATAGGGAATTTCTTGCAACATTTGCCAAACTCTTTGCTGAAAATTTGTACCTTTAGGATTCAGCGGAATCGTTATCGGAGTTTTCTCGCCAGAAAAATAACGTTCTAACCAATTTTCAACTTGTACAAAAATTGATAAATCATCTTTTATCTCGATATCACTGTGATTCTTAGCATCATTGACTTGCCCTACAAACCATAATCCTGTTAAAGATTCTCCATCACTTCTTAAACGAACTTCTCCTAGAGGAGTTTGCAATCTACTCTCAAACACTTCTCAACCTCCCACTCCTCAGAATAAAATTAGTATACTCCATTTACTTACAAAAAAAGAAATGGTATGTTTGTATCAATAATATTTTTAAGGAGTTCTTATGATTTTACACCAAGCTTATTTACACATTTTCGATAAAAATAGCGGAAACTTACTGTTATCCCAAAAAGAATTACCTTTATCGAATCCCTATATTACAGAATATTTTACAAAAATAATTGAAAAAACATTAAAAAGCGACCCTCGTCATGGCATCCTACCTCCAGAAGAACCACTTCTAGGATTCTTAGCAGACGACAGCATTCCTTTTATTGAAAAAACACAACAACTGGCTCATAAATTATATGAAATTATCGCCCCAGCAGAAGATATTCCCGCTGCTGATTATGTCTTTGCAACAGGTATTAATGATCAAGGCGGAAATTTCTTTGCAATTTTACGTTTAGACTATAGTTCTAAATATACTCACTTTTTAGATTATGAAGACGACCAAGTATTAAATACAGTGTTGCAAAACCATGCGATTTTACCAAATCCTTCTCAAAAATTATCAGAAGCATTCATTGTAGATACAAGCAATAGACAGTATCAATTAATCGAACGAAAATATATTGTAGAGGGTAAAAAAATCCCGTATTTCTCTGAGCAATTTTTAGAAATTACACCTCCTACAAGTACACAGGAACAAATCAAAGAAATTAAAAAGACAGTCACTCATGTTGCTAAAAAATATGATGAAGAAAATTATCTAGCTCTTGCAACGACACAACAAGCCATCTTAACACAATTAGAAGAAAGTGATGAGATTGATGCAGGAATTATTTTCGATACAGTCTTCAAAGATAAACCACTCGCAAAAGAAGCGGCTTATCAAGCTATTACGACTGAAAAAATTCTAGAAAAAATTCCTGTTACAAATGTACCAAAATACGAGAAAAAATACAGCAAACAAAAATTCAAACTCGATAATGGAATTGAAATTACCATTCCAAGTGACATTTACGAAAATAAAGAAATGGTGGAATTTATCAACAATCCAGATGGATCCATTTCCGTATTAATTAAAAATATCGACTCGATTATGAATCGATTCAATGCATAAAAAAGGCGAAATGAAGTGTTGCTTCATTTCGCTTTTTTCTTAGTTAAGGGTTTTTTTCATAAATCCTATATCCATTAACTCATATCATTAATGATATACACGAACCATTTGATCTTCAGTTTGATTGATATCAATCATAATACGGTCATTTGCTAAACCAGACATATCTTTTTTGTTAAAGTCTGAAACATCTTTTGATAAACGTTTCATAGAAATAACTTCCCCTTGTTCATTCGCTAAAACAAGTAAGTTATAGCCATTTTCTGAACCTTGTCCTAACAAGAATTTGTAACCTGGACGTAATGTACCTTCATTAGGATTTTGTAATACATAAAGTTTATTATTCACAATTGTAAAGTGACCTAAAATTGATAAACGTGGAGTGAAATGATCAATAACTACGTTATTATTTTTCACACTAATTGTTGAAGTAATTGACATTTCTGGTAATTTTTCTACACGTTTCCCATTTTCACCAAAGTAGAAACGGTCCATAAATTGGTTTAATCCTTTAACAACTGAATCAGGATCAATCATTCCACCAGGTTCTTGATGGTCTACTAATGTATCTAATAAGTTATAACCTGCTTTTCCTAATCGAGCATTACTTTCTAAATACCATTCATTTTGTGCAATATAGACACCATCTTTTGATTTATGAAGTAAGTATTCATCGCCCCCAATACGATAAAGTTCAGATACTAGGTGATAAGGAGTATCTGTTAACATATAACCATCTTTTCCAATGACATATGAACGACCATCGCTTGCTTTCACCGGTTGATCTACTACCATTGAACCATTTGATTCAAAGTAAGACCACTTATCTCCTACTTTTATCCAACCTGTTTGCATATCTCCTTGGTCAGATAAATAGTACCATATATTTCCTTCTTGATACCAACCTGTACGCATTGCGCCATCTCCATTTAGAGAGTACCATGCTCCGCCAGTGAATACCCAGCCAGTTTGCATCACACCATTATTATCAAAGAAATACCATGTGCCTTTATCTTTAGCCCAGCCATCTTTTACTAGTTTACCTTCTTGGTATAAATTCCATTGGTTGCCACTTTGAACCCAACCATCATTTGTTGCAGCAAATGCTTGACTACTTGCTAATGCTGCTACTAAAGCTGTAGAAGCTAATAAACTACCAAACCATTTCTTTTTCATTTGAAAATCTCCCCTTTACTTATTGGTATTTTATCCAAAGAAATTCTACAAAAATCTCTCTAAACTTATTCTACTCCTCTTTTAGTTAGAAAAGGTATTTTTTTCACATTCTTAACATTCCTTTAATTTTTTTGTAACAAAAAAGACTCTTCTTTGTAACAGTTGCTAAACGTAACTCTAACTATACTACAACAGAAAAGTCTTTCTTCTTTTATAATGGTTTCTTCAACGGAATTCCTGGTTTTCGTGGATATTTATTTGGAGTTTCTTTTGTTTTTAAGATGGTTACGACATGACGATTTCCACCTTCATATGGTAAATCAAAGGACACATCGCCTTCCACTTTTCCACCTAAAATGGCAATCGCTTTTTTCGCTTCTTCTAACTCCACTTCTGTATGAGCAGCTTTCAATGCTAAAAAGTATCCTTGTTTCTTCACTAACGGCATACAAAATTCGCTTAGTACACTTAATTTTGCTACCGCTCTAGCTGTTACAACATCATAAGATGCTCTGAAATTTTTATTTTGTCCAAAAGTTTCTGCACGCTCATGGAAACATTGCACATCTGTTAATCCTAACGTTTCTACTAAAGTGTTTAAAAACGTAATTCGTTTATTTAACGAATCCACAATTGTCACTTTTAAATCAGGAAATACAATTTTCAATGGAATACTTGGAAATCCTGCTCCAGCTCCGACATCACACAATGTTTGATTCGATAACTCATGATGAAATCCTAGTGCTAAAGAATCATAGAAATGTTTCAAATATACTCCTTCTTCATCGGTAATCGCCGTTAAATTCATCTTTTCATTCCATTCCACCAATAATTGAAAATATTGATGAAATTGCTCTTTTTGCACCTCTGTTAACGTAATGCCATGAACTTCTTGGAGTCTTTGATAAAATTCTTCTGGTTTCATACAATTCTCCTATTCTTGAACTTTCGCAATTTTTCCTTGTTCGATATACACCATTAAAATAGATACATCGGCAGGATTTACCCCACTAATACGGCTTGCTTGCGCAATCGTTTCTGGTTGAATTAATTTCAAACGTTGACGTGCTTCTGTAGCAAGTCCATTAATGGCATCATAATCAATATTCGATGGAATACGTTTTGCTTCCATACGTTTTAATTTTTCTACTTTTTCAATCGCTTTGGCAATATAACCTTCATATTTCACAGAAATTTCTACTTGTTCTTTCACTTCACGAGAAACAGCTACCTCTTCTTCTGCAAAACCAATTAAGTCATCATAAGTTAACTCTGGACGTTTTAATAAATCACTTAATAAAATACCGTCTTTTAATTCTGCTGATTCTTTTTCTGCCAAGAATGATTGAAGTTGTTCCGTTGGTTTCAAACGGATTGATTGGATACGTTTAATTTCTGCTTGAATGGCTGCTTGTTTTTCTTGGAAAGCTGCATAACGTTCATCTGAAATTAATCCTAATTCACGACCTTTTTCTGTTAAACGTAAATCTGCATTATCATGACGTAATAATAAACGATATTCCGCACGAGAAGTTAATAGTCGATATGGTTCTGTCGTTCCTTTTGTCACTAAATCATCTACTAATACTCCAATATACGCATCACTACGACCTAAAATAAATGGTTCTTCACCACGAATTTTACGAACAGCGTTAATCCCAGCATAAAGACCTTGGCCGGCAGCTTCTTCATATCCACTCGTTCCATTCATTTGTCCAGCTGTAAATAAATTCTCCACAATTTTTGTTTCAAATGTATTTTTTAATTGGTGAGGAATCACTACATCATACTCAATCGCATAACCTGTTCTCATCATTTCAGCTTTTTCCAAGCCTTCTACCGTATGAATCATTTGAATTTGAACATCTTCTGGTAGAGAAGTTGATAATCCTTGAATATACACTTCTTCCGTATTTTCCCCTTCTGGTTCTAGGAAAATTTGGTGACGAGGTTTGTCGCTGAAACGAACGATTTTATCTTCGATAGATGGGCAGTAACGTGCTCCTACCCCTTCTACAATTCCTGTAAACATTGGTGCACGATGCAAGTTCTCACGAATTTTTTCATGAGTCCCTTCATTTGTGTACGTCAACCAACATGGAATTTGATCATAGCGATAGTCTTCATCTTTAGAAGTAAAACTAAATAAGTTAGGCGTTTCATCTCCTGGCTGAATTTCTGTCTTGCTGTAATCAATCGAAGAACTCTTAATTCTTGGAGGAGTCCCTGTTTTAAAACGAGCTAATTCAAATCCTAATTCTAATAAGTTTTCTGATAATTTAATCGACGGTTGAGAATTATTAGCTCCAGAAGAATATTTCAATTCTCCAATAATAATTTGCCCACGAGAAGATGTTCCCGCTGTTAAAACAACTGCTTTTGAACGGTAAATTGCACCTGTATGAGATACAACCCCTTTACAAACACCATCTTCTACAATTAAACGTTCCGCAATCCCTTGTTTTAAGTCAAGATTTTCTTGTTGTTCGATTATTTTTTTCATTTCTTGCGCATATAGATGCTTATCTGCTTGCGCACGTAAAGCACGTACTGCAGGGCCTTTCCCTGTATTTAACATACGCATTTGAATATAGGTTTTATCAATATTTCTTCCCATCTCTCCGCCTAGTGCATCAATTTCACGCACAACGACTCCTTTTGCTGGGCCTCCAACAGACGGATTACAAGGCATAAATGCCACCATTTCTAAATTCATTGTTAATAATAATGTTTTAGCACCCATACGAGCACTTGCTAGTGCAGCTTCACTTCCAGCGTGACCCGCACCTACTACGATAACATCATAGTTACCAGCTTCATAAGTTGTTACCATACTTCCTCCTACTTTCTATTGTTCATTCGTTGTATAAAATTCCACTTGATGGCGAATGTATTCACCATTTTTATATATAAATTTAGCTGAGAAAAATGGACGATTCTCTAATAGCCAACTCACAAAAATCAAATCGCCTTGCCAAGTTGGCTTCGTCAATACTTGATCATAAGGAACCCACTCCAAAGTTCCTTCAGGAGAATCAATTAATTCCCCGGAAAAATCCGTTACTCGAAACACATACGTGTACCAATCATGTTCGGGAGTAAATTCAGGAAAAGTAATAATCCCTTTTAACGCCATTTGATGAACCGTCAAACCTGTTTCTTCAAAAATTTCACGAATGGCACATTCTTCTGGAGATTCACCTGCTTCAATTTTGCCACCTACTCCGATATATTTACCTTCATGCACATCATTTGGTTTCTTATTGCGCTTTAGTAATAACAATTCTTTCCCATTATCGATATAGCAAATTGTTGCTAACTTTGTCATTCGAAACTCCCTTTCTCCAATAGTGGCTTTCTCTTATTTTCCTAAACAGAATTGGCTAAATAATTGCGTTAGAAGCTCATCTTGGACGCTGTCTCCTGTAATTTCTCCTAACAAATCCCATGCTCTTGTAAAATCGATTTGTATTAAATCGACTGGCATTTCCATTTCAATCCCATTTTGCACTTCGACTAATGCTTGTTCTGCTTTTTCTAACAAGGCAATATGACGAGTATTTGATAAATAAGTCGCATCTCGTTCATTCATTTGTCCTTGGAAGAAATATCCCGCAATTTTTTCTTCTAATTGATCGATTCCTTCTTTATTTAACATAGAAGTTGTGACAATCTCTTCTGCCTGAGCATAAGGAGCGATATCCTCTGTTGAAAGTTTTGAAGGCAAATCTGTTTTATTGAATAAAATAATTCGCTTCATTCCTTTTGTAGTTTCTAGTAAACGAATATCTTCCTCTTGTAATGTTTCGCTTTGATTTAATAACAACAAGACAAAATCCGCTTCTTTTAATGCTTTACGACTACGTTCTACCCCAATTTTTTCTACGATATCATCCGTTTCACGAATTCCTGCTGTATCGATTAATTGTAAAGGCACTCCACGAACATTAACATATTCTTCAATTGTATCCCTTGTTGTTCCGGCAATATCCGTTACAATGGCTTTTTCTTCTCTTAATAGCACATTTAATAAACTAGATTTTCCAACATTTGGACGACCCACGATAGCTGTTTTTAACCCATCTCGCAAAATCTTCCCTTGACTAGCTGTATTTAATAAGGCACGAATTCCTTGCAATACTTGTTGCGTCTTTTCTCGTAATAATTGCAAAGTCATTTCTTCTACATCATCATATTCTGGATAGTCAATATTCACTTCTACTTGCGCTAATGTATTTAAAATTTCTTGACGTAAATTTTGAATTAAATTCGATAATTGACCATCTAATTGACGCATCGCTAATTGCATTGATTTATCCGTTTTCGCTCGTATTAAATCCATGACTGCTTCTGCTTGAGATAAATCAATACGTCCATTTAAAAATGCACGCTTCGTAAATTCTCCCGGCTCCGCTAATCTTGCTCCCATTCGTAACACTAATTGCAACACACGATTAATCGCCACAATCCCTCCATGGCAATTAATTTCTACAATATCTTCTCGTGTAAATGTTTTTGGAGCTCTTAAAACACTCACCATTACTTCATCATAGACTTCCCCAGATTTTGGGTCGACAATATGCCCATAATGAATCGTATGAGTCTTTTGTTCTTCTAATTGTTTTGTTCCACATTGATAAATCGAACTTGCGATTGAAATCGCCAAATCTCCACTAATTCTGACAATCCCAATAGCCCCTTCACCAGGTGCTGTCGAAATCGCAGCAATCGTATCAAATTCTGTTTGCATACTGATATCCTTTCTTGGCTCCATTGCACAAAAAAAGTGCACACTCCACCCCTTATTGATAAAAGAGTGGCTCGCACTTTGACTGCTTACCTATATTTCAGTGATATTATACAATACTTTTTGAACTTGTGCTAGTAGAAGGGGTGGTTAGAAGACTTTTTTCGTTTTTTCTCTTTTGTGAGCAACACGAATTGCATAAGCATCTAACAAAATTCGACTAATAATTTGCAAAGGAAGACGGGAACGTACCTCATACTCAGGGAAATAAGAATCTTCCGATTTAAATCCTACAAAAGTAATATCACTTAATCTTGCAAGAGGACTTATTCCATTTGCTGTAATAACAATTATAGGGACTTCATTTTTATGACAAACCTTCGCTGCCTCTACTAACTCTTCTGTATGCCCATTTAAAGAAACGATAATAGCTAAATCTTGTTCATTCAATCGGTGACTAATCGTTTTAATAATATTAGGATCTACATATTGCTCACAGGTTCTTTCTAACAAATGAAATTTAATCTCCATTTCACTAGCTATCATTTCACTTAACCCTCTTGAAAATATAAACACTTTTCTTGCACCAAAGATTGCTTGCATAGCATCTTCTATCGTCTTACTATCTAGTTGCTCTATTGTTTTCCTTACTTCTTGCTCATTCTTATCAACAACGTCTTGAATTTTTTTATCAACAATTTCTAAACTATTAAACGTTGGAAATTCCTTATTAGATAGTTGATATTGCTTTTTCAAATCATACTTAAAACTTGTAAATCCATCATAACCTAACTTTTTCATTGTACGCACTATTGATGCTGTAGAAACATTAGCTTCTTCACTCAACTTAACAATTGATATTGATGGTATTAATTCTAAATGCTCTTCAATATATTTAAGAAGATATTTTTCAGTATTAGTAAGTCCCTGCATATTAAACATGATAACTCTCCCATTCTGTAAAGTTTTACTAATATAAACACCTATTCAGAAAACTTTTACAAAGTTATTTATGTAATAATAAGTATAACAAAAAAACAAAAGGAGGTGAACATATGATTTATACATGTACCATGAATTTAGCTATTGATTTGTATATCAAAACACTCCAAATGAAAGCATCTGAAGTAAATAGAACTGAAGAAGCAGTTTACATGCCTAATGGAAAGGGTGTTAATGTAAGCTTCATACTGAAAGAACTAGGAATTGATAGTGTCGCAACAGGATTCAAAGCAGGTTTTACAGGAGAATTTATTGAAAGTGAACTACATAAAGCAGGAATTAAAACTGATTTTGTATCAGTAAATGGTATTACACGAATTAATGTTTTTGCTCATGTAGTAGCGAATAACGAAGAATTTAAACTAGTAAATCAAGGCCCTACTGTCACTGAAAAAGAAGAGTTACAATTACTTTCAATTATTGATACTTTATCTTCTGAAGATATGTTATTCGTTTCAGGAAGCCATCCTTCAGGAATATCAAAAAGTACTTACGAAAAAATTGCCAAATCATCTCAACATAAGGGATTCAAACTAATACTTGATACTTCTGCAAGTTTCGTACCTGAATTATTAAAATTCCACCCTTATCTGATTAAGCCAAACGATGAAGAACTAGCTAGTTGGTTTGAATTGAAAGATGTATCTTTAGAACAAATTAAAGAATACGGAAATAAATTATTACAGCAAGGCGCACAAAATGTACTAGTTTCATTAGGAGAAAAAGGAGCAATTCTAATTACACCAACAGAAAACATACACGTTAACGCTCCAAAAGGAAATGTTGTAAATACTGCTTGTGCAGGAGATACATTACTTGCTACTTTTGTCGGTTGTCAAATCCAAGGGATGTCAAAAGAAGATTCTTTAATTAAAGCTGTTGCTGCTGGAACTTCTACAGCTTTTAGACCTGGATTAACAGATTTTTCAGATGTTCCGATATTGATAAAACAAATCAAACGCTTATACTAATAAGTAATAATAAAGGGGGAAAATAAAATGACAAAATATGATATTATTGCCGCTACGGGTTGTCCTACGGGAATCGCGCACACCTATATGGCTCAAGAAGCACTAGAACAAGCAGCAAAAAAAGTTGGAGTAAACATTAAAGTTGAAACACATGGACAAATTGGGGTAGAAAATGAATTTACAGAAGAAGAAATCGTAAACGCAAAAGTAGTAATTATCGCAGCTGATAAAGATGTACAAGCTCATAGATTTGTTAATAAAAAAATTATTGACGTTTCTGTAGGGCAAGGAATTAAAAATGCAGATGAACTAATTGCTCAAGCATTACGAGGAGAAGGTATTGTGAAATACCCATCTGACGAACCTACTAAAAAAGTTGAATCTACTCAAACAACTACTGGTGGTAGCTCGATTGGACGAGAAATTTATAAACATTTGATGAATGGAGTTTCTCACATGTTACCATTCGTCGTTGGTGGCGGAGTATTAATTGCTGTATCATTTGCACTATTTGGAATTTATTCTTTTGACCCAAACCACGCAACTTATAATCCATTCTCTGCTCAATTAAAAGAAATTGGCGGACTAGCAATGGGATTAATGACACCAATTTTAGCTGCATATATTGCACAAAGTATTGGTAATAGACCTGCACTTGTTAGCGGTTTTGTAGCAGGCCTTATGGCTAGTAACGGCGGTGCTGGATTCTTAGGAGGAATTATCGGTGGATTCTTCGCAGGATATTTAGTTGTACTTTTAGAAAAATTATTTAAAAAATTACCAAAAACACTAGACGGATTAAAAGCTATTTTCCTTTATCCGTTATTAGGAGTATTAATCACTGGACTATTTATGAGTATTATTGTTAGTCCTATGGCAGAAATCAACCAAAACTTAATGGTATTCTTAAAAGGATTCCAAGATTCTAACCCTGTTCTTCTCGGTTTAGTAATTGGCTGTATGTGTGCATTTGATATGGGTGGTCCTGTAAATAAAGCTGCATATGTAACAGGTACAGTACTATTAGCAGAAGGAAACACTGCGTTTATGGCTGGTGTTAGTGCAGCTTGTATTGCACCTCCATTAATTACTACTGTAGCAGTTTTATTGTTCAAAGATCGTTTTGACGCAAATGAACGTAATGCTGGTTTAGTGAATTTCATTTTAGGATCTACTCATATTACTGAAGGTGCTATTCCTTTCGTTGCAAAAGACCCTCTACGTGCAATGCCATCAATGATGCTAGGTTCTTCAATTGCAGCTATTTTAACTTATTTATTTGGAGTACAAGTTCCTGCACCTCACGGGGGATTTTTAGTACTACCTGTAGTTACACATCCATTATTGTGGGTAATCGCAATTGCGACTGGAGCAATTATAGGTGGAGTTGTCTTAGGAGCAACTAGAAAACCTTTATCTAAATAATATACAATCCTATATTTTTATATTATTCTATGCTATAAAAATAAAAGTTAGGAGGAATTTTAAATTGATAAATCAAAATGCAATTTTTTTCAACATAGAATTAAATTCTCAAGATGAGGTTTTTCATTTTTTATCAAGAAAAGCAATCGAATTGAGTATTGCTACTAATGAGGAATCTGTTTACAAAGGATTTATTGAACGAGAACAGCAAGGTACTACTGGTATGATGGATGGTTTTGCAATCCCTCACACAAAATCAAAGGAAATATTAACGCCTAGTATCATTATTGTTCGTTTAGAAAAAGGGTTAGATTGGAATAGTATGGATGGAAATCCTACTTCTTTCATTATTAGTTTATTAATTCCAGATAACGAAGCTGGAACTACTCATTTAAAAATATTAGCATCAATTGCACGTATGCTCATGAAAGCTGATATTAAAGAATCTTTACTCTCAGCAAATTCTGAACGTGAGATTGAAACTATTTTAAACAACTATCTTAACCAATAATTTAAGAAATTCTATTGTAAATTAAACTACTTCATATAAATACATTTTAATGTGGAATAAGAAATTTAACTACTTTCTTATTCCACATTTTTTAATCATCAACTGAATTAAAAGATTTCTATTACATTCCATTTACTCTTCTTCGACTTTTTTCGTTTCTATATTGCTAATATTTGATAAAAAAGGTACAATTTATCTATCTATAACACAGGGGGTTAACAAATGTTAGAACATCCATTCAATCAAGTCGTTGAAAAAATTGCCGTTTCAGATATTCGTCAATTTGATGCAGAAGTTTCTCAAATTCCTGGAATCATCAAATTAACATTAGGTGAACCAAATTTCAACACACCAGAACATATTAAAGAAGCTGCTATTCAAGCAATTCGTGATAATCATTCCCACTATACTCCAAATGCTGGGATTCCTGAATTACGTCAAGCAACAGCAGCATACTACAATAAAAAATTCAATTTAAACTATACAGCAGAACAAGTCATCACTACTATCGGAGCAACTGAAGCGATTAATGCTAGCTTCCAAGCTATTTTAAATCCTGGAGATACAGTGATTGTTCCTACTCCAGTTTTCCCATTATATATGCCAATTACATTGGTGAATCAAGGGAATTTTATTACAGTCGATACTAGTGAAGATGGATTTGTTTTAACTCCAGAAAAATTACGTGCTACTATTGAAGCTCATCCAGAAAAAACTTTTAAAGCAGTTGTATTAGTATATCCAAGTAACCCAACAGGAGTAACTTATTCTAAAGAACAATTAGAAGCTTTAAGCGTTGTTTTAAAAGAATATGGATTATGGGCATTATGTGATGAAGTTTACGCAGAATTAACATATAGCGGAACTCATACATCATTAGCTTCATTCTTACCAGATCAAACAATCGTGATTACAGGTTTATCTAAATCTCACGCAATGACTGGATGGAGAATTGGGTACATTCTTGGACCTGTTCCATTTATTAAAGAAGTTGTTAAAACTCACCAATATATGGTTACTTCTCCAAGTAGCTCAAGCCAATACGGTGCTTTAGCTGCAATGTTACACGGACAAGGTGACTGCGATATTATGAAAGTAGAATACCAACAACGTCGTGACTATCTTGCAAAAGAATTACGTCGCTTAGGATTCGAAGTAGCAAGTCCTGATGGAGCTTTCTATCTATTTGCTAAAATTCCTACAAAATGCGGAACAGATTCATGGGCATTCGTTCGTGACCTTGCAAAAAATGCTAAAGTAGCATTAATCCCTGGAGTTTCATTCGGACCTGGTGGCGAAGGTTATGTTCGTTTCAGTTACGCTGCTTCAATGGAAAATCTACAAGAAGTAGTCGCTCGTTTAGAAAAGTATTTAGCATAATACAAAAGGCTGGGATTCGTCCCAGCCTTTTTACTTTGTATTTATCATCATTCTATAACTCTTCCACAAGCGTACAAACTGCTTTAAATGCATGTTTTGAAGCTAGTTCAAGAGTTACCTCAAATGTATCTGGAGCTTCTCCTCCAACATGATCACTTACACCACGAATATTCAACACAGGAATGTCATAGAAATGAGCAACTTGCGCTAATGGTGTTGATTCCATATCACTTGCCACAATATCCGGTAAATGTTCACGAATATTTTGTACTGTATCAATCGAACTCATAAAAGAATCACTCGTTGCTATAAAGCCATTATGAATCCCAAATTCCGTAATACGCTCTTGTAAAATACGAATAACTTTTTCGTTCAACGCTTTATTCACTGGATAAGATTCTGGCATTTGTGGAACTTGTCCCCATGCATAATCGAAACCTGTCGCATCCACATCACTATATCCAAATTTCGTTGAAACAATAACGTCTGTGAGTGCAAAATCTTCATTAAAACTACCCGTTGTTCCCGTATTAATAATTAGTTCCGGTTGAACTTTATCACAAAGCCAAGCTGCTGTAGCAGCAGCATTAGCCTTACCAATACCTGATTGAACAAGATAAAGGTTCTCATGAACTTCAAGAATTCGAATTGGACCTTTTGAGAAAACTTCTTTTCTTGGTGCGTAGTATTCTTCAAATGGATAAAGTTCTTCTTTCATCGCAGCAACAATCGCTATTTTCATGAATTATTTACCCCACACATCAGAAATAGGTTTCTTCACTTCTACTTTTGTTCCTTGGAATTTATCTGAAATGAATTTTTGAACATCAGCATCATGATATAAATCTACTAATTTCTTATAATCATCATTTGATTCATTTCCACTCTTCACAACAATAACATTAATACTTGTAATCGTAGATGCATCTGCTTTTTCATAGAATAAAGCATCTTTTAATACATTTAAACCACCTTCAAGTGCAATAGTATTTCCAATAGCAATTAAATCTGCATCATCTAATACACGAACACTTGTAGTATCATCAATTAATAAAAATTCAAAGTTTTTCTTGTTTTCTACGATATCACTTGGAGTACCTGTACCTTCTTTGAAATCTGCTGGTAATTTAATTAAACCAGCTGATTCCAATAAACGAAGCGCACGTGTTGTATTGTAAGGACTGTCTGGAATCGCAATTTTAGCGCCATTTGGTAAGTCGTTTAATGCTTTTACTTTTTTAGAATAAAGTCCCATTGGTTCAATATAAGTTGTCCCTATTGGAGTTAGTTTAGAACTATTTGATGCGTTAAATCCGTGTAAATACCCAATCGATTGAAAAGCATTCGCATCTACAGAACCTTCCGCAACTGCTTGGTTTAATGGCACACCACCATTTAGTTCTTCGACTTCAATTTTTAATCCTGCTTTTTTTGCTTGATCTGATTCAGCAATATGTCTCCAAATATCCGCATCAGACCCCACAGAAGCAACTTTCACTGTTTTCAATTCTGATTTTGAATTAGAAGTGGTTGAGTTTGATGTAGTTTGATTACTACAAGCTGCCAATGCTACAACTGCAGAAAGTGCAAATAAAGATTTTGTAATAGCTTTTAAGTTCATATGGAAATTCCTCCCTAGGTGTTACTAATCATTGTATCTATAAACGGCATTAAATCACTTTACGTTCAAATGGATCAATACTGATTCCTTGTTCTAATACTTGTTTAGCATATTCTTTTGCTCCAAATAAAGAGTGATCACGATAGTTTCCGCATTGAACAGCAGAAACACCTTGAATATCTTCCAATTGAATTTTTTCAACAATTTGTTCTAAAGTTGATTTCAAAGCACGAGCGATATCTTCTGCTGAACGTTCTTCCCAGAGAATTAAGTGGAATCCTGTACGACAACCGAACGGTGAAATATCGATAATTCCATCAATACGATCACGAAGTAAATCTGCTAACAAGTGCTCAAATGTATGAATCACTCCAGTCGGCATTTCTTGTTTATTTGGTTGTAAAAAGCGAATATCAAAATTCGAAATGACATCTCCTTTTTTCCCATATTCGTTTGAAATTAATCTCACGTAAGGTGCAATCACCTTATTATGATCTAATGTAAAACTTTCAACTTCAGCCATATTGAATTCCTCCTACTGATAACGAAAAAAATATACAGATCTTAAACACTAGTTTCCATACCTAAATTATACATAAGAATCACAAGGAATTCAACCCAAAAACATACTTTTATAATTTATAGTTTTAAAATTGTTCGTGTTTTTAACTTATTGAATCTAAAAATAGTGTTTTTATAAATAATTGTTCGTGTTTTGCTCGTTAACTTTTTATTCTTTATCTGAACATGAAATGGTATAAAATGTCCGTCTATACTTAGGTGTAAAAACAATATGATATTATACATCTATTTTACATCTGATAGCCTAGAACACCTTTATTGTATATTTATCACATCAAAAGAATAATGTTTTCACTTTAAAGAACCGTTCCCATTCTTTTCATATCATTTCAATTAAGTTATATCGAAAGGATACTGTAGTCCTCTTTGAAATTCAATATAAAAACGAACTTTCCCTTATACTAAATAAATATAGTTTGTTATTTGTTTAAGTTATACCTGTAAAGAATCTATATAAACCAACTATATATTACTTGTGAATAATACTGAACATAAAAATAATTTTACCTCTAATCTCATTACCAATTTCTATTTCTCACTTACTCTTTAACCAGACCACATTTCCCCAAACAAAAAAGCCTGGGACAAATCCCAGGCCTTTTCTCTCTATTATCCTAAAGTTTGCACTTTCACACCATCTGGTGTTCCAATTAAAACTGTTTCTGTCATATTTGTAAATAGTCCTTGTTCCACAAGTCCTGTTAGAGCTTTTAATTCTGCTCCAAATGTCACAGGATCTTTAATTGGGAACACATCTAAGTCAATAATATAGTTTTGACTATCTGTTAAATAACGTTCTCCGTTTTCTAACACTCGGAATTTTGGACGATAGCCTTTTGCTTCAAATTTTTTGAATAATTGTTCTGAACCATAAGGAATTACTTCTACTGGAAGTGGGAAGCGTCCTAAATAATCCACCATTTTAGATTCATCAACAATCCAAATAATACGTTTTGATTGTTCTGCAACAATTTTTTCAAATAATAAGGCACCACCGCCTCCTTTAATTCCTGAAAAATCAGGAGCAATTTCATCTGCACCATCAACTGTTACATCAATGAAATCTACTTCATCTACACTCTTCAATGGAATCCCTAGCTTCTCAGCTTGTTCTTTTGTACGTGTTGAAGTTGTTACACCAATAATGTCTAAGCCTTCTTCTTTTACACGTCTACCAATTTCTTCTACGAAATAATAAGCTGTAGAACCTGTTCCTAGCCCTACTGTCATACCTGATTCAATATAAGTTGCGGCCTGTTTGCCGACCATCTCTTTCATGTTCACATGCATACCCTCCAATATGATTCAACTATTTTTATTATAGCATAAATTCTTTTACTCGTTTCAAATCTTCTTGTAATTGTTCATAGATTTGTCGCATTTCTTCAGCAGATAAACTTAATTCCACTTCAACCGTTTTTGTTTGTTTCTTTTCCTCTTCTTCTTGATAAAGAAAGACTTCTTCTTCATCCAATTGTGCTAGGTCGATTCCAATGACTTGAGAAGCCGTTGTTAAAATATTTTCTGGAGCAATGACCCATGTCATTACATACTCGTCTTCTAGTTGTTCTAATAACACTGCTAATCTAGATTGTTCAAATTCTGAAGAATATTCTTCTCCTTTTTCTATTAAGTTCTTCATCGCTTCCAGACATTCTTCCAATTGTGCTACAGATAATAAGTCTATCACTTCTTGATAAGCTTCTTCCTGTTGAGAAACTTGTAAGAAAACATCTGTTTGAATTTTGTGTGTTTGAGGTTGGATAGCTAAAAATTTTAATTCAAATAAAAAATCTCCTTCTGCAATCTTCATGCGCTCACCTCTTTCTTCGTTTTATTGCCATATCTATAGTACAAGTTTCTCTTTCATGTTTCAATCATTTCAAAGAAAAAAGGCTGGAGTTTCTCCAACCTTTTAACGTAATATTTCAATGACATCTTTATTCGCAGCTGATTTAGCAGGAAAGACACTAAATACAATTCCAATAAAGACAGATACTCCAACTGTTAGCGCTACTGCTGTCCAGTCGGTATAAATTTTAAATGGTAAGAAATTCGAAATCAGCATTGCAATCAAGACACCTGTGACATATCCGATAATTCCACCGATAGAAGTAATCATAATTCCTTCTAATAAAAATTGTAATTGAATCGAACCTTTAGTAGCCCCCATTGCACGACGAATCCCAATTTCTTTTGTTCGTTCAGATACTGAAATATACATCATATTCATCACGCCTACACCTGCAATGAATAAAGAAATTCCGGCTACTGCTGAAACGAAATATGTTAATCCATCTAACACTTTCCCAATAATATCCATTTGAGCCGCTACGTCAATAAAAGTATATTTACCAGATGTATGTTTTGAACCTACTTCATTCAAATGAGTTTCTATTTTTTTAGCGACATCTTTTGCCACATAGCCTGGTTTAATAAATACTTTTAGCCCATTTACATTTTCTTCTTTTTTATGATAATGTTGATGAGTAGTAGCTGGAATATGTACAGCTTTATAAGGATCTGCACCAGTAAAAATGGCTTGCAGCGCATCAACTTTACTAGTTGGTTTAACCCCTTTAATATAATACACTTCTCCATCAATCGTTACTCCATGTCCTAGTGCTTGCTTTGGACTAGCAAATAACAATTCTGCTAAATTTTCATCGATAATCGCTACTTTTTTATTCGCATCAATATCTACTTGGGAAATATTTTCTCCAACCGTCAAAGATTCTTTTGTTGCAGATTTTTCTAACCCCAGTACAACATGTTCTGTCGATTTCTTTGTTGGAATCGAAACACCGAAAATATAATTTTGTTCCTTTGTTTCAGGGATTTCCGTTCCTGAAACTCCTTCAATACTTTCCACACCAATACGGTCTTGTTTTGAAAATGCTTTTTCTACTTTTCGAACAGATTGTGGATTATCCGGTTGATAGAAAAATTGTACAGTGACTTTCCCATTATCTTCACCAGCTAATCCTGAAATAGCCATTTTTTGGAATCCTTTCCCAAGACTCATAATTGTAATAACAGCTGCAATTCCGATAATAATTCCTAACATCGTTAAAATCGTACGACGAGCATTTCCTTTTAAAGAATGCAGAGCGGATCCTAATAATACACTAAATTTCATGTGGAATCCCCTCCTTTTGTTCATGAATCACACCATCGATTACATGAATGACACGAGAACAATACTTCGTCAAAGTCGGATCATGCGTTACCATTACAATCGTTACTCCATCTTCACGATTTAAACGATATAAAATGTCCATAATACTCGCAGATGTTTTACTATCTAATGCTCCTGTTGGTTCGTCTGCGATAATGAATTTTGGACTATTCACTAATGCACGAGCAATTGCCACTCTTTGTTTTTGACCACCAGAAAGATGGCGAGGATATTTTTCTAATTTATCTCCGAGTCCTACTTTTTCTAGTGCTTGCTTTACTTTTGTATGAGTTTGGCGTGGTGTTAATCCACGATATAATAAAGGTAGACGAACATTTTCTTCCACGGTTGCTTGTTCAATTAAATTAAAATCTTGAAAAACAAATCCAACAGTAGAATTACGAACTTTGGAAATTTGATTATCACTCAAATTGGAAACAGACTCATCATTAAAAGAATATTTTCCTTCATATTTGGAATCTAGGAATCCTAATATATTAATGAGGGTAGATTTCCCAGAACCCGAAGGTCCCATTATTCCAACAAATTCTCCTTGGGCAATACGAACCGTCACATCATTTAATACATGTAACTGCTCATCTCCAACTTTATAATATTTATGAATATGTTCTAATTTAATCATGGGACTTCACCGACTCTTCCAATTGTGTAGAAGACACCGCTGCTCCATCTGTAATGTCTGAATCTGGATTTGCAATCACTTTATCTCCAATACTTAATCCTTCTTGAACAATCCATTGGAATCCTTTTTTCACACGTTTAATATTTTTGCGTTTAGCTACCCCATTATCATATAAATAAACATATTCTTGTTCTCCATCTTTTTGAATCGCTTGTTCTGTTAATACTAATCCTTTTTGAGGGATTTTTACTTGAACAGTAAATCCATTTGGAAGAGAAATTTCTGGTTTTACAATTACATCATAACGAGCAACACCATGGCTTCCACTGTTAGAAGCTGCACTTGGAGAACTTGGTAGAGCTGGCACTGGACTCGCAACACTTCCTGATGGATCAGTAGAAACAAATGAAATCGTTCCTTTAATCTCTCTATCTTGAGCTTTCACATAGATCGTTACAGGAGTTCCTTTTTCGACTGATTCATAATCATATTCAGAAACAGTTGTTTTCGCTTCGCTGTCTTTACTTGTAATTTTAATGAAGGCTAATTGTACATTTGTTTTTCCTTCTGGATTAATACTAATCGTTCCTGCAATATCTGCTGTTACACTTGAATTTGTTTTTTTAGAAAGACGTTCGATTTTTGTATTCACATCTTCAATATTATTATTCATATCACGAATTGCTTTTTGAGTTCCCTCGATGGCTTGATCAAAGGCTGTCGTATCCATAGCTCCTACATGAGTCGTTTGATTCGTAGCACCTTGTTGGTTTTGAGCAGGGACTTCTTTTTCTAACTCTTGTTTTGCTTGAGCTTTACGATTCTTTTGTGTTTCTAATTCTTGATAGAGACGATCACGTTCAGCTACTAGACGACTTACTTGTCGATTTAAATCGGCAACTTCGTCACTAATCGTTTCATTATCATATTCAAATAACACATCACCTGCTTCTACTTCTTGACCATCTGTTACTTTTACTTGAGCGACTTGCCCTTTTTGAGGGTCCACATGATAGCTTTGCTCTTTAGCCGTTTCAATATTTCCATCTAATACTAAAGGCTCCTGTTCCGTTAATTCCATAATCGTATAATGGTGTTCTTCTTTCTTATCTGGAGAACGTAATTTTAAAAATCCTAATACGATTACAATAACGGCTCCTAATGCCATTACGCTAATCATGCTCCATTTTAATGTTTTACTCATTCATAACTCTCCTTAACGTTTCGCTACTTCTTGTGCCCATTTTTGGTATGTCATATATAACCATACTAATAATCCGGCAATAATCACTGGGATAACAAAAGTAGTTACACTGAATTTTTGATGATTGAAAATATTATTAGCAATTTGCATTAAGATCGAAAAGACGTGAATTCCAATCACATAAAAGAATAAATTCTTATCTGGTAATGCTTGAGTTTTAGCACTCTTTCCAATTTTGTGATATAAAATCGTTGCAAAAGTACATAATATGAAGAATAATAGGAAAATTGCTACTCCAACTCCTGCCGTTTCAGAACTATGTTCTACACCTTTTTTGGCTAATTCCTCTTGCACACTTGGAACAAATGTAGACGCCACTCCTATTAATACAAAGAGATTCGCAAAAATTCCAATAATATTCCAAACTTTTAATCCGGTAGCAATTTTACTAACAACTCCGGCATATTTTTCAACTTTTTGTGTATCCATGATCCATTCCTCCTAACGGTTGTTTTCAAACTTCTAAACATCACATCATTTTTATTTTTTCACTACTTCTTGTGCCCATTTTTGGTAGGTTACATATACCCATGCTAGTAATCCGGCAATAATGGCTGGAACAATATAAGCAGTGAAATCAAATCCTGACGGACTAATGAATTGACCTACAATTTGTAACACAATTGAAAATACATGAATTCCAATCGCAAAGTTTAATAAGTTCTTATCTGGTAATTGTTGTTGTTTCGCACTCTTTCCAATCTTATGATATAAAATCGTTGAAAAAATACATAGTAATAAATAAATTACAACAATAGCCCCACTCAAACCAATCGTTTCCGTATTAAAGGCTGGATTATTTAATTTTGCTAATTCTTCTTGAGTATTTGGCAATAATAGAAATACTAGTCCTGCTGTTGCAAAACCATTCCCAACAATTCCAATAATATTCCAAACTTTTAACCCCGTAGAAACTTTTCTTACAACTCCTGCATATTGTTCAATTTTTTGTGTATCCATGATACATTCCTCCTCAAAACTTTTTAAAAAAGAATAGGTTAGTTACTCTTTTAGCTAACTATATACCTAGCGTCCTTTTTTGTCAATATGTTTCTTTATTTTTTTATTACACTCATTATACACCCATTGTTTCCGTTTTCATATAGGAAAATTTCTTGTTTAATGATTCTTAAGAAGTAAAAAACGCCCCTTCCACAAACTTGTAGAAAGAACGTTTCCTTTACTCTACTAATCTTCTAATTCGCAGACAATGGCTTGATAACCAGCAAGAGAGAGTTGATTTCCTTGAGCATTCATTTGAGCTGGTAAGTTTGCAACAATAACTTTACAAATAGCTGTTGGTAGGGTCACTGTTTGAGGTTCTGCTTGATAGTTCACTAATACAAGCACACGTTTTTCTCCACGACGCTCATAAGCAATCATGTTTTTCACTTCTTCTAAAACAGGAACAAATACCCCTTCACGAATTGTTGAGCCATACACTTCATCACGATACAAAGCAGTTAACGCTCTATAATAATTCAAGATAGATTGTGGGTTCTCTTCCTGTGCTTCAACATTAATGTCTCTTTGTGGTTGTTTTGAAGCAAGCCAAGCTTCTCCAGTTGTAAATCCTAACTTCTCTTCACCATTCCATTGCATTGGAGTACGAGCATTATCACGACTATATTTTGAAATAGCCTTCAACGCTTCTTCATCCGTTAGACATGCTTCTTTTGCAACATGATATTCATTTAATGTATTAATATCATCAAACTCATCAATCGATTCAAAAATTTGATTTTCCATTCCAATCTCTTGTCCTTGATAAATAAATGGAATTCCTTTACGAAGCATTTGTACCGTCGCAAGAGCTTTTTTACTAATTTCAGTAACTTCTCCTTCAGGAATGTAATGAGAAACTCCACGTGGTTCATCATGGTTTTCAATAATCGTTGATAATACACCAATAGAATCCGCACGACGATGCGCCTTAAAAATACTATCTTTTAATTCTTCTGCAGTTGGTAACTCATGACTATACCAGCCATTTCCTTTTTGACCTAAAATCGTTTGTTTGAAATCGAAAATAGACGAGAACACTCCCTCTTCTCCAATAAAGAAATATAATTCTTCATCCGTTTCATTAAACACTTCCCCTACTGTAAAAGCATTATAACGGGCAAATGTTTTTTCCTTCATTTCTTGTAAAAATGGCTCAATCGGTTGCGCATTTGCTAATGAATAACGAACAGGAACAAGCCCATTTTCTTGTTCAGATGGTAAGGAACGCCACTCTAAATCCTTTTTAATATTAATAATGGCATCAATACGGAATCCTCCGATTCCTTTTTCTAACCACCAATTAATCATCGTATAAATTTCTTCTCTCACGACAGGATTTTGCCAATTTAAATCAGGTTGCCCTTTATGGAATGAGTGTAAATAATATTTATTCGTTCCAGGAACTTTATCCCACACACTACCCCCGAAATAAGTTTCCCAGTTGTTTGGTTCTTTTTCACTTTCAATAAAATAGAAATAATCGGCATAAGGGCCGTCTGGATCTGCTAATGCTTTTTGAAACCATTCATGTTGATCAGAGCAGTGGTTCACTACCAAATCCATAATAATTGAAATACCACGTTTTTTTGCTTCAGTAATTAGTTCTTCCATATCTTCCATTGTTCCAAATTGTGGATCAATTGCATAATAATCTGCAATATCATATCCTTGATCTACAAATGGACTCTTATATACAGGAGACAACCATAAAATATCAATTCCCAAACTTTGTAAGTAATCGAGCTTTTCGGTAATTCCTTTTAAATCTCCAATTCCATCTCCATTACTATCATTAAAACTTTTTGGATAAATTTGATAAGCTACTTTGCCTTTCCACCAATCTTTTTCCATCATCGGTAGCCTCCTTCACAATCGTTAATGACTTTATTCTGATACAATTCCCTCACACTGTCAAGCAACAAAAAAAGAGATAAACGATTATCTCCGTTTATCTCTATTCATTTAATCATTTATTTGTTTTTTTCGATACTGATAATATTTATAAGCGTATTCTATACTACGTCCTAAAAAAACAATTCCTAAAACAACAAGCGACTTCCTATATAGAATCGTTAAAGCAAACAGTACAACTGCAATAACTCCCGTTATAATTGCGTATGTTAAATTTTTCATCCTCAAACCTCTCTCATTCATTTCCTTTTTTTCTGTTTATCTTTAACATATCGATACGCATTAAAAGCACTAGAAATTCCAAATAAAGCAGCAACTAATGCATACCATTTATTATCCACTACTGCTAATAATGAGAATGAAAGAGTACATAATGCATAAATAATCGTATTCCATAAATACAAAGGAATGTTCTTCATCTACCTGTCTCCTTATTTTAATTTATCATGTTCATAGGTATGAACTAATTCTAAGCCTTTAAACTGCTGCTGTCTTAATGCTTCATAAACAACAATTGCTGCTGTATTCGATAAGTTTAAGGAACGAACATGAGTGTCATTCATCGGTAATCTTAAACAGCTTTCTTCATGTTCACGCATAAATTCTTCTGGTAATCCTGTTGTTTCTTTTCCAAAAATGAAAAATTGCTCTTCATCCTTTGCCAAATCTACTTCATCATAAGTATGATTAGCAAATTTTGTAATTAAATAAATGGGACGATTGCCTAAATATTCCATAAATGCTTCTAGCGAATCATGATACGTAATATCCACATCATTCCAATAATCTAGACCTGCACGTTTTAAATGCTTATCATCTGTTGAAAACCCTAATTGCCCCACTAAATGTAGCGGTGAATTCGTTGCTGCACAAGTACGCGCAATATTTCCCGTATTCGCTGGAATTTGTGGTTCAAATAATACAATATGATTAATCGTCATAAGATCCCTCCTCAGGATTTTTTGGTAATTTTTCGTGCAATGTTTGAATCGCTTCTTCTAATTCAACAACTAAGTCTGCTTCTTCTTTCGTTGTTGCTTCAACTTTTCGAGCTTTTTCTAACATTTCTGTAAAATAATGAATCATTTCTTCACTCGATTCAGAAATAATCTCACTCACAGCCCAAGCTGCCGTTCCTTTCATGACAGGTCGCATATCTTCCTTCATCACTTTCAATAATAGAGGAACAGCAGTTTTATCACGGTAATTTGCTAGTGCAATAATGGCATTTCTCTGTAGCGGCTTCTTCCCTCGCCATGAACCAGCCATCTTTCCAAACCGTTCTTTGAACTCCTTATTCGAAATCGTCACTAATGGTTTTAACAATGGATGTGTTTCTTCCACAGACGGTTCCATTTCAGGATGTAAATGAAAATCTTTTCCTTTGTTATACGGACAAACTTGCTGGCAAATATCGCAACCATAAATAACATGCCCCATTTTTTTACGATATTCCTTCGGCATAAAACCTTTCGTTTGTGTTTGATACGACAAACAACGTTGGGCATTCATTTTCCCATTTCCTAATAAAGCATTGGTCGGACAAAAATCTACACAGCGTGTACAATCTCCACAGCCATAATCAACGGGAGCATCCACTGGAAATTCAATATTCGTAATTAATTCGCCTAAATAAACATAGGACCCAAATTCCTTTGTCACTAATAAACCATTTTTCCCAACAAAGCCTATTCCAGCTCGTTCAGCAACACGAACATCGATTAATTCTCCTGTATCCACCATTGGTTTAAACGCAACATCTTCTTGATTCACTTCACTTTTAATATACTCAATTAAAGCTTCCATTCTTCTAGATAAAATAAAATGGTAGTCTTCTCCCCAAGAAGCTCTCGCAAAAGCTCCACGTCGCTCCCCTTTTACACGTTCAGGTTTCTGACTTGGTAAAGTAGGATATGCAAGGGCAATTGAAATAATCGTCTTAGGAGAATCAAAAATCTTCTCTGGGTAAATTCGCTCTTCTAAAATTGGATGTTCAAATCCTGTTGTATGTCCTAATTCTTTAGATTCTTGCATTCCTTGAGCTAAATGATCAAAGGGTGCAGCAGAAGCAAATCCGATTTTATCGATACCTAATTCCTTACTTTTCTTTTGAATTTTTTCTTTTAATAAAGCTGTATCCATCGTTTCACTTTCTTTCACTTTCCTTAATTACTTTACCTATTGTAACTCATTTTCCATAAAAAAACGATAAAAAAAAAACGCTAGCCTTCGGTGTCAATCACGGCGAAAGTTAACGTTAGTCTAGAGAGTCGATTATTTAGCAAATACTTACTAAATAAAGCGATAAATTTATCTTAACTTTTTTTTATAAAAAAATCAACATTTTTTACAAAAAAAGAATGAATTCCTTAACGGAATCCATTCTTCATTCATATTATAATCCAAAGTTAATATATGTTGCTTGAGCTGCAACGCCTGCTGGAATTGTACGAGTTGAAATTACGTTTAATCCTTGTACGTTCATTTCAGAGATGAATAATGAACCGTCAGCATTTACACGTTCAACGAATCCAACGTGACCATATACAGGGTCTGCTCCACCTACACCACGTTGGAATACAATTGCTGTACCTGCACGAGGAGTTGAAGAAACTCCATAACCTGCTGCTGCAGCGTTTGCTGGCCATTCAGCTGCATTTCCTAGTCCTGTAGTTCTAATTGGAGAACCTAATTGAGCAAAACGATTATACATATAATAAGTACATTGTCCGAAATATCCACCATTTAAAGCTGCTACAAATGATGGGTCTGGAGATGCAAATGATCCGCCAACAACAATGTTTGATGATTTAGCTACAGCTGCTTCGCTCTTAGCAGCGGCTGTTACAGGAGTTGCTGCTGTTGCCGCACCAGGTGTTGCTGCTGCTTGTGCAACTGCTTCTTCTGTTGCTTTTAACATTGCTTCCTTAGCTGCTTCTGCTGCTTTTTGTGCTGCTGCTTTTTCAGCATCTGCACGAGCTTTTTCTGCTGCTAATCTTTCTTTTTCTTGAACTAAGCCATCACGAGCTGCAATTGCTTCTAATTCTTCATTTGAAAGATTTGCTAAAGTAGCTTTATGTCTATTAAATGTTGCACTTAACTCAGTTTGTAAGTTTTGTAACTGCGCTTCATTTGCTTCTTGTTGTACTAAGTTAGCTTTTTGAGCTTCTTCTTTTGTTTCAACTTGCTCTTTATCACGAGCTTGTTCTTGCATTAATTGACGGTTTGCACCAACTAAGTCAACAATTACTCCAATACGATTCACTACATCTGTAATTGAATCAGCATTTAGTAAGAAATCAACATATGAACGAGCTCCATTTACTTGTACCGCACGAGCTTGATCTTTTAATCGTTCATTACGTTCTGCAATTAATGTTTCAAGTTTTGAAATTTCTGCTTTCAATACTTCTAAGTTAGCTTTAGCAGTTTCTTGTTCTGCTTGTACCGAATTAATTCTTGATTGTACATTTGATAAATCTTGAGATAATTGGTCTACTTGACTTGCCACTGCTTGTTTTTGATTGTTTAAATTTTGAATTTGAGAATTTGCTGTGTTAATTTGTGAATCAATATCTTGAGCGTTTACTGAAGGTGCTAATGTCCCTAATGCTAACGCTGTTCCTGTTACTACGAATGTTAATAACCTTTTATTCAAATGATTCCCTCCAAACTTTTGTTACTATATATAAGCGGCACTTATTGAAAGTGCTTATAATCTTGACTGGTATCATCATAACATACGACTAAAGGCTTATGTTAAAATTCGCAGAATTGTATTTACATTGTAACAAAACTGTAATATTTCGTTTTAAAGTTGATATAATTACATTTCTACCACTATGATTTGTCACATTTTTCATGCTACGGAGATATAAACCTATTTTAATTTTACTAAGAAATATTTTTTCTTACCACGACGAACTAGTACAAAACGTCCTTCAAAGGATTGTTCTGGAGTCCATATATGTTCTAAATCTGTAATTTTTTCTCCATTAATTGAAATTGCTCCATTTTGAATGTCCTCACGAGATTGACGACGGCTTGGCTCAATTCCTAAATCTACTAACCAAGTTGCTAAGTTTTGTTCTACTTTTTCACTTTCAAATGTTGGCATATTTTTGAAGCCTTGTTCAATTTCATCCGCATTTAATTGTTGAACATCTCCAGTAAATAAAGCATTTGTAATTTTCAACGCATCTTGTAATGCTGCTTCACCGTGAACAAAACGTGTTACTTCTTCTGCTAAGCGTTTTTGTGCTTGACGTTTATGGGGTTCTTCTTGTACAGAAACTTCTAACGCCTCAATTTCTTCTTTTTCTAAGAATGTAAAGTATTTAATATATTTAATCACATCACGGTCATCTTGGTTTAACCAGAATTGGTAGAATTCATATGGAGTTGTTTTTTCTGGATCTAACCATACTGCACCACCAGCTGTTTTTCCGAATTTAGTACCATCAGATTTCAGCATCAATGGAATTGTTAATCCATAAGCACGAGCTTCTGCTCCTTCCACTTTACGAATTAATTCTAAACCAGCTGTAATATTTCCCCATTGATCAGCTCCACCAATTTGCACTTGAACATCTTCTTTACGGAACAATTGTAAAAAGTCGATGGATTGTAAAATTTGGTAAGAAAACTCTGTAAATGAAATCCCAACTTCTAAACGACTTGCAACAACATCTTTTGCTAACATTGTATTTAAGTTAAAATGTTTCCCATAATCACGTAAGAAGTCTAATAATGATAAATCTTTTGTCCAATCATAGTTATTCACTAAACGAACTGCTTCTTGGTCTTCTTGACTTGTTAAGAATAAACGTTTCATTTGAGCTGTTAATTTTTCTACATTATGTTGTACTTGTTCTTTTGTTTGCAGAACACGTTCACTTGTACGACCACTTGGATCTCCAATGGAACCTGTCGCTCCTCCAATCACAATGACTGGACGGTGCCCTGCTAATTGGAAACGACGTAAAATCATAAATGGAATTAAATGTCCAATATGCATACTATCTCCTGTTGGATCCACACCACAGTATAGTGAGACTGCCTTTTCTTGCGTTAATTGACGCAAACCTTCTTCATCTGTCATTTGATTAATGGCACCACGCCACATTAAATCATCAATAATATTCATACAAATCCTCCTTATATTGTTGCAATTTTCTTACACAGTTTTCTAGCAAATAAAAAAGTCCCTAATAGCCCAAAAGCTATTAGGGACGACTTTGCCGTGTTACCACCCATATTGTAGTTAAAAACTACCTCTCAAATCCTTATCGCGGATAGACGCTGTTTGTCACAGTTTGCTCTCAAGTGTACTTCGATTCTAGGTTGGATTGTCTTACACCTACCGACAATTCTCTTTTTGCTCCGATGCTAGTCTCTACTGCGCTTGATCATTGCTCTCGATTTAATTTGTTATCAGTATACTGACAATCCTTGAAACTGTCAACTGCTTTCCTAGTGAACCCAAGCTCCAGTGGCATCTACTTGATAACCATCTGATGTTTTTTCTGAAACAGCCATTTTACCACTGTCTTTTAAGAAATACCATTTACCAGATGACTCAACCCAGCCTGTCTTCATTTCGCCTGATGGTGCAAAATAATACCAAGCATCATTCCATTGCACCCAACCTGTTTGCATGCTACCTGAAGTGTTGAAGTAATACCATTTTCCATCTACTTGACCCCAGCCAGTTTCCATTGCACCAGATTCATTTAAGTAATACCAAACTCCATTCAACATTCTCCAACCTGTTTGCATTCTTCCAGATGTATCGAAATAATACCATTTATCTTTTACTTCTACCCAACCTTTTGAAACAACACCACGTTCTGGAATGTAGTACCAATATCCATCATCGAATACCCATTCTTCTTGTAAATAACCTTGTTCATTAAAGTAGAAATAACCTTTATCTGGCACAGATGTATGAATATCATCGCCTTCAACAGCATTAATCATCCCTTGTTGGACAACTGGCAATACTTGCCATCCTTTTACAGGTTTGAAGTTATCCCCAATAAATACCCAAGTATTGTCTACCGCCTGCCATTTTAACGCACGTTTTCCATCACGATATAATACTTTGCTGCCGTCTTTTTCAACTTTCCATTCAGGCGTACTATATCTAAATGGTTGTCCACACTTCGATACAGGTACATGTGCATCCCCTTTAACAAGAGCATTCTCTTGAACTGTACATTTTGGAATTATTCCTTCATTTTCAGCGGCTTGCACATTGTTTGCTGCTACAAAAGTTGATAACGCCATCGCACCTAATAAAAACTTCATTTTACTCATCATTTTCACTCCCCTTTACTTGTGTGAATATCTTAGCAAACCTACCTTTATTTGTCAATATACGATAAATATATTTTCTGTTTTAAACGATTAAATTCAAAGCTCGATTCATTTTGTACAAAAAATAGGGCTCGCCCTCAGATAGAAATCTATCGTCAGACGACTGCCCTATTCAATCAAAATCGTTATTATTTATTAACGTTTTCCCATTTCCAGCTTACTACTTCTGGAATATCTTCACCGTGTTCACGGATATAGCTGTGGTGGAATTCCACTGTTTCATCCATTTTCGCAGCAAATTCGCTAGCTTTGTCACCATATACAGCAACTGCAGCATCTTTTGCAACGTGGAAGCGGTCCATTTCAGAAAGAACACGCATATCGAATGGAGTTGTAATATCTCCGTTTTCACGGTAACCGTGGATATGAACATTGTGGTTGTTACGATCGAAGAATAAATCACGAATCATACCTTCATATCCGTGGAAGCAGAATACTACTGGTTTGTCAGCTGTAAATAATTTATCGAATTCTTCATCAGATAAACCACGAGGGTCAACTTTTGGAGAACGTAATTTTAAGATATCTACAACGTTGATGAAGCGGATTTTCAATTCTGGGAATTGTTTATGCAAGATTGAAATACCTGCTAATGCTTCTAAGTTTGGTTCAGTACCTGCAGCAGCAATCACTACATCTGGCTCTTCGCCATCTTTAACAGTTGAAGCCCAGTCAATTACTTTGTATCCTTCGCTTACTAATTCTTTAGCTTCTTCTACTGAGTAGAATTGAGGACGTGGGTGTTTAGATGAAACGATTAAGTTAATTTTATCTTCTGAACTTAAAGCTTCAGCCATAACTGCCATCAAGCTGTTTGTATCTGCTGGTAAATATTCACGTACGAATTCTGGTTTTTTCTCAGCTAAGTGAGTTAATAAACCTGGATCTTGGTGAGTATATCCATTGTGGTCTTGTTGGAACACTGTTGATGTTGCAATCAAGTTTAATGATGGATAGTTTTTACGCCATGGAGCGTGAGTTTTAGATTTACGTAACCATTTGAAGTGTTGAGTAATCATTGAGTCTACTACACGTAAGAATGATTCGTATGAAGCGAAGAATCCGTGACGACCTGTTAATACATAACCTTCTAAGAATCCTTCTGCTTGGTGTTCTGATAATTGTGAATCGATAACACGACCAACTGGTGAAATCCATTCATCATAGCTTTCATCACGACGACCAACCCATTGACGGTTTGTTGCTTTAAATACTTCGTTTAGACGGTTAGATTTAGTTTCATCTGGTCCGAAAATACGGAAGTTTTCAGGGTTAGCTTTTACTAAGTCAGCTGCAAATTTACCAAATTCAATCATATCTTGTTTTTGGATAGCACCTGGAGTTGAAGTATCAACTGCATGTTTCGTCCAATCAGTAATTTCCATTGGTTTTACAACCCCAGCATTAGTGATTGGGTTCATGCTCATACGACGGTCACCTTTTGGTGAAATAGCAGCAATTTCTTCTACTAATTTTCCGTTTTCATCGAATAATTCTTCTGGACGGTATGATTTCAACCAGTCTAATAAATGATCGATGTGTTCCATTGATTCACCTGATACTGGAATTGGAACCTGGTGAGCACGGAATCCACCTTCGATTGGTTCGCTGTTCCATTCTTTTGGACCAGTCCATCCTTTTGGTGTACGTACTACTAATACTGGCCAATGAGGCATTGTTGCTTCTTCAGCATTTTTAGCACGAGCTTCTTTTTGAATTGCTTGAATTTTTTCAATTGCTTCGTCTAATTTTTCAGCCATTAATGGGTGAACTTTTTCAGGATCAGTTCCTTCAACGAAAATTGGATCCCATCCTAAACCGTTAAAGAATTGAGTTAATTCTTCATCAGTACGACGAGCTAAAATTGTTGGGTTGTGGATTTTACCACCGTTTAAGTAAAGAATTGGAAGTACAGCACCATCATTTACAGGGTTGATGAATGTGTTTGAGAACCAACCAGCTGCTAATGGGCCTGTTTCTGCTTCTCCGTCTCCGATAACTGCAGCAGCAATTACGTTAGGGTTATCTAAGATAGCACCTGTTGCATGAGATAATGAGTAACCTAATTCTCCACCTTCGTGAATAGAACCAGGAGTTTCAGGAGCAGCATGTGATGCAATTCCTCCTGGGAATGAGAAAATTTTACACAATTGTTTGAAGCCAGCTTCATCTTGCGTAATATTTGGATATAATTCAGTATAAGAACCGTCTAAGTAAGAGTTAGATACCATTACTTGTCCACCGTGTCCAGGACCTTCAATGTAGAACATATCTAAGTCATATTTGTTAATAGCACGGTTTAAGTGTGCGTAAATAAAGTTTTGTCCTGCGATTGTTCCCCAGTGTCCGATTGGATGTAATTTAACGTCTTCTTTTTGTACAGGACGACGTAATAGTGGATTATCTTTCAAGTACATTTGTGCTACTGAAATATAGTTAGCTGCGCGCCACCACGCATCCACTTTTGCTAAGTATTCTGGTGTATCAAATTGTGTCATTTATAATTCTTCCCTTCTAGTTTTCTCTTCCAAAGAAAATTTGAAAAATGGCGTTTCAAAAATCCTTCAAAAAATAACCGTCAAGTATTTAACATATCTTTTTTTGCTTGTCAAGAAAATTTTAAAAATCAATCATTATTTTATACTATTTTCTAACATTTTTAGGATTTATTCCGAAAAAACAGTTATCATTTTGAATTTTGAAAACGTTCATAACCACTTTTATTTGACTGTTTGGCTACAAATTTCTTTAGTGGAATGATACAATTTTTTAAGACCTTTGTTAGGGGGTTCAATAGAAATTTACATAATTTTTTAAAACAAAAAATCTAATCGAAAAAATCTATTAAATCCTCATAACAACAGGTATTCCATCATATCATTTAAACGCTATCATTGCAATATATTTGCTTCATGCTCTATATCAAAAAAAAAATCCCTCCACCATTCGATAGAGGGATACGATTTTCAATTATTATTCTATAATTTCAGCATCGATTACTAGATGATCAGATTTTTCTTTATAAATTTCAATGTTTGCTAAATCATCTTTTGCTAAATGTTTTCTTAATTTTTCTGCCATGGCATTAAATGTAATATACGTCAATGCACCCGAAGTTACTGCGCCAACAACTGGAACAACTTTGGACACTCCATTGGCAAAAATTTTTTTAGACATTTGAACTCCAAGAATGGATGCAATTTTTTTAACGATTGGATAAACGAATCCTTTTGTAAATGCATGTTGAGGTAATTTTTTTGCAACTTGTTTCGCAATTTGTGCTGACAAAGCATGAACCGTGTTTACTGCACTATTAACCCCAAACATGATTCCGATGAATAAAATGAGTAAATTTTTTGTTTCTTCATTCATTTCTTTGGCATCAAAATTCAGTTCACTCCAGCCATATAAATAAATTAACTTTTGCAACACTCGCAAAATATGAGCAAAATATTGCGCTAAATCTGCTGGAAGTGATCCCAGAATCGCAAAACCGCCTGGAAGTCCCGCTGCTGCAGAAATCGTACTTACTTGAGTAGCCTCTCCTTTAATACAACTTTTTGCAATTTGATTAATATCTTCTACTGGAATTCCTGCATATGCCGGATTATATTGAATCGCTAATTCAACTACTTCTGGACGATATCGATCCCTTAATTCTTTTCTTAAAAATAATTCTCTATCAATTTTTACCATGGGAAGTTTTGTCGTTTCCAATAGTAATCGATCAATTTTTAATAATTTCAACATAATTTCTCCTAATTTAATCCAATACTTTTTGCTTGATTATAGCATAGGTTATGAGAGGCGTACACTAAAGGCGTCATAAACTAGACTTTTCTTTGAAATTGTGGCAAGGGACGATAGCAGCTCCTACGGGTCTCATATCTAACTATTTTGAAAAGGCAGGTTTATTCCGTTTTTGACGTAGAAATTTGATTGATAAGTGTCTTTTAGTATTGATATAATTAACTTATAAGGGAGGAATGATTGATGACAAACAGCGCATTTTTATTCACACTTAATCCAGATGGGTCAGCAATCATCGGATATGAAGATTATGATGTCGATATTTTTGATGGGGACGATTATGAAGTTACTTACTTATTAAATCCTGCAAACTTTACTAACCTCTTGCATCATCTCAATATTCCATTGAATCGAGACACTAAAAAACTATTGAAAAAAGAATTTGAGCAACATTTTGACTCTAGAAAATTCGAAGAGTTTTGTAAGGAAAATGATATTACTTATGAACGTAATGTTAGGATTGGATAATTAGCCAATAAAAGTTTTAAGGGAGAAATATCATGAACAATCAACAAGTACAAAATTTTTTCTATGATAAAAAGGATACTCCTTGTCCGATAACAGAATCTTTAATCAAGTCAGGCTATCAACAAGAACGTGAGGGATATATTGCTTATGCCAAAGCGCATGGTATTGAAGTGAATTATCTTGAAGCAAAACCTACGCAATGGTGGCATTTAATTAAATGTTATTGTGCTCAATCAGATCCTCTTAAACCTTTTCCTTATTCAGTCAAATGTGGGGAATTATACTTTTGGATGGCAGAAGTGTCAGGAGCATTTAGCCAAGAAGAACTATTGAAGTTAAAGGAACAAGCAACGGCTGCTTGTGTTAGAGTTATTAGAAAGAATCACTCCCTCCCACCTTTGAAAACTGCCAAAGGGAATCTCATTATTAGGGATTATTGTTTTAACAGGATTTGTGAGGTTGTTGAGAGAGTATGAATGAAAACTCCTGCTGACTAAATTTTCAGCAGGAGTTTTTGAACATTATTTTCTATTTTTTACTATATTTTCTATCTTCTTTAATTCACTTAAACAGTGATTTTCAACTTGGTTTAAAGTATTTTCAGCATCATTTGTCTGTTCTGTTTCACCTTTTATTTCTGTTGATTTACTAAAAAGTTTTTCTCTAATCGCTATATCATCATCTATTTTACTTAGTAATTGCTCAATATGATAGTTCCAATCTTTCATCGTCATCGTACATTCTTGTTTTGCTCGTTTTTCTGCAAAATCTAAACATTCTGAAACTAATTGATTAAAGCTACTCAATTCTTCCTCTGTAAAATATCTTTTAGATTCAGAATATGTTGGAAGTTCTCCTTTAACAAGTTTTACTTCCTCATTATCACCCAATTCAGTTGGTGTTTGATAATGAATAGAAAAATGTAATTTATTTCGAACTGTAGTAAAAAATCGTTTGGCTTCACCACTATCCTTATTATAATCAACGGATATTGCAAACAAATCTAACAGTTGACGATAAAATACTTTCTCACTGAAACGAATGTCATGAATCCGTTCTAAAAGTTCTTTAAAATAATGATCTTCTCCTAAATTTTTAAAACGTTCATCGTCCATAACAAAACCTTTAATAAAATATTCTTTTAAAACAGTAGAAGCATACTTTCTAAACTGTATTCCCCGTGGGGATTGCACATGGTATCCTATCGCTAAAATCATATCAAGGTTGTAGGATGCTACTTTTCTCTTTGGAAGTCCATCTTCTATCTCACCTTGATTTGTGGCTGTATACTGATAGTTGACAACCACTTTTTCATCTAGTTCTCCATCTTCTAAAATATTTTTGATATATTTACTGATGGTTTGCTTAGTTGTTTGAAATAATTCCGAAATCTGAAGTTGAGTTAACCATATCGTTCCATTTTCTAGGGTAAGATTAATCTTTGAGTTTCCATCTTCAGTGTGGTAGATAACGAAATGATTCATCACTTTTAACTCCTTAATTGTGGTGTGCATTAATTTATTAGTTGTCTCTGATTTTCCGAAGTTATTATAGCATTATTTTTCTAACTATTTAACCCAAATGCAAAAAGCACACAACTAAAAGATTCTACTCTTAAAGCCGTGCGCTTTTATTTATAAAATTATCTAATCCAACCTCTTAATAAACCTCTTTTGAGTTTTATCGCATACATATCCAATATTCTCATAAAATTTATGTGCTTCAACACGATATACTGCTGAGTTTAGTCTTACAAATGAAACAGAATTATCTTTAGCTTTTAGTTCTAAATGATTCATCAATTCTTTGCCAATTCCTTTGCCTTGGAACTCTGGTAAAACAGCTAACCCCAAAATGTTCAAACCGGTATAGGAATAAAGACTTTCATATACTTCAGCATGCACAAATCCAACTACTTTTTGTAACTTTTCATCTTCATATACATAAACATAATGATGATTTACATCCTTTGATAGTTTTTGTATTTGTCTCATAACTGTCTCGACAGATACTGAATATCCTAAAGAAATATTACATATTCTTTGTATTGCTTCTGCATCTTCTATTTTTATATTTCTAATCATGTTTTATTTCTCCATAGTTATATAGAAGTATTATCCCCAAACTTATTCCCAAATATCTTGGGGATAAATTGAGGGATATTTAAATATTAGTTCCTACTCTAACTCTTCTTTTTCTACTGTTCATTCTATTCAAAAGTGTTCAAAATACAGGTTTTTCATTTGTTGTTTACTGGGAAATTTGTTCAATTTAAGCTCATTATTAGATTTTTTACCCATCCCAGTTCCAGTTCCAACTATTTTGTACAAGCTAATTATTCTTTATTTCAGAACACCATTTATTCAGTTCTTCACTAACATCCCCAAGATGTGCAATTACATGTAGATTATTAAGTAAATATATAAAGCAAAGGATGTCTTTTGCAGTTCTTACTTTTTCTTCATCTGATATAACTGTAAAAAAATCCAATCTACCGCTTCGTGTTTCTTCCTCCTTGTGACTTCCTCCATTTAAAATAAGACGGTACATAAGATTGCTAAAATAACTTTGATATTCATCATCTAATTTATTAATAATACTTTTATCTGTTGATACTTCTGATATCCCCTTTTTATATTCAAAAGTAGAAAAAGCTTCAAGAACTTGTCTCATAATATTTCCAATCAATATACTATTATCAGAACATCCTTCCATAGAATAATCATAAATCATTTTCATCATTTCCGTATATTCGTGTCTCTTTTTATATTGGAACTCTATTAAGTTACATTTCTTTAATTCAAATAAGTTAAATACTGTTTTATTTTTTCCATAAGAATCATTAAATTCTTTTTGAAGTTCCTCAAGTATCTTTTCTATATCAAAAAAGGTCAATAAATCATGCGTTAATATAATTGCTTTTGAATTTAAATTACCATTAAGAAATTGTGAGAGCTTTAATTTTAAAAATGATAAAATTCCTATTTTATTCTCAAAATCATAACTTGATACCGGATCATCAACTATAATTAAATATTCGTCTTTAAAAGCGTTTTTATCGTCTTTCCCCTGAAGCATACTTGCAAAAAAATAACAAAGACCAATTATATTTCTTTCGCCAACAGAAATATTAGATGGCAAAACTGGTTTTCCATTAGACAATAACTTATATTTATCATTCTCAACAATTATTTCTAATCTTTCTTTAGAAAAGAAAATATATTTTAATCCCTTGTTTATCAAGTCAACAGCTATATCTATATTCTTGCGCTCAGCTTCTAATTTTTTACACAATGACAATTTCTCGTCTACTAGTTTATTAGCATTTTGTTCTTCGGTTGATAATTTTTCATACTCACTATATTGAGCAAGGTATCTCTTATAATCATCCCCAATATCATAATATGCAATTTCATTATTAATAGAAACTAACCTATCAATAATCGGTTTTGTATTAACTACATTTTTATTATACTCGTCTCTCTCTTCTTCAAGATTTTTTAACGATTTTTCCAGTTCAATAAGTAAAGAAGTAATATCTGTGATTTTTTCATAAGTAGAAGTGTATGGTGAATTTATTTTTTGATTAATTACCCTATTGTTCTCTTGTATTGTCTTATTTAATTTATTCAATAGCTCACAACTTTCAGGGTGAGAACTTAATTGTATGAATGATGTAAAATCAAAATTTATTTCTTCTAATAAAAATTCTGAAAGTTTTCTACAATGTTCCTTAACAAAATCCGACAAAATACTTTGAATTTTAGCCACCAAATCAACTTTATAATCATCTGAAATATCTTGTAAACAAAATGGGCAGTATTGAACTTCATCGTTGTCAAAATAGTCAAGCTGTTTTTGAAGAAAATCTTTTTCTCCAGTTTCAACTAATTTAAGTAAATACTTTTCTCTTTCACTTAAAAGAGGCTTCTCCATCGTTTCTTCTAATAATTTGCTTATTGCACTATAGTTAAAATTTATATATTCATCAGAAATTTTTATAATTTCCTCTATTATTTTTCCAGAACCTTGTTTAGCTTTTTCCAGTTCTCTCATTTGTTCTTCAAAATCAATAAGTAGTTCTAATCTTGATTTAGATGCAGTAATATTCACAAATTCTAAATATTTATCCTTTGGAACATTAGCGTTTCTACGCGATTCTTTTATTCTCCGTTCTCTACCCGCCCATCCATCATCATTTTTTAAAGTCATACACATTTTTTCTTTATAATAATATGGTGATTTAAGGTTTGTAACGTCCCTATACTCCTCTATTTTTTGTTTAATTTCAACTTGAATATCTTTTGCTTCAGATAACTGTTCTGTTGCTTGCTCAATTTTAACTGTCAAATCCGCTTTTTCACCTAACATGATAATTGAGCCTAAACCTTCCTCTTGTATTTTGACTTTATCATTTACAAAATCTTCATTAAATACAAAAATAGCCTTATCTCCAGACTCACCTATTGAAATTTCATGTGAATCATTATCATATAAACTTGCAGTTTCAATATTTAAAATATCTTCCCCTTTTACTTTTTTGAAGGCATTAGAAATAGTACTCTTACCGGATCCATTTCTTCCATAAACCAATGCCACTTTTGCAACTTTATCGTTAGTACTATTAAACAATTTTAACTCTGTCTGATTTACAAAATTAGCACCTTTTAGTTTTATACCTTTTATTTGCTCTAACACAAAACACCTCCACTTTGCTTGTTTTTACTATAGTAAAAATATCTCTTCTACAAAAAAATATATTTGTCTATCTATTACCTTTATCCTTTACTATTTTGTTAATGAAATAATCATCTTCATGAATTTTAATATCTTTGAAAAATGCTCTTTTTTCACCCTTTGAAAGGCTACTGCTAATCATCTTTAAAATTTGCCTTTCTTCCCATTTATCTGCACGATAATAATAATCTCTAATTTCAAGTAATTCTCCTCTAGAGAGCTTTCCATCTAAAGATTCCAATAATGCTCTTCCAATATAATCTCCCGAATTTCTCTTCAAATTTCTAAATGAATTTAACAAAATTTCTTTATTTTCAAGTAAATGAGTCGAATATATCCTTACTAGATATACTTGAATATATTCTGGCACGTCCACATTTGTCATCCATTCTTCAAAATCATTTTGAATTTTAACTAAATCATCCTTACTGATACCTTCGCATTTTATTACAGAATCAATAAAATATGGTATGAATTGAGGAAACTTTTTTAATATATTAGGAAGTTCCGTCAATCTTCTATATTCTTCTTTTGCAATTATAGTACGTATAATTGCTGTAATTGTTTTTTCTTCAATCAACATACTGTTATTAGCATCATTAATAAGTTTATCCAAATCGTTCTTTTTTAATTTTTCAATTTCTATATTAGATAATTTTCTAAATTTACTGGGAATAAGACCTGAATAACCTCTTATTATTTTAGGAAGATTGGGATGCTCATCATCAACTTCGTCAAAAGTAACATCATTTTGAGCATTATCCATATCATTACTAAGATTTTGTTTGTTATAGCTGGAAATATCTTTGACTTTAGTTTTTTGAGTATTCAAAAACATACCTTCCTTGCTTAATTTCAATGTTAGTAAAGCAAGATTACTATGAGCTTCGAATGCATTTTTAGCAAAAATCCTATAATCATCCACAAATCGGCAGAAGTCAATTCCTTTTGAGATAAGATAATTATCAACTTCGATTAAAGCAACCTCTGCAAGTATCCTTGAAGCATTAGAACCAACAGGTAACCCATAAGAATCTCTATTTGCCCAGTATAGTAATAATTCATTTATTAAAGAAATTATACTCTCATCAATTTTTGAATTAGATCTTAGGATAGATTCAATTCTATGAATATTCAATCTGTCATAAAAATTCGATATATCACACTCCACTACAACTTTATTTTTAGTATATTTGCTTTTTTCTAAGGTTCTTTGTCTAAAAGCAGTGTAATGAAATTTGCTATCAAAAAGTTTGCCTTTAAAACTCCCAAATCTATAGGAAAAAACTCTATCTTTGCTCTTGTTTATTCTCATTTTTTCTATTTCGTCGGCGATACTAATTACCAATGTTAAATATACAATTTCATCGTAAATGTCAATTAAAGCACATTTTCTATAATCTGACAAACTCTTCTTTGGTACCAATACATGCCCTAATTTATGAACCTTTAATTCTGAAAAACTATTTTTTTGAATAGAAGAGCAAACCATACTGCATAGTTCTTCTCTCACATCCTCATCTTTTAAATAATCAATTTCAAAAGCCCGATTAAACAATTCTACATCTGTCGTACCTTCATACAATATATTATCTATAGCCCTGAAACATGCTTTCCTTAATTTTTCTTTTTTCAACATAAATTATCACCAAATCTCCTCTAACAACAACCATCTAAAATCATTCATATCATCGACATACTCATTATTATTAAAATAAAGTTCATCATTTTTACCTCTGATAAAGCCAAAATTATACCCATGTTTATTCGCAAAATACTTAAACGCTTCCAATTTATTTTCTATTTGAATATCAATATTTTTACTTTGGCCTCTGCTTTCTCCACCTTTTGTTTCAATTAACCAAATAGAGCCATCTTCTAATTGGACAACATAGTCCGGATAAAATAACCTCTGTTTATCAAATTTTGTTCTATAAACTATTGATAAATATTGTTGCCCACTATCACCATTTTTATAGACATATTTTACATTTCCGTTCTTTTCACAATATTTCTCAAATAATCTTTCTGACGTAGTTCGGAAATCATCTGTAATCATAGAAGTGTTATATCCTTTATATACATTGCTTTCTATATCTCTTACATAATTTTCATATGGAACAAATCTGTAATGTTCTTCTAAATGAATTTGGAACTCTTCCTCTTTATTTTCCAAAAATATAAGTTTTTCAAATCTCTGACCGGAAAATTCAATAAAATCTTTTTTCAAAATATTAGAATTATTAATAATAAACTCATAATACTCCCTTAAGTTCAAATTTAATAATTTATATTTATTTTTATCCAAGTTCTTCTGAACCAAATATTTCTACTTTTAACTGTTTATATACTTCCATATCTTTAGTAATTAAAGGTGCCAATGTATCTCGAATAAATGCATCAGCATTATTTCCACACCGAGTCAGTTGCAACTCTGTTTTTAACCTAGTATATATTGAACCTCTAGCAGATTTATAGTCATCTATTGGATTATTTCTTTCAATTGATTTTTGCATTTCTTCATTTCTTATTTTTATACAATTATCATAATTTTCAACTGTTCGATATTTCTCACACAATTTATAAATAACCTCATCTTCTAAAAGATACGATTCTAGATTACGTTTCCTAAGAACTGTAATTCCTTTATCTTTTAATTCTTCAACTTCATTTGAGCTAAGATCATCACGATCTATAACCTTAATAACTTTAACATTTTTTAATAAATTACTAATTATCTCACCGTGATTTCTTTCAATATTTTTTATATCTTCACAAGAACCTCCAGAAATAAACAAAGCCCTTGGATACTCTTCCTCAAATATTGTTGAATAAATTGTTTTATCAAAATTCTTTCGGTGCCCACCACCAGAAGTTCCTTCACAAAAAACCACAATATTGGGTAAAATTAATTTAGAAAAATCACCCAAAGCCAACTCATAAAATTTATTCATTAAAATTTTATCAATTCGTTTAGGTTTTATGACTTGCTCCATATCAAAATCTTTATCCCCAAAATCTAAAAAGACAACCGTCCCTTCAAATTGTTTTTCAATCTCTTCTGCCTCTTTAAGCATACCTATTGAATGTGTAGAAATCCATAATTGAGAATCATTCGGAATAAGTTTTAATAATTCACGTAAAACCTTTCCTTGTAATTGAGTATGCATATGAGCTTCAGGCTCATCAATACAATATATAGCATTTTTATAATATGTTGATTGTATAACCAAGTCCAATACTAAATCAAAAGCAGACTTTTCTCCAGCAGAAAGATTACTATATTGAAAATTTTCTGAGACTCCCTTTGTAAAATAAAAATTTCCATTAATCAGAGGATCTCCAATCGAAGAAAATTCTAAATCATCAAATATATTTCTAATAGCTATTTGTATTTTACCAATTAATTCATTTCTTAATTCATTAACCAATTTCTTATCATCGTTATTGTTAAAGACTTCCAATACAGTATTTGAAATTAATCTCTGATAATTCTCAGAAACTGTTTTATCATTTTGGATTAATGACTGTAATCTATTATTGTTTAACGGATCTTGTTGTTTACTAATAACATCAATATAAAATTCCGATTCATTTCTATATGCACTTCTAAAATAAAAGTGCCCCTTTACTTCTGATAGATTTATTTTACCTTTAGGCAAATTTATATCATGGTAATCTATATTTACTAATTGTCCAACTTCTTCAAACCATGAACTATCTTTATGATTTATATTTCCTTCTTTTTTTCGAAGATAATTAAAATCTCCTACATCAGCATAGCCATAATATTTATAATAATGAAGAAAAGCTTCCAAAAAAGATGTCTTTCCAGAACCATTAGGTCCAACTAAGACAACTAATTTAGTAGTTTCAGGTATCTCTTCAACTGTTAGATGAGTAAATCTTTTAAAATTATTTAATTCTATCTTTTTTATTTTCATATATAAACTCCCTCTAAATATTTATAGTCACTTTTCAGCTATAGTATATCATTATTTTCTCACATTATTTATCTTTCCATTTTATTTAAATCAAATTTAATACCTATTTAGTTTGCAATACTAAATTAATATACACAATAATTATCTCTATCTTTCTTATACATAAAAAGCCCGGAGCAACATACTCCAGGCTAAAGTCTTCCCCCATCCTACTCCCACTCAATCGTAGCAGGTGGTTTACTTGTAATGTCATACACCACTCGGTTTACATGTCCGACTTCGTTAACAATTCTTGCGCTGATCGTTTGTAAGACTTCCCATGGGATTCTAGCGAAGTCACTTGTCATGCCGTCAATACTTGTTACTGCACGAATGCCGATTGTGTAATCATAGGTTCTTCCGTCTCCCATTACTCCGACACTGCGGATTCCTGGTAAGACTGTGAAGTATTGCCATACATCTCTTTCAAGTCCGTTTTTAGCAATTTCTTCTCTTAAGATGGCATCACTTTCTCGTACGATTTCTAGTTTTTCTTCAGTTACTTCTCCTAGTACTCGAATGCCTAGTCCTGGTCCTGGGAATGGTTGGCGCCATACGATTGAATCTGGCATACCTAATGCTGTTCCTAAGGCACGAACTTCGTCTTTGAATAATGTATTCAGAGGTTCAATTAATTCAAATTGCATATCCTCTGGTAGTCCTCCTACATTGTGGTGAGACTTAATAGTTTGAGCTGTTTTTGTTCCGGATTCGATAATATCTGTATATAAAGTTCCTTGTGCTAAGAAATCCACATCTGTTAATTTTGCTGCTTCATCATCGAATACGTAAACAAATTCATTTCCAATAATTTTACGTTTTTGTTCTGGATCACTAACGCCTTTTAGTTTGGATAAGAAACGTTCTTGGGCATTCACACGAATAATATTTAAGCCAAATTTCCCAGATAAGCTCTCCATTACTTGGTCGCCTTCGTCTTTTCTAAGTAAGCCGTGGTCTACAAAAATACATGTTAATTGGTCGCCGATTGCTTTTTGTAATAGGACACCTACAACGCTTGAGTCAACTCCGCCTGATAAACCTAATAATACTTTTTTATTGCCAACTTTTTCACGGATTTTTTCAATTTCCATCTCGATGAAGTTTGCCATTGTCCAATCACCTGTTGCACCACAAATATTGAACACAAAGTTTTTCAACATATCATTACCATGAATACTGTGACGTACTTCTGGATGGAATTGTACGCCATAAATATTTCGTTCTGGGTTTTCAAATGCTGCAAATGGTGTGTGGTCATTCGAAGCTGTTACAGTGAAACCTTCAGGGATAGCTGTAATTCTGTCACCGTGGCTCATTAAGACTTCTTCTGAAGTAGATAATCCTTGGAAAATTCCTGAATCTGTATTAAATACTTCTACTTTTGCAGGACCATATTCTCTTGTCGGTGAAGATTCAACAGTTCCTCCAAATAAATGAGTTGTCAACTGCATTCCATAACAGATTCCTAATACCGGAATTCCTAATTCAAAAATTTCAGGATCTACTGTAAAAGCACCCGATTCGTAAACACTATGAGGCCCTCCAGAGAAAATAATCCCTTTTACATTTCCATGCTTTTTGATTTCTTCGGCTGTAATATCATTATGAAGTAACTCACTGAATACTCCAAACTCACGAATACGACGTGTAATCAGTTGGTTATACTGACTTCCAAAATCTAATACAATAATTTTTTCTAACGAAGTGGTTCTTGTTGACATAAAAAGCCTCCTTAGTCTTATTATCTATATTGTAGCAGAAATTCACGAAAATTACCTTAAATATTTATAAAATTCGTTCGGATTTTTATTAAATTTTCTCATTTTTCATGTATTATCCTTCCATTCAAAAAAAGAACCCACAGAGACATCTATCCTGCGAGTTCTTCTTCCATTTTTTAATATTTCTTCACTTGAACATAGTCAATATGATGTCCGTATGTTTTATGCAAAATAAAGTCTGCACGTCCTTTTGTTGGTAAGATATATTCCTTTAGATTTTTCAAATTCGTTTTTTTCCATACATCTTTTGCCATAGCAATCGCTTCTTCTCGATCTCCAATCGCAAACTGGTAATAAAAATTATCGGGTTGAGTTTTTGCTCGTTCCATTAATAATTCGAAACGTTCTAAGTACCATTTTTCAATCAGATTTTCTTCTGCATCTACATAAATCGACCAATCAAAGAAATCACTGACGTAAATTTCTCGATTTGGTGGTAATTGTAATACATTAATTCCTTCCACAATTAAAATATCAGGTGGATAAATAACTTGTTTTTCATTGGGAATAATATCGTAAATTTCATGAGAATAAACCGGAGCTTCAACAGCTTCTTCTCCTGTTTTAATATCCAGTAAGAAATTCACTAATGATTCCATATCATAACTTTCTGGGAATCCTTTTCGGTGTAAAATCCCTTTTTCCACTAAATCCTTTGTTGGCCATAAAAATCCATCCGTTGTCATCAATTCAATCGTTAATTCTGGATATTTTTGTTGGAGCATTGTTTGCATTAAACGTGCTGTTGTACTTTTCCCAACTGCTACACTTCCTGAAACTCCAATAATAAATGGAACTTTTTTCTTCGGTTGTTTTAAGAAATATTGTTCTTGTTCGTGAATTTGTCCATGTTTTTGATAATAGATATCAAAGTAATCTAATAAGGGTACATATACTTCTTGTACGTCAATTAATGAAATTCTATCATTCAATGATGTTAAATGTTCTAATTCGTGTAATGTTAATGCCAAGTGATGAGCGTTTTGATATTGTTTCCATTCATCTCGGCTAATATGATAATACGTCGATGTGTCTGTCACAACGATTCTCTCCTTTTATTGAATTGCTTTTCTTGCGTATTTTACCATAGTTTTTTTAGGATGACTAACAATTGGGTCTTTAAATTTCCTTTAAATCCTCGCTTGTTCGTTTACACCTTTAGTGGTTTTTAGTATGATAAATAAGAGAAATTATGAAGGAGTTTTATCATGGAATATACAACAGCTTCCGGTATAGGACAGTCTACTGGAAAAGTCATTTTAATGGGGGAACATGCAGTCGTCCATCATCAACCTGCGATTGCCATTCCTTTTTCCGGTGTGTCGGTTCAAGCAAATATTCAACCAAGCTCCCATCCACTAAGTATTCATTGCGACTTTTATAGTGGATTAGCTTATGAAATGCCGGAAGTATTGAAAAGTTTAAAATTTACGATCCATGAAGCATTGAATCAAATTGAACAACTTCGTCCTGAATTAGGAATTACGCCTACTACTCGTTCGTATTGGAATAATGGGAAAGTAGAAAAAGGAGAGGCATCCTTCGTACAAGCACCTTCTATTGAGATTACGATTACTTCTTCAATTCCTGCAGAACGTGGCATGGGATCAAGCGCAGCTGTTTCAGTAGCGGTAGTGAGAGGATTGTTTGATTATTACAATGTTCCTTTAAGCGAACCATTATTATTCGAAATTGTACAAGCTTCTGAAAAAATCGCTCATGGAAATCCAAGCGGTATTGATACCGCAACGACTAGTGGAAAAGAAGCCGTATTTTTTATAAAAGGAGAAGCTTTACAACCTCTGTCTATTCAACTAAAAGGAACTTTAATTGTGGGAGATACGGGTATTACAGGACAAACCCTAAAAGCCGTTCAAGCCGTACAAGAAAAAATCCAACAAGAACCCGTTTCTACTCAAAAAATCATAGAAGAAATTGGAGTATTAGTACACACTGCTAAAACTTGTCTAGCAAAAGGAGACGTTGATACATTAGGAAGTCTTTTAACTCAAAACCATACACTTCTTCAACAATTAGAAGTATCAAACGAAACGTTAGACCATCTTGTTCAAACGGCTCTTGAAAATGGAGCGATTGGTGCCAAAATGACAGGTGGCGGACTAGGTGGCTGTATGATTGCTCTTGCAACAAATCTTGAAGAAGCACAAAAAATTACTGAAGCTTTACAAAAAGCAGGAGCTGTACAAACATGGACACATTCATTTTCCAATGAATAAAAAGGAGCTTATATGAAAACAACAGGAATTGCACGTGCGCATACAAATATTGCACTGATTAAATATTGGGGAAAAAAAGATAAAGCATTATTTCTTCCAATGAATAGTAGCTTATCCCTCACATTAGAGGCTTTTTATACCGATACAAAAATTACTTTAGATGAAACTTTAGAAAAAGATGAATTTTATCTAAATAATGTTTTGCAACAAGAAGCTGAAACACAAAAAATTTCAAAATTTTTAAATTTATTCCGTATTCCTGCAAAGGAAACACGATTTGCTCGTATTGAGAGTTATAACTTTGTTCCTACTGCAGCTGGTTTAGCAAGTTCTGCTTCAGCTTTTGCAGCTTTAGCAGGAGCAATGCATCAGGCAATAGGATGGGATTTATCAAGAAGTGAATTATCAACATATGCTCGTCGTGGAAGTGGAAGTTCTACGAGAAGTTTATTTGGTGGCTTTGTTGAATGGACTCAAGGAACGAATTCAGAAGATAGTATGGCGATTCCTATTGATGATGCTTCTTGGGATATTGGAATGCTCATCGTCGTTGTTAATGGAGCTGCTAAAAAAATCTCCAGCCGCGTTGGAATGGAACAAACAGTTGCCACTTCTCCTTTCTATCCTGCTTGGGTAGAAAGTGCAAAAACTGATTTAGAAGAGATTAAAACAGCCATCCAAGAGAAAAACTTTACACGAATGGGAGAAATCGCCGAATTTAACGGAATGAAAATGCATGCGACAATGCTTGCAAGTCAACCTCCATTTTGTTATTTTGAACCAGATAGTCTGATTGCTCAGCAACAAGTCGTTTACTTACGTGAAGTATTAGGAATTCCTGCTTATTACACAATGGATGCTGGTCCGAATGTAAAAGTGCTTTGTAAAGCAAGTGATTTAGACAAAATCCGTGACCATTTCAAACAGTATTTTGCTTCTGAAAAACTCATTTCCTCTCTTCCAGGAGAAGCAATGAGAACTTTAACAGAAGAAGAATGGCAAGAAAGCATTCAACATTTCAATCAAAAAGGAATTTAACTATGAATATACAAGCTACAGCTCCTGGAAAACTATTTATTGCTGGTGAATATGCAGTCGTTACTCCAGGACAACCGGCACTTATTGCAGCTATCAATCGCTATTTAACCGTTGACTTAACTCCTTCCCTCGAAGAAGTTGGAACAATTTATTCCACTCAACAACCGGATTTGATGCTTCATTGGAAAAGGGAACAAGAACTTTTACAAATAATCGAAGAAAATCATCCATATACATTAATGACTACTGCAATTGAAGTTGCCGAAACTTACGCGAAACAACGAAACTATTGGAATGAAGAGCTCTATCATTTGAAAGTGACAAGCCAATTAGACGATATTCACTCAAATATCAAATTCGGTCTTGGCTCTAGTGGAGCTGTCGTTGTTGCGACCATTGACGCTATTTTACAATGGCATCATATTCCTGTTGAGCCTCTACTCGTTTATAAATTAGCAGCCATTACCAATACTCTGCTTGGTAGTAATGGTTCCTTAGGAGATATTGCTTCTAGTGCCTTTGGAGGTATCATTTTATACCAACGAATTGATGCAACATGGATTCAAGAACAATTGCAACAGCATTCCATTTCAGAAGTTGTCGACAAAGAATGGACAGGCTTAGTCATTCAACCATTATCTTTACCAACAGCACTAAAAATGCTTGTTGGATGGACAAAGGAAAAAGCCGACACTTCTTCGTTCGTATCATCTGTCACTCATACAAGAACGCAAGCAGAAAAGGATGCGTATTACCAACAATTTTTAAAACAAAACACAGCGATTTTAAACCAGATAGCGACTGCTTTAACAGAAGAAGATACAGAAGCATTTATACAAGGAATTACGGATAATCGAGCTCTCTTATTAGACTTTGCTAAAGAGATGAATATCATCCTCGAAACTCCATCCTTAACAAAACTTTGCCAAATTGCGATTCAAGAAAACGCAAGTGCCAAAACTTCTGGAGCTGGCGGAGGCGATTGTGGGATTTGCTTTATTACAAAACCACAACAAGAAGACACCATCACAAACCAATGGGAAAAAGCTGGTATTCTTCCACTAAACTTAGAAATAGCCCCTTCAAAAGGCGCTATTAGAAAGGAGCTCTCATGACACAAGCCTATACACAACAAATGAAAAGAAAAGATGAACATGTGGGGCATGCGACTCAACAATATCAATCACAGTCGAATTTAGAATTACGACAAACTCGTTTTGTCCATCATCCTCTATCTGAAATGGCTGTAGATGAAGTTTCTCTTCAAACAAAAATGGCAGGATTCACTTTAGAAACTCCATTTTTCATTAATGCAATTACTGGTGGAAGTCCTAGAACGACTCTCATTAATCAACGACTAGCACAATTGGCGCATGAAACTGGAATTGCGATGGCAACTGGTTCGATGAGTATTGCCATGAAAGACCCTTCTACTGCAGAAAGCTTCACCATTATCCGAAAAGAGAATCCTAATGGAATTGTATTGGCGAATTTAGGAGCACATTATACAGTTGAATCTGCTAAAAAATCAATTGATCTTATTGAAGCAAATGGGATTCAAATTCATGTGAACACGTTACAAGAATTAGTGATGCCAGAAGGCGATCGCTCTTTCCATCATTGGTTAAAAAATATTGAGGAAATAGTAACTAATGTAGACGTTCCTGTTATTGTTAAAGAAGTCGGATTTGGATTTAGTAGAGAAGCCATACAAGAACTAATCAATATCGGAGTTCAAACGATTGATATTAGTGGACGTGGAGGCACAAATTTTGCAGCCATTGAAAATGCTCGAAGAGAAGATAATTTATATGATGAATTAGAGGACTGGGGACAAACAACGGTTCAGTCCTTAGTAGAAGGTTATGATTTACCTTGTGAACTCATTGCTTCTGGGGGCATTCATTCACCATTAGATATCGTAAAATGTCTTGCTCTAGGAGCAAGTGCTGTAGGAATGTCTGGAGAATTTTTACATTTAATTCGCCCACAAGATTCCCTCCCAACAGCCATTCAAACCGTTAATGACTGGAAGAATCAATTAAAAAATATTTACACACTATTAGGCGTTTCAAACACAGAAGCATTACGCCAAACAGACATCATTCTTCCACACACAACCGCCCACTGGTGCAACGCCCGCCACATAGACTGGGCAACCTTTGCAAACAGAAGTAGACATACAAAGAACTTCTCATAAAAGCATGAGATTCTCTTTTACAAAGCTGCCATCGTTCAAAAAATAAATAGAAAAATAAAAGATTTGTCATGATAGCACAAGCAACTAAAACTGCAATAGCAGTTTTAGTTGTCGGAAAATTTGAGACCAAGGCTCAAATTTTAGCCATGAGACCGCAGGTCTGCTGGCGTCCGTTGCTACTTCATAACAAATCTTTTATTTTTCTATTCTACGACACAAATAAGAAATGAATGATTCTTAACAGATAGGCGAAAAATCCGACAATTAACAAGCAAATCATCACCACATGCAAATAAACTCCAACCATCGAAGTATTTACAAACGACTGAACCTCATTTACCTTCGAAAAAATCAAAATATAAATCAAACCTATCCAAAATCCTAAACTCAATAGGCGCTTCATAAACTCTCCTTTATTCAGGGATTACTTCATTACAAAATATTGAATCAATAAACTAGTCGCTCCTACCACAAACCAAGTTGCTAACCCTGTAGCAATCGGTTTAGCTCCCGCTTCACGGAAACTCTTAAATGATACTTGGCAACCAATTCCTGCTAACGCCATTGCCATTAACCATTTAGAAGCTAATTTTGCATATGGGATAAATTCTTTAGGGAAAATTCCCACACTTGTCACAACAGAGGCAACTAAAAACCATAAAATAAACATTGGGAAAATTTTCTTCCAATTTACAGATTCCCCAGATTTCTTTTGACGTCTTGCCTCAATAAGTGACAAAATTAAACAAGCTGGTAAAATCATCAACGCACGTGTTAATTTTACAATGGTAGCAATATCTCCTGCTCCACTACCATAACTATAACCAGCTGCGACGACACTTGAAGTATCATTAATTGCTGTCCCTGCAAATATTCCAAATTGTGCATCTGTCATTTGTAACACATGCCCTAAAAACGGGAATAAGAAAACAGCAATAATATTAAATAAGAAAATGGTTGAAATTGATAAGGCAATTTCCTCATCATCTGCTTTAATAATAGGAGAAGCTGCTGCAATCGCAGAACCTCCACAAATAGCTGTTCCAAATCCTACTAATGTTCGTAAATGATCAGACAAGCCTAACCATTTTCCTACAAAAGCTGCTGTTAAGAAGGCTGCCACAATCGTAACAAGCGTTACTTGTAAAGACTCTAATCCTGTTTGCTGCACTTGAGCAAATGACATTGTAAACCCTAATGCAATAATCGAATAATGTAATAATTTTTTAGCGGAATAATTAATTCCTGGTTTAAAATCACTTGGTAATGTATAAAAATTACTTACTAACATCCCAAAAATAATCGCAAATACCGCACTTCCAATAACCGGCATTACGTCTCCTAAAATAACAGCTAATACTGCTAATCCAAAGGTTAATAAAATTCCTTTACTTCGTTGAACCCATTGTTCCATTTTTCTCCATCCTTTCAAAAACAATTACACACAAATGTATCACTTTCTCTGTCTTTTCCCGTGAACAATTGTTACTCTTCTACAAATTGTTGTAATTGATTCGATAAGGCTGCAAATTCTTCAATCGTTAATGTTTCTGCTCGACGATTTGGTTCAATCGAAACAGAGTCCAAAGCTTCTTGGATTTGTTCTTTTGTTAGTTTTCCTGGTACATAAGCTTTAACTAAATTATTCCATAATGTTTTTCTACGTTGGACAAAACTATTTTTTACTAAATCAAAAAAGAAAGCTTCATCTTTAACCGTTACTAGAGGTTCTTCTCTTCGTTCCAACACTAAAATAGCTGAATCTACATTTGGGGCTGGATTAAAAACTGTTTTCGGAACAATAAATCCAATTTTAGCATGGCACCAATATTGAATCGCCACTGTTAATGATCCATAAGCTTTTGAATTTGGTTGAGCAGTCATTCTTTCTGCCACTTCTTTTTGCATCATCATCGCAAATCCATCAATTGGTAAGCCTGATTCTAAGAGATTCATAATAATCGGTGTCGTAATATAATACGGCAAGTTTGCTACAACTAATAATCTCTCCTCCACATTGAAGTGTTCTTTAATCACTGTTTCTAAATCAACTTTTAAAATATCTTCATGAATCACAGTGACATTATCATGATCAGATAAAGTATCTTCTAAGACTGGAATTAATCGCCCATCAATTTCAAACGCTAATACTTTTTTAGCAGCTCTTGCTAAGCGTTGCGTTAATGCACCAATTCCTGGTCCAATTTCAATGACATTTGTTTCTTTGTTAACATCTGCCACATCTAACATTTTTGTTAAAATATTCGGTTCAATCAAAAAATTTTGCCCTAAACTCTTCTTCACTTTAATGCCATGGCGTTCCATAATTTCACGTGTTCGAGTCGGTGTGGCAATATCTTTTTCAAACATCTTTTTAACTCCTTTCTTGTACAATTTGTACCGCATTTCGTAATTGTTGTTCTGAAATGCCAAATAATTTCAATCGTTTCGTTAATTGCTTTCCATTTGTATGTCCAATGCGTAATTCTTTAGACACTTCTTTTCTTAAATAAGACGAATGAGGATATCCAATGAGTCCTAATTCTAAAATCACAGATTGAGAAATTTCTTCTTGAAGATCTGCTACTGGCTTATATACATGCTCCAATGCTTTTTGAATACTTTCATCGCTAGCATGTTCCACTCCAAGACTTTTATGATTCGTTTTACGAACCGCTTCTTCTCTTTCAATAAAAGCATGACTAACGGTCGGAATCGCTTCTTGAATAATCGAACGAATTCTTTGTCCTGGATAATCTGGATCTGTAAATACAATGACTTCTCGAATTTCACTTGCCTTTTTTATTAAAGCGAGTGTTTCGTCATCAATAGCTGAACCATTCGTTTCAATCGTTTCAATTTCTGGAAAAACTTCCTTTAATCGGCGAGTGTCATCTCGCCCTTCCACTACTATAATTGGATTCATTTTAATCCTCTTTCTTCAAATCGAAATAGCTTCATTGCATTTTCTGTCGATGCTTTAGCAATTTCTTCCCAAGCCACTTCTCTTTCCTTAGCAATTGTTTCAACCACATAGCGAGTATATCCTGTTTCGTTTCTCTTTCCACGATACGGAACAGGGGCTAAATAAGGGGCATCTGTTTCCACTAAAAAACGATCTAGTGGAACGATTTTCGCACACTCACGAACTTGAGGAGCATTTTTAAACGTCACTACTCCACTAAAAGAAATATGCATCCCTAAATCTAAGAAACGTTTCATATATTCCACATCACCATTATAGCTATGCATAATTCCACCGATATCTCGAATATCTTCTTCTTTTAAAATACGATAGCAATCTTCTGTCGCATCACGGTTATGAATAACAATCGGTAATTTCATTTCTTTTGCAATGGCAATTTGGCGACGGAATACTCGTTCTTGTTCTTCAGGTGTAGAGTCATCCCAGTAATAGTCTAATCCCATTTCCCCCATTGCCACTACTTTTGGATGGGTTAATTGTGTGATTAATGTTTTCTCAATTTCTGGTGTATAGGCATGTGCTTCAACCGGATGCCATCCTACAATCGCCACTACTTCTTCAAATGTTTCACTTAATTGGAGAGCTTTTTCAATCGTTGGTGTATCAAATCCGACAATCGCAAAACGTGTAACGCCTAATTCCTTTGCACGCTTAATAACGTCTGCTTCTTCTCCTTCGAATTGCTCTACATTTAAATGTGTATGTGTATCAAAAATCATTTTGAATTCTCCTACTGAGTCCTATCTAGTTGCTCCATTTAAAAATGGATTACTTGCAATTTCATCTTGTAATGTTGTTGGCTCACCATGCCCTGGGAAAACAACTGTATTTCCTGGTAATGGTAATAAATAACGTTCTATTCCTTCCATTAATGTCATATGACTACCATATGAGAAATCACTACGTCCTACGCTACCTTTGAATAAAACATCTCCACCAATCACAAATCCATTATCTTTGAAGATAAAAACTGTACTACCTGGAGAATGTCCTGGAATTAACGCTAATTCAGGCTCAAAACTTCCAATTTTCCATTTTCCTAATTCTTCTGGATAGTATCCGTCAGCAGGGTCTACTGTAATATTTTCGTTTGAATATAATGAACGATTGAAATCTGTATTCGTTAAAAATTCTTTTTCAATTTCATTCATATACATTGGAATATTGTATGCTTTTCTTAATTCATCTACTGCTCCAATGTGGTCTCCATGCGCATGTGTTAACACAATCGCAATTGGTTTTAATCCTTCTTCTTCAATTAATTCTTTAATATCCTCCGCTTGTGCACCTGGATCAAAAATTAATGTTTCTTTATTTTCATCAATTAAAAAATACACGTTCTCTTGTAGGCGTCCTACTGTTAAACTTAATAATTCCATTGAAATTCCTCTTTTCTGATTCTTAGTCTACTATAGTTTAGATGCTTTTATACTTTTTTACAAGTCATGAGGTTACGAAATGCCTTTTTTAATCAACAAACCTTCAACATTTTCCACTAACAATAAAAGGCATACCCGATTTCTCGAATATACCTTTTAAAACTTATATTATGCATTCATTTGTTTTGTAAAACCAATTGCTTTGTCGGCTGCTAACATAACTGGAATCCCCACTAACATGACTACAATTTCACCAACAAAAGTTTCAAAGTAGCTTAACCAAAATGGTAATTCTAATACAAGTTTTAACTCAATAGCCACTAAGAAAATCATCACACTAAATACGATGGATAACAATAACATTTTGCCTTTTAAATCTTTAGCAAATCGGAACACGAATGAACCAATCACTAAAGATAAAATAGAATGTCCTAAACCAAATACTAAATCATATACTCCTAAACCAGAGCTAGACATAAAAATAGTATTGGCTAAAATAACACCCGCAATAATCCCGTATCCATATTTTTTATCAAATACAAATAAATGGTTTAACATTTCTGAAATACGGAATTGGATATTTCCAAAAGACATAAAGGCAAATACTGTTGTAATCACCACATATAATGCTGCTACAATTGCATTGATAATCAACACTTTTACATTGTTTTGTTTCATTTCTTTTCCTCCTAGTTTTTTGAATCGAGGGATGGTTGCGAACCTCGAGCATTCAAAACGCCACGAAAGATCATACTATAAACCTCTTGAAAATACTAGGAATATCGCTATGGAGTAATTTCCTTTATTCATCGTTTCAATAATAAGCTAAAAGTTTGACGAATCATTTGCCCACCTATCGTGTCTTTAAATGGTGGTTCTTGCTCTAATTCTAACAACATATCTTCCAATGTAATTGCAGGAATATTACCAGGCCAGTATACCTTATCAATCTGACCTGCACCTTTTTTTGTAGGCATTAAAACAACACGAGTTTCTAATTTATAATATCTTAATAGATTTTCAAATTTTTTAGAAAATTTTTCCTGTGCAAATTTCATATTATGAGACATTTTTTTCGGTTTTCCTACTAGAGATCCAGTTGTTACATCAATAGTATACAAAAATTTTCTATCACTACGATAAATCACATCCCCCGAGGCATATAACTTCAAATCAATCAACCAAATGGTATTGCCTGAAACAATTACACAATCTACATCAGCAGGAATCTTTTCATCACCTATTCCTAAATTATGAACCGACCAAAATGTTACTAGACGATTTAAAAGATTTTTCTTTTGCAGTGACTTAGCAAAATTCAATTCTCCTTCTTGTCCTAATTGAATCATTTTATTGTCAAAATTTGAAGCACTCAACCCTTTTCCTGGTTCTCCAAACATTAATTCGAATTGATTCAAAAAATAGTTCTCTAATATTTGTGGCTCAAACCCTGTCATCTTACCATCGTTTGATGCTTTAGAAATAGTAGGCAAACGATGGTAGTCTAATGTCCGTTGAGCTCTTTTTTGGTTAAACGAAGAAGATATTTTAACAATCTGAAGTCCAAAAACACCCAGTAGCGTATTAATTAATTCTAATAAAAAATTCATTCTCTTATCCCAATGATTGATATTGAGCAATAATAACCTTACTTGGACGTAACACTCTATTATTTAACAAATAACCCTCTTCCAATACTGCTATAATTCGATTGTCATCTATTTTATCAAAAGTTGGGACAACAGATATCACTTCATGAATGCTAGGATTAAGGAGTCCACTATTATCAATTGCTTCAAGACCATTGAGCGATAATACTTGAAGTAACTCTTCATAGACAGAGTTTATAAACTCAACACTAGGAACAATATCATCAGATTTTAATCGATCCATTACTTTCAAAATTTCTACCATTAAAGGAGCAAATTTAGCACCTTTATCTAGTTCTTGGCGGTAAATCAAATGCTTCTTAAGTTCCTCAATTAAAGAATTTTTCTCTTTATCCTCTAACAAACGACGAGTAATTAGGGATTCTATATTCTCAACCTTATCTACAATGTAAGATACTTTTTCATTTAACACTGCTTCACTCATGCTTATTTCCCCTTATTTCTACGATTTAATTGATAACCTTTTGGATAGAATAAATATACAATCAAGTAGCTTAAAATAGCTAAACTAATTATATTACTCATAACGAAGTCGTGAACGATTTTTGCAAAAAATGCACTGACAATCCAGTTCAATACAAATAGAAGAATCAGCGCCAAGCATCCTCCACTCGAGTGTCTTTTCGATGCATATTTATATCTCTCTTCAATAACCGTTAGTAAACTACGAGTTTGTGATGAAATGTATTTATGTTCCAATTCTTCTGATTTCACCTTATGAAGGAAGGCTTTAGTTATTTCTACCTTTTCTTTATTATCAAGAACCGTTTCTTCTTTAATTCGATTACGTTCTAAAGTTTTTCCAAAAAATTCTTCCGTAGATGTATCTTTTGCAATTTTTAACTTAGCAAAATAAACATCTATTAATAACGCTCCATAATCTTCATAAAAATCACTTTCTTTTGAATGCTTATTTTTTAGAACTTCTAATTCCTTTTCAGCTTCTAATGGGTCAACCTTACATAGTGCGTATATATAGAAAACATGATCTGAAAAGAATGGACTCACATTTAAAAGTTTTTTCGCAATCGCTAAAGAATCCTTATATGCTTTTTCATTATAATAAGATTTACCGAGTAATTCATATACAATAGCCCCTCGTTCCTCTACTTCTGAAGGGTGATTGTTCATGAGTCTTGTCAACTCCGTAATGACCTCTCTATATAATTTATTCTCAAATAGCACCTTAGCTTTTAATACGATATAGTAGATATTTTTAGATTGTTCATAAGCTTGTTGGTAACTCGATACCGCTCCTTTAATATCTCCTTTTTCTCGATAAATATCCCCACGCAATTCTAATGAATCTGGATTTGATGGATTAAGTCGATAAGCTTCGCTGGCTGCTAATTCTGCTGCATTATAATCACCAGCTTCTAAACATAGACGTCCTTTAAAGCTCCATAAATCAGCGTTTGTTCTCGAAAACTTCAACGCTTCCTCCGCATAAGATATAGCTAATGTTCTATTTCCTTGATAGTAAGCTTCTCTAGCAAATCTAAAGTAATCTACCTCTCCATCATTACTTTCATTAGTATAAAATTTCGGTGTTGGTTCTGGAGTGGCTTTTCGTGCCTCTTGAGCCAGTTGTGCATCGTACTCATTTCGGGTTTCTTCATTTTCAAACACTTTTTCAGCATCCGCTATAATATTCATTTTTCTCTCAGCCATTGACCGTTGGTCAATATTTGGAGAACCTGTCAGTTGTCTGTAACGTTTACGATTTGCTTTAATACTTTGCTTCACCTCTTCTAGTGAAACTGTTCTCTCTATTCCTAATTCTTCATAATAGTTTACAAAAGACATTTCTCTATTCTCCTTTAATCAATCGTTAATTCTCTAATACGACGACTAGCTTGTTCTAATTCGCCTTGATTCATATTTGCTTGGCGTTCTATTTCAAAAGTTCCTAACAAATTATTAGATTCATCATGAAGTTCCACAAAAACAGTTTGATCTACATCATAATGGAATGTTACCTTCAAAGGAGTTCTAGCAGGCCATGTACCCGGTAACTTAATGAGGCTTTCTCCAATAATTGTCACAAATTCTAAATCTTCGTCATCTCCCTGAGTCACTTCCACCAAAACATTTTCTTGATTGTTAGAACGTGTATAAAACACTCCAGAATACTTATTAGGAACCTTCGCATTTTTAGGTATAATAACAGAATTTTTTCTAACATCATTAGTTAATGCGATAATCCCTAAAGCTTGTGAAGTAACATCAGAAATATTTACTTTACTAGAGAGCTCTCTTAATACTTCAGAACCTTCTCCTTTTCCAGCCATTTCTAATGCGGCTTGAATTGCAGCCCCTTGAGCTACTGCTTCATCAGGATTAATTGAATAGGTAATTTGACGTCCAAATTTTTCTTCCAACTTCTTATGAACCATTGGCATACGAGTCGAACCACCAATTAGGAGAACACGATCTACTTCGCTCCATGCTAAACCAGACTCCTCCATAACATCATCCAACAATTCTTCTGTACGATTCATTAAACTTTTCGAAGCTTCTTCAAATTCTAAACGAGTCACAGGTATTTTGTAGTTTTTACCCTTGTAATCCACAAACACATTTGTTTGCTCAACTGTAGTTAATGAACGTTTGACAGATTCTGCTTTTTCACGTAAAACTGCTGTAATTTTTTCATCTGTATAGATATCTTCTGCTCCTTGAGCTTCCATTTTTTCTGCAATAATCATAGATAAAACATTATCGAAGTCAAATCCACCCAGGTTACGGTCTCCGTCTGTTCCAATAACATCAAACTCTCCATTATTAATTTTCATTAGAGTAACGTCAAAGGTTCCCCCACCTAAATCATATACTAGCACTGTTTCATTCTTTTCCGATGAAATTCCATAAGCAAGGGCAGCAGCCGTCGGTTCATTTAACACTCGTAAAACATTTAAACCAGCTATTTCTCCCGCATGTTTTGTTGCAGTTCTTCTTGCATCATCAAAGTAAGCGGGAACAGTAATAACTGCATCCTTGATTTCCTCTCCTAAAGCATTTTCTGCACCCTCTTTTAAACGCTTTAAGATAATAGCTGAAATTTCCTCTGCACCATAGACAACATCACTCGGTGAATCAAATTTCCAATTCGGATTCCCAATTTGACGTTTTACATACTGTACGACATTTTCTGGCTGACTAGCAGCTAAGTTTTTTGCTTGAATGCCTACTAGTGGTTCATCCTTTCCATCAAATGACTGAAAGAATACAACAGATGGTGTTAAATTATCACCATCTTGATTCATTAAAATGGTTGGTTGTCCTGTTTCAGACAAGACAGATACTGCTGAGTAGGTTGTTCCTAAATCAATTCCAATAGCATGACTCATGGGTTAATCTCCTTATGATTAGTTATTTTTTACACGCTCATCGTACCATAAATACTGAATCCCACATAAAAGCGAAACTATGATTATGTTTTTCCCCTGTTTAATTCTCTTTTAGGAAAAAAACGAAACTATACTTACGCTTTTTGCTCAAAAATTGACTATATTAAAGACTAAAAAGAAAAATATGGATATTCATTTAAATACAGAAAAAGCTCATGAATTGTCTTGGAATATAAAAAAGACTCCTTACAGCTTTTACACTCAAAAGCTATAAGAAATCTTTATCAACATTATTGTCAATTATATAAAGTTCATCAGTCGTATTACTTACGACTCCAACTAATTACGCAATAGGTCCTAATAAAATATTTGCCCATGCATCATGGAGAGATTCTTGATCAGATGGTTGGAATAAACCAGCTAATACATCACGATATAAGCGTGAAAGTTCTGTTGTATTGTAATAAGAACTTCCTCCACTAGCACGTACAATTTCTTCCACTGCCTTTTTAGACACTTCAACAGAACGATTTTTAATCGAAGATAAACGTGGTAACCAAATAAAGCTATATTCTTCGCTTGATTCCAATGTTTGACTTAATTCATTAATTTGTGGTTGAATGCTATCTAAAATAATGGCTGCTTCGGCAATTCTCCAACGAATGTTTTTATCTTGAGAATATGGCGCATCATTTGATACAGAATAACGAGTTTTTACCGTTTCAATTCCAATTTCTAACGCACGTTTTCCAATTCCATGGTAAGTAGCGGCTAATAAAATTTCAAAATAAGCAAAAATACCAAACACAACTGGATCAAAACTTGGACCAGGAGCTACTTTTGTTAAAATTTGTTCTTTGGCAGCATAAATCCCTTTTAATTCTACAGTGTTTGATTGAGTTGCTTTCATTCCTAATGTATCCCAATCATCTTTTACTTCGAATGTTTCTGCATCAGGTGTTAAATAAGCAAAGACAGACAATGGAGATTCTCCAGAAGTATCTGAACCAAATGAAACTAATTTATCGCAATATTTTCCCATTGATAGGAAAACTTTCTTTCCATAAAAACGATAGCCTCCATCTTCTTGTGGCTCTGCTTTTGAAATGGAACCAAATAGCACTCGGTCATTACTTGGTTCAGAAATACCAAACGCTAATAACTTCCCATCAGCTGCATCTCGTAAAATTTGTTCGCCCTTCTTATTGCCGAATCGAACCATATGCTTGGCTAATCCAACAATAATTTGGTGCATATTAATCCCAAGAGCTGTTCCTGGTGCTGCCATTGCTAATCTTGTTTGTTCTTGGGCAATTTCTTGAAGAGATAAGCCATATCCCCCATATTCTTTTGGCACAAAAGCTTTATAATACCCCGCTTCTTTTAATGCCTCATAATCTTCCTTTGGCCACGCATTTTCCAAGTCATATTGCGCAGCTCTTTGATGAATTTGTGCTAGTAATTCCTCTGATAAAAACATAAAACCCCTCCTATAAAATCATGATTACGCTTTAAGTATACGGCAATCTTTCTCTTGATACAATGAAGAAATCTTACTTTTTTTAAACGATTTCACTAGGAATTTTCTTTATACCTATGCTACAATATTCTCAATCTTTCTATAAGGAGGCTTTATGGAAAACCAAACTTTACCTATTTGGAAAACCGTTCGATTCGTATTGAATAATTTATTTTCCAACAAAATTATGTATGTTCGAAATGCTGCCTTCTTACAATTTTTTGTATCCTTTGTTGGCTTTCGAATTTTATCAACCTTATTTAAAGGCATTATTTTTTTATCGGGACAAAGTAATTTTAATTTTAGTAATATGAAATTATTCTTCTCTTCCCCCATTATTATTTTAGCGTTTATTGCATATTTATTCGCCGTCATTTTATTTGTCTTTATTGAATTTTCGATTCTTACCTTTATGGTGTATGGAACGATTTCTAAAACACATTTCTCATGGCGAACCAGTTTAAAAAATGCATTTGGAGAAGTGAGGGAATTTTTTAGCCCGCAGTTTATTTATTTCTTATTGTATATATTGACCCTGTTACCTTTAGGAAAGTTTGGAATGACTTCCTTTTTAACCGAACAATTGTATATTCCAAACTTTATTACAGAAGAAATTCAAAAAACGACTGCTGGAGCTATCGGTTCTATCCTTTTATTTGTAGTACTAGCTTATTTTCATCTTCGATTCATTTATGCTATCCCACTACAAATTTTAACGAATCATTGTTTTTTAGAAAATATAAAAACAAGTTGGACGCTCACAAAGAAGAAGCTTTGGAGACATATTGGTATCTTCTTACTTGTTGAAATCGTCCTATCCCTTATCGGATTTTTAGTAACGTTTATTCTTACGATTACTTTAGGCTACTTATCTTCTATAATGGATAATGTCTTTATTGTAACAAGTTTATTTGTCTTATCGAAACTAGTTATTTTCTTTATGGCAATTTATACAAAAATTGCGCTTGTCATTATTTTAGTAAAACTAGCAGATGATCAAGACGCTGTAGATGTAACAATCAAGCATCATATTCCCGAAATTCCCTTTAAAAGTACCATTATTACAGTGGCTGCTTTTATTGGTTTAACGATTTACTATTCTAGTGAAGCTATTACAAAATATCACTGGGAAAACTCTTCGTCAGCTGCTATCGTGGCTCATCGAGGATTTACCGAATACGGAGTAGAGAATTCTCTTGAAGCTTTAGAAGCTGCTGCAAAAGAAGGCGCCGATTATGTCGAAATGGATATTTTACTCACAAAAGATAATCGCTTTATCGTCATGCATGATTATAATTTGAAGCGACTAGCGCGTCTCAATAAAAAAGTAAAAGATATGACTTATGACGAACTCGTTGGACTTCCAATTTACCAAAATGATTATGAAAGTCATATTCCTTCTTTTGAAGAATTTGTTGCAAAAGCTAAGGAACTCAACGTCAAGCTACTCGTTGAATTGAAACCTCATGGTTTTGAAGGTGCAGATTACACAGACCTCTTCATTGCAAAAATGAGAGAATTAGGTGTTGACCAAACTTATAAAGTTATGTCTATCAACTTAGACGTTATTGAAGAAATTGAACGAAAAGCTCCTGAGATGGATACCGGATATGTCATTCCACTCCAATTTGGGGGATTTGGAAATCCTGCAGTAGACTTTTACGTGGTGGAAGATTTCTCTTACCATGACTTAACAACTATTACTGCTCAGCAACAAGGTCATGAAGTTTATGTTTGGACAATTAATGAACCCGAAGAAATTAATAAATATCTTCATAGCTCTGTTTCAGGCATCATAACTGACCATCCTGATATTGCGAAAGAAGAACAAAAACACTTACTCGAAGAAAGCACCCCTGTTGATCGTGTACTAAATGCTATTAATGTTAGTGTGAAAAAATAAGAAAAAGGAATTAACATGCCATGAGGTTTGTTAATTCCTTTTTTAGTTAGAAAAACTCCTATTCTATTCTCTAAATAAAGTTATTCCAGCCGTATTTCCGCTATTTTTTTCGTATATAAGTATTTCATAACGGATATTTAAGAATTATTTTAACTTTTCATTATACTCACTTTATTTTTACCGCTTATAGTAAATACATACAAAACTTAGGAGGTTTTACTATGAAAAATAATGTTCATCAAAATTATACTCGTTGGTCAATTCGTCGTTTAAGCGTCGGTGTAGCATCGGTCGTCGTTGCTAGTGGATTTTTTATCCTTACCTCTCCAGTACAATCTGTTCTAGCAAATGAAGCTGCTGCTACATCGGTTTCTCAAACGAAACCAGAAAAAGCTCAAAAAGACAAACAAGAGGAAGTGAATCAACTCATCAATAAAGCTGTGGATACTGCCTTAACTGCACCAAAAGAAACTACTGCTCAGAGCAGTAATAATAAACCAGCTACTGAAAATAAAGTAGATGCTGCAAATACTCCAAAAGAAGTCTCAGAAAATAGAGCTGCAACTCCAGCTGAAACTACTCCTGTTACTTCTCCTCAACAAGTAAAGGATTCCGTAGCAAATAATATTAAACCAAACACTGAAGTACCTGCTAGCTATCTTGAAAAAGCGAATGTTCCTGGGCCTTTCCTTGCTGGGGTTAACCAAGTAATTCCTTATGAAGCTTTCGGTGGTGACGGTATGTTAACTCGTCTATTACTGAAATCTTCTGAAAATGCTCCTTGGTCTGATAATGGAACTGCAAAAAATCCAGCATTACTTCCTCTTGAAGGTCTTACTAAAGGTCAATATTTCTATGAAGTTGACTTAAACGGAAACACTACTGGTAAAGAAGGACAAGCTCTTCTTGATCAACTTCGTGCCAATGGTACTCAAACTTACCAAGCTACTGTAAAAGTGTACGGTAATAAAGACGGTAAAGCTGACTTATCTAATGTTGTTGCTACTAAAAATATTTCAATTACTTTAAACGGATTAACTCCTGCTAAAAATGTAAACGAATCTGTAGCCAATAATATTAAAGCTCAAACTGAAGTACCTGCTAGCTATCTTGAAAAAGCGAATGTTCCTGGACCTTTCCTTGCTGGGGTTAACCAAGTAATTCCTTATGAAGCTTTCGGTGGTGACGGTATGTTAACTCGTCTATTACTGAAATCTTCTGAAAATGCTCCTTGGTCTGATAATGGAACTGCAAAAAATCCAGCATTACTTCCTCTTGAAGATCTTACTAAAGGTCAATACTTCTATGAAGTAGACTTAAATGGAAACACTACTGGTAAAGAAGGTCAAGCTCTTCTTGATCAACTTCGTAAAAATGGTACTCAAACTTACCAAGCTACTGTTAAAGTGTACGGTAATAAAGATGGTAAAGCCGATTTATCTAATGTTGTTGCTACTAAAAATATTTCAGTTACTTTAAACGGATTAACTCCTGCTCAAAAGGTAAACGAATCTGTAGCCAACAATATTAAAGCACAAACTGAAGTACCTGCTAGCTATCTTGAAAAAGCAAATGTTCCTGGACCTTTCCTTGCTGGGGTTAACCAAGTGATTCCTTACGAATTCTTCGGTGGCGACGGTATGTTAACTCGTCTATTACTGAAATCTTCTAAAAATGCACCTTGGTCTGATAATGGAACTGCAAAAAATCCAGCATTACTTCCTCTTGAAGGTCTTACTAAAGGTCAATATTTCTATGAAGTTGACTTAAACGGAAACACTACTGGTAAAGAAGGACAAGCTCTTCTTGATCAACTTCGTGCCAATGGTACTCAAACTTACCAAGCTACTGTAAAAGTGTACGGTAATAAAGACGGTAAAGCTGATTTATCTAATGTTATTGCTACACGTGAAGTTCGTATTACTTTGCATAAAGAAAGCATGGCAACCAATCATTCTTCTTCAACTACAAATACTACATCTACTATGAAAGAAGAACATGCTACAAAAAATGAGATGAAACCAACGACTATGGAGCACTCTCAACAAATGAATTCTAAAACAATGGAACAAGAAACAGCTAAAAAAGAAGAGCTTTCTACTCCAATGATGAAACAACAAAAAGAAGAAGCAAAAGAAATGAAAAAGAATGATTCTATGAAGAAAGAAAATAAAGCTACTCTACCGGTAACAGGAGAAACTACTACAAACACTTCTGCTTTAGGAGCATTCTCAGCTGGATTAGCATTCGTTCTAGGAATCTTAGGATTAAAAGCTAAAACAGAAAGAATCTAAGTTTAATTCCCCTAAAAATAGTGTTATACTGAGCAAAAGTATAGCACTATTTTTATCAAAGGAGTCTCTAATGGAAAAAACAATATTACTCGTAGATGATGAGTTTGAAATTACAGATATCCAAAATCGTTACTTATCACAATCCGGTTACACGGTTTTTGTAGCTCATGATGGAGTTGAAGGGTTAGAACTATTTAAAAACAAATCCATCGATTTAATTATTACTGATATTATGATGCCCAAAATGGATGGATATGATTTTATTAGTGAAGTTCAATATTTATCTCCTGACCAACCGTTTCTATTCATCACAGCTAAAACAAGTGAACAAGATAAAATATTTGGTCTTAGTATGGGAGCTGATGACTTTATTACAAAACCTTTCAGCCCTAGAGAACTTGTACTTCGCGTCAATAATATTTTTAGAAGAATTTATCGAGGTGGAAATCCTACTCAAGTACAATTAGGAAATCTAAAATTAAACCACGAAACTTATGAAGTTTATGTCGACAATCATCTACTCAACTTAACGGTAAAAGCTTTTGAACTTTTATGGCTTTTATGCAAAAATCCTGAACGAGTTTTCTCAAAAACAGAATTATATGAAAAAGTTTGGCAAGAAGAATTTATAGACGATACGAATACACTAAACGTTCATATCCATGCTTTAAGGCAAGAATTGTCTAAACACTCTAGTTTACATACTCCAACGATTAAAACCGTATGGGGCTTAGGATACAAAATTGAAAAACCAAGAGGTTCATTATGAAATTAAAAAATTATATTATTATTGGTTATCTTATCTCTACTACGTTAACCATACTCGCTGTTTTTTGGGCAGTTCAAAAAATGTTAATTGAAAAAGGAGAAATTTACTTTTTGATAGGAGTTACATTATTCGCTAGCTTCATTGGCGCTATGATTAGTTTATTACTTCTATCACCAATTTTCTCTTCTCTTAACGAACTTAAAAAGAAAGCAAAAGATATTGCCAATAAAAATTTTAATGATTCCGTTACCATTAAAGGTCCAATTGAATTCCAAGAATTTGGAAAAGCTTTTAATCATATGTCAGATGATTTAAAAAAATCCTTTGATTCACTAGAAGAAAGTGAGAAAGAAAAGAGAATCATGATTGCACAACTTTCCCATGATATAAAGACTCCCATTACTTCGATACAAGCAACCGTTGAAGGAATTTTAGATGGAATCATTACTCAAGAAGAACAATTTCATTACTTAACAACGATTAACCGTCAAACGGAACGATTAAACAAATTAGTAGAAGAATTAGATGACTTAACGCTTAATACACAAGAAGCAGAGGAGCATCATCAAAAAAATGAAGTGATTTTCTTAGATCAGTTATTAGTTCATGCGATGAATGAGTTTCACCTTTTAATTGAACAAGAAAATAGAGACATTCATATACAAGTTCTACCAGAATCTGCTAAATTTACGAGTCATTATGATAAATTGTTACGTATTCTAGTCAATTTATTAAATAATGCCTTTAAATATTCTGACCCTGGCACACCAGTCGATGTAAAAGGGATTTTAGAAGATAACACTCTCACAATTAGTGTGTCGGATAAAGGAAAAGGAATTGATGCTAAAGAATTTGAACATATATTCAAAAGACTCTATAGAGTTGAAAGCTCCAGAAATATGAAAACTGGAGGCCATGGCCTTGGTCTAGCCATTGCTCAAGAATTAGCTCATCAACAGGGCGGAAAAATTACGGTTCAAAGTCAAAAAGATGTAGGAAGTACCTTCATCCTTTCTATCCCATTTGAAAATAAAAATTCTAAATAAGAAAAAGGAATTAACGTGCTATTTGCTTCGTTAATTCCTTTTATTTTACTTTTAAAATAATCACTTTGATAGAAACTCTCTTAGTATTTCAAAAATTTCTTCTCGTGATAAAATAATATCTTCATTCTGAGGGATAGAATGTGTCTCACTTGATAAAACCTGAATAAATCGTGCCATATCTTTCACGATAGTATTTGAAGTATTAATTTTAGATAAAGCATCCTCTTCATGCAGTAACATCGTTAATCTTGCAATATCATTTAAGTGCTTTTTGATTTTTTTGCTTAATCCCCGTTCACCTTGTTTTGATTTTTCTACCATATCAAGCCATGCTTTTGCTTTAAATACAATTAACCCCCGATTGCTCAATACAGAATATTCATCAATAATTTCTTTTTCATTCACTAACAATTGATAATAATCTTTATCTAATAATAATGCAGACAGACTTGCCTCTTCAGCGAAATGAAGCGGAGTTTCTCTACTAAACTTTTTCAAAGGGTACTCTGGTAAAATACTAAATAATTCTATCATTTCTGGGAATCCAGATTTCTTAGTTGTAAAACGAAAAAGCTGAGGTGATTCTTCTAATTGACTTCCGATATATTCTCCTATTTCTAGAAAATGAATCAATGTATGATAAAAAGCTTTGTCCTTTAAATGATCAATAATAACCATATCATAATCTTTGGTCGTACGACTTTCAAATCCATGAGCATCTAAAACAATGGAAGTGGCTGTTCCCCCAATTAAAACATAGTAATCTTGATATTCCTTAAAAATCTCTTGAAAAATAGGTTTTATATTAGCTGGCATACTTTTCTCCTAATAATGTAAAAATCTTGCTTTCTAACTTCTCTACTTCCTCTTCAATTCGAGGGTCCTCATCATCTTTTAAAATCAAATATAATGAAATTGGATCAATTAAAGTAAACTCACCCTGACTTTCGTCTTTTAAATAATTAAAATGTACCGGTTCATAATCCCAAATTTCTATTTTATGTCCTTGAAAAATATGTTGTTGAAGTGATTCCTCCATTTTCTTAAACTGTTTTTTTGATAATGCATAAGTTCCATATTCATCATTATCCGCTAACATACTTATAGTTGATAAAGCTTTTGTATTTGAAAGTTTCAAATCTAAATTCTGAGTAATTCTCTGAAAATCATCTTCATTAATCAATACAGTATTATGAATTGGATTTTTTAGAATCTTTTTAGCTTCTTTAAAAATCTGAGCTTTTGTTTTAGCAAAGTGATAAGATTTATTCTTATTTGTTAGCCAACCTCTGTCTTTAAAATTCTTAAAAACACGATATAAACTTGGAATAGATAAATTTGTTAAACAACTAATTTCCTCTATATTAATTTCAACTGTTGAAGGAGATAACAATAGTGAGATTAGAACTTTTTGTTCAGTTGAAGACAGTTTTTTATCTACTTCAACTGTTTTTTCTACTTTTGAAAACAAAAATCCTAAATAAGGGAAGTAAATATTTTCATGATAATCAAGATATGGAACAGCAATTTGCAATAATTGTTTTTTCTGTATATCAGATAATTTATTAAAAACTAAAACAACTGCTAATCCCGTTTGTTTTTGAATCCCTTTTGCTTGTTTGACAACATTTTCTAAACTTCCCGCCCGTTTTTCTTTCATTAGCAAAAATTTTTCCCCATTAATCAGTAATTGCATAAAATGATATTTTTTATGAAAAACAATTGGCAAATGAAGCTCTACAGGAGATAAGCTCACCTTAAAATGAAAAGCTTCAAAAATATTCAAAATCTTATCAGTATTCATAGTTTCACCTCTTTTTATCACTTTTTCTGTATTTTATCACTCGATATGATAAAATGCAATTTTTTTGATAAAAAGAAAAAGACTCTTTAACAACAGATTGCACCCGAGCCTAAGAATCTAAATTCTTCTAGCGTACTTTCCAGTATTAAAAAGTCTTTTCTTTATCTAATCATTATTTAGTAATTTTTGTAACTCCACCCATATATGGAACTAATGCTTCAGGAATTGTTACACTTCCATCTGCTTCTTGGTAGTTTTCTAAGATGGCTGCTACTGTACGACCAACTGCTAAACCAGATCCATTTAATGTGTGTAATAATTCAATTTTTCCAGTTTCAGCTTGACGGTAACGAATTTTCGCACGACGTGCTTGGAAGTCTACACAGTTTGAGCATGAACTAATTTCACGGTAAGTATCTTGTGCTGGAATCCACACTTCAACATCATATGTTTTAGAAGCTGAGAATCCCATATCTCCTGTACATAATACAATTGTACGGAATGGTAAGCCTAAACCACGTAATACATCTTCCGCATTATCTGTCATTTTTTCTAATTCTTCAAATGATGTTTCAGGAGTTGCAAATTTCACCATTTCTACTTTGTTGAATTGGTGTAGACGGATTAAGCCACGAGTATCTCTTCCGGCACTACCTGCTTCTGAACGGAATGAAGGACTTAATGCTGTGAAATAAATTGGCAATTGTGCTTCTTCTAAAATTTCATTTGCATAATAGTTTGTTAATGGAACTTCTGCTGTTGGAATTAATGTTAAATTACGTTCGTCATTAATTTGGAACACATCTTCTTTAAATTTAGGGAATTGTCCTGTACCATACATTGATTGTTCGTTTACTAAATATGGTGTAATCATTTCTGTGTAGCCATGTTTTTCCACATGTAAATCAATCATGTAGTTGTAAATCGCACGTTCTAAGCGAGCACCTAATCCTTTATAGTATAAGAAACGACTTCCTGATACTTTAGCGCCTCTTTCAAAGTCTAAAATATCTAATGCTTCTGCTACTTCCCAGTGTGGTTTTGGTTCAAAATCAAAAACACGTGGAGTTCCTTCACGACGGATTTCTACGTTTTCGTTTTCATCTTCCCCTACTGGTACATCTGCTGCAGCAATGTTTGGTAAGCGTGAAGCGATGTATTCTAATTTTTCTTCTACTTCTGCTAATAAAGCATCTGTTGCTTTTACATCTTCCCCAACTTGTTTCATTTCAGCAATTTTTGTACTAGCATCTTCTTTATTACGTTTTAATTGAGAAATTTCTTCCGTTACAGTATTACGGTATTGTTTTAATTGCTCCGTTTTTAAAATTAATTCACGACGTTTTTCGTCTAAATCACGTAATTCTTCTACTACTTGACGTTCTACTCCGCGGTTTTGTAATCCAACCACAACTTCTTCAAAGTGATCTCTCACTCGTTTCATATCTAACATATTGATTCCTCCATTTTCTTTTGTTTTGCCTGTTGAAACTTTGTTTAAACCATTGTAAAAAAATACACACAACTCATCCCCGACAAATTGTCACTGGGACGAAGTTGTGTGTTTCACTTTTATCTTCGCGGTACCACCCGTATTCAATGTTTCCATTGCACTCATTTGCGATAACGGTTTGCTCCGGATGGCTTAATCAATGCTTTCGCCATGCATCATAGTATGTGGATTCGCTTGTCATACTTTACTAGCTTTCACCAAACGCTAGCTCTCTACAAAAGACTTCAAGTTACTATTCATACCGTTTTATATGTCTGTATTTTACAATATTCTCTAAACTTGTGCAACAGGTAATCAGCAAATTGAACTATTTACGCTTCTTGTGCATGTAAGAAACCTTTTACTTTTTGGAAGATATTCCCAAAAAAGTCTTTAACACCTTGAATCACTTTCCCTACAAATCCTCTTGCTTGTCGATAGCTATCTGTCACAATATTTGATGGATCGATTTCATATCCTGCAAATGCAGGAACATGTCCTTCTGTTTGACCATCTACATATCCTAAATCTTCTCCAGGCATTTGGAAATATAGATCTCCAATAGTTTTTCCCGCAGTAATTGGTGCTTGTAAGGCATTATTTTCATCTAATAATTCTTTAAAAGGTTCAAAACGAACTTTTACTTGACTCATGGCTGTTCCCTTTGGAACAGCAGCTACAAAATTATCGCCATAATCGACACTAATTTTCTCATCAGAACCACCATTCACTGGATAAGATTGGATATTCTGAACCGATTTCCCTGGAATTCCTACCACTAAGCCTTCATATTTCTTAAATAATTCATCTAACATTTTCGCTGTTACTTTAAAACGATTCAGTGGTTGTTTAGATCCCATGGATACAACAATGACTGAAAAATTATTACGAGTTGCAGTTGTCGTAATAGAAGCTCCACTAATTTCAGAAGTTCCTGTTTTTAAGCCAGTTACACCCTCATATCCAAATAACAATCCTGGAATTAAATAGTTAAAATTATCCATCTTTGTCATCCCAGCAGTTCCTGGTCTAAACTCCTTCGTTGTAACAGAAGAAATTTTTAAAATTTCAGGAAAATCTACTACTAAACGTCTTGCAACAATAGCAACAGAACGAGCAGACATACTATTTTCTGCATCATCTCCAAAATTTGGATTCTTTTCTGTTGTTCCATATTTATTCGGCAATCCTGTCGCATTCACAATCGTTGCATCTTGAATTCCCCAAGATTCAACTTTTTCCTTCATTCGTTCTACCCATTTAGCTTCACTTCCCGCTAAATATTCTGCCATCGCAATGGTTGCTGCATTAGCAGAATAAATCGAACTTGCTTCAAATAATTCTTGAATACTATATTTCTCATTTGGCCATAAAGGAACATTTGATAACGAATAATTGGCACTTAATTTACTGGCACGTTCACTAATAGGAATTTTTGTTTCCCATGTAATTTCTGAATTTTTAATCGCTTCTAATATTAAATATTGACTAATCATTTTACTCATCGAAGCAATGCCGCGAACATCATCTTGATTTTTTTCCATCAAAATTTTTCCACTTGTTTGTTCGATAGCAATGTAAGATGCTACATCTTCTAATGCGGCAATTTCTTCTGCTGTTTTAGGTCTTTCAGGTTCTTCAGCGTGAACCATTGCTTGCATCGGAGTTACTAAACAACAAGCCAATATAGCTGTCAATACTGCCTTCATCCATTTAAATTTTTTCATATCTATATCTCCACAATTCTCTCTTTTGTCTATCCATCGTATCGAATTTTTTACGAAAAAACAACTCTATTTATATTAAGGTTTTATTACTTTTTTTAATCCGCTTTACAAAAAATTTTCACTTAAAACCCCGAATGATTTCGAAGAAACTCTAACTCCTCTTCCGTCGATTTTCTTCCTAAAATTTCATTACGATGTGGATAACGCCCAAACTGTTCGATGATATTTCGATGCATCTGTTCATATTTTGCACGCTTTTCCATACCAGGTTCGGAAAATAATTTTTCCGCTACTTGATGAATTGCTAATGATTCTGAATGCATAAATGGCATATATAAAAAGCTTCGTTCTACAATCGTTAATTTTTCTGAATAAGGTAGAGCTTCTTGAGCTAATACAAGCGCCATACCATCATATAAAAATGCTCTCGCATCATTACGATATAAATTTCTAGAAAATTGATCCAACACTATAATTTCCGCTAATCTTCCTTGAATTGTATTTCTCCAATGACTTAATTCTCCTGCAATAGCTGCTTGGTGAGTGTTAAAAAAACGTCGGTATATCTCTGTATCTAATACTTCAGATTTTACAAACCAGTCTTTTGGTTCTAATTCCTGAAACCAAAAATGCAATATTTCTTTAGCTTCCATACTTCCTCATTTCTATGAAAATAAAGAAGAACCCCCTTATCAAAGTCCTTCCTTATTGCATTAGATATTTTCCTTTTCTTTTTCACTTAAAACTTGATTCATTCGTCCATATTGATATCCTGCTAAATCTAACGCCACATAGCTGAAGCCAATGGTACGTAATGTACTTTCAATTTCTTGACGAAGTTCTAATAATCTTGGAATTAAATCAAGTGACACTTCAATTCTTGCTAAATCTTGGTGAACACGTACACGCACTTGTTCAAATCCCAATTGGATTAAATAAGCCTCGGCTTCTTGTACCCAGCGAACTTTTTCAGCAGTAATTTTTGTTCCATATGGGAAACGAGATGCCATGCTACAAGAAGGTACTTTATTCCAATTTTCTACACCACGTATTTTTGCTAATTGACGAATTTCACTTTTATATAATCCAGCTTCTTGTAGTAAACTACGAACACCTTCTTCATTGCGAGCTTTCACACCTGGACGAAAATCATCTACATCATCCATAATCGTCCCATCTGATAAAACGGTATAGCCTTCTTTTTCAGCATGTTCTTTAATTGTTTGATACAACATCTTTTTACTGTAATACCAAATTTTAGGCGTATTCGCTGCAATTCGAGGATCTGATAATTCTTGCATTTCTAATCCGATGACACGAGCACCCATTTCATTTGCCAAATCAATAGCCATATCAAACTCATAATCTGGAAATAACTCTGAATTGACCACAGCAGCTAATACATTTTCACTACCAAGCGTATCAACAGCCACTTTTAATAAATAAGTACTATCAATCCCGCCAGAATAAGTAATGACAATTTTCCCTATTTCTCGTAATATTTCTTCGAGCTTTTTCTCTTTTTCATCCATAAAGATTCTCCTTTACACTGCCTCCTATTCAGCTTCTCTTCCTGTAAAATCTGCTAAATAAGAAATATCCTTTACAATGATTTTCTGATTTTTCACTTGTACAATACCCTCTGTTTTTAAGTCATGAATAATACGATTCACACTATTTCGAGTTGAAATTCCACAAAATCCAGCAATATCTTCATTTGTTACTGCAAAATCAATTAATACTCCATCTCGAGTTTGAACTCCAAATTGCTTAACCAATTTATAAAGAAATGCACATACCGCACCTTTTTTACCATTCATCGTCATATATTGTAAGGATTCAATGTTTTCAGATAATTTTTTTCGGTAATATTCTCGAACATAATCTTGTAATTTTCGATCTTCTTTAACATATTCCCAAAACTTAATACGCTGAATACGATAAAAACTAGCTTCATCCGATTCTACTCGAACATTGAAAGGTGCTGAAGTATAATTGGATACCTCATCTCTTAATAATGAAATAATGTCAATCGGAGTAATATAAGATAAATTAAACTCTCTTCCATCTTTTAAGATGATACTGGTTTTAACAACGCCTTCTTTCAACACATAAGTATACGATTCTTCCAACCCATGATACGCTAAATACATATGTTTTTTCTTTTTAATAACGGGAGCATTATGCTCCTCCAAAAAATTTACTAAATAATTTTCTTCCATTTGACGCACTCCTTTTTTTAAAAAAAACTTCTTCATTCTCCCACTCAATATTATCCTCTTGTAGAAAATATTTTTGTTAACATATGTTAACACCATTTGTGCCATCATTCCACTAGGAAAAATATATACTAGACTATGTTAACGATTTACAAAGGAGATGTTAAGAAATGGTAGATATTCAATTACCTTATGACAAACAACTAATCACTGCTAGCATTCCTGATAAAAATTTTGCAGGATTGTTAGAATCTCAAGCAGAAAATTTTTCAAATCCGCTTTCTGAACAAGAAACCGTTGAAAAATCAATGGATAATCCTATTGGAAGTAAATCATTAGAAGAACTAGCAAAAGGGAAAAAAGACATCGTCTTAATTAGTTCAGATCACACACGTCCTGTCCCTTCTCATATTATTACTCCAATTATTTTACGTCGTATTCGTAGTGTTGCTCCAGATGCTCGTATTCGTATTTTAGTAGCAACAGGGTTCCACCGTCCTTCAACACGTGAAGAGTTAATTCATAAGTACGGTCAAGAAATTGTCGATAACGAAGAAATCGTAATGCATATTTCTACAAATGATGAAGATATGGTAAAAATCGGTCAATTACCTTCAGGTGGGGACTGCATTATTAACCGTATTGCTGCAGAAGCAGACTTATTAATTGCTGAAGGATTCATTGAATCTCACTTCTTTGCAGGATTCTCAGGTGGACGTAAATCTGTATTACCAGGTATTGCTTCTTATAAAACAATTATGGCAAACCACTCTGGTGAATTTATCGACTCTGATAAATCAAGAACAGGAAACTTAAAACACAATTTAATTCATGAAGATATGGTTTATGCTGCACGCACTGCAAAATTAGCCTTTATCGTTAATGTTGTATTAGATGGAGAAAAACATATTATCGGTTCATTCGCTGGTGATATGGAAGATGCTCATCATGTTGGATGTGAATTCGTTCGTAGATTAGCTCATGTTAAGAAAATTCCTTGCGATATCGCTGTTTCAACAAATGGTGGATTCCCACTTGACCAAAATATTTATCAAGCGGTTAAAGGTATGACTGCTGCTGAAGCTACTAATAAAGAAGGTGGCGTTATTATTATGGTTGCTGGATGTCGTGACGGACATGGGGGTTCAGGATTCTACCACAACTTAGCTGATTATAAAGAACCAAAAGAATTTTTAGAAAAAGCGATTAACACACCACGTTTAGAAACAATTCCAGACCAATGGACTGCTCAAATTTTAGCTCGTATTTTAGTCCATCACCGTGTCATTTTTGTTTCTGATTTGGTCGATCCTACATTAATTACAGATATGCATATGGAAATTGCAAAAACATTTGACGAAGCATTAGCTCGAGCTTTAGAAATTGAAGGTCCAGATGCTAAAGTAACGGTTATTCGTGATGGTTTATCTGTCATCGTTGAAGATTAGGAATTCATTATGGATAAAAAAGAGATTCTTATTCGCTTTCAAAAAGGAGAACTTTCACTAGAGGAAGCTACCTCTAAATTAGAAGGTATCGACGATTTAGGTTTTGCTTCTCTTGACCTTTCTCGTAATAAAAGAAATGGATTTCCAGAAATTATTTACGGAGAAGGGAAAACAAAAGAGCAAATTGAACAAATTATTCATTCATTAGAAAAAGAAAATCTTCCTGTACTAGCAACTAGAGTAGACAGTGAAAAAGGGCAATATTTATTGAACAAAATCCCTCACGGATATTATTACGAAACTGCAAGAGCTTTTGTCGTTCATCCAACTCCAATTCAATCCAAACACTATATTGCTGTTGTAACAGCAGGAACGAGTGATATGCCGGTAGCAGAAGAAGCTGCGATTACGGCTGAAACATTTGGGAACCCTGTGAAACGCATTTATGATGTTGGAGTTGCGGGTATCCATCGACTATTTAACCGTTTAGATGATATTCGTGGCGCTAGTGTGATTATTGTCATCGCTGGTATGGAAGGTGCTCTTGTGAGTGTAGTTGCAGGATTAGTAGATGTTCCAGTCATTGCCGTTCCTACAAGCGTAGGATATGGAAGTAACTTACAAGGTCTAACGACTCTGATGAGTATGTTAACTTCGTGCGCTTCTGGTGTAACAGTTGTCAACATTGATAATGGATTCGGTGCTGCTTATTCTGCTAGCATGATTAATCAGATTCGAGGTGCTTCATCATGACACATTTATATTTAGAGCCTTTATCTGGCATTAGTGGAGATATGTTGAACGGTCTTCTTATTGATTTAGGAGCTAGTTCAGATTATTTACAACAAGAACTTAAAAAATTAGCTGTAGATGGCTATCATTTACATATTCATAAAACTGCAAAGAGCAGTATTTATGGAATTGATTTCGATGTTCATTTAGAACATGGTGAAAAGGACCATGGAGTTCATGGAGATTTCACGCATGACCATGAGCATCACCATGAACACGATCATCATCATGAACACGATCATCATCATGAACACGATTATCATCATGAACACGGTCACCATCATCACGATGACGTTCGTGGCTTACAAGAAATTATTGAAATTTTTGAAAATAGTACCGTTTCTGACTTTGTAAAAGAAAAAAGTATGGAAGTGTTCCGTGACATCGCTCGAGCAGAATCTGCGGTTCATCAAGTACCTATTGAACACATTCATTTCCACGAAGTGGGAGCAATTGATTCGATTGTAGATATCGCTAGTTTCTTCATTTTATTTGAAAACTTAGGGATTACAAAAGTATATAGCGCCCCTTTAGTCGAAGGTAGTGGTACAATCAAAGTCGCTCATGGCGTTATACCTGTACCTGTTCCAGCTGTTATGCAATTAAGAAAAGGAACTTCTATCTTAATTCATCAAGATTTCGATATTAAAACTGAACTCATTACACCAACTGGTCTCGCCTTACTAAAAGCCATTCATCCAGACTTTACCATTCCAGAAAACTTAGAGATTACTTCTGTAGGTTATGGATTTGGAAAGAGAGATACTGGAAAATTCAATGCATTACGTGGAAGTTTATGTCATCCAACAACTCACTCTTTCAAAGAAGTGCACCAGTTAGATGATGATATTTATCAAATTGATACGACCATTGATGATCAAACTCCTGAACAAATGGGATTTTTAATGGATTTCCTATATGAAAAAGGAGCGCTAGATGTCACTTATTTCAGTGTTCTAGCAAAGAAAAATCGACCAGCTATTCATGTAACGATTTTAATTTCTCTCTCCCAATTAGAGGAATTTACTAACATTCTATTTGAGCAAACAAGCACCATTGGATTTCGGTATCAAAAAATTTCAAGAAAAGTCATGCAACGAACTTTTCAAGAAGTAAAAACTAGCCTAGGAACCATTCGTGTCAAACAAAACACATACCAAAACATCTCTAAAACAACTCTTGAATATGAGGATTGTGCCAGACTTGCTAGAGAACATCAATTGCCAATTGGAAAAGTCTATCAACTACTAGAAAAAGAAGTATTATCATAATTTAATAATAAAAAGGGGTTTTATATTTTTATGTTTACACAAGAATTTATTCACTTATTATCATCAGAATTTATGGGAACTGCCCTAATGATTTTATTCGGGGTTGGGGTACACTGTGACGAAGTATTGAAAAAAACGAAATACAATGGTTCAGGTCACTTATTCGCCATCACAACATGGGCATTCGGTATCACAGTAACATTATTCATCTTTGGTGGAGTTAGTATTAACCCAGCCATGGCATTAGCAAAAGTTGTATTAGGATTATTACCTGCTGAACAATTTATTCCTATAGCAATTGCTGAATTTTTAGGAGCTTTCGTTGGTGCAGTTATCGTATGGTTCATGTATGCAGACCACTTTACAGCTTCTGAGGGTCAAGTAGATGGAATTGCCATTCGTAATATCTTCTCTACAAACCCTAATTGCCGCAACTTACCTCGTAACTACTTCGTCGAAGCATTTGCAACATTTATTTTTTTAACAGCTATCTTAGCTACTGAACAAGTGAATAAAGATCAATTAAACATTATTGTTGGTTTACTTGTATGGGCTGTTGGTATGGGTCTAGGTGGTACTACTGGATTTGCGATGAACCAAGCTCGTGACTTAGGACCTCGTTTAGCTTACCAAGTATTACCAATCAAAAACAAAGTCAATAATGACTGGCAATATGGATTATTAGTTCCAGGTACTGCTCCATTTATCGGTGCTGTAGCTGCTGCATTATTTGTTCGTTATTACTTAGGATATTTCATGTAAAACAAAAAAGCTGCTAACGCAGCTTTTTTTGTTTGCTCTTATTTTAACATCGCCAACACATCATCTAAATCTTGTTGGATTATTTGGTTTGGATCAATAGATGGATTATTACCAAATCGAGTAGCTAGACGTAATCTTAACTTCTCATTGAAGTTACGAATCCAACGACCATTACTGCGGTCATTTGTTCTAGCATATGCTGTTGCAACTACTTGACGATACGCTTCTTCATCTACCGTTAGGGAATCACTAGCTAATTCATACAATCCAATTTGAGCAATTTCTTCAGATGTATAATCTTCAAAATCAAATGTATTCGGAACACGACTCGCTAGTCCTGAATTTGTTTCTAAAAATACACTCATCTCTTTATGATATCCTGCAAAAATGACAACCATATCATGACGATGATCTTCCATAAATTTCAAAATTTCATCAATAGCCTCTTGCCCAAAATTATCATTAGGACCATGTTTTAAAGAATAGGCTTCATCAACAAATAAAACTCCACCAAGAGCAGCCTGTAACTGTTCTCTTGTTTTAATAGCTGTTTGCCCTTGATAACCACCAATTAAATCTCCACGAGAAACTTCCACCATTTTATTCGTTGCAATCATGCCTTTTTGATACAATAATTCGCCAATAATTCTAGCAACCGTTGTTTTACCCGTCCCTGGATTTCCTAAGAATAACGAATGTAACGTAATATTTTTGGTTTCAATTCCTTGTTCTTGTCTTACCTTCGATAATTCTACTTGATTAATAAAGGCATTGACTTGTTCTTTGACTTTTTCTAAACCAATTAATTGATTTAATTGCTTCCATGCATCAACTTTATTGTCAGATTCTTCATAGCTTCCTTGTGACAATGCTTTTTCAATATCTTGGTTTTTAATCAACGTCATATCTTCACCATCTTGTGACATCACACGGAAAATAAATTCTTGCATAATTTGCTCATTTTGATTACGAATCCATCGAGCATTACTCTTATCTAAGGAACGTTTATAAGCTTTTTTAATGTTACGAGCATAAAATTCTGGATCTTCAACTTTTCGAGCCTTTCCTTCAAAAATTTTAAGTCCCATTTGAACAATTTCATCAGGTGAATAATCTTCAAACACTAACTGATGAGGTACACGAGAGTTAAAGCCTGGATTCACATCAAAAAATTGTTCCATTTCTTTTGTATATCCTGCAAAAATCACCATAATATCATCACGATGGTTTTCCATATACGTCAATAGTTCATTAATCGCTTCTTCCCCTGTGCTATTCGAACCTTTTTTATTTAATGCATACGCTTCATCAATAAATAACACGCCACCTTTAGCTTCTTCTAATTTCTTACGTGTTTGTTCTGCTGTTTGATTCACATATCCAGATAATAAATCAGCTGCTGATACTTCTACAAATTTGAACTCTTCCCCTTTTAAGGCTCCATATTGGAATAAGATTTGTCCCATTAAACGTGCAACAGTAGTTTTACCCGTTCCTGGATTTCCTAAGAAAGCTGCGTGCATCGTCATTTTTTCAGGAGGCAATCCTTGCTTAATTTGTAATTGATTATACTTTGCTTGTTGAATTAATTTATCAACCTTTTCTTTGACGGTTTTTAATCCAATTAATCCTTGTAATTGTGCATAGTAATCTGTATTCGTATGATGAGCTTTTTGTGCATCCTCTGTTCGAATAATCTCCCTTTTTTCGCTTCTTTCTGGGGCTGCTTTATGTTTTTGAGTAACTCTGCATTGACTCGTTTCATCTGTTTCATAGTTTAGTTTTGAGGCATCTCCATTTAAATGAATAAAGTCATTCGCAACAAAGCAAGATCCTTCCTTGGCACGAATAATAGGAGAAATTTCTTTTTCCACTTCTATACTATCTCCAACAAATAAAGCGTTTGTTGTTAAACTAATTGGAATATGTCTACTTTCTTTATTTAAAAAGTGTAGTCTACCTTGTGAATATAAAGTTGATTCTTCTGCTATTGCTAAGTTATGCTTTACAGATCCATTTACCATACGAATATGGCTATTTTTGATTCTCATAAAACTAACCGTTAGATTTTTAAAAACTCCCCTACTTCCACTTTGAAGTAAAATGGTGTAATAATTTGTTCCAACGCCCTCAACAATACTATCTTCCAAATTGATTTCACTCTGGTTGATATCCAAAACAGGATTCGTTCCTTCTTCAAAAGTTCCAGAAATCTGACTCGAAATAATCATTAATTTTGAATCTTCACTCCATACAGATTTAGGACGACTACACTCCATTTTCGAACGAACAAACTCTAATTCCGAATTTTCTCGAATCCATAATCGATTTTGAATGGTAGAATCTTGAATAGAAACTGCTGAATGAACAAATTTCATCCCTAATTGATGTTTATCCGGTAATCTTGTTGTAAAGTTCTTAAATTTGACTTTACTTTTTTCTTCTGAAAGCAACAAGAAATACTCATTTGATGGAAATTCGCTTTGCATGACACAATTTTCAAAAGTTACTTCCGATTCTCCATTAATACGAAACATATTTTGATTTTCTAATACAGACATCCACAAATTCTGAAACGTCACCTTTGCTTTATTAGAAATTTTAATTTTTCCCGTAATTGTATTTAGAAATGTATTCCCTTCTACATGACCAATAATTGTAATATTTTTTGTAATTTCAGTAAAAGGTTCTTTTGTAAAATTCATAGTTAAATTAGGAGTAAATTCAATAATATCTCCATCCTTCGCAGCTTCATAAGCCGCATCAAAATTCCAAGTGTCTTCAGTTGCTCCAACAAGAAATCTTGGCATATTCTCACTCCTTATATCTTTATATTTTGGTTAAATTTCTACATATAATAGCATTATTATACCAATGTTCATTCGAAAACTCTATTAAAAAAAGGCTTCATTCTCGGAACAGACTTGGAACAAAACCTCTACAAACGTTGATATATCAATAATATATAAGGAGAAGAGGAGATTTGAACTCCCGCGCCGCTTTCACGACCTATCGCATTTCGAGTGCGACCCCTTCAGCCTCTTGGGTACTTCTCCATTACTAACAATAGTATATTCCCTTTTCCCCAACTCCTCAAGATTTTTTCAAAATATTTTAAGAAAACACAACTTATCCACAGAGTTATCCACATGTACACATGTTCGCTACTAAATTTTGTTTATTCTACTACTTATTCCACTATATATTGGTCAATACCCTTTTTTTGTAATATTTCTGTTATATCTTGTTCGTGTGTTTTATCCACAATTTTATTCCATTATACAAAGTTATCTAAATTCTTCTAAAACGTTGATATAACAATGTTCCAACCCCTATGACAATAAACTTATTCACAATTAGCCCCTAACCTGTGGATAACTTATTTTCAAAAAAAGCTTATCATATCAATGATTTTTATAAATTATTTTTTCTTTTTTCTACAAAATTTGAAAAAATATCCACATAGTTATCAACATTTTTGTGGATAACTATGTGGATACATTATTTTATAAACTTGGACTATCTGAACTTGTTAATTGAATCGTTGCTGTTTGTTTTTGTCCATTTCTATAGTACGTTACTTCCATACTAGAGCCAACGGTTTTACTATACAATGCTTTTCTTAATGTTTGTACACCTGTAATTGCTTTACCATCAATTTCCGTAATGACATCATATTGTTTTAATCCGCCTTTACTTGCACTACTATTCTCTTGAACATCTGCTACAACAACACCTTCTTTGACATCATTCGATAAGGCTAATTGTTGACGTCCTTGAGAAGAAACAGATGTTAAATCTACCATTGAAATACCTAATACGGGACGAATCACTTTTCCTGATTTTTCTAATTGATTAATAATCGAAACGACTTCATTACTTGGAATCGCAAATCCAATACCTTCTACGCTAGATTTACTAATTTTCATAGAATTGATTCCAATGACTTGTCCTGCGGCATTGACTAATGCTCCACCAGAATTTCCTGGATTAATAGCAGCATCTGTTTGGATAGCCGTTACAACCCAATCTTGTTTGCCATCGCCATCCACATCTGTTGGAACAGAACGGTCTTTGGCAGATACAATTCCTTGAGTCACACTTGTAGCAAATTCAGTTCCTAGAGGCGAACCGATAGCGATAGCTGTTTGCCCAGCTTTCACTTCATCTGAATTCGCAAACTCCGCAACAGTTGTCACTTTATCTGCTTTAATTTTTAATACTGCTAAATCAGTCCATTTATCTGCACCAATTAATTCTGCTTTTTCACGAGTTCCATCTGCCATTAATACTTCTAATTCTTGAGAACCAGAAATGACATGATTATTTGTTACGATATAAGCATAGCCATTTTCAACTTTATAAATAACTCCACTACCTTCAGAAGCAGTTGTTAGATCACTATCTTCTGTTTTTTGATTTTGTCGACGACCTTGTCCGTAGCTTCCAAATAAGTTATTTTGATTTAAACTTTGTTTATTAATAACAGATACAACTGCATTTTTTACATTCGCAACAACATCTGAAACATCTCCAGCACCCTTATTCGATAAAGCTGTTGGGCTTGTTTTTACAGTTGACGTACTTGTTGTAGTTGATTTTGCTCCAGTTAATTGGTTTAATGTTCCTGTTGCACTCATAGCGCCAAATCCAATAATAACGGCTAACAATCCACCCGTTACTCCTCCAACAAAACCGGAACGAAAAGCTTTTTTCTTTTTAGCACTTCTCTTTTCTACCGGAGTAGGTTCTTGTGTAATTTCTTCATTTAACGCTGTATTTTCTTGTGTAGTTTCTACTTCTTCATGGAATTCATTTGTCATGAATATCCCTCCTTTTTCACTTCATTGCTTTCTTTTGACACTCTTATACTAATCTAGCTTTTTGAAAAAAGTTTGAAGATAATGTAATTAAATCGTTATAAAGTTGTTAAAAATCCCATTATTTTTTGAAAATTCTATTAAACTCTAAACAATTCAGTCGGTTCATATGGATCTGTATGATACACTTCAAAAGTATCATGAATCCCACAATCATGTTGTAATAGAATGGATTCCGCAGTTTGATACGCTAATTCTTTCAAATTATTATCTTGACTTAAATGTCCTAAATAAATTCTTTTTGTTTTATCTCCTAGCATTTCACACATCGCTAATGCACCATCTTCGTTTGATAAATGTCCTTTATCGCTAAGAATTCTTTGTTTTAAATGCCAGGCATAATTTCCCATCCGTAACATATCGACATCATGATTACTTTCCATTAAATAAGCATCGGCATTATACAATAATTTTCTTAATTTCTCACTCACATAACCCGTATCCGTTAACATGACAAATTGTTTTTGATCCTTTTGAAATGCGTAAAATTGAGGGGATGCTGCATCATGAGACACGGAAAAACTAACAATATCAATATCACCAAAAGTTTTTGTTATTCCTGGTTCAAATAAGTGCTTTTGTTCTTGCTTAATCACACCAATATTTTTATTTTCCATTGCTTTCCATGTTGTCTCATTTGCATAAATATCCATGCCGTATTTTCGGGCTAATACGCCGATTCCTTTAATATGATCCACATGTTCATGCGTCACTAAAATCGTATCAATGTCTGCTACTGAGCGTCCAATTTTTTCCATTTGGACGGCAATAGCTTTTCCTGTTAAGCCACAATCCACTAAAATTTTTCTTTGTGGAGTTTCAATATAGGTTGCATTACCCGAACTTCCACTCGCTAATAAACTCACTAAAAAACTTGATTCGCTCATATTTCCTTCCTTCCTATTGCGTTGTTCCTGTATTGACTGTTTCAGTTGCTTCATTTGTTAATACAGTTCCTCGAATGGCATCTACTCGTCGAACAATCATTTGCCCATCCGCTTGTTTAAATTCTACATACCAAGCTGGAGAATAGATAGATAAATCTTTTAAAGCTAACGATTTATAATAAGATAATCGAACAACTGAAATCATTGATCGAGTTGGAATTCTTCCTGCCAAATATAATACTTCCATTGCCTTTTGAGAAGTAATTAAAGAACGATTATTCCCTAGTTTTTCAACATTCCCTGCAAAAGTTTGCTCATAACTAATGACTTGATTATTAGCATTCAAGGTAAAAATAATTTGACTACTTCCATCCATAACCGGTATTTGATTCGCTCTTTGTGCATAAATCACTTTTCGTGTTGTGGGATTATAATTGAACCATGTATATTGATTTCCATTGACAATCGCTCCACTCTCAACATAAGCTGTTAATTCTGCAAAATTTTCCATAGTTGCTGTGGCATTAGCATCTAATGTTAATTGGATTGGAAAAATTAATTGAGAGGAAATGACTCCCTTATCATAAGATACAACCTGACTCGGCAATGCATTCACAGGTGCTTCAATACTAATCGGACTAATTTGAATAATTGGAAGAGATTCTACGGTCATGTTCACTCCCGTTACTGTAATTCCATCATTTCGCATTTGTTCCATTACATTAATACTGGTATTTAAAGGAGTTTTTACTTCTTTTTTCATTTGCCAAAATAGTCCAAATAAAAATATATCTAAAAAGAGGAAACTGATAATTAATACCAAAGTCGATCGTCTAAAATCCATCGCTATCCCCTCCTTGATCTTTTAGTGGTTGATTTAATTCTTCTAATGTTCTCCAATTTCCATCTACTTTTATATACCAATTTGGAAGAAATTCAACGATTTGATTACTTTCTGGACTTGATTTCCAAGCATATCCTAGTCGAATATCCTCTAACGTACTTAAGGAAATTCCTTTACCTAAGATTTGATCCATTAATTCTTTTCCACTCATTAAATCAACCTTTTGATTTTTAGCAGGAATAGGCGTTTCCGCAATCAGCGAAGACAAACGCATCTTTTCTACCCCAGTAAGCGTAATAATAAATTGAGAAAAACCTTCCTTTGCATCCGAAAGAATTGGATAGGAACCAACGTAACGCATATATTCCACAATTTTTCTTTCTGTATCAAAATCAGAAAAACTCATTCCTAATTTCCATCCACCAATTTTTTTCATTTGAGCAAAGGATTGCTGTAAATGAACCGTCAATGATAAAGGCTCATCATCCACACGATTTTGATAATAGGAAATAACATTCGTTGAACGATCCATTTTTAATTGGGATAAATTATCATTATAAATAATGGATTGCCCATCACTTCTATTTCTCAACTCTGATGGATTCGCAAATAATTGTGTAATATAAAAACTAATCGGTATTTGTTCCATTAAATACGTTTGCTTTTCCAGTGATAAATTATTCACTTCAATAAATACTTGTTTATGTTTTAAAATATAGGATTCTACGAGATAAAATTTATCTTCTTCATAAAATTTTGAAAATTCTGTTTGAACATCTTGATCTATTTTAGCTTGGTACAACTGTTTCGTATAATCATTTACAAAATAAACACTTTTAGAATCATCATAGCGATATATAATTCTACTAAAAGTTTCTTGACGAAATTCCTCGGGAACATCTGAAAAATATCGACTCATAATTGAAAAAGTAACAGGAGCATCGAACAGTAATTGACTAAAGGAGTCTCTTAATACTAATTGTTCATAATTTTCTTGCGATAGTACTTCTTTCTTTCCAATTTCCTTATATTTTCCCACTAAGGCATTATTCACAGATTCAATAATCGCCGCATCACTCGTCATTTTTACCTTATTTTCATAAGAATAGACAAAACGAGTTGGTCGAAAAACGTCCTCTAAAGCGTAGTTAACTCGTGCCTGTGTACTATTATCTTGATTTGTAGAAGTCACATTTCTTGTTAATCCGTTATATGAAAAAATTTCTACTGGACGAAAAACAATCACTGCCGTTAAGACTAAACTAAATAAACTTAAAACGATTAAAACAGCAATTAAATATCTAGAACGAATTCTCATTCCCATTCACCATCCTCTTCAAATGGAATATATGGTAAGGAAACAAAGAAGGTAGATCCTTTATTTTCAATACTATTGACCCAAATTTTTCCGCCATGTAATTGGACTACTTCTTGAGCAATCGCTAATCCAAGACCACTTCCCCCCATTGCACGAGAACGTGCTTTATCCACACGATAAAAACGGTCGAATAAATGAGGAATATCTTTTCTAGCAATTCCTAATCCTTCATCGCTCACACTTACAATAATATCCGTATGAGTTTCCATTAAACGAACAATAATACGTCCCCCATCTGGAGAATATTTAATCGCATTATTAATAATATTATCTAACACTTGAGTAATCTTATCTTGATCTAATTCCACCCATAAATCACGTTGCGTAATATCCGTTAAAATACGATAATTTTTATCTCGATAAGGCTCTGATTGCAATACCATTTCAAATCGATTCACAATATGGACTACTAATTCATTCATATTAATAAATTCTTTTTCTAATCCAAAACGATTTTGGTCCATACGAGATAAATTCAACAAATCTGTAATCATTCGCATCATACGATCGGTTTCCGTTTCAATAACATTTAAAAATCCTGGAGCAATTTCTTTATTTTCCCACGCTCCATCGACTAATGCTTCTGTATAACTCTTAATACTAGTCAATGGTGTCCGTAACTCATGAGATACATTGGACACGAAGTTTCTACGTTCACGTTCAATTTTCTGTTGCTCGGTAACGTCGGTTAGAACGCAGACTAATCCACTAATAAATCCTGATTCTCGTTGAATCACAGAAAATTCACATTGAATAATGGAATCTTCTCCATCCTCTTCTAAATGAATCAAACGCTCTTGTTGTGTTTCTAATAATTCTCTAAAAGTTACCCGCTCTTCCAATGGAAGAATTTCAAGAAGGGGAATTCCTATCACTTTTTCTGATTTTAAATTCAAAATATCTAAAGCTGCCGTATTCATAATAACAATACGACCACGTCTATCCGTAGCAATTACTCCATCACTCATATGACGCAAGACACTGTCTAAACGTTGACGTTCTGATTCAGTACTTTCTTGTGCTTCTTTAATTTTAAATGAAAGATCATTAATCGCTTGACCTAACTGCCCTAACTCATCATCACTATAAATTTTAACTTCTCCAGTATAATTTCCCTCTGCTATTTTTTCCGTTTGTTTCTTCATCTCCGCAATTGGTTTAGTAATTCCTTGAGAAATAAGGAATGTAATAATAATTACTAATACAATCGCAATCAAAGATGAACTAACGAAAATAACTCCAATATCTTTTACTTGTGTATACCTTGACTCAATATTTGTCGTAACAGAAATAATTCCTAATGGATTACCAGAATTGCCGCTTATTGGAGAAATTGGCGAAACAATCTTCCAATAACGATTTTCATGTTCAGTATAATTGTAAGCATACACATCATTGGTTAATAATACTTGTTGTGCATCTGCTTCTGTTGTTCGAGTCCCAACAACGGATTGTTGCGATTGATTGGTTGTTCCTAAAATATATCCCTGAGTATCCATAATACGAGCTTCTACAATACTACTACCCGTTGGATAATCTTGTAGTATTTTAGAGATTTCGGCTATTTTCACTTCATCTTTATCATCTCTTGCTAAAATAGGTTGCACACTATTTTTCAAAAATCCAACTTGCAATTGAATTTGTTCTTGGAAGTTGGAAATCATCTGTGTTTCCAATTGACGCAAGAAATTCGCAACAATTAATTGCAAAGAAATCATCAGCATGAAAATGAATAACACTGGAATTTTAAATTGAATGGAACGAAAAAATCGTTTCACTTTTTGCATATGATATCTCCTTTATAGATAATAAATGCGCCTTTCTTCCCAGAATAGTTCTTGGTAAAGAAAAGCGCATCTTTCTAAGCTTCTTTTTCTTGTTCTGGAGTTTTAATATAGTAACCTACTCCACGTCTTGTCATAATCCATGTCGGATGACTTGGTGTATCTTCAATTTTTTCACGTAAACGTCTGACAGTTACGTCAACCGTACGAACATCTCCAAAATAGTCATAACCCCAAACGGTTTGTAATAAATGTTCTCTTGTAATCACTTGACCAATATGTTTTGCTAAATAGTGAAGTAATTCAAACTCACGGTGAGTTAATTCAATTTCTTCTCCTCGTTTGGATACAACATATGCATCCTCATGAATAATGAGAGAACCTAACACAATTTCATTGGCTACCTTTTCTTCATCTGGTTCACTAGGGGCAACATGTTGACGACGTAAATTAGCTTTTACACGAGCAATTAATTCTCGATTTGAGAATGGTTTTGTCACGTAGTCATCGGCTCCTAATTCTAAGCCTAACACTTTATCAATTTCTGAATCTTTTGCAGTTACCATAATAATTGGAACATTACTAGTTTTACGAATTTCTCGACAAACTTCTAACCCTTCAATTTTTGGTAACATCAAATCTAAAATCACTAAATCGGGATTTTCAGCAGCAAAAACTGCTAATCCTTCTTCCCCATCAAATGCGGCAACAACTTCGAACCCTTCTTTTGACAAACTAAATTTGACAATATCTGAGATTGGTTTTTCGTCATCTACGACTAAAATTTTTTTCATAACGAGCTCCTCTCTTGCGATTGAGCGTTCGGGAAATATTATTTACTATCCCAAACATCTTCTAAAATGTTGGTTTGATTTCTATCAGGACCTACTGAGAATGTTGAGATTTTTACTCCTACTAATTCTGAAACTCTGCGTACATAGTTTTGCGCTTCAATTGGTAATTCTTCTAATGTACGACATCCTGTAATATCTTCACTCCAACCTGGAAGTTCTTCATAAACAGGTTCACATTGTCCTAATTCTACTAAACTTGCTGGATAATGGCGAATTTCTTCTCCATTTGGGTTACGATAAGAAACACAAATTTTTACAGTTTCTAATCCAGTTAATACATCGATACTATTTAAGCATAAATTTGTAATACCTGATACACGTTTAGAATGTCTCATCACAACACTGTCAAACCATCCAACACGACGTGGACGTCCAGTAGTTGTTCCATATTCACGACCAACTTCACGAATACGGCTTCCAATTTCATCAAATAATTCTGTAGGGAATGGTCCGTCTCCTACACGAGAAGTATAGGCTTTACAAACACCGACTACTTTTGTCACTTTTGAAGGGCCAACACCACTACCTATCGTTACTCCACCTGCTAATGGATTCGAAGATGTTACAAATGGATAAGTTCCTTGGTCAATATCCAACATCACGCCTTGTGCGCCTTCAAATAACACACGTTTTCCATTATCTAAAGCTTCATTTAATAATACGGAAGTATCACAAACATATTGTTTAATTTGTTGCCCATATTCATAATATTCTTCCAAAATTTCTTCAAAATTCATTGGATTTGCATCATATAATTTCGTAAATTGACGGTTTTTATCTTCTAAATTAATACGCAAACGTTCTTCAAAAACTTCTCGATCTAATAAATCCGCAATACGAATTCCCACACGAGCTGCTTTATCCATATATGCAGGTCCAATTCCTTTAATCGTTGTACCGATTTTTTTGTCCCCTTTAGCTTCTTCTTGTAAACGATCCAATTCAATATGATATGGCAAGATTACGTGTGCACGATCTGAAATTCTTAAATTATCAGTCGCAATATTTCTTTCATGTAAATAGGCTAACTCTGTTACTAAAGATTTTGGATTAACGACAACCCCATTCCCAATAATACAAAGTTTTTCATGAGAAAAAATTCCTGATGGAATTAAATGTAATTTATACGTTTCTCCTCCAAATTGAATCGTATGACCAGCATTATCGCCCCCTTGATAACGAGCAACATACTCTGCCTGTTCACTAAGGAAATCTGTAATTTTACCCTTTCCTTCGTCTCCCCATTGTGTACCTACTACTACTACTGATGACATATCCGCACCTCTTTAATTTATTTTTTACATTGGTGGCATTGTAGCTTCTAAACTTTTCGATGCTATCGATGTAAATTTATTATATTCTTTTATAAACATTAATTCTACGGTTCCTCGTGGACCGCTACGGTTCTTTTCTATAATGACTTCAATAATATTATTCGATTCTTGTTGTGGAACATTTCCATCTTCATCTGGTTCTTGTCGGTAATAATCATCTCGATATAAGAATGCTACAATATCCGCATCTTGCTCAATCGAACCTGATTCACGAATATCCGACATCACCGGACGTTTATCTTGTCTTTGCTCTACTCCACGTGATAATTGAGATAAAGCAATAACTGGAACACTTAGTTCTTTAGCAAGTTTCTTTAAATTTCTTGAAATTTCTGAAACTTCTTGTTGACGACTTTCTCGTCCATTCCCTTCAATTAATTGTAAGTAATCAATTACAATTAATCCAAGATTATTTCGTTCTTGTTTTAATCGTCTGCATTTCGCACGAATTTCTGACACACGAATCCCAGGAGTATCATCAATATAAATGGGTGCATTCGATAAAGTACCCGATGCTACAAAATAACTACGAAGTTCTTCTTCCGTTAAACGACCATTTCGCATATTACTTGCATCAATACTACCTTCTGAACATAACATACGGTTTACAAGAGATTCTGCACTCATTTCTAAACTGAAAATAGCTACCGTTTCATTTGTTTTTGTCGCAACATTTTTCGCAATATTTAATACAAACGCTGTTTTACCAACAGATGGACGTGCTGCTAAAATAATTAATTCATCCGAATGAAGTCCTGAAGTCATTCGGTCTAAATCAATATATCCGGTTGGAATCCCTGTAATTTCTCCTGTATTTTTCATACGCTCTTCAAGAGATAAATACGCTTCATTCAAAACTTTTGTAATATCTACAAACCCTGATCGATTTCTCTTTTCTGAAACTTCTAAAATACTTCGCTCAGCTCTATCTAATACAGCTGCTACTTCATCTGTTTCACCATATGCATCTGTTGCAATATCCGTAGAAGTTCGAATTAATTTTCGTAAAGTTGATTTTTCACTTACGATTTTAGAATAATATTCTACATTCGAAGCAGTTGGAACTTTTTCAGCTAATTCTAGTAAATAAAATTGTCCCCCTGCATTTTCTAATTGTTTATTTTGATTTAAACGTTCTGCAACTGAAACAATATCAATGGGCGAAGAATCATTATTTAACTCTACCATCGCTTTAAAAATGACTTGATGATTTACACGATAAAAATCATCTGGCATTAAAAATTCCATTACAGATACAATTGAATCTGGATCTAATAATATCGCTCCTAAAACAGATTGTTCTGCATCTAAATTTTGCGGTGGAATTCTTCCTTCAAATTGTTCATCCACTTGTCCATTGACACCTTCTTTCATTCTATACATACGGTGTCATTTTACCATAAAATCTACAAAAGAAACAGGCAGAACCTTCCACAGAACAGAAAAAATCCAAGACGGTTTCTCCGTCTTGGATTTTCTAGGAAATGCCTCTTCTATTAGTCTTGATGTTTCATTGTTGGGAATAGTAATACATTACGGATTGATTGGCTATTTGTTAGTAACATTACTAAACGGTCAATACCGATACCTACACCACCAGTTGGAGATAATCCATATTCTAATGCTTGTACGAAATCTTCATCTAATGGATGAGCTTCATCGTTACCTGTTTCTTTTTCTTCTACTTGTTTCATGAAACGTTCACGTTGATCGATTGGATCTGTTAACTCTGTAAATCCATTTGCATATTCTTTTGTACAAATGAAGCATTCGAAACGATCTGTGAAGCGTGGGTCTTCATCATTTTTACGAGCAAGTGGAGACACTGCTACTGGATGTCCATAAATAAATGTTGGTTGAATTAATGTTTCTTCTACAAATGTTTCGAAGAACTCATTTACGACGTGACCATAAGTCATTGAGTCTTCAACTTTCACACCTTTTTCTTTAGCAATTGCACGAGCTTCTTCATCTGTCATTTCTACCCAGAAGTCTACTCCTGTTACTTCTTTAATGGCATCTACCATATGAACTCTCTTCCAAGGAGCTTTTAATTCAACTTCATATTCTCCATAAGGAACTTTTGTTTTACCTAAAACTTCTTGCGCAACACTTGATACGATTCCTTCTGTTAAGTCCATAACATCTTGATAGTCAGTGTAAGCAGTATAGATTTCGATTGATGTAAACTCAGGGTTATGAGTTGTATCGATTCCTTCATTACGGAATACACGACCGATTTCATACACACGTTCCATACCACCTACTACTAAACGTTTTAAGTGTAATTCTGGAGCAATACGCATGTATAATTCCATATCTAAAGCATTATGGTGAGTAATAAATGGACGAGCATTCGCACCACCAGCTAATGTGTGTAATACTGGTGTTTCCACTTCTAAATAATCACGAGAATCTAAGTAATGACGAATTTCACGGATAATTTTACTACGTGTTACAAAACGATCCATACTATCACGGTTACTAATTAAGTCTAAGTAACGTTGACGGTATTGTTGTTCCACATTTGTTAATCCATGATATTTATCTGGTAGTGGACGTAAAGCTTTTGTTAAATGAACAAATTGAATAGCTTTAACAGATAATTCACCAGTGTTTGTCACCATAACTGTTCCTACAACACCAACGATATCTCCTAAGTCAGCTTTATCAAATAATTCATAAGCTTCGTCTCCGACAACATCTTTACGAACATAAATTTGAATTTGACCTTTACCATCTTGAATATGCGCAAAACCTGCTTTTCCTTTTCCACGTTTTGTCATAATACGACCTGCGATTTGAACAGTTACTTCTTCTTGTTCAGCTAAGCTTTCTTTTGTTGCACCTTCAAATTGTTGATGAATTTCTTCAGTGGATTGTTTTTGTTTAAATCCTGTTGAAAAAGGCTCTACTCCTTTTTCACGTAATTGATGCATTTTTTCACGGCGAACTTGTAATTGATCATTCAGTGTTTCTTGTACTTCTACTTCGTTAGACACTGTATTTCCTCCTTTATTGTGACATGAGTCACTGTATTTCTAGTCTATTGTACCAATTATTGACAGATAAATAAAGCGTTTATGATTATGTTTATTTTTCTTTATTAAGCCTTCCTGACATTCTGGTCTTTTTCTTTTATCTGCGTCAACATTTTTTAAACATACATATAAAAAAGACGATAGATTTTTCATTTTCTATCGCCTATTGCGTCTCTATTTCACCTGATAAACTGAATTCTATACTCCATTCTCATGAGCCAATTTATGTTCATAACTATTGATAAAATCTTCATGTTTATGATGATGGAACTCTTCATTTCCAAAATGATAATGCTCATGAGTATGCATAATCACATGAGTATGTGTAACTCCATTATGTGTATGAACAATCGTATGAATATGCCCATGAAGATGATTTTTTATCATAGTATCATAAACGACAAACGCCGTTCCAATGAACATAAAAGCTAGTCCCACAAAATATTCTACAGCTAGTTTTTCTCCATTTACTGCAAACGCTAAAAACGATCCTACAAAAGGTGCTACTGCATAATAGGCACTCGTCTTAGCTGCACCTAAATTTCTTTGTGCTCGTATATAAAGAAAAATACTTAATCCATATGAAACATAACCAAGCAACATAATCATGACAATATATTTCATTTCTGGAATCTTTTCACCAAGTAAGACAGCAATAACAAATGCGCCTCCCCCGGAAAAAATTCCTTTTAACAAAACAATCTGATATGTACTTTTCTCTGATATCTTTCTTGTACAGTTATTTTCAAGCCCCCAGCAACAAGTTGCTAAGATAACGAAAAGAGAGCCTATAGAAAACTGAAAACTACCAATTCCCTCAAATGACAAAACAATACTTGATAATGTAATAAACCCTATTGCAATCCATAGTTTTCCTGATACTTTTTCCTTAAAAATTAGTAACGCTATTAATGTAGTCGCTACAATTTCAAAATTACCGAGGAGTGAGGCATTAGATGCTGTCCCCATTTTTATTCCTATCATTAAAAATATAGGTGCAACTATATCTAATAGAATCATTCCAACCGTATAAGGTAAATCCTGTTTTGTAAGTCTCTCTGATTTATCTTCTTTTTTGATATGAAATAAATACATCATTCCAACCCCAACACCCGCTCCAAGATACAGAAAAGCTGCTAAAAAAGTTGGTGGAATATTTTCCAATAGAATTTTTGAAAACGGTGTATTAATAGCATAAAATACAGCTGCTAACAACGCTAATATAATCGCACTTGTCTTTGTTTTTTCCTTCAAAATATCTCATCTCCAATACTAGAAAAATATAAGAAGCTATTCTTAATCAGAACAATCTCTATTTTTAGTGGTAATAGTAAATTCGATAAATTCTTACTCTATTCCTTTTCCTCGTTCTAACTGTCTTTCTTGACGTTCTAAATGTTCTTGGACAAATTGGTCTAAAATTTCTTTCACTTGAGATACCGTTGTAGATTCATTAATCGCAACTTTTGTTTTCGTTGCACGAGGAATTCCTTTTAAGTAATAAGCAGCTAATTTACGGAATTCTTTTGTCGCTACTGACTCACCTTTTAAGTTAGCTAAACGATCTAAATGAGTTTTAGCAATTTCAATTTTTTCAGGAACAGTATTTTCCGGTAATAATTCTCCCGTTTCTAAATAATGAACGGTTTGCTTAATCATCCATGGATTTGCTAAGGCAGCTCGTCCAATCATGACACCATCTACACCTGCTATTTCAATCATTTTCTTAGCATCTTGAGGAGAACGAACATCTCCATTTCCAATTAGTGGAATACGTGTTAAGTTTTTCTTCACTTCACCAAGAATTTCCCAGTTAGCTTTTCCATCATACATTTGCACACGAGTACGACCATGCATCGCAACAGCGCTCGCACCTGCTCGTTCTGCTGCCAAAGCATTTTCAACCGCATATAAATGTTCATCATCCCAACCGGTACGCATTTTTACTGTGACAGGTTTGTCCACTGCATCGACAACTGCAGCAACCATTTCATATACTTTATTTGGATCTAATAACCATTTCGCACCCGCTTCAGCTTTAATGACCTTATTCACGGGACATCCCATATTAATATCAATAATCGCTGCTTCTGTATTTTCTGCAACATATTTTGCTGCTTCTACTAATGTATCTTTATTTCCGCCCATAATTTGGACACTTAATGGGTATTCATTCGGTTCAATATGCAACATACTTAATGTTTTTTCATTTCTAAATTGAATCCCTTTATCACTAATCATTTCGCAAACAACTAAGCCTGCTCCAAATTCTTTTACCGTTACACGGAAAGCTGAATTACTAATCCCCGCCATCGGTGCAACGACTACTGGATTGTCAATTTGAATATTGCCAATCTTAAAACTCATTTCATTTCCTCACTTTCAATCATTCTGCTTAGCTATTGTACCATAGATAGCCAGCTTTCGTGTATTATCACGGTCTATTTTTAGGCTATAAAACATTTGTGAACTTTTTCGACATATCACTAGCATTATAGAAAAAGAAATGGTACACTGTTTATAATTGTTTTTTAATCATTTTTTAAGAATATATCTAGGAGGAAATTTATGTCTCGAAAGAAACTCACTGACATTATTATTTGTGGATTTGCATTATTTGCCATCTTCTTTGGTGCAGGAAATTTAATCTTCCCCCCTTATCTAGGAGTTATCTCTGGAAATAATTGGGGAATTGCCAATATCGCCTTTTTATTATCAGACCCACTATTACCAATTCTTGGAGTTATTGTAACAGCTCTATTAGGTGGACAAGCAACAGACTTAGGAAAAAGAGTTAGTAAACATTTTTCTATGATTATTGGAGCGATTTCCATTATCTTAATTGGACCATTATTTGCCGTTCCAAGAACCGGAGCCACTACTCATGAAATTTTTGTACAATCATTTGTACCAAGTGCTCCACAATGGATTACATCCCTTATCTTTTTCGGATTAACGTTGTATATTGCCATTCATTCACACACCGTAATTGACGCAATTGGTAAATATTTAACTCCGATTTTATTAGTCATTTTACTACTTGTATTTATTGCAGCTGTCGTTCAGCCAAATGCAGGCTTCCAAACAACCACTTCGGCAGGATTATTTTCTCAAAGCTTTAAAGAAGGCTACCAAACAATGGACGCACTTGGAGCAGCCTTAATGGCAGGCGTAGTCATTTCAGACTTAACTAGACGTGGATATACAGAAAAAAAAGAACAACATCAAATGATGTTTGGAGTCGGGATTGTATCTTTTATTTTACTAGCATTAGTGTACAGCAGCTTAACTTATGCAGGAGCAACTGTAAGTACAGTTTATGATTCAACCGTTCAACGACCTGCATTATTAATTAGCTTAATTGAACAATTATTAGGCTCATTTGGTAAAGTCGCTATGGGCATTGCCGTATCCTTTGCTTGCTTAACAACATCTGTTGGATTAATTACAACTTGTGGACATTATTTTTCAACCTTAACAAATGGAAAATTAGAATATAAAAAAATTGTTGTCGTATCAGTCGTGATTTCATTCCTTCTATCCCTTTTAGGAGTGGATGCCTTATTACAATTAGCAGTTCCAGTACTAAGCGCTATTTACCCAATGGTCATCGCCTTAATCTTCTTATCGATTTTTGACCGCTACATTGTTTATAACTGGACTTATACAGGTGCCGTTGTCGGAGCCTTCTTCATTGGAGGAATTCAAGCGATTCATCTATTTTCTCAAATGCAAGGTGGCAACTTCCTAGCAGCATTAGCAGCTTGGACCAACACCTTACCATTACACCAATTCGGATTCGAATGGTTAGTACCCGCTATTATCGGATCAGTAGTCTTTACGGTTATTAGTAAATTCACTGGGATGGGGAGTAAGAGAGTTTAAAAATATCAAGTAGAACCCCCGAGGAATTTCATTTTTCGAAATTCCTCGGGGGTTGTTTTATATCTATTAATTATTCTCCAATAATCACAACTCGATACTTTCTTGTTCTTTCTCGAGTTTTATCAAAATCTGCAAAATAAACATAACCTGTTTTTCCGATTGCCAGTTTACCATCTACAACAGCTAAAGTTTCACTAGAACCCAAGATTGTGGCTTTTAGATGAGCATCTCCATTCCATAATGCACTTCTATCTCCATTTGGTAACCATTCTTCAGGGTTAGGCCAAGATTCAACTTCTTGATAATGTTTTTCACCAGGATAATGATAACTATCCGCACTTAAATGGGGTGGAATAATCTTTTCTAAAATAGTATTTAAATCTAATTGTAAATAATCTACACCATTTTCATCTTTATCATGTGTATCCTCTTCAAAGAAAACAGAACATGTTGTATGTGCTGTGATAACTGTACATATTCCTGATTGAATGCCACTTTCAGTAATAGTTTGATGTATAGAATTTGTAATATCAATATATGATACTTGACCTTCTTTTGTATCTACTTTAAATTCTTTTTGAAATACAGTCATTTTTTCTCCTCATTCATAGCTTTGTCAATAGCTTCAATCATTAATTTTAACATTAGTTTCGGATCTTTTGCTTTAACAATTCCACTTGTGCAGCCTGTACCATCTGCACCAAGCTTAATTGTACGATAGACATCATTCTCATTCATAATTCCAGCACCTTGCATCATTAAAATATCTGAATTAACAGATTTCACTTGATGATTAGTTTCTAAAATATATGAATCATCACTTGTTTGTCCTGTTCCAATCAACTCTGTAGGTTCACATAACATAATTGTTGGATTTAACATTGCCAACATTCGTGCTTCTTTAATAGAATCTGCACACAAAATCGTTATAAGTCCCAATTTTTCAGCTTGATTGATAGAAGCGACTACTTGAGATGTTGTTAATGGATGTTCAGCATGATTTAAAAAAGTAGCTCTTGCTCCAGCGTTATATAATGAAGCTGGCAAAACTGCTCCCATTCCTCTACCACAATCAATTCCATCTAAGTGTTGAGCTGTCACAATAATATGTTTCGTTTCGCTAGATACTTTATTAATATCTGCATATGGACACGTCACAAAAATACTAATTTCTGGATACTGTTCAGCTAATCGATCAGCTTCTTTTGCTAATTCTAATAATTCATTTCCAAATAAATATGACTTCGGATTAAAAATGAAAAATTTATCTTTAATAGTTTCCATTTGTTTTCTCCTTCTATTTAGTCTCAAACACATGATAATAATGTTTTAAAGTAGTTTTCATACCTTCTCTTGAAGCTTTTAATACATCAATATAGTTTGTAAATGACTTTTCAGAAACCGATTTTGCACCAGCATCCATAAAATCACTATAAATATTAATTTTTGAAATTCCTTCTCGTGCACAACGGTTCAAATTATCATCTCCTGAACCTGAACCGCCATGTAAAACTAATGGAATATTTAATACATTCCGTAACTCAGATAATCGTTGGAAATTAATTTTTGGAATACCTCTATACAAGCCATGAGAAGTCCCTATTGAAACTGCTAAAGAATCAACATTAGTTTCTTGAACAAATTTTTCAGCATCTTCTACATTTGTATAAATAGATTTTATTTCGTCATTCGATACATTCCCATTTGCTCCAACAAAACCAATTTCTGCTTCAACATCAACTCCAAATTCATGGGCAACTTCAACAACCTCTTTTGTTTTTCTAACATTTTCTTCAAAAGAATCTAAAGATGCATCAATCATTACGGAATTAAATCCTAATTGAATTGCTCTCTTTATAAATGCTAAATCTTGTCCATGATCTAGATGTAACACAACAGGAGTTTTTGCTTTTTCCTGAAAATATTTTCCAATACTAGCAGACTCTTCTAAACTTAAATAAGGAGAATGTACCTGTGCAAATGCTAAAATTATTGGAAGATTCAATTCTTCGCTCATTTCTACATACGCTTTGGCAGAATTCCAATCAATAAAGTTTGTTGCTGGAATTGCAAAATTACGTTGTTTTGCTTTCCCTAATACATCTCTCATATATGCTTTCATTTACTAAGCCTCCAACGCTGCTTTCAATTCAGTCCATAAAGCATCAATTCCCATACCTGTCAATAAAGGTAACCCCATAATCACTTTATCTTTAATTGAATCAGGTACAACTGTTGTAGAAATTACAATATCATATTCATCAATACGATTAACTTCTTCTGAAACTTTGGATTGAAAAACTTGAACTTTATCTGAATAATTATTATCAGCTAACCATTGTTTTACTTTTCCAGCAACAACTGTTGATGTTGCAATTCCAGAACCACACATAATTAATAATTTTTTCATAATCTTATTCTCCTATTTCTCTGCACGAACTTTATTTACATAATATAATCCTGCTAATGAAGCTACTAGAACTACTGACAGAATTACCCAAGGTGCAGTTTTTCCTGCAAACACAAACAACCATGTTGGCCATAATCCACCTTCTGCTAAAGCGGTAATACTTGTATTTCCACCTAAATCAAAGTTTGCTGCTTGTGCTGCTTTTGTTACTAATGGAGCTACCCATGAAGTAATGTAGAAAATACTTGCAATATAAATTGTTCCCCCAACAACTGTACGAACAATATTTCCTCTAAATACAGCTGCCATTAAACATACTACAAATGGAATTGTAGCTAAGTCACCAAATGGTAATGTTTGGTTTCCTGGTAAAATTACTGCTAATAAAATTGTAATTGGAACTAAAATTAATGAACTTGATAATACTGCTGGATGTCCAACTGATAAAGCAGAGTCCATACCAATATTTACTTCACGGCCAGGGAAGCGTTTTTGAACAAATTCATTTGCAGCCTCAGAAATTGGAGTAAGACCTTCCATTAAAAGTGATACCATACGAGGCATAATGACCATAACAGCTGACATCTTAACACCTAATTGTAAAACACCTTTTGGATCGTAACCTGCTAATAATCCCATAACAATACCAATTACAAGACCTAATACTGTACTTTCACCAAAAATACCAAATTTCTTTTGGATACTTTCTGGATTTGCTTCAATTTTATTAAATCCAGGAATTCTATCAAACACCCAATTTAATGGAATAGCTACTAAAAATCCAGGTGCTGATGTTCCATGTGGGAATGTAATATTAGGGAATCCATAGAATTTTTTAATAGCTGGAGCAATAATATCTGCTAATAAATAAATCATTACTAAATATACAATTGTTGCATATAATCCTAATGTAAAATCTTGAGTAAGTGCATATACTAAAGATGCTACAAAAGCTGCATGCCAGAAATTCCACATATCTACCATTAATGTTTTTGTTAATCCTAAGAATAGTAATAAAACATTAATTCCAATACCAATGGGAATAGCTAAACTACCTAACAATGTTCCATAAGAAATTGCTGCTGCTGCAGGCCAACCAACATCAATTGTTGTTAAATGTAATCCAAATCTTTCAACCATTGCTTGAGCTGCAGGTCCTAAGCTACCTCCTAATAAATCAACTACCATATTCAATCCAACAAAACCAACCCCAACAATTACACCTGATACAAATGCTTTTTTAGGTTTAGTTCCTAAAATCATACCAAAAATAAATATTAAAATTGGTAATACTACTATTGCGCCTAAATCGATAAATTTTTGAAATAATGCCAACATAATTTTTTCCTCCTAAAAATTTAAATATTCAGTTTAAACAGTCTGATTCTGTTTGTTTAGTAAATTTTCCTCCTTTCTTTTTTACTAAACTTATTCCTTTATTATTTTATATTTTTGATTGCTAACAAATCTTTTACTTTTTTGGATGTTGTATATTCATCCATATTCATTAATCTCTCCATGATTTCTTTATCCTGAAGAATTTCTATTAATTGTTGTAAAATCGTTAATTGACTATGAGCCTCTTTCAAAGCAAGCATAAAAATTACTTTTACAGAAACTTCCACATCGTTTGTACCCATTTGATAAAATGAAACTGGATTTTCTAACGTCATTACTGCTATTTGTTCCTTATTAACATGTTCTACATCTGTATGCGGAATAGCAATTCCATATTTTTCAAACTGTAGTCCTGTTGGAAATACTTTTTCTCTATTTAAAATAGCTTCCTTATACGATTCTTTTACAATTCCCTTTTCAATCAGTTTATCTGACAAATAAGTCAATGCTTCTTCTTTGGAACTAATATTTTTAACATTAATTTCAAAAATTTCTTTATCTAGCATTTTGACTCACCTCCTCAAGTATTTTACTTTTAATTTTTTCTCCATCTGACATCAACATTAATTCCGACATCAAGTTTTGATTTTCTATTACAGAATATAAGGCTATTAGACTATCTTTAAACACTGAAATATCCTGTTCTGCAATTGCTATTAATAACACTAGACTGACTAAATTTTTTCCCCATTCAATAGGTTTATCTAAACTCATTAAAATCAGTTCAGATTGCTTAACAACTTTAGGATCACAGTGTGGTAAAGCTATCCCTGTATAAACACTTGTACTTCCTAACAACTCTCTTTGAATGATAGACTCTCTAAATTCTTTAGTTTGATTTCCAACATTGCATTCGAGTATTAGTCTCTCTATACATTCCTGTTTATTTTTTACATTTACCTTAATTAAATTCGGTTCTTTTAATAATGTATTCAAAGATGCTACATTAAATTCTCTTCCATCTAAAGATGTTTTCATCATCCTATAATTATCTGTACTTTGTTCAGCATAAAACTGTTGAATCATTCTTAACTCTTCTTTTGTAATAATAGGACTAACTTCTATAACAGGTATATTTAGTTCTGGTAGTCCAATAGTAGAAATTACTAAATCAATATTTTTTAAGTCATAGAAATCTAAATCTCTTAAACTAATAGTTGTTAATTTTTCATTACTAGAAAAAATTCTACGTAGCTTATTCATGATTAATTCAGAAGTTGCAATTCCATTTTGACAAATCACGACAATATTCAATGGTTTCATTATTTTTTCAATGGCAACCTGAAAATGAATAACAATAAAAGCTAACTCTTCATTCGGTATACTTAGTTCGTAATACTGAGATAACGTTCTTATAGATAACCAAATAACATTAAATAGACTAGAATATTGTTTTTTTATTTCTTCCAATGCAGGGTTCGAAATATAATTTTGATTGCGTAATCTGATAATCATTTTTGAAATATGAGTACTAAGCATCATCTGTAAATGCTCGTCTGTTGTAAGATTTAAGCTTAATAAATTAGAAACCTTTTTTATCAATGCTTTTACTTGTTCGTTAACATTTTTCATATATTCAACAGACTGGATATTGAAACCAAAAGCTAATAAATTATATGCCATTGCTTCAATTTCATATGGAGAAATTTTTTCAAGAGGAAAATCTAAAATAGTCTCTAGCAATTCTCCAGCGAAGAAATATACTTCTAAATGGTTTACATCATTAACTAAGTTACTTAATCTATTAGTTAAATTTTCATTAGCCTCATTTCGCTTTTTAAAAATTAAACAATCCAGTAATAATGAATATAAGTATTCATCTGTAAAATGAAATTGATACTTTTCCGATAGTTTAATAATTGATTTTTGGCAATTATTTATATCTTCTTTCGAAAAAAATAATTCCAAATTTTTTAAGCGCTCCCTACCATTTAATACAGATTTCACAATGAATATTTCAAGAGCTTTACGTATATTTCTTTCATTTCCTTTTAGAATTATCTCATCTCTTTTTATTTTTAACTTCACGTCAAAAGAAACAAATATACTATTTAATTTATCAATTAGTCTATGAATCGTAGAGTCAGTTACAAACATTTCATCTGAAAATTCATATAGGTCTACTTTTTCATGAGCAACAAATATTTTCCTTATTAACTCTTTTTCACGATATTCAGGAGAAAATGATTCTTTCATTTCTCCATTCAGTTTTATTATTTTCGTATGAATCTTTTTATTTTCCAATTGTGATAATAATTTAATTCCTTTTCTTGGAATTTTTATTACTTCTGTTTCTATTAAATTCTCCTTTAAAAAGCCATTAATTTTATCAATATCCTGATAAACGGTTTTAGTCGATACCTTATACCTATCAGCTAATTGATTTGCTGATAAATACTCTATATTTTTCATTAGATACTCTAATAATAGAACTTGCCTTTTATTCATCCTTCACCCCTAACTCAATCTTTCATTGAATTTATTGGTACCGTTTACTTACTATTAGTATAAAGTAAGTAATTACCATTTTTTAGTCAATATACTTCCATATTAATGTGGAAGTATTTCTATTTTTATCCCCTTAACCCTACTTGTCAACAACATTTGTTCCCATAAAAATAATACATTTTCTTTATTAATTAAGATTATTTCTATATTTCTGCAAAAAAACAACCCGCCTACTTCCTAAAAAGTAAAACGGGTTGTCCACATTTTTATGATTCAATTCTTTAAATAACTTCAGCTGAAATCCTATCTCCAACTCTCTTCAATAAACGTATCACGTCCAGACATACCACGGTAACGGTAGTAATGGTCTGGATTTTTCTTATAAAAATCTTGGTGATACTCTTCAGCTGGATAAAATGTACTCACTGGTTCGATTTTTGTAACAATATCTTTTTTAAAACGTCCACTGTCTTGTAAAGCTTTTTTCGAAGCTTCTGCAATTGCTTTTTGTTCTGGAGAGTGATAAAAAATCACTGGTCGATAAGAATCGCCTCTATCTACAAATTGTCCCATTGCATCAGTTGGGTCTGTTTGTTGCCAATAGACTTCCACTAATTGTTCATAAGAGAAGATTTCTGGATCAAAGGTAATTTGTACCGCTTCTGTATGTCCTGTTGTTCCTGAACAAACTTCTTTATAAGTAGGATTTTCCTTATGTCCCCCTGTATAACCTGCAATGACAGATTCAATTCCTGGTTGTGTATCAAATGGTTTAATCATACACCAGAAGCATCCTCCTGCAAATGTTGCGACTTCTTTTGCCATCGTTATTCCTCCTCTTTTTCTAACGAAACATCTTGTCCAAAAATTTTCATTTTTATCGCTAGTCCTGTTCGAGTCCCCGCTGTTCCACCTAGTCCTGTTTCTCTTAATTCACTTGGCATTCTTCTTGCGATAGAACGCATTGCCTCAATCGTTTCATCTGCTGGAATGACATTTGTAATTCCTGCTAACGCCATATCAGCCGCAATCAATGCATTTCCTGCTCCAATCGCATTTCTCTTCACACATGGGACTTCTACTAAGCCGGCAACAGGGTCACACACTAAGCCTAGCAAATTCCCTAATGCAATCGAAAAAGCTTCTGAACATTGTTGCGGCGTCCCTCCAGCAGCTTCAACAGCTGCAGCTGCAGACATCGCACTAGCACTTCCCACTTCTGCTTGGCAACCACCCATAGCACCCGAAATCATCGCATTATTAGCTACAACCATTCCGAATGCTGAAGCAGTGAATAAGAATCTCACTTGCTGTTCTTGAGTTAAGTCCATGCTATCTGCAATGGAAAATATAACGCCTGGTAATGTCCCACTTGCTCCCGCAGTTGGTGTCGCACACACAATTCCCATTGCTGCATTCACTTCATTTGTTCCTAGAGCGTACTGCACTCCTGCTAAAATATTATCTCCGGATAAAGTTTTTCCCTTTTCGCGATATTTTTTCATTTTTACAGCATCGCCACCGGTTAGTCCTGTTGGAGAGAATACACCTTGACCCTGTACACTTCTTTCTACCGCATTTTTCATCGTTTGAAGATTTTTTTCCATCTTCGCCCAAATAAATTCTCGACTTTGTTGGGTCATTTCCATTTCTTGTTCAATCATCACTTCAGAAATAGATTTATTTTGGCTAGTTGCTAATGCGACTAATTCCTGTATGCTAACAAACATCACGAAATTCCTTTCTTATTTTATGTAAAGACATAGATTGTTTTTTCTTGTTGAATCAATTGTAATTTTTCTTGAAGGCTTGGGGAAATTAATCCATTCAACTCATATTTAATAAAACGAGATGAACCTTCCTTTAATTCATTTTGTTTTCCAATCGAAACACCAAATTCTTCTAATAGAGGTTCCACTATTGAATCTTCTTCAATTGGAAGAATTTCTAAAATAATTGGTAGTGGTCCTGAAAGATTAGAGATGAATCCATCTACTTCCACATATTTGATTTCTACAGTTCCTCCACCAATAGAAGTCCCAATTAAACGGATTCGTCTTGTGGCAGACATCAACGTTAAATCAGCTGTATTCGCATGAGCTACTGGGCTTGGATCATCTCTTTCAATAAATTCAATAGAAACGCCTTGTTCCGTAGCTATTTCTACTGCTTGTGGAACACGTTCGTCATCCGTTTCAAATCCTAGAACCCCACTAATAATCGCAAAGTCTGTACCATGCCCTTTATGAGTCTGAGCAAATGATTCGTAATAAATACATTGAACACTCGTAGGAGTTCCTCCAAACAATTGTCTAGCACATTTTCCAATCGCAAGCGCTCCTGCCGTATGAGAACTTGATGGTCCAATCATAATAGGACCGATAATATCGAAACAACTTTTATAATTGAACACTTTATCCACAATGATACCCCTCTCTTTTGTACCCTTTATTGTACTTTTTTTCTAGGAAGCTCGTCAAGTTTTGCATCATCTTCTCCTATTCAAAATAATACGAACCACTCATCACTTTTTTCTATATAACTCTCTTTCAAGCTATTTCTTAAATAGTTTTTTGGATAGAATTCTTGACTTATGAGTTTTTTAAACTTAAAATAATAATAACTGGTAATGACCAGTAGACGTTAATGTTTTAGAAAGGAGGGAAATCCAATGGTAGAAACAGAACAAGTGCCACTTTATTCTAAATTAAGTTTAGATCTTATCGAATATATTACGACACATGGACAAGTACACCAAAAAATGTTGTCCGAGCGAGAAATTTGTAAAGAATATGGCGTCAGTCGTACTACTGTCCGTACAGCCTTAAAAGAATTAGAAACTTTAGGCTATATTTACAAACGCCATGGAAAAGGCACTTTTATTTCTAGCCAATGGAAAGAACGTCAAAATTTACTAGAAGGCTATAGTTTTACGGAACAAATGAAAGAATTAGGCAGAACTCCTTCAACCATTATTACTGCATTTCATTACTATAAAGCCGATAGCTATATTGCTCAGCAATTAGGAATTGAAACTGGCGAATATATTTATCGACTCAAACGAATTCGTTTTGCAGATGGCGTACCAATGATGAAGGAAACTACCTTCTTACCCGCTAGACTATTCCCTAATCTCACACAAGAACAATTACAAAATCGTTCCTTGTATGAAGTTTTCTCAGATGATTTTCAACAAAAAATCATTTATGCAGATGAGGAATTTTCAGCGAGTATTCTTACAAAAGATGAGGCCCCTATCTTGGAAACACCGATGCATGCTGCTTGTCTACGCTTAAAAAGAATTAGTGTAAATAGCGAAAATCATGTCATCGAATTTACAATCAGTGTTGCAAGAAGTGACCAATTCTTCTATAAAGTTCGTTACCATAGAAATTCACATAAATAAATCAAAAATGGGAGGTTTTGAAATGTTTCAATTTTCAAAAGAACAACTAGAAGCACTAACAGCAGAAATCACAACTCGTGAGATTCGCCAACAACCAGAATTATGGCAGGAAGCATTTGATTATTATTCAGAAAACTTAAACCGTATTCAAGCATTCTTAGAGTCATTACCACATGATCACTATCGTGTTATTTTTACCGGTGCAGGTACATCTCAATATGTAGGAGATACAATTTTACCTTATTTAAAACGTCATGGACGTGAAGATCGTTTTGAATTCCAATCTGTAGGAACTACTAACTTAGTAAGTAATCCTCTAGATTATTTCAAAGCAGAAATCCCTACTATTTTAGTATCATTTGCACGTAGCGGAAATTCTCCAGAAAGTTTAGCCAGCGTTCAATTAGGACAACAAATTGTAAAAGACTTCTATCAAATTACAATTACTTGTGCTCCAGAAGGAAAATTAGCTCTAGCAGCACCTGGCGATGACCGTAACTTATTATTAATGATGCCCGCTCGCTCAAATGATGCTGGTTTTGCAATGACTGGTAGCTTCACTTGTATGACATTAACAGCTTTATTAATTTTCGATGAAGGACATTCACTTGAAGAAAAAGCTGCATTTGTAACAGCTATTCGTCAAATGGGAGAAAGTGTGTTAGAACGTGAACATGTCTTACAACAATTTGTAGACTTAGACTATAATCGTGTCATTTATCTTGGTTCTGGTCCATTAGCAGGTCTAGCACGTGAAGTACAATTAAAAATTCTAGAATTAACAGCTGGTAAAATTGCTACAATCTATGATTCTTCTATGGGATTCCGTCACGGTCCTAAATCATTCGTAGATGCTCGTTCTCTAGCATTTGTCTTTGTTTCAAATGATACTTATACACGTCAATATGACTTAGATATTTTAGAAGAAATGAATGGGGACAGTATTGCTCCATTAGTTTGTGCAGTAGGAGTATCTGTTGAAGGTCAATATGAAGGAACAAGCTTTAATTTTGCAGAAGAATTCTCTTCAGTTCCAGATGCTTATTTAGCACTACCATATGCTATCTTCGGACAAACAATCGGACTATTATCTTCTGTTAAAGTTGGGAATAAGCCTGACACACCATCTCCAAGTGGAACAGTAAACCGTGTTGTAAAAGGGGTAACAATTCACCTATTAAATGTTTAATTCGTTCATAAATATATTATAAAAAAGATTTAAAGGAGGGATATTATGACTACTTATATTTATGCAAAACAATTTTATTTTGAAACTGAAGTGAAAGGGCCTGGATATTTACCAATTTTAGAATCAGGGGTGTTTGGGGAGTTTCAAGAAGAAAGACCAACAGATGGTTCTATTATAGACTATTCTGCCTATAGCATTGCCCCAGGTCTTGTGGATACACATATTCATGGATATAAAGGTGCAGATGTCATGGATAATGATGTAGAAGGCTTAAAAACTATTTCTGCTGGTTTACCTAGTTGCGGAGTTACTTCTTACTTACCAACTACTCTAACAGCTTCTAGAGAGTTACTAAATGATGTTTGTCAAACAATCGGGGATAATGCTTCATCTATTCCTGGTGCTAAAATCAGAGGGATTTTCTTAGAAGGACCTTTCTTCAGTGAAATTCATAAAGGGGCTCAAAACCCTAAATATATGGGAGATCCAAAAACAGAAATTTTAGACGAATGGCAACAAAAAGCAAGCGGTTGGGTGAAAAAAATTGCCATCGCTCCTGAGCGTGATGGTGCAGTAGACTTTATCAAACACGCTGTAAAAGAAGATATTTACGTAGCTTTAGCTCATACAGATGCAACATACGAAGATTGTAAAAATGCAGTTGAAGCAGGTGCAAATATTTTTGTTCATACTTATAACGGTATGCGTGGACTTCATCACCGTGAACCAGGTGTTGTAGGTGCAGCACTAACACTTCCAAATGCATACAATGTATTCGATGAATTAATTTGTGATGGTCATCATGTTCATCCAGTTGCTGCGGATATTGTGATGAATTGTTGTGGACGTCATCGTACAGCTCTTATTACAGACTGTATGCGTGCTGGTGGATTAGGAGAATGCGAATCTACTTTAGGAGAATTTGACGTTATTGTAAAAGACGGAACAGCTCGTCTTAAACATAATGGCAGCCTAGCTGGTAGTATCTTAGAACTAATCCAAGGTGTTCAAAATGTTGTAAAATGGGGAATCGCAACTCCTCACGAAGCTCTATTAATGGCAAGCTTAGTTCCTGCAAAATCCGTTGGAATTGACGATGTTTGCGGACATCTAAATCCAGGATATGCAGCTGACTTTATCGTATTAGATGACGACTTACAATTACAAGCCACTTATTTAGACGGTAAAGCTTATTTTGAAAAATAAAAAAAAGTTAGACAGAGAATATAAGGCGTGAGAAACCCTTGCAATAAAATGATTAGGAGTGTTAAATATGTCAAAACTAACAATTACAAAAGGAAAATACGAACATCTACGTCGTTTATCAAATGAAAATCATGTCATTGGCGCATTAGCCATCGACCAACGTGGTTCTCTTAAAAAAATGATTGCTGCTGGAAATCCAGATCAAACAGGTGATGAAGGGATTATTCATTTTAAAGAATTAATTTCTGAAGAATTAACAAAATATTCAAGCTCAATCTTATTGGACCCAGAATATGGATTACCTGCTGCAGAAAAAAGAAATGCAGACTGTGGATTATTAATTTCATATGAAAAAACAGGATACGACGCTACTGAAATTGGACGCTTACCTGACTTATTACCAATCTGGTCAGCTAAACGTATTAAAGAAATCGGAGCAGATGCTGTAAAAGTATTACTATACTACGATATTGATGAAGATCCAGCTATCAATGATATCAAACACGCATGGGTAGAACGTGTTGGTAGTGAATGTACTGCAGAAGATATTCCTTTCTTCTTAGAAATCGTTTCTTATGATGCAAGTGATGAAGATGTAAAATCTGCTCACTATGCAAGCTTAAAACCTCATAAAGTAAATGATGCAATGAAAGTATTCTCTGACCCTCGTTATCAAGTAGACGTATTAAAAGTGGAAGTTCCTGTAAATATGAACTTCGTAGAAGGCTTTACAGCTGAAGGCGTTGAACCAGTTTATACTCGTCAAGAAGCTTTAGCATACTTCAAAGAACAATCAGAAATTACACACTTACCATTTATCTTCTTAAGTGCTGGTGTATCTGCATCATTATTCCAAGAAACATTACGTTTCGCTCAAGAAGCAGGTTCTAAATTCAATGGAGTATTATGTGGACGTGCTACTTGGAAAGATTCAGTAGCAGTTTATGCAACTGAAGGAGACGAAAAAGGTCGTGAATGGTTAGCATCAACTGGTCGTCAAAATATTGAAGACTTAAATGTTGTGTTAGACGAAACAGCTACTTCATGGTTAGATCGTGTAGAAGTAAAATAAGTTAATAAATAAAAAAAGGTTGGAGTTATCCTCCAGCCTTTTTTAATTGGTTTTCAATTTTTTCTTTTGATAAGTAATTCTGATATCTCGAATCCATTCATATAATTCTAACACTATACATGCTACTGATCCAATACCGATTAAAATCATACAAAGTACAAAATTTGTCCATAAATAGATTGAGAATAAAAGGATGGCATGAGACAAAATGAATTTAACACTATCTGGTGCTTTTCTCTTAATATACCATTCACAAAATCCTTCATGATATGAACGACTTACTTCATAATCTTCACGTAGCTCTCTATACCATTCTCTCATTCCATCCACCTACTTTTGATATTTGTTGTATTCTACACAATTTGTATAACCTTGTCAATAGGATAATCTAGTATAAAAATATCTCCTATAGAATATTACTCTATTAATAAATATTTTTCTTTAACACTATAATTTAAAATTTTCTTCTATTTCTCTCATTATTTGTTTCATTAAATAATAATGTTCTTGTGAACTTTTTTTCAGAACATATTTAGTTCCTGGACCATTACCTTGTCTTCTAATATAGTTCCCTTCTATTAATCTTTCTAAAGCTTTTCTGTACGAATACTCTTGCCCTGCTAATTTTAAATCATTTTCAATTTCTTTTCTCCTTATTGACCCATTTTCAAATATATAAGTTAAAATACTTCTATCTGGTTCTGGTAGTTTATTAATATTATGTTTAAAATCTACCTTCCAAATAACGATAGTGGTTGAATCCATAGGATTATATATATCTGGTAACATTAATTTATGCTTCGCAGCAACATCAAAAATTTTTTGTCCGCCACTCCCTGCTTTCTCAGAAAAACCTATTTTCCTTAATAATGTTGCAATAGTTGGATTTCGTGTAATCGAATTATTTCCTCTGATAAATTCATCAATAGATACTCGCATATTCCCAGGATTTTTAAACTCATAGTAATCTGGAAATGCTGTAATTTTTACTGAAGTTTCACCATCATAATATGCATGCATCAATGAATTAACTAATGCTTCACGTAAAGATTCCTCTAAGTCTTTTTTAAAAGGAATTCTAGTTTGTGTATTTTCATCTAAAGAAAAAGAATCTTTAACTGTTGCTGCTAATTTATCTCTTACAATTAATAAGAAATCAAACAAATTAAGTTCTGAATAACTTAAATCTCCTGTTGAAACTCTATCAACCCATCTCGAGTTTAAAGTACTATCTTTTTCAAAATAATCTAATTGAAACTGAGGAAATCTATCAGTAATTGAATTATATTTTCCAAAAAATAATAATCCTCCAGTTGTCAATTTAAATGTTCCATCTCCATTACGATCTTTCTTAAATGCACCAACTGATTTTAATAATTCCACTACAGAAAGGTCTTTATACTTTTTATCTTGTACTAAAAGTAATTGGCGGTAACGTTCCACTGTTTCTAAATTAATATCGTCTATATCAAAATTAGGTAATATTTGGCTATCTAAGTCTTCTTGGGAACTAGCCAATAAATATTTTAATTGTTGTTGTGTCGCAACTTTATCTCCTTCACCTAATCTTATATACGTCTTTCTAATATCTTGTCCAATATATACTGGCTTAGCAGAATATGGTGCTTCTCTAACATTGACAATTATTAGACTGTTATCACTACCTTTAATAGGGTTAATCAAGACATCTTCATCTGTTAAAAGATTAAAACTAACTCGTTGAGGGTTACTAACTTCATTTAGAAGCTGATTATACATTTTCTGTGGGTTCTTAACTCCTATCACAGGATTATTATCATTTCGTTCATCAAATCCTAGTATTATTACTCCTCCATTTGTATTCGCAAATGCAGAATACGTTTCCCAAAAAGACTTTGGTAATCCTTCTTGAGCCGATTTATATTCAACAGATACACCCTCTGGAATATTTATATTCATATCTAAGCCTCCTTATTCTCAAGATGTTTTCAAGATATTCTCAAGATATTCTCAAGATAAATTATTATTAAAAATCCTTTTATATCAACATTTCTAATGTGTTTAATAATAATAATCTCAAGATATTCTCAAGATAAATCATTCTAGTATTTAACAATTAATTTACATTTATACAATATCAAAATTATTGTTCAATTTCAAAAATTACAATTTTCTTCTACTTTCTTTTAACCAATACTTTTCCTCTATATTACACAAAAAACCACCTAGCCATTGGCCAGGTGGTGTAATTTCTATTTTTATGCTAATGCATCGTCCATAGATAAGATTTCGTGGAATACACGTTGAGTTAACTCAGCTTTTTGTTCTGGAGTTAAGTATTTAGTGTTTACACAGTATCCAGAGATACGTACGATTACGTCTTCACCAGATAAGATTTTATCTTTAACGTCGTTTAAGTCCATTACGTTTAAGTTAACGTGTTGACCGCCGCTTTCGAAGTATCCATCTAAGATTGCAACTAAGTTGTCTACTTGTTCATCACGAGATTTACCTAAAGCACGTGGTGAAACTTGAGTTGTTAATGAGATACCGTCAGCTGCATAACTGAAGTCTAAGCTTGATAATGATTTCAAGTTATCTAACCAACCACCTTTAGCTTTGTTAGATGGGTTAGCACCTGGTGAGAAGAATTCAAGTTTAG